>CAZZMP010000001.1:0-209412 GCA_964655435.1 uncultured Geobacter sp.
ATGTAAAGCGAGGGAAATAGGGACAAAATTCAACCGTTTTTCAAAGGGCTGTTAAGGAGAACCCAATGAAACGACTTGCAATTCTTACCAGTGGCGGAGATTGTTCCGGAATGAATGCCGTAATAAGATCTGCGGCTCGTACAGCCATAGCCAATGAGGTTGAGATGATCGGTTACCGCAAGGGGTATGCCGGACTGTTAAAAAATGAATATTTGGTATTGGATAGCCTGGCAGTATCAGGCACCCTGCAACGGGGCGGCACTTTTCTTCAATCAGCCCGTTCCAAGGAGTTCCGTACAGAAGAAGGACGTAAAAAAGCGCTGGAAAACCTGATGAAGGAAGGCGTTGAGGGTTTGATAGTTGTAGGTGGTGATGGCTCGCTCTCTGGCGCCCTGGCTCTTGACAAGATGGGATTTCCGGTAATAGGAATCCCTGCAAGTATAGATAATGATATTGCCTATACAGATATGGCACTTGGAGTTGACACCGCTCTTAACAATATAATCTATGCCGTTGACTGCATCAAGGATACCGCTTCCTCACACGACCGGGCTTTTATTGTAGAGGTAATGGGGCGCAACTCCGGTTATCTGGCAACCATTTCAGCAATCGCTACAGGCGCAGAGTTTGCCATCGTACCGGAAGTTGAGCTGGATCTGACTGATATGTGCCACCAGCTACGTAGACGGTATGAAGAGGGGCGTACAAATGCGCTAATAATTATGGCTGAAGGCGCCGGACATGCTCAATCTATTGCGGATGGGATCAAGGATGCGGTTGGTTTTGAGACTCGTGTTACCGTACTGGGTCATTACCAGAGAGGTGGAGCTCCATCTGTCTTTGATCGTCTGCTTGGAAGCCGCTTCGGGAAAAAATCTGTAGAGTTGCTGCTCTCAGGTTCAAAAGGGGTAATGGTAGGACTGTCTGCAAATGCGCTTACAACAACTCTTCTTGAGATGGTTATAAATGGAGGTCAGAAAAAACTGAATGAAGAACTGGTTCGTATGGCAGACATACTTGGAATCTGACAGATGAAAAAATCCCGCAAGCTGTTCAAAACCCGCTCTGCCAAAGAAGGAATGCCGCCAGGGAGCCTTATCCATATCGGAGAAGCTCCTGTTGATTCCAGCAGCATATCTGTATTTGAGTATAACGAGCATGGCATGAATGAGCGCCGCTCCAAATCGCTTGATTCTTCTCTGCATTCATTACCGGAAAAGAACATTATCTGGCTGGATATTGAAGGGGTACATCAGGTTGATACGATAAGCAGCATTGGCGAGTTTTTTAATCTGCATCCTCTGGTGCTGGAAGATATCGTAAGTACAGTGCAGCGGCCAAAGGTAGAAGATTACGATGATTATCTGTTTATTGTTGTAAAAATGCTGCTACCTCTTGCAGATGGCGACTTTGCGTCTGAACAGTTAAGTCTGGTTCTTGGCAAAGGTTTTGTGCTGACATTCCAGGAGGGAATACGTGGTGACGCCTTTGAACCGGTAAGAGAGAGAATTCGTACAGGCAAAGGGAAGATCAGAAGCATGGGTGCCGATTATCTGGCCTATACATTGCTCGATGCAGTTGTTGACCGATATTTTACAGTGCTGGAACTTTTTGGTGAACGCCTGATAAACATTGAGGATGATATAGCACTTCATCCCCACCCCAGGACGCAGGTACAGCTTAACGACCTGAAAAAGGAGGTTATTTACCTTCGAAAATCAATATGGCCTTTAAGAGAGGTACTCTCATTTCTCGAAAGGGATGACACAGAGCTTATAACCGATTCAACGCGCCTATTTATGCGCGATGTACACGATCATTCCGTACAGGCTATTGATACGATTGAAACCTTTCGGGATCTGCTCTCAGGGATGCTGGATCTATACCTTTCAAGTCTTAGTAACCGCACCAACGAGATAATGAAATTCCTCACAATCATAGGCACAATATTCATACCTCTAACCTTTGTTGTAGGACTTTACGGAATGAACTTTAAATATATGCCGGAACTTGAGTGGCACTACGGTTATTTTGCGGTTTTGGCGCTGATGCTTATTATAACTCTGGGGATGATTCTTTACTTTAAACATCGAAGATGGCTCTGAACTCAAAAACTATATGAAAAAACCAAACGTCTCCCCCCTGATTAGCCGGGTAATTCTTGCAATCAAGGATAATAATCTCTTCAAGCCTTCTGAACGTTTGATAGTCGGAGTATCAGGAGGAGCAGATTCAGTAGCTTTACTTGAACTGCTGATAGCAATTCCAGAGTTTCAACCTCAGATAGTTGTGGCTCATCTGAATCATAATCTGAGAGGCACTGAAAGTGACGAAGATGAGGTCTTTGTCAGGAAACTTTCAGAACTACATGCCCTCCCCTTTGAACTGGCCAGCATCAATATTAAACAACTTGCTATTGAAACAGGCAGGTCATTGGAAGAGGCGGGACGGGAGGCACGTTACGATTTTTTTGAACAGGTGCGACAAAAATATAGCGCTGAAGCTATTGCTGTTGCACACCATTCGGACGATCAGGCTGAAACCTTTCTTCTGAGGGTTTTACGAGGAGCCGGAACCAGCGGTCTTGCAGCAATGTCAACAAAAGGCAGAAACAGGATAATAAGGCCGCTGCTTCAAACTTCACGCAAGGAAATTCTGGATTACCTTAATGAAAGAGGGATAACCTTCCGCGAAGATTCCAGCAACTATGACCAAGCTTTTTTGCGTAACCGTATAAGGCATGAACTGTTGCCGCTGATGAATGGATATAACTCAGGAATCGAGCAGAGGCTTGCAAAAACGGCTCAACTGCTTGGCGAAGATGAGGCTCTTCTTGAATACTGCACAAAAGAAAAATTCATAAATACCGCTAAAACTGGTGAAGGCTGGGTTGGGCTGCTTCGCAAAGAGCTTATAAAGCTTCCGAAAGCCATGAGATTAAGGCTTTACAGATATGCTGTTGCTGAAATCAACGGAGATCTGAAGCATTTTGAGCAACTCCATTTCATCCTGACAGATCATAATCTGCTGGAAGGTAAAACCGGAACAAGCCTGAATCTTCCTCGAAATCTGGTTTCAACTCTAACTTCAGAGCATCTCCTTTTTTCAGACATAAATTGCCTGAATCCACCGGAACCACAGAACTGCACCGTGATATACCCTGGCAGATATGAACTTGGCAACGGCTTGTCTCTGCTGATTGAAGAGGTCTCAGCCCCCCAGCGCTTGAATAGCGAAACGAACAGCACAGCTTATATTGACTCTGAGAAGGCTCCTTTCCCCTGGGAGGTCAGACCATTTTGCAAGGGTGAGCGGTTTGAGCTGCTCGGCATGAACGGCAGCCGTTCTATTCAGGATATCCTGACCGACCGGAAGATCCCACGCTACCTGCGGCACGCCCTACCTCTTGTCTGCTGCGAAAATCATCCACTTTGGCTTGCCGGAATCTGCCGCAGCCGCCATGCCCTGATTGGAGATAAGAGCGCCGGAATCATAAAGATCTCTCTTTACGGAACAGAAAAACTTGTCCTCTTCCCGGTCAGTTTGGGTACTTAAACATCTCAAAACAACATGGGAGGGCAGGAGATAATGAATCAAATATCCCATCGATTACAGTAAAGGCCTGTCTCTGAAACCTTTTTTGAAAAGCACCGAAAATCGGACAGACTTTCAGGAGAAGTAATGAAAAAAAATATTCTGCTATATCTAGCCATGTTCATGATAACCAGCTGCAAAACTGCCGACAAAACGATTGTCCCGGCCTGTGACAGTTCACCCCTTCCTAATGGAGAAAAAATATGGAGTGCAGATATAGATAAAAACATGAAGAGCCTTATAAATCCTCCTCCAAATATTCCCCTGCTCTCACGCTTCCTGCTCTGGAGAGCAGAAAAAGAGTTTGAAAAGGAACTTCTTCCAGGAAGAATTTTAACATGGTCAACTGATATAGGTATAGGTTCCGGTTTTCTGGAGATGTTCATAGAAAAGGGAGCTGCGAAAATACTTCCTGCACGTCTTATATACCTTTTGAGAATGCAGGTTTCATGTTACGTTGGTTCTGCCTTTGCAATGGATGTAAACTCTTATAAGTACAAGGATTACAATATTACTGAAGAGGAAATTTCTGCTATTCAGGGTAAAAAGGCTCTGGATAAAGTTAAAACCTTTTCAGAACGTGAAAAAGTCGCCCTAAGATACGCCATCGCTATATCCCGAACACCAGTCAGTTTTGATGGTAGCCTGATAACTGACCTCCGGCGCCTTTTTTCGGAAAAGGAGATAGTTGCAATATCTACCATGTCAGCCAAGGTTAATTACTGGGCTCGTCTAATAGAGGCCTGGAGGGTAAAGCCAGCAGGCTACACAAACGACCCTATTCTGGAAATCAACAGATATAACTCATTTGAATAAATAACCGGTTTTCCTTAATGAGATAGCCGCTATTCCAGCATTTACCTTGACTCCTTGAATTTCTGATTCTTAAAAGCCTTGTGGTAGCAGTAAAAAGTATGTTAATTTTTCTCAATTTGGATTTGCAACTGAATTTTAAATGCTGTTCCCCTATCGGAGGATTAAATCTTGAATCAGTTCTACAAAAATCTCGCCCTGTGGCTGGTCATCAGCCTTATGATGATCATGCTGTTCAACATGTTCCAAAAACCCCATGCTGTAGAAGACAAGCTTAGTTTCAGTGAATTAATGCTCCAAATCGAAGAAAACCGGATTAAATCGGTTCTTCTTCAAGGCAATGATATAACTGGAAAATACCTTGACAAAGATGGCAAGGAGAAAGCTTTTCGCAGCTACAAACCTACCTTTGATGCAGATCTTACCGAGAAACTGCTTGAAAAGAAGATAACTATCCAGGCCAAACCGGAAGAAGAACATTTTTCATGGTTTTCTATTTTTATTTCATGGTTTCCACTGCTTCTTCTGGTAGGAATCTGGCTGTTCTTTATGCGCCAGATGCAGATGGGTGGCGGCAAGGCGATGTCTTTCGGAAAGAGCCGGGCCAAACTTCTTACCGAAGCCCAGGATAAAAAAACCTTTAACGATGTTGCAGGCATTGAAGAGGCAAAGGAAGAACTTGAGGAAATTATTGCCTTTTTAAAAGAGCCTAAAAAATTTACCGCTTTGGGAGGCAAGATACCTAAAGGGGTTCTGCTTGTTGGCCCTCCTGGTACCGGTAAGACCCTTCTGGCTCGTGCTGTAGCCGGTGAAGCTGGTGTGCCGTTTTTCTCCATATCAGGATCAGACTTTGTCGAGATGTTTGTAGGTGTTGGAGCCAGTCGTGTCAGAGACCTGTTTCTGCAAGGCAAGAAAAATGCCCCATGTATCATATTTATTGATGAAATTGATGCTGTAGGCCGCCATCGTGGCGCCGGTCTGGGTGGTGGACATGATGAACGGGAACAGACACTTAACCAGTTACTGGTAGAGATGGACGGGTTTGAATCAAACGAAGGTGTAATACTTATCGCGGCGACCAACCGTCCGGACGTTCTTGATCCGGCTCTGCTCCGTCCTGGTCGTTTTGACCGGCAAGTGGTTGTGCCTCGCCCAGATGTAAAAGGCCGCGAGCAGATACTAACCGTACATGCCAAGAAAGTCCCTCTTACACCTGAGGTTAATCTGGAAGTTATAGCCCGTGGAACTCCAGGCTTTTCAGGGGCTGATCTTGCAAACCTTGTTAATGAGGCTGCACTGCTTGCAGCACGCAAGGACAAGACCTCTGTTGATCCGCAGGATTTTGACGCAGCCAAAGACAAGGTCTTGATGGGTGCCGAGAGACGAAGCATGGTTATCTCGGATGAAGAGAAGAAAAGCACCGCATACCATGAGGCAGGTCATACCCTGGTTGCCAAAAAGGTTCCAGGAAGTGATCCTGTCCATAAGGTGTCAATCATCCCTCGTGGTCGTGCGCTTGGCGTTACCATGCAATTACCGATAGAAGACAAGCATAGCTACAGCCGGGAATCTCTTCTGGGCAGAATTGCCGTGCTAATGGGTGGCCGGGCTGCTGAGGATCTGATTTTCAAGACATTTACCACCGGCGCAGGAAATGACATCGAAAGAGCCACTGAAATGGCAAGGAAGATGGTATGTGAGTGGGGCATGAGTGACCTTATGGGGCCTGTTTCACTAGGTAAGAAGGATGAATCCATCTTCCTTGGACGCGATATGGCTATGCACAAGAACTTCAGTGAAGACACAGCCATAAAGATTGACGAAGAGATCAAGCGGATAGTGGACGAGTGTTACCTGAGAGCCATTACTATTCTTCGTGACAATGAAGATATTCTCCATAATCTTTCAAGATTCCTGATTGAGAAAGAAAATCTTACAGGAGCAGAAGTTGAAGATATTATTAATGGCAAGGAACCTGACCTCCCTGAAAAAGAACCTGAAAAACCAAAAGAAGAGAACAGGTTAACCGAAGAGCAGGCAAAAGCACTGGATGTTCAGGCGTGAAAACAGGGCAGGCAGATGAGCTTGTAATACGTTCATTATGCCTGCCTTCCTCTTCTGAGGCAGTTAAGGAATTTAAACGGATAGGGGTTGATCCTGAAGGTATAGCCAGAATGCTTCCCAAGCTGGCTCAGATTACCCTCTTGATTCCAGATGTCAGATCAGCGGCAGCCAACATTCTGAAACAGGAAATGCTCTCGCTAGGCGGTGATGCCGCAGTTGCTCGCGGAACAGTTGCCTGTCTGATCAAAAAAACTGATGTAATGCTCATTGGCACCAGAAAGCAGTTGTCAGCTCTATCAAAAAAACTTCAAGGGCAACCTTTTGGCCTTGCCTCACTTGCAATAAAGATAGAACAGATACTAATCAATATTGAGAAGCCAGCTGAAAACTGGCATACATCAAGACGTATAATCTCTCTCAAAAAACCGCTTATAATGGGAATCCTGAATGTCACTCCCGATTCCTTTTCGGACGGTGGCTGTTTCTACGATGTTTCAAAGGCAGTTGAACATGCCTTGAAGATGGCTGATGAAGGAGCGGATATAATCGATCTTGGCGGAGAGAGCACAAGACCTGGCGCCTGCACAGTGCAAAGCGATGTAGAGATTTCAAGGATATTACCTGTTATTGATGCCTTGGCAAACAGACTATCAATCCCCTTGTCTGTGGATACCTGGAAATCTCAGGTAGCAGATGCGGCGCTAAATGCAGGAGCAGAGATAATAAATGATATAAGCGGTCTCAACTTTGATGCCGATATGCCTGAAACAGCAGCAAAACATCAGGCCGGTCTGGTACTGATGCATACCAGAGGCAAACCTCAGGATATGCAGCAAAATACAAATTATCCTGATTTAATGGGTGAAATATCCAGTTATCTGCATATAGCCTCGTTAAAGGCTCTTTCAGCAGGTGTTCCGGCAAACAGAATTGCACTGGATCCTGGCATTGGCTTTGCCAAGGAGCTTGATGGGAATCTTGAGATACTTCGTCGTCTTCAGGAGTTTGAGAGTCTCGGTTATCCGCTGCTTGTTGGAACTTCCCGCAAGTCCTTTATAGGAAAGACCTTACAAAAAAAAGATACTGCTGACAGGCTTTTCGGAACTGCAGCTACTGTAGCCCTGGCTGTTGCCTCCGGCGCAAAGATATTACGTGTTCATGATGTTAAAGCCATGAAAGATGTCGCCCTGATGGCAGATGCCATCATCAATCCTCCATCCTGATTCATAGAGAAATACCATGTGCAGCCCGATTGAACTGACAGGCATCAGTGACAGCGTCATTCTCACAATGACGATCTATTGCGTTGCGCTGTTTCTTAGACGGGACGTGGCTCATCGCATTCTCGGCATAATGTTAATCTTCGTTGCTTTTTCCCTCATTTCACGTCTAATCGGATTTACTCCACTTATCCGTGTTATTGATACGATTCTGTTTTCAATGCCTGTTATACTGGCATTAATATTCCAGAATGACCTTCGTAAAGCCCTGTTGATGATGGGAAAACATCATACCAAAAGCAGCCGGTTACCTGATGACGGAGCTGTTGATGAAGTATTGCAGGCTCTTTCTGATATGGCCAGTCGCCGTATCGGCGCTCTCATTGTGGTTGTAAGAAATCAACCGATCGAACATCTGATTCAGATAGGCACCGATATTGATGCAAAAGTCACAAGCGAACTTTTAAACTCAATATTCATACCATACTCTCCTATACATGATGGCGCCGTGATCCTGCATGACAGCAAGATTACAAAGGCCGGCTGCCTGCTACCTCTTTCCCAGAATCCCGATATTTCAAAAAGCTTCGGTACAAGACACCGTGCAGCCCTCGGACTTTCTGAACTCTCAGACGCCCTTGTGCTTGTGGTTTCCGAGGAAACAGGCAAGATTTCGGCAGTCCATGACAGTAAGATTACATATGATATAGATTCCGCAGATCTGAAGAAATTACTTAAAAAATCAATGGAACATCATACCCAGCGCAACTGAAGGAGCGATAATCAATGAAACAACTGTTTGGAACAGACGGTGTAAGGGGTGTTGCAAACGTTCATCCAATGACAACAGAAACCGCCATGCAACTTGGACGTGCAGCAGCATACATATTCAAAAGCAGCAGCCGCAGACGTCACCGTATTGTAATCGGCAAGGATACGCGACTCTCGGGATACATGCTTGAAAGTGCGCTTGTAGCCGGAATTTGCTCAATGGGGGTTGATGTATTGTTGGTTGGACCTCTTCCCACTCCCGGAATTGCAAATATCACCACATCCATGCGCGCTGACGCGGGAGTGGTTATCTCAGCCTCACACAACCCGTTTCAGGACAACGGAATCAAATTCTTTTCGGCTAACGGTTTTAAACTGCCTGATGAAATTGAAATGAAGATAGAGAAACTGCTCGATTCCAGAAAGATTGATGCCCTGCGACCAACCGCTACCGAAGTTGGAAAGGCATTCAGAATTGATGATGCGGCAGGTCGTTATATTGTATTCCTTAAGAATACCTTTCCTTCAAATATGGATCTTACAGGAATGAGGATCGTTCTGGACTGCGGAAACGGAGCAGCCTACAAAGTAGCTCCGGCAGTTTTTGAGGAACTTGGCGCAGAGGTTATAGCGCTTGGAGTCAAACCAAACGGCACCAACATAAATGCCGGTTGTGGCTCATTGCACCCGGAGGTAATCAGTGAGGCTGTCAAGACCCATCAGGCTGATATAGGAATTGCCCTTGACGGAGATGCTGACAGGGTTATTGTCTGCGATGAATTTGGAAATGAGGTCAACGGCGACCAGATAATGGCTATTTGTGCAACAGATATGATTGCACACAAACAGTTGAAGAAAAAGACCCTTGTTGCCACGGTAATGAGCAATATGGGTCTTGATATAGCCCTTCGGAAGGTTGGAGGAAAGATCATCAAGACAGGAGTAGGTGATCGCTATGTCGTAGAAGAGATGAGAAGAGGCGGCTACAATCTGGGGGGAGAACAGTCCGGACACCTTATATTCCTTGATCAGAATACTACCGGGGATGGAGTCCTTGCAGCACTTCAACTGCTGGCGGTTATGCGACGCAACAACAGAACTCTCTCAGAACTTGCCGAGGTAATGATACCACTTCCACAGGTTCTGGTTAATGTCAGGGTCAAAGAGCGTCAGGATGTAATGACAATACCGGCTATCGCTTCTGCAATAAAGGGAGTTGAAGAGAAACTGGGCAACGATGGAAGAGTATTGATCCGTTACTCCGGTACTGAGCCTCTTCTAAGGATAATGCTTGAGGGGCAGGACAAATATGAGATAACTGAATGGGCAAATGATATAGCAGATCTGGTAAAGCAGCAGATTGGAGAAAGATAGGATGTCAAAATTAGGACTTAACGTTGATCACTTTGCAACAGTTCGGCAGGCACGTTTGGGAGCAGAGCCTGATCCTGTCATTGCCGCCGCAATAGGTGAACTTGCAGGAGCCGAAGGGATAACCATCCACCTTAGGGAGGATCGTCGTCATATCCAGGACAGAGACCTGGATATAATGCGCAAGACAGTAAAGACAAAGTTGAATCTGGAGATGGCGGCAAGCAACGAAATGGTTGATATTGCCTGCCGTATTAAACCGGATCAATGCACTCTTGTGCCTGAAGACAGGGAAGAGCTGACTACCGAAGGCGGTCTGGATGTTGTTGCACACCTTATAGGCCTAAGCCTTTCGATAGACAGTCTTCATAAAGCAGGAATAACCGTAAGCCTCTTCATTGACCCTGTTGAAGAACAGATTAATGCTGCTTATACTACCAATGCAGATGCAATAGAGATACATACCGGAAGATATGCCGACGCACCGGATTCAGCATCCAGAAAACGTGAGTTTGAAGCTATACGTGACGCCATAGCAGTTGCCAGGAAAATGGGGCTTACAGTACATGCAGGACATGGATTGAATTATTCAAATATCCACCCTCTGCTTGAACTTACAGATATTGAAGAGTTCAACATAGGTCACAGTATTGTTGCACGCGCGATGTATGTTGGTCTTGACCAGGCAGTTCGTGATATGGTGAAGTTGATCAGACGTCAATGATTATCGGGATAGGCATAGATACTGTCGAAATAGCCAGGTTCAAGAGATTTCTTGACGAAGGTAACCATGCATTACTGGATCGTCTTTTTGCACCTGGAGAACTGGAATACTGCCTTAACAAAAAAGAGAGCGCCTCCTGTCTGGCAGCGCGTTTTGCGGCAAAAGAGGCTTTTGTCAAGGCTATGGGAACCGGACTTAGATACGGACTCTGCTGGACAGAAATAGAAGTAAAAAACGACCATCTGGGAAAACCTTTTCTAAAACTGTCAAAACGGACAGAGCAGTTATTTTTTGAAAAAGGTAATGCTGCAATCCATCTGTCAATATCGCATGATGGTGGACAATCAGTGGCAATGGTTGTACTGGAGATGATATGAAGATTGTTACCGCCCACACAATGCAGGAGCTGGATCACAAAGCTATTGAAGAGTATGGAATACCTGGACGCGATCTTATGGAACAGGCAGGTCGCGGCTGTGCTGAACATATTATGGCAGCCTACAGCACACGTCAGAGCAAAAAACTGCTTGTTTTGTGCGGTAAAGGGAATAACGGCGGAGATGGATATGTTATAGCACGCCATCTGCTGGAGAAAGAGTGGGATGTAAAGGTAGTTGTAATTGCTGAATATGATGAAATTAAAGGAGATGCTCTTACAAACCTAGTTCTCCTGCCGGATGAAATACTCAGCTTTTGTCCAAATGAAGGAGAACTGACAGAGAAGCATCTGAATGATATCATCTCGGCAGATGTCATTGTTGACGCCTTATTGGGAACAGGCCTCAGAAACGACCTCACAGGGTTATATCTGGAAGCAGTTGAACTGATTAATTCTGCACCAGGAAAGGTTGTGGCCGCCGATATCCCGACTGGAATACATGGGACAACCGGACGTATTCTTGGCAAAGCGGTTCGCGCCAACATGACGGTAACCTTTGGATTGGCCAAACTGGGTCATGTCCTCTACCCAGCCGCAGATTATGTCGGAAGACTGGTTATTGTTGATATAGGAATACCACCACAACTTATGGAAGATGCAGCAGGCTATGATTTTCTGAACGAAAAATATATGGCTCCCTTTGTAAAACGCCGTGACCGTCAGGCACACAAAGGAAACTTTGGCCATGCCTTTATTATAGCAGGCTCTATCGGAAAAACCGGAGCTGCAGCTCTGGCGGCAAACAGCGCTGTAAGAACCGGATCAGGTCTTGTTACACTTGCTGTACCAGAAAGCATCAACCATATACTTGAGGTAAAGACGACAGAGGCAATGACACTGCCAGTTCCTGATGCCGGCACCGGACATCTGACAACACATGCCATATCTACACTGGAAAAACACCTCTCTGGCAAAAGCGCTATTGCAGTCGGTCCAGGCATTGATCGCCGTCCTGCAACAGTAACACTGGTTCAGACATTAATTGAAAACGTTTCTCTTCCAATGGTTATTGATGCGGATGGACTTAATGCACTGGCTGAAGATACAAGGATCCTGCATCGCCGAAGATCCCAGAACATAGTCCTTACACCTCATCCAGGCGAAATGGCACGCCTTCTTGGTTCATCAATACCGGATGTAGCTGCTATACGGATATCTGTTGCCCAGGAATTTGCCAGAACTTTTGGAGTTTATGTAATCCTTAAAGGGGCTCGTACAATCATTGCCGCGCCTAATGGAATGGCAGCCATAAATGGCAGCGGAAATCCGGGGATGGCCAGCGGAGGCATGGGAGATGTGCTGACCGGTATAATTGTTTCGCTGCTTGGCCAAGGATATTCAACCTGGAATGCATGTCGTCTTGGTGTATACCTTCATGGTCTGGCAGGAGATCTGGTAGCTGTGGAACAGGGAGAAGCAGGGATGACTGCAACGGATCTTATTGAAAGGATCCCTCTTGCAATAAACAGACTTATAAATCTGCCTGGCAAGCGCTAATTGCCTCTAAGGAGTAACCAATGAAAACAGTTGCAGATATCATGACAAAAGAGCTTATAACAGTTAAGAAGGAAACAACAGTCAGGGAGCTTGCAGAACTTTTTGTAACAAAACGGATAAGTTCCCTTCCTGTAACTGATGGAAACGGTAAACTTATTGGCATTGTAACAGAATCAGACCTTGTGGAGCAGAGCAAGAGCCTGCACTTGCCAACAGTGATCAGCCTTTTTGACTGGGTCATCTATCTGGAAACAGAAAAATCGCTTGAAAAAGAGCTTCAAAAAATGGGCGGTCGGACAGTGGAAGATATCTATCAACCGGATCCTGTTTCCATAAAATCAGGAGCATCACTAAGCGAGGCAGCTGATTTGATGAGTAACAGGCATATAAACTCCATTCCGGTTCTGGATGATGGCAATCTTGTAGGTATTGTTGCCAGAATAGATATTATACGCACGTTGCTGGCATGAACTGTAAGTGGCAATGCTCAAAAGTCAATGGCGATGAAACCTCCTTTACTTTTGAAAGTCATTCAGCAGGACAAACAGAGGAGTTAGGGACAGAGCTTGGCAAACTACTTGAACAGGGTGATGTTGTAACACTTTCCGGAGAACTGGGAGGAGGCAAGACATGTTTTGTACGTGGCCTTGTTTCATCTGTGTCTCCTTCTTCTCTGGATATGGTTGCCTCTCCAACTTTTGCCTTACTGAATGAATATCCGGGACAACCTCCTGTCATGCATTATGACTGCTATCGTTTGCGCGGAACTGATGATGCAATTGAACTTGGATTAAATGAACATCTTGAAGGGCAGAATATATGCCTTATTGAGTGGCCTGACAGGATTAATGAGATCCTTCCGGACAACAGGATTGATATTGAATTTGAATATGCTGGTGAAACAGATCGCCGGATAACATTTTATCCAATCGGTGAAAAAGCTGTTAACCAGATTAAAAAGCTGCTTTCCAAGATCTGTTAGTTTAAAATTTTCTTGTATGGGAAATTACTATCTGTTATTTAGGAACACTTTCATTATTGAACTGTTCTGCAAAGGAGCAACAGCATGGCACTGGTGGTTCAAAAATACGGGGGCACATCGGTCGGCACAACAGATCGTATTAAAAACGTAGCCCGTCGGATCCTCAAAACATATGAGGCCGGCAATGAAGTTGTAGTGGTTGTTTCAGCCATGTCCGGCGAGACAAACAAACTTGTCGCTCTGGCAAACGAGATGGTTGATATTCCTGATAACCGTGAGTACGACGTAGTTGTTGCCACTGGTGAGCAGGTAACTATCGGACTTCTCTCCATGTATCTCAAATCACTCGGTTACAAGGCAAAATCATACATGGGTTGGCAAGTGCCTATTATCACTGACAGCACTTTTGCCAAAGCCAGGATTGAAAGTATTGACGACACCAGAATGCGCGCTGATCTGAAGGCAGGCAATATCGTAGTGGTAGCCGGTTTTCAGGGAATGGACAAAGATGGCAACCTGACCACTCTTGGTCGCGGCGGTTCAGACACTTCCGCTGTTGCTCTGGCTGCAGCCCTTAAGGCCGATGTCTGCGAGATCTATACAGATGTAGACGGCGTCTACACAACGGATCCGAACGTCTGCAGGGAAGCTCGCAAGGTTGAAAAGGTCTCATATGATGAGATGCTTGAACTTGCCAGCCTCGGAGCAAAAGTGCTTCAGATAAGATCTGTTGAATTTGCCAAAAAATTTAACGTGGACATTCATGTCCGCTCCAGCCTTAATGAAAACACCGGTACCATGGTTACCAGGGAGGATAAAGAAATGGAAGGGATTCTCGTTTCCGGCGTTGCATATGACAAAAATGAGGCAAAGATAGCTGTTCTTGGAGTACCTGATAAACCTGGCATAGCCGCAAGAATCCTTACACCACTGTCAGATTCAGCTATCTCGGTTGATATGATAGTTCAGAATGTAAGCCATGACGGCACAACCGACTTTACCTTCACGGTTACAAAGGCTGACCTCAAAAAGGCTCTGATGATAACCAATGAAGCAGCAAAAGAGGTTCAGGCAAGAGAGGTTCAGTCAGATGAAAATATCAGCAAGATCTCCATTGTAGGTCTCGGAATGCGCAGCCACGCAGGTGTTGCTACACGGATGTTCTCAGTGCTAGCAAAAAACAACATCAATATTCAGATGATATCTACCTCTGAGATCAAGATATCAGTTATTGTTGATGAAAAATATACCGAGTTGGCTGTAAGAGTACTGCATGAGGAGTTTGGTCTGCAGGATTAGTCAGCAAGCTTAAGTGGATTCAGAAGAGAGGGATGCCAGAGTGGCATCCCTCTCTTCATTTCATAAGCAGTAAGCTTAAGGCCATAACAAACATGCCCCCCATAAGCCCCAAAAGGCTGTCATGCCCCTTTCCATATGCCCTGCTGGTTGGAAGCAGTTCATCAAGACTTATATAAACCATTATTCCGGCCACTCCGCCAAAAAGAATTCCCATTAGTTGCGGTGGAACACCAGCAGTATCTCCTGATATGAATAGACGCATGATAAGGTATGCAACCCCGGCTCCGACAGGTTCGGCCAAACCGCTTGAGACTGAATATAAAAACGCCTTTTTCCTGTCTCCGGTTGCGTAAAATATCGGCACAGAGACACTTATCCCTTCAGGTATATTATGCAGCGCTATGGCTATTGCGATGGCAATCCCAAGAGATGGATCATCCAGAGCTGCAAGAAAGGTTGCAAGTCCTTCAGGAAAATTGTGAATACCTATAGCTATGGCAGTAAAAATCCCCATACGCATAAGTTTTTTATGTTGATGAGAGTGATTGTGCTCGCCTTCACGATACTCTTCAGCTTCAGAGAAATACGGGATAGGAGCCAAAGGGTCATGCAGTGGCGCAGTCTCTGCTTCAGAATGGGTTTCATGAGGATTTTCAGCAGACGGAACCAGATTGTCAATAAGGGCAATAAGGAGCACACCTCCAAAGAAAGAGGCAGCATTAACCCAGTGTCCCCAGTAGTTACCGTAAGTAGCAGTTAAAGCGTCTGTGCCTTTGACGAATATCTCCACAAACGATACATAAAGCATAACACCGGCCGAGAAACCGGTGGCAACGGATAGAAAGCGATAGTTAGTCCTTTTGGCTGTAAAAGCAATTGCACTGCCGATGCCGGTTGCCATACCTGCAAACAGGGTCAGACCCATTGCAAACCAGACTCCGTTCATAACAATCTCCAGAACCGGAGCTTCATAGATTTAGTATCAAAAGCAGAAATCATTTAAGAAAGAACCTTATTGCCTTGTAGATAATCTGAAACAGATCCGGGTCAGAATGCCTAAGTGAATCGCTATAGCTGCCAAATAATGAGGGTTCCTCCTCAAAATCCGAGTTTTTAAGTCTCTGTTCCTTTTCTCTCAGTTCAGCCTCTTTCTTTTTCTGTTCCTGACGTTCCTGTTCCAGCAACTGACCGCCCAGCTTCATCCATTCAAACAACTGACGCAGCTCACCACCATCAAGCCAAACGCCATGTTCCTTGCAACGATCAACTATGACACCACTCTTTGCGCCAAAATTCACCCTGTGCATCAACTGTTCACATACAGGACATTTTATGTAAGAGATCGGATACTGGTTAGGCTCCCTTTTTTCGTTTATAGCCTCCAACCCGGCTCTATCAATACCTGAAACATTGTTGACGGTAGCCTGGAGCAAAACCTCCAGTTCGCCAGGATCAAAAAAGAGGCCGAAACAGTTCTCACACCGTTCTATAAGAAAACGTCCCTGCAACTTAAGATCAATAGTCTTAAGCTTTATGTTGCATCGTGGACAGATTCTTGGAGTATCGCTTTCATGGGTCGTGTAGTAGTGTATCCCTTTCAGATCAACATCCGTGCGGTTACCACAATAAGCACAGACAAGAGAGCCTGGGGATAATGGAGCGTTGCAGTTTGAACATCTGGCCATACAGGGCAACCTTCCTGAACATGATCTGTATTTTGTATGATATAGTATACCAAACATCAAACCACAAGGAAATGCGACAAAATCAAGATGAAAATTACACTGTTAACTCATTCAAAAGAAGTCACTAAAAAATCAAATACCGGTCGTCTTGTACTTAAACTGCTTGGAGAATCAGCAGAGCAGATTATCTGGAAACGACAAGAACCTTCAAGAGAACTTCTTGATGAGATAGCAGGTGGCAATACAGCTTTGATTTATCCGGGAAACTCTGATGAAGAAAATCATGATTTAAGCAATATAGACCACTTTATACTTATAGACAGCACATGGCATGAAGCCAGAAAGATCCATCAACGTTCTCCATATCTCCAACAGGTCAGACGGATAAGCCTTAAAACCAGAGGAAAATCGAGGTACAATCTGAGGAAAAACCAGAAAGAATCAGGACTTTGCACTGCTGAATGCGTAATAGAAATACTACGAACAACCGGAAATATGGATGTTGCAGATCAGCTGGAAGAACAGTTTCTTAGCTACATGAGACCAGCTGCTGCGGTTCGTCCAAAAACTGTCAAATCTCCTGCATAGCCCAGAGTCATCCAGTTATAGTAGCCGAATATTATTGCTATGATTTCAGACAGTTATTACAGACACCATACATAACGATATTTTTTGTATCAATCCGTCCCCATTCAGTGGCAACTAGAGGAAGTTCAATATCATCTACCTCAGGCCATTCAAAATCCTGTACCTGTTTACAGTTTTTACAAATAATATGGTGGTGGGATTTTAATACAGCCTCAAATCGAGCCTGGCTCTCAGAGGTCTGAATACGAGCTACAAGACCATTCTGTTCAAGGGTAGCCAGGGTACGATATACCGTATCAAGTGAGATTGTGGACAAAGTTGGCAAGAGACGTTTATACAGAATTTCTGCCGTTGGATGATCAGGGTTCAGCAGGAGTTGACGAAATATTTCAGTGCGCTGATGGGTTACTTTCAGGCCTGCATTACGACAAGATTCTGAAAACTGCTCAATAAGAATCTGTTGCTGCTCTTTATTATAATTTGCCATGGCAGCGCTCCAATCAATTTATTACTTTCTAATAATAATTATGATTAATCTGCATTTTGTCAATTAAAACCTTCTTTAATACCTTAAAATTAATAAACCGATAAGCGACAAAGGTCGGGTAGAAATTGATTCTACCCGACCTTTGAGCAAACAGCTTTTAAGAGATACTATTCGGTATATCAGCTCATAATCTCTTCAATGGTTACATAGTCACCTACACGACCAGTCATCTTCTCTACGTCTGTATTTACCGGAAGGGTTTTCTTGCCTGGTCTCCAACCGGCAGGGCAGACTTCACCGGTTGCCGTCGCATGCTGCCATGCCTCAATCTGGCGAAGGAACTCATGCACATTTCTGCCTACTGAAGGAGCCTGAACTTCCTGTGCAACACAAACACCATCAGGATTGAACAGAAAACGTCCACGTAGCGCCAGCCCCTGCTCCTCAATCAGCACACCAAACGCCCTGCTTACCTCTGTAGTTGTATCAGCGCCGATAGTCAGTTTCAAACCTGCAAGTAATGGCTCTGTCTCGACAAAACGTTTGTGTGAAAATTTGGTGTCGGTTGATACAGCCAGGATTTCTACACCTTTGGCCTGAAATTCATCGTATTTTGCATTCATTGCGGCAATCTCGGTCGGGCAGACAAAGGTAAAATCGGCAGGATAGAAACATACAACAGCCCATTTACCTTTATAATCATCTGATTTTACAACTGTATAGTGACCAGTTTTTGCGTTATATGCATCCATTTGAAACTCTGGCATTACTTGTTGAACCATTGTGGAATTCATTTTTGTATTCTCCTTTTCTGTTGTAGTTTTAGTGGTATTTTCCTCAGTATTCTGAGTTTTTCTTGGTTTTACTCCTGCATCACATGCCATAAAAGTTCTCCTTAAAGTTACTATTAACTCTATTCCTTATGCACAAAATCAAACCTGCAAATTAGAAGCTATAATCAATCCTCCTTTCCTAAAATAATCAAAACGACCGAGAAAAGCTCGAAACAAAACAATTCAAAACAACTAAATAATAATTATTTGTTAATAAGAATAATTTTTATTAGTAATAATACCTAACAAATATTATGTCAACCCTTTTTTTAAAAAAATGGTGATTCCATAAAACAGGAATCACCAGTAAAGATTAGAGCAATTATGAACAGTTATAATCCTGATTCAGGATATTTCCTGCAATAGCAGCTCCTCACCCCATCCATGAACAAGCTCAATCATATTTTGCAACCTATCCTCCTGTATCAAAAAAGGATCAATCGTCGTGCGAAATTGGTGAGAGATATTGCTCTTAAGTAAAAGATCTGCGCTTTTCTGGGCAGATTTACCACTTCCCGAGACCCTGGTTATACTTTCATAAAGCTTGAAAGGAGCCTTTATATCCATGCCAATCCAGTCAAGATAAGGTAAAGTTTTTTTTAACAGTTCAGGATATGCTCCGCCGGTATGCAGGCCAGTCAGAAACCCCATTTTCTTGACAAAAGCCAGAGCATCAGGCAAACCCTGCTGCATCACAGGCTCACCACCGCTAAATACAACAGCATCAAGCATCCCTTTACGCTTTTCCAGAAAACAGATTATATCTTCCCATCTGTAAACTGCAGGCTGTTTCGTATCAAGAAGATGTTTATTGTGACAGTATCCGCAACGCCAGGGACAGCCCTGACAGAAAATTACTGCCGAAAGTTTCCCGGGAAAATCAATAGTGGTAAAGGGAGTCAGTCCGCCAACCTTGAGCATTCGTTTTCCTTGCAAACATAAATTACTTAAAAATCAAATCAGAGACACTCTTCCAGAACTTTCTGAACCACTTCGGGTGTGACATCACCACGTTCACCAAGTGTAACCATACCATGCGCCCTGAGTTGTTCCAGCACTAAAGGGATACAGTCTGAGCCAATACCATAGTCTTTGAGACGTGTAGGCAGCTGCATAGTCTCGAAAAAATCACAAGTCCTTACAATGGCCAGCTCAATCCGCTCAGGTTCACTGCCAGCTGTAATACCCCAGACTCGCTCGGCATACTGTAACAATTTCTGACGTTTATCACCTGCGCGTACCCTGAGCATTCCAGGAAGAACCAGAGCCAAGGTTTTTGCGTGATCCAAACCATAGAGCGCAGTTAATTCATGCCCCACCATATGGGTAGCCCAGTCCTGCGGCACACCAACACCAATCAACCCGTTAAGCCCCAATGTCGCACACCACATAAGATTTGCGCGCAGATCGTAGTTTTCCGGTTCTACCAGCGCCCTTGGACCTTCTTCCAGCAGGGTTAAAAGGAGCCCTTCGGCAAAGCGATCCTGCACCCTGGCATCCACCGGATAAGTAATGTATTGTTCAATAATATGTACAAAGGTATCCACAACTCCGTTACCAATCTGGCAGGATGGCAAGCTGTAGGTGGTTGTTGGATCAAGAACGGAGAATTGGGGATAGACCAACGGATTTGAAAAAGGGAGCTTGGCTTTGATGGAGCTGCGGGTAATAACACTACCGCTATTCATCTCTGATCCTGTACCAGGCAGCGTTAGTACACAACCGAACGGCAGAGCCTGTTTAATAGACTTACCGAACGAGGTCAGAATTTCTGCGGGATCCCCCTGATATGGTATGGCCGCAACCATGAATTTAACGCCATCTGCAACAGAACCGCCACCAACGGCAAGCAGATAATCAACCCCCTCGGCACGAGCCTGTTCCACTCCCTGCATCAGGGTTTCATAGCTGGGGTTAGGCTCAACACCACCAAATTCAGTCAGCTGGTAGCCCTCCAAAGCCTTTCTGACCTGTTCATATACGCCGTTGCACTTAATACTGCCGCCACCGTAGACCATCAGCACCTTGGCATCCTTCGGTATCTCTCTGCTTAAGGCTGCAATGCGCCCTTTGCCAAAATGGATTCTTGTCGGATTATAAAGTACAAAATTTTGCATCGTTTAAGTTCTCCTTTCTACAAACTTAGAAATCGTTATTTTCTCAACTTCTATATCCAGCGCAGAGATCGAAGTCAATATCACAATAAGCACTCTAATCAACGATGCAATTAAGGAGTAGATGCTTGTCTATAGTTTTACAAAATTCAGTCAGACCCTTCAATTCAACGACGCCGAGAAGTAAGGCAGTATCACCAAAACCTTGAAGATCCGACAGGTTGAGCCGGAGATTTTAAGCAGCATATTTGACGGGGAGCTGTAGGGGCAATCCTGTCGGGTAGCCCTGTCCAGAAAATTGCAGTTACTTGGCCTTGATGGCTGCGTATAACTCTGCTGCGGTTTTGTTGGCAAATAGCTGGTCTTTCATTTCAAGATAATCAATCGGCTGCGACATGGTCTCTCTCAGGAAAAGAGCGGCTTTGGTTATCCCCATGCGTTCAATAATGGTTTGCACCGCTTCATTTTTTACCTGACTGCCGGTTGGCAGAATGACATTTTTTCTGGCTGGGTTACGCATGGTCTTTCTCCTTCAGCAGGTCAACGGTGAACTGGACAGGATTGATCGCTTTGACAATGCCGGTGTATCTGCGAACAATCCTGTCGTCACAGGTTATAAAATATCCGCACTTCAGTTTCTCGGCACAGGCCAGATGCAGCGCATCGAGGCCAGATATGCCGTAAGATGATTCTATCTGCTGAGCCCTGCTCAACAGCGTCGGACTAACAGTCTGTATGAGCTTGGCCTTTGCGAGTACCGATGACACGAAGACGCGCCGTTCCTCAAAAGGGTTACGGGCGTTTTCAAAGAGCAGGACTTCTGAAGAAACCAACTATAAAGCTGTGCTTTCTATCATGGCGAGGATCGTAATCATGGCCGATGATTCAAGAAAGATTCGGGGCTGGGACTGATTGTCAAACACCCTGTTGATGCAGCTTGTGTCCAGATAAATCTTCATGGGCTCACTATATAGAAACTATGATGAATATCGCAACATATTTGAAAGACGGCAACAGGACAACAGGGTAGAGTAGAGAACAGGTTTCACCCTACCCTCCATCATCAAACCGGACGTGCGGTTTTCCCGCACACGGCTTTCCAATGTTCTTCACTGTAAGGCATGCGTAATTGTGAATAAAACCAATCACCGTAACGGGTCTCCAGCACTGGGTTAAATATCTTCCACAACATGGTTCGCTGCATCGAAAAGAGCGATATTTTCCTCAATGATGATAACAAAACCTTATTTGTTGAACATTTGTCAAAACTCCGAATAGCAACCGGAACCGAGTGCCTTGCCTGGAGGATGAACCCAGATTTGCATGATATTGCAGTTAGTTTGCAAGATTAATGTCCCCCATTTTTCTCCAAAAAAACCGAACCTGTTCGGATTGCGGCAAACCGCAACCCGAACTGTTGGTTAGATTGCCGATTGGCTGTCAGCAGCCACCGGTTCAGATTTGTGGTAAGGGACAGCAACTGATTCCCCTGTTTTCAATCCGGTGGTCAGCTCCTGACGCACCTGATGAGCCGCAGTGACCAAGTTTCGTAACGATGCAACGGTTTCCGGCCATTGGCGGGTCTTCAGACCGCAATCAGGGTTAATCCAGAGTCGTTCAGGTGGAATGACCTGAAGAGCCAGCCGGATCAGGGAAACCATCTCTTCTACATTGGGAATACGTGGACTATGAATATCGTAGATACCTGGTCCAATCTCATTGGGATAGCTGCACTGATGAAAGGAACGCAACAGTTCCATCTTGCTGCGGCTGGCTTCAATACTGATGACATCCGCATCCATGGTAATGATCCAGGGCATGATGGCGTTGAACTTGCTGTAGCACATATGGGTGTGAATCTGGGTTTCGTCCGAGGCCACTGCAGCGGTCAGCCGAAAGCAGTCCACAGCCCAGCGCAGATAGATTTCCGCATCTATGTGGCGCAACGGCATCCCTTCCCGCAGGGCAGCCTCATCAATCTGAATGATACCAATGCCAGCCTTTTCAAGATCCTGTACCTCGTCGCGCATGGCCAGGGCGATCTGTTTGCAGACCTCGGCGCGGGACAGGTCATCGCGCACAAAACTCCAGTTCAGGATTGTTACCGGCCCGGTCAGCATCCCCTTGACCGGTTTTCCCGTCAAAGACTGGGCATACCTGATCCAGTCTACCGTCATCGGCGTTGGTCGGGCAATATCACCAAAAATGACAGGGGGCTTGACGCAACGGCTGCCATAGCTTTGCACCCAGCCGTTGCTGGTAAAGCAGAAGCCGTCAAGCTGCTGTCCAAAATACTCAACCATATCGTTTCGTTCTGCCTCACCATGTACCAGTATATCCAGCCCGATCCGCTCCTGCTGTGTTATCACGGAACGGATCTCGGATTTGATGAATGAGCGGTACGCCACTTCAGCCAGTGTGCCACTGCTGAAACTTCTCCGTATGGATCGGATCTGGCTGGTCTGGGGAAAGGAGCCGATGGTGGTGGTGGGCAGTAACGGCAGTTGTAGCCAGGCTGCTTGACGCTGCTTGCGTACCGGATACGGGCTGCTGCGGTTCAATGCTGTTTCAGTTACCGTATCGGCACGGTTACGGATCTCTTGCCGGACAATCCGGGGATCAGTCTGGCGTTCTGCAAAAAGAGCATCGTTTTCCCGCAAGAGCGGCTCATGTTCTCCCCCGGCGATCTGGGCCAGCACGGCCACCTCGCGGCATTTCTGAACCGCAAAGGCCATCCAGCCTTTGATAGTGGGATCAAGGTTCTTTTCCTGCAGCAGATCAACCGGCACATGCTGGAGTGAACAACTTGAGGCCACCAGCAACCGTTCGCTGCCGACACGTTGCATTGCGGTCTCAATGACTTCTTTGGAGCAGCGCAGGTTGTTTTTCCAGATGTTGCGGCCATCCACCAGACCGAGGGACAGGCTGACCGTTGCAGGCAGTTGATCAAGTACCTGATTAAGTTGTTCCTTACCCCGTACCAGATCAAGGTGCAGTCCGTCGCAGCCGGTTTCAAGCACCGTGGTCAGGTTTTCGTCAAGGGAACCGAAATAGGTTGCCAGCAACAACTTGGCGCTGCCCGCTGCCTGCCGTAATTTGCGATAGACCGGCGCAAAGCGTTCGCGCACCTGCTGCGGTAGATCGGTGCAGAGGATCGGTTCGTCAATCTGAAACCAATCACATAGGGTCGCAAGCTCAGCCAGCACGGAACAATAGACATCTACAACGGCGTCAAGATAGCTCCAACGGTCACAACCACCGTATTCTTTACCCAGACTGATGTAGGTCAGCGGCCCGATCAGAACCGGTTTAGGACGAAAATCCCGTGACAACGCATGAACAGTCTCCCTGACCAGTTTATCGGAGGAGCGCCTGATAGTCATGTTGGGGGTAAACTCCGGCACAATGTAATGGTAGTTGCTGTCAAACCACTTGGTCATTTCCATTGCCGGAATATTGGCGGCGGCATCTCCCCTGGCCATACGAAAATATCGGTCTAACTCCAGTTCATCAGTACGAGTATTAAAACGTTCCGGTATCATCCCCAATAGGCTGGTGGTATCCAGCATCTGGTCGTAGAATGAAAAATCACCCACCGTAACCATCGACAAACCCTGCTCCCGCTGGAACCACCAGTGCCGTTCCTTCAGTGCATTTTCGCAGGCAAACAGATCCTCTTTTTTGCTGGTACCTTTCCAGTAACTTTCAAGTGCCTTCTTTAATTCACGGTTACCGCCTATCCGCGGGAATCCCAATACGTGTGCTTCCATACCTATTTTTCCTTTCATCTGTCTAAACGCGAGACCAAACAACTCTCAGAACAGGACGTCTTCTGGCTCCCGAACCCGTACAGCCAATGCCTTCCCGTTTCATACGAAATAGTGGCAATAGCAGGGAACTGCTCCGGTTACAGCGGCGCGTCCGCGACGGATTTACACCGTCTTCCGTTTCCTGTTCATTCCTCTTAACCAATAGACATACTGTATCTTTGACCGGCCTCCGCATCCCTCCCTTCAATGTTCGTGTTGCACCTGCCACTTTTAACAGATCATCGACCGACAACTTTGATCAGAACCGTTTCATCCTTGTTATGAGCTGATAGTTGGTACTTGAGAACAGCATCAACATAGATACTGTCACCAGCATCCAGCAGCACCCGGTACCCTTCAAACAGCAATTCGGCACTTCCCTTGACAACAAATAACAATTCTTCATCCTGGCGGCTGTTTGAATCGCCATCCACGAGATTTCCTGTGCCTGAAACAAGAAATGGCTCCATCTTTTTTTGCTGTTTCCGTGGTGACAACGAATAAATACGAGCCAGGTCTGTCTCCTCAGTATAAACAGGGCTACGCTGGTTTTTACGGACTATTTCAAAGCGTTGCTCATGTCCGTCTTCGAAAAAATACGTCATTTTAATATCAAAAAACTTTGCAATACGCGCAAGCGTTGCGATTGGAGGCGACACATTGTTGTTTTCTATCTGTGATATCAGAGCTGAGGAAAAACCGGTTCCCAGAGCCACAGTCTGAAGGGTCATCTGCTTTGTATGACGGAGCTTTCTGATTTTATCACCGATCTTGTAATCACTCATTTCTGCCTTAGACATTTCACTCCTTGTGCTTTCGGCAACAAAAAAGTCCGCCTGTGCAAAAGCAACAGACGGACTTTCCGTATTCAAAGCCTGATAACAATCTCACCCATCCCTAACCACGGGGAACCTTCGAGCGCTGAGATCAGGCAGGTATTCCGGCTTGCGAGTCATTCTCCAGACGCCTTCCCGGAACTGCTTCCAGTGGCATTGTGTCTTTCGTCATCGCTTACGGCGGCGGGTCCGCGGGGGAATGGCTCAACTTGAGTTACACCCCTCTTCCCTATCAAGCCCTTGAGGGCACCATGATCCGGTATTTATTTTTGTGTTTAGTAGCAGAGTTATATTGTATTATCAATCATTAATAGTCCCCTCCCCAATACTCGCCGGTTTCTTGTGAAAGTAAAACAATAATTAATCTTGCCTATGATACCTTCTCAATCTAAGTATATTCTTCCTGTGTATGAGATTCATAGTGCTGATTGAGGTGAATCATGAAAATTGTTATCTCTGGCGCTTCTAGCGGCATCGGTCTTGCGCTGGCACACCACTATCTTAAGTACGGCGCAACAGTGGCCGCTTTTGCACGTAGAGCCGAGTTGCTGAAAGAGCTCTCTGCAGAATATCCCGGCAGAGTTATTCCATATCCGCTTGATGTACGTGATCCAGTCGCAATTAAATCTGCAGCAGATGACTTTATCAGGCGTATAGGAGTGCCGGATATAATCATTGCCAATGCAGGGGTAAGTCGTGGAACACTCACCGAATACGCTGAGGATCTGGATGCCTTCCAGCAGATTATGGAGATCAACGTGCTGGGTATGGCCAAGACCTTCCAACCATTTATCGCACCGATGCGCGAGAAGGGCGTGGGCAGGTTGGTAGGTATTGCCAGTGTAGCCGGTTTCCGAGGCATTCCAGGCTCTGAGGCATACTCGGCTTCCAAGGCGGCAGCGATCTCATACCTGGAAAGCTTACGCGTAGAACTGCATAAAAGCGGCATCAAGGTTGTAACCATCGCTCCGGGCTATATCAAATCGCCAATGACAGAGATCAACACCTATCCCATGCCATTCATTATAGATGCTGACGATGCTGCAGCACGGATGGCGCGCATCATAGAACAGGGCAGCTCCTTTGCTGTGGTTCCCTGGCAGATGGGGGTCGTTGGCTGGCTGCTGAAACGCCTGCCAAACTGGCTGTATGACCGGGCTTTCAGCAAGACACCGCAGAAATCACGAAGCGCCAGGATTTAACCGACAATTTTCCTCTTAAGTAGCGTAATGATCTTCCCGTTTTAGTGTAAAAACTGAAGCATGGTCTAAACAGTGGTAAATGAGATCAGTCCACCGATGTTGAGCATGCTGTTTCCTTGAAAAAAGTCCGCTCGGCATATTCCGACTTTTTGCCGGTGTTGAATGATGTAACCGGACGGTGGTAGCCCATTACACGAGTCCATACCTCGCACGGTTGGCGTTGTTCCTGGGGGATGACGGTTTGCGTTTTTTTTAGGTTCATGGTTTGTTCCTTTCTATTACCGGGATTGACTTCGAATAATTTCTTCATCACAGAGCGGGCAGAACTGGTGTTCTCCGCTTAGGTAACCATGTTTTGGACAGATGGAAAATGTAGGGGTAATAGTTATATAAGGCAACCTGAACCGTTCCAGCGACCGCCTTACGAGATTTTTACAGGCATCCACACTGGAAACCTGTTCACCAAGATACAGATGCAGCACCGTACCACCGGTATATCTTCGCTGTAGTTCTTCCTGACGTTGCAAAGCCTCAAATGGGTCGTCGGTAAATCCAACAGGCAACTGTGTAGAATTGGTGTAGTACGGGGCTTCATCAGAACCTGCCTGCAGGATTCCGGAAAAACGCTTTTTATCCTCCCGGGCAAAACGGTAGGTAGTCCCTTCTGCCGGTGTTGCCTCAAGATTGTAAAGATGGCCTGTCTCTTCCTGAAACTGAACCATACGCTGCCTTAGATGTTCCATTAATCTTATTGCCATTTCATGACCAAAAGGAGTGCTTATATCATCCTGATCAGTGGTAAAGTTGCGTATCATCTCGTTTACCCCATTGATCCCTATGGTAGAAAAATGGTTGCGCAATGTCCCAAGATAACGTTTTGTGTACGGGAAAAGCCCGTTATCCATATACCTCTGAATTACCTTACGTTTAATCTCCAGGCTGCTTCGGCTTATTTCCAGAAGCTGATCCAATCTCTTTATAAGGCCGGCCTCATCGCCACGATGTTGATATCCGAGACGGGCGCAATTGATGGTGACAACCCCTAATGAACCTGTCTGCTCGGCAGACCCGAAAAGACCGTTACCCCTTTTCAGAAGTTCTCTAAGATCCAGCTGTAAACGACAGCACATAGAACGAACCATGTTAGGTGAAAGCTCAGAATTGATAAAGTTCTGGAAATAAGGAAGGCCATAACGTGCAGTCATGGCAAACAGCAGCTCTGCATTTTCACTATCCCAGGGGAAATCAGGAGTAATATTGTAGGTGGGAATAGGAAAGGTAAATACCCTGCCTTTGGCATCGCCTGTCGACATAACCTCAATATAGACCTTGTTTATCAGATCCATCTCTGCCTGCAGCTCACCGTAGGTAAACGGCATCTCTTCGCCACCGATTACAGGCACCTGCTCCTTAAGATCATCAGGGCATGTCCAGTCAAAGGTCAGGTTTGTGAATGGAGTCTGTGTACCCCAGCGGGATGGGACATTCAGGTTAAAAATCAACTCCTGCATCTGTTGTTTTACGTCGTCGTAGTTGAGGCGATCCTTACGGATAAATGGCGCCAGGTAGGTATCGAAGGAGCTGAAGGCCTGGGCTCCGGCCCATTCGTTCTGCAGAGTACCCAGGAAGTTGACGATCTGTCCTACCGCGCTGGAGAGATGCTTTGGCGGTCCAGCCTCCACCTTCCCAGGCACACCGTTTAACCCCTCGGCAAGCAGCATCCGAAGAGACCAGCCGGCACAGTAACCGGACAGCATATCGAGGTCATGGATATGAATACTGCCATCCCTGTGAGCCTCGCCAACCTCAGGCGGATAAACCTGACTCAACCAGTAATTGGCAATCACCTTACCGGAAAGGTTCAGAATCAGGCCTCCCAATGAATACCCCTGATTTGCATTGGCGCTTACCCGCCAGTCAGTCTGTTCAAGATATTCGTTAACCGAGGCGGTCACATCAACAACCGTCTTTCGATCCTGCCGGAGACGACTGCGCTGCTCGCGATATACTGCATATGCCCGCAGGGTGGCAAAATGATTGGCCGAGATCAGGGCTTGTTCAACAACATCCTGGATCTGCTCGATGGTGGGCGATTCCTGGGTAAAACGGTGGCGCAGCACCTTCAGCACCTGGCCGGTGATCAGTTGCGCCTCATCATCAGCAAACTCATCTGTTGCCTTGCCTGCTCGAAGTATTGCGGACTGAATTCGTGACGGGTCAAAAGGCACCCTCTCTCCATCACGTTTAATCACGGAAACCGGTGCTGCAATCACAGGTTGGGTCATGCTGTAGACTCCTTTCGGGAGTCCGGGGAGGAAGAGCGGTTAGTCTCTGCAATCAGGTAATAAAAAAGTCCACAGCTGCCTTACACAGCATGCGGACTTTCCGAATTTAAAGTCGCCTGATTCCGTTGTTCAGATTCTCTCAGTCCCCGGAGAGTGTTGTTCTGTTCTGGATCAAGGCAGGTCTTCTGGCTTGCGATTCATCCTCCGGGCGTCTTCCCAATCAAAATGATCAGTGGCGTTATTACCCTTTGTCCTCGCTTACAGCGGCGGGTCCGTGGAGGATTTACACCTCACTTCCCTATCAAGCCCATCTGGGCACCGTTGATCCGTTATTTTGCTTCCGCCAGACAACAGCGGAATATGTTGTGGCTAATTGTTTAACACAACACAATATATAGAGTCAAGATTCAAAAAGATGTGCGGCAAAGACAAGCTGACTAGGCTTACCAAGAACCAGAACAATATCATCCGGTTCAAACTGCCAGACAGGATCTGGGTTTGAATTGATTTCATCCCCTCGTTTTATAACCAGCACTGTTGCTCCGGAACGATCTCGCAACAGTCCATCCTTAAGCTGACTTCCCTCCATTCTTGAGCCCGGCTGAACTGTAAAGGTTGCCAGCTCTACACCGGAAAGATATCCAGAGATCCCTGTGGCATGACTGTGGCGTCGGCTTACTGTCCTGAACATTTGATAAGAATCCCTGCGTATCTCGGCAATGCAGTGGTCTATCTGTTCATTTGGAACCATATATGTCCTAAGAACCCGTGTGAATATCTCTACGGATGTTTCAAACTCTTCAGGAACTACATCATTGGCGCCAAGTTTGTAAAGCGGCTCCATTTCGGCAATATATCTGGTACGGACTATAATATGTATATTTGGACGGAGCTGCCTTACCTGAGCAGCCACACGGCGACTTGCCGTTGCGTCAGATATTGCGATGACGATGATACGCGCCTTTTCAATCAGTGCATGCGTGAGAATTTCTGGCCTGGAGGCATCTCCGAAGATTATTCGGACACCTTTTTTACGTTCCGTCTTGACTGTATGGTGATTGCTTTCAATGGCAATATACCTTATGCCGTTACCATTAAGCACCCTGGCCAGATTTTTTCCGTTAACTCCGAATCCAACAATAATTACATGATCCTCCATCGGAAAACGGTCGTGTGACGTACCGGTTACCCTTGAACCTCTCTTAAGGATTGCAGGAAGAATCAACGATATACTGTTGGCAAGAGGCTCTGCGTATTTAAGCGAAAAAGGGGTAAGCGCCATAGTAGCTACCGAAGCAGCCAGAAAAAGCTGGTACTGTTCATCCCCAAGAAGCCCGAACTGCTTTCCACTGTAGGAAAGTACAAAGGCAAATTCACCTATTTGCGCCAACAGAAGACCGCTTATAAGAGCCGGTTTAGGTGGAAATTTAAGCACAAGTGACGCAGCTGTCGCCACAAACCATTTGATAGCTACAATGGCAAGAACAATAAGCAAAACAGTAAACGGTTGCCGGATAACGGCAGAAGGATCAAGCAGCATCCCGACTGAGATAAAGAAGAGACTCATAAACGCATCGCGAAACGGTATAATATCTCCCATTACCTGATGGCTGTATTCAGATTCAGATATGGCAAGACCTGCTATGAAAGCCCCAAGTGCCAGAGAAAGTCCAACCTGGGCGGTTAGAAAGGCTGTGCCAAAACCAACAAATATTATGGTCAGTATGAACAGCTCCCTGCTCTTTGTTCTAACCACCTGATTGAATAACCATGGAACGGCAAAACGAGCCCCAAAATGGGAAACAACCACGACGACTACAGCCTTTAAAGAGACCAGCAGAATGCCGAGGATTCCATTACCTGCACCACCAAGAAAAGGGGTAAACAGCATTAGCGGAACTACACAGAGATCCTGAAATATTAGAATACCAAGACAGGCCTTGCCATGCGGAGCATCCATCTCACCGGCATCCATTAATAGCTTCATAAGGATAGCCGTACTGGAGAGAGAGACAAGAAATCCGAAGAATGTAGATTGCTGCCAGGAAAAGCCGGATATAAGTCCCAAAAGGGAAACTATAAGTATTGTAACCCCAACCTGAAGGCCGCCACCCCACAAGACCAGGTGCTTGATCCTGAGCAGCTCCTTTAGTGAAAATTCTATACCGATAGTAAACAGAAGCAGAACCACACCAATCTCGGCCATCTGCTCAACCTGGTGCGTATCCTGTATAAGTCCTAGCGAGTATGGGCCGGCAATTATTCCGGTACAGAGAAAACCGATGATTGAAGGTAGCTTGAACTGCCGGAAAAGAACGACCGTCACCAAAGCCAGACCAAAAAGCATCACAAGATCTTTTAAGATGCTAAATTCCATGTTTTAAAACTCACCTGACAAATTACAGAATCAGTTCTAGATATATAATATAAAGATTAATGGCTTCGAAAAACCAGACGAACAAGCAAAATACTGCCAAACCAGCTGCCGATGAACATACCTGCAAGAAACAGAATGCTTTGCAGACCAAGCACCGGCAAACCGCCGTATAGATGCCAGAGATTACAGGAAGGAGCTATCCTCGAAGCATATCCCATTATAATCCCCCCTATAATTGCTGAAACAACCTGTCTCCAGGGGAGATTAAATCTCAGGTTCCACTCTCCAAGCAACATTGCCGAGAATGCAGACCCTCCTATAATCCCGATAATAAGCGGAAATTGAATCAGTGCTACGCCATCAAATGCAGCGCCTCCACCCCCTGTAACAAGCGAACCGCCCAATGGAGGCATATACTCAATTGAATTTTTATGAAAAAATGAAACCGATGAGTACCGCTCAGGAGCAACCATTTCCATAAGCATAGCTGCAAATTTAGAGTTGGATGTGGTTATACCCATCGGCAATCCCATTATCATAAGAAATAACACCGCCAGAAAACCCAGAGCAATCGCAGCCTTCCAGGGCTGTAAATATCCTTCAACCACCGCCTTTTTTTTCATGGATCCGTCTCTTAACCATCTTGCAGACAAGAGGATTAAAACAATCGAGACAACTGCTACTGCAAGCCATTGAGGGATATCAAGAAGTTCAGGCAGGGTTATGGCACTGGTTGGAATTTTAAGCGATTTTGCTATTACAGCCCATTGAGGATAAGAGATTGCAAAGATCATACTACCCGCAGTCATACCAAGAAAAGCAAGAGTACTCGGCAAACTGCCCGCGCCCATCTTATACAGCGTGCCTATAGCACAACCGCCGGCCAGAACCATTCCTATGCCGAACAGAAAACCTCCCAAAAGATTGCCAAGATTCGGAGGGCCATACTTGGGAAAGGGAAACATAACCAGACCAGTAACCCTAAGAAGCTCAAAGAGTGGCATCGAAATCAGAAGAAACAGGAGAAAGGTCTTTATCAAGGCTGTGGAGTGGAACATAAAAATGTCCCGAAACATTCCGGCCATACAGTAATCAGAGCGATGCATGATAAATCCGGTGCAAATGCCCACAAGAAAACCTGCCGCTATCATAATCAGAGTTACTGTCACTACACCAGACTCCCATGTTTCAAGATGGCTTTGGATTCAACCGGATGAAAAATACAGATTTAATCTATTTGAAGCCAGCGACGGCAATAGGCTGTTAGATCAAATTTTCTCTTGCAACCATCATAACTCATAAAACGGATACTGCCAAATATCGGACGCTCGCCCCAGGCACGATCATGAACTCCGCAGAGTGACCAGGCAATCCCTGCATATCCGTTTGGATCGCGTCCATCGATTGAATATCGGTCATTAAGATATACAGCAGTACTGATCGCCTCTTCAGGGGTTTCTGTCCATTCCAGTATTTTTTTTGACCAGTACATCCGGAGATAACCATGCATCTTGCCGGTAACAACCATTTCACGCTGCGCTGCATTCCATAAAGGATCATCTGTAACTGCGCCTTCAAACTCATCTTTACTGTAGCAGAAACGACGAGGATCATGGCGATGCTTTTCAATAGTTCTGCGCGCCCAATCAGGGGCTGCATCAATTCTGTCATAACTGCTGCAATACAGGCAGAAATTATCCGAAAGCTCCCTTCTTACAATCAACTCTTCAAGAAAGGCTGCAACATCCTCAGAATCAGAAATATGTGCGACAGAATATGCGACTCTCTGGGCTGACAACTGCCCAAAGTGCAGCCAGGGAGAGAGACCGGACTGACCATCAGCCAACGGATCATTACGCCTGACGGAATATCCTTCAAGTCTATTTTCAATAAAATCAGTCAAAGCATCAGCAGCTCCGTTTTCGCCGGAGACGCAATCCAATAACTCTCCCACCCTGTTATCAGGCTGAATAGTTCTGATTAATAGCCCTAAATCAAAAGGCTCTGTTACGCCAGACCATGAAAAAGGATGTCTGATTGCTTGAGGAACAGCAGAAAGAAAGTCCGGAAGAAGCCTTTTCAGCTTTGCCCTCAAGGTATAGGCGCCATACTCTCTCTTGCCTGAAGCAACCCTGCAGGGAACTATATTATGACCATCCACCTCAATAAATCTGACTTTTGCCTCTTTTGCCGCAGTATCAAACCAATGACGCTTTATCCTCAGCGGGTCAAAATCACAGATAACAGCGCCGACCTTTTCCTGTTGGATAAATCGAAGGATTGAGTGATGCGGTTCACCACGCAAGATGATAAAAGGGAGATTCAGTTCGGCGAGACAGAAGGCAACCTGCTCAAGACCACGCAACATAAATCCGTAATGCCGCAAAGTCGCCCCTATAAAAATGTCAACCAGGGTAAAAACGACAAGCAGCGGAACCTTCCGTTCAACTGCCAGCTGCTGTGCATAATACAGCCCCCAGTTATCAGCAACCCGCTGTTCCCGGCTCATCCAGTAAACAATGGAACCTTCCATAATTTCATTGTCGTTAAGGTAATAAATCCTGCGTTTATCAATCATAGAAACTATCAGGCTCCAGGAAATCGGATTATTTGTGTTTTTTTAGACTGGCGGTTTAAAAATAGTGTGCTAAATAGCTTATAGGACAAGCCAAGTTTATTCAAGCAACATACACATCAAACAAGACAAGGGGGATTTTGTAATGAAGCTTAGAACAATTATTGCAGGAACAGGACTTATGCTCTGGTTGGCTGCTAGCACAGCATGGGCGGTTGATAAACCGGCTACTCCTGGTATGCTAGGGGATACCGATAAAAACGGAATCCTGACAGTAAAAGAGATTAAGGAGGAAAGAAGCGTTCTTCTGATTTCTCTTGATGCCAATAAGGATAATAAAGTTACGATTGAAGAGTTTATAAATGGCCTGAACGATGATTTTGGGAAGCGAGACAAGAATAATGACGGGAATCTGATAGCCGATGAGTTCGTTGTCTACTGGTGCGGCAAAGCCGCCGATCCAAAGCTTTCAAACAAAAAATCCACCAAGAAAAATTTAGTAAGGGGAAGTCTGCTGAAAAATAAGGACAAAAACCGTAATAATCAGATTGAACCTGATGAGTGTGTAGCATTCTGGAGCCTGCGCTTTAGCGCCGCAGACACAAATAAGGACAGCAAAGTGGATAGGAATGAATTTAAAGAGCTTATGAAACGTGTTGCAGGGAAAATAGATACTAATAAGGATGGTGTACTGACAATTGAGGAATACACTCTTTCTTGGGTTGGTAAAGAATCGGCAGATCAAAAATCAGGAGGTTCCAAGTAATTTTGGAGGCAAGCATGAATTCGGGAAACAGAAGAATCTGTTCACTGTTTCCCGAATAATCATCAATTAAATTATTTTACAAAGGCATTTTATGCCATTTAACAAAGAATTACTAATAACAGAACAATCAATTCAGCCTTGAAAGACTACTTCAGGTGAAACCAGATCAGTTAACATCTCCATCACCGCCACTGTACATGTCAAGCCACTGCTGCTGAGGACTGCGGCTATCACCATACTGTACAATCACACCATCCTCACGCTGATATGAACATGACCAGCCAGACCAGTCTGCCTTGTAAAAGGTCGGATATTCATCAGGATGCTCAAGCGGTTGATATGGTTCAGAATACTTTGACCAGTCTTTTGGCAACGGACAGCGTTCATCGCCACGATAATCACCAGCAGCATAAACTGGCGTGATTAAGGCATAACCCAAAACATAAACAATAATTGATATGGCTATCTTCATCAAATACCTCACTATGAACAAATCTAACCTGGTTCAACTATCCTTACCCATCCATATTTGTCCTGAATCTTGCCTGTCTGAATACCGGTCAACGTATCGTAAAGCTTTTGTGTAATATTTCCAACAGCTCCACCACCAATCTGAACCGACTCATCCTTGTAACCAAGCTTGCCAACCGGGGTTATCACTGCGGCGGTGCCACTTCCAAATGCTTCGGTTACCTTGCCGCTTTTCAGATCATTGAAGAGTTCATTAACATCAATCAACCGTTCTTCTACTGTGCAACCCAACTCAATAGCCAGACGGAGCACAGATTCACGGGTTATACCGGAAAGTATCGAACCGGTAAGCGGAGCGGTCACAATATGGTTACCGTAAGCAAAAAACATATTCATGGCACCCACCTCTTCTATGTAACGGCGCTCCCTGCCATCAAGCCAGAGCACCTGATCATAACCTTTTTTCTTGGCTTCAAGACCTGCCTTGAGAGATGAGGCATAATTGCCCCCTGTCTTGGCATCTCCTGTTCCGCCAGCCACTGAACGGACAAAAATATCTTCAACAAGTATGCTTACCGGATTAAAACCAGCCGCATAATAAGCGCCTACTGGCGAAAGGATAACAAAGAAATAGTAATGATCCGAAGGCTTTACTCCAAGCACAGGATCCATTGCAATCATTGCCGGGCGTATATACAGGGATGTTTCAGGAGATGTAGGTATCCAGTCCTTTTCCAGATCAATCAGCATATCTATCCCGTCCAGAAACAGTTCTTCCGGCACTTCCGGCATGCATAGACGCGCAGCGGACTGATTAAAACGACGGGCATTCATCTCAGGACGAAACAGTGCTACCCGGCCATCTTCCCATTTGTAAGCCTTAAGCCCCTCAAAGATCTCCTGGGCATAATGAAGAACAGAAGTTGCCGGATCCAGCATAAAAGGTTCATATGGCTTAATTCTGGCACTGTGCCAGCCTTTGCCCGCTGTCCACTCCACCAGAAGCATACGATCTGTAAACAGCTTGCCGAATCCAAGCTGGGATTCATCCGTAACCTTCTTTTTCATCTGTTCATGAGACAATGGAAGCACTTCTATCTGCATTTGCCACCTCCTACGGTTGATATCAGAAAAAATAAGCGGCATTAAGCCGCCAACGCTGCTTTATTTCTTACTGCCAGCAATGACAGCCTGTCAACAATTTCTTGGCTGTTTTTTATCAGGAATAAAAATCTGTTTATCTTTCAGCTTACATTGCAAAAATTGACGCTGCAGGCTCACTATGATAGCCTGAAAACAGTTTAAGCCGCTACGGAGGGCAGCCAGGCAATGTTAAGACAGATGCGTGACGATATCAACTCGGTTTTTGACAGGGATCCGGCAGCCCGCAGTTTTCTTGAGATCCTTTTCTGTTATCCGGGACTTCATGCAATCTGGCTCCATCGGATTGCCCACTGGTTATGGATACATAACTGGTTCTTTCTAGGCCGTTTTGTCTCTCAGTCATCAAGATTCCTTACCGGAATAGAGATCCACCCTGGCGCAAAGATAGGCAACCGTTTTTTTATAGACCACGGAATGGGGGTAGTCATAGGTGAAACTGCCGAGATTGGAGATGATGTAACCATTTATCACGGAGTAACACTTGGGGGTGTTACTTGGGACAAGGTTAAAAGACACCCTACTCTTGAAGATAAGGTAGTAATCGGTTCAGGAGCCAAGATTCTCGGCCCTTTCACAGTAGGCCGTGGCGCAAAGATAGGTTCAAATTCTGTAGTTGTAAGGGAGGTTCCTCCTAACGCCACTGTAGTAGGAATCCCGGGAAAGATAGTCCTGATGTCGGAAGAGACAAAAGAAGGACGTCCGGATCTGGAGCATGGCAAGCTTCCAGATCCATCCGCCTCTGCATTTGCCCATATGGCTGAACAACTTAAAGGACTTGAAGAAAAATACAATAACCTCCATTCGGAGTATGAATCATTGAGAAAAGAGCTGAATACCAAAAGGTAATATTTAGTTTAAGTCTGAAGATGCTGTAAACTTCAACAGATGGACAAGTTCTTAAAGCTGTGATACAGGAAATCCATGAAAAAGGTAGCTATCTTTGCAAAGGTACATGACCCACGTTGTCAGGGGGTAGCAAGTGAGCTGGTAAGCTGGCTTGAGACTCGAGACTGCATCCCTCTGGTTGATTCCCACCTGGCGCGCCACGTTGGTTATTCCAAAGGCCACACAAATGAAGATATGCGTGATCAGGCAGAGCTGGTTGTTGTGCTCGGCGGCGATGGCACCCTGATATCTGTAGCCCGTCTGTTCAGTAACCGTGAGGTTCCTATAGTAGGTGTGAATCTGGGCAGCCTGGGTTTTTTGACTGAAATCACAGTTGAGCAGTTATATCCTGTGCTTGAACAATGTCTTGCAGACAGCCATGTGATTACAGAGAGGATGATGCTTGATGTTATAGTGACCAGGGGAGAAGAGGAGATCTCACGCTGTCAGGTTCTAAATGACGCCGTTATCAACAAGGGGGCGCTTGCAAGGATTATTGAACTTGAGGCAAAGGTTAATGACAACTTCCTTACCACATTCAAGGCTGACGGTCTTATAATATCAACACCAACAGGCTCAACAGGCTATTCACTTTCAGCCGGCGGCCCAATTGTCCAGCCATTGATGAAATGTGTGCTCATAACACCTATCTGCCCGCATACACTTACAAATCGTCCCATTGTAATTTCATATCAGTCAGTAGTCAGGATTACAGTCAAATCTTCGTTTGATGAGATGGTATACCTGACACTTGATGGCCAGGTCGGGGTGGAACTGCAGGAAGGGGACTGCATTGAGGTAAGCCGGGCAGCGACAACTACCGCTCTGGTTATGTCTCCTGAAAAGGATTATTTTGCAATTCTCCGCGCCAAGCTGAAATGGGGGGAGCGTTAGCCCTTCATGCTTACCGAACTCTCTATCCGTAACGTAGCCATCATTGATCGTCTGCAACTATCCTTTAAAGCAGGACTTAACATACTTAGCGGCGAAACCGGCGCAGGAAAGTCAATCATTATTGATGCACTTACTCTGGTTTGTGGCGGGCGGGCATCAGCAGAACTTATCCGTTCAGGAGAGGATGAGGCCACAGTTGAGGCGATGTTTGATATCACCGGATTGCCAAATGTACAAACTCTTCTTGCTGAGGCAGGCTTTGAAACAGGTACTGAACTTCTTGTAAAGCGCTGTTTAAGCCGCGCGGGTAAAAACCGTGTCTATATCAACGGATCGCTTGCCACATTGGCACAGCTCGCAGAGCTTGGCCGTCAACTGGTTACAATACATGGTCAGCACGAATCACAAGGGCTACTGAAACCTGAATATCACCTTGTTCTGCTGGATTCATTTGCAGGCACAGTTGATCTAAGGAAAAAACTGGCAGCCGTCTTTGAAGATTGGCAGCAGACAGCAGAGCAACTTGTCCGTTTTAATGAAGTTGAAAGAGATATTTTAAGAAGAATTGATCTGCTTTCCTATCAGCTTGACGAGATAAACTCTGCAAACCTTAAAGCCGACGAAGAAGAGGGACTTGAAGAGCGACAGCGGATCCTTTCAAATTCAGAACGCCTTAATTTCATAACCGGTTCAGGTTATGAGCTGCTTTACGGCGGCGATCTTGCTCTTCTTGCTGAACTTAAGAGACTAACTACAGCAATGAAAGAGGCCGTATCAATTGACTCTTCGCTTCATTCTTTACAAACCATACTTGATGAAGGGTATCTTCAACTTGAGGATGCCGCTCTACAATTGCGTGACTATTCAAACCGGATAGAGGCCAACCCGGAAGAATTAAAACAGATTCAGGACAGACTTGATCTGCTGCTTCGCTTAAAACGTAAATACGCTCCTACAATCGCTGAGGTATTAGCATTGGGAGTTTCAATTGCTGCAGAGCTTGAAGAGCTGAAGAACCGCTCTATCTCCAGGGAACAGTTGCAGCAGGAACTGAATGAAAAGCGCGCCGGCTTTGAAAAGATTGCACTTGAACTTGGCAGTAAACGTCGAGCTGCGGCAGTAAAACTCGAACAGCATCTGGCAGCGGAAACCCGCCAGCTCGCCATGCCTCACGCCATCGTCAAGGTTGATTTTGAGACTCTTTCGGAACCGCGAAGCAGTGGATTTGAAAAGGTGGAATTCCTTTTTTCTTCCAATCAGGGTGAAACAGCACGACCTTTGGGAAAGGTTGCATCTGGCGGTGAGCTTTCCAGATTAATGCTTGCATTCAAGCAGGTTCTGCCTGAAGGAGAAGCCCCGACACTTGTTTTTGATGAAGTGGACACCGGAGTTGGAGGTGCTGTAGCCGCTGTTGTGGGACGAAAACTGCGAAATCTTGCAACAGGTCAGCAGGTTTTCTGTGTAACCCACCTACCTCAGGTAGCTGCCTGGGCCACACAGCATATAAAGGTTCAGAAGAAACTGGAAAACGGCAGGACTGCCACTGCAGTAAAAGAGCTGGACAGAAATGGTCAGATTGAAGAGATAGCCCGTATGTTGGCAGGTGAACAGATTACAGCCGCAGCGCTTAAACATGCCGAAGAGTTTCTTAAACAGGCTATCCTTTGATTAGAATTTTTTATTTCTCCGCTTGACACCTGCTTATAACCTGTGCTTTTATCTTTTTCATGAACTCTTTCTACCGTTTTACATCCTTTTTCGGGTTTTTCTGGTACGGCTTTTATTTTACGCCGTCTGCCCGGGCAAGGCTGTACACGGTTTAGGAGTAAAAAAACCGATTACACAACCAAAAGCCGGGGCAGACGGAATGAGTCTCCCGGCTTTTTTCGTTCTCCTTAAGAGAAAAATGATGTAAGGCCGGGGATCTTCCAGGCCTTTTTCTTTTGGGAAAAAGGAGTTGAAAATGATCATCGTAATGAAGTCAGGCGCAGGCAAGAAAGACAGGGATGAAGTGGTAAAACGGATTAAGGAACTGGGCTACAAGCCTCATGTAATCCACGGCACAACCAGGGATGTTATCGGAGCCATAGGGGATGAAAGAGGAAAGCTGGTGTTGCAGTCGCTTGAGAACATGCACGGAGTTGAGAATGTTGTTCCTATACTCCAACCTTACAAACTTGCCTCCAGTGAGTTAAAGCATGAACCAAGTCTGGTCAAGGTTGGGGATAGCGTGGTAATCGGCGGCAAACAGGTTATTATGATGGCCGGCCCATGCGCTGTAGAGGGAGAGGCGCAAATTATCGAGACAGCCAAACTCGTTAAGGATGCCGGAGCTGTCATGCTGAGGGGCGGAGCATTTAAACCGCGCACATCTCCTTACTCATTTCAGGGTCTTGAAGAAGAAGGCCTTAAACTGCTTGCAAAAGCACGCGAAATTACCGGACTGCCGTTTGTAACCGAAGTAATTAACCCTGAAACAGTTGATCTGGTAGCCAGTTATGCAGATATGCTGCAGATAGGAGCACGCAATTCACAGAATTTCGCCCTTTTGAAGAAGGTTGGTCAGTGTGGAAAACCTGTGCTTTTAAAGCGTGGAATGGCTATGACCATTCAGGAGTTTCTGATGAGCGCAGAGTATATTATGAGCGAGGGAAACCAGGGAGTTGTCCTCTGCGAGCGTGGTATCCGCACCTTTGAAACAGCAACCCGCAACACTCTTGACCTTGCTGCCGTCCCTGTTCTAAAGGGCAAGACCCACCTCCCTATAGTAATTGACCCATCACACAGCACCGGAAATTACCATTATGTTGCCCCGATGTGCTATGCAGCGGTAGCCGCAGGGGCGGACGGACTGATAGTAGAGGTTCATCCAGACCCTGAACGTGCCTCAAGCGATGGCCCTCAGTCTCTCAAACCGAAGAAATTTGCCGCCATGATGCAGAAGTTGCGCCTGTTTGCAGAGGCAGATGGAAGAACACTGTAACAATTTTTTAATCTCTCTTTTCAAACGTGCCTCTCCTGACTGGATGGGTACGTTTGAACTGGGGCATCAGGCATAAATTTACCATCTTCCCTTATCAGATCGGTCAGAAAATATCTGCCATTCTCGTTTTCAATTCGGCAGTTTCTCAATCCAGTAGGTCTGCTTGTGCTGTTCTTTAGTCAGAGACACCATCTGTTCCTCTGCCTCCAGCTCTGTCGCATATTCTCCAACAAAAAAGCGTTGTCCATTATCATCCTCGCGCCATAACAACCTGGCTCGCTGTCTGGCCTCCAGCCTTTTTACCTCCGCTTCCATCTCGTCGTTGTACTGGGTCTCGAACATTGTTACTCCTTTGCACGGTACTGGGTTGTCAGAATCTCCCGCCCCCAAAGCAGGTTGATTACTATTTCGGTTTGTCTGCTCTGAAAGAAATTATTATATAACCTGCCTTTTAACAGGTACAAAAGGGGTTCAGTTACACGTTGAAAACCGTCTCATCCCCTGCGATATTTCTGATCTTCAAGCGAAATGGTTTGCTCTGGCAGGAAACTGTTGCATCCCAGAAGTTTTTGGTTTTTTCCCCGTTTCGAACGACATAACCGTTTTTATCGATCTTGATTTCATAGTCGCTGGACCAGAGTCCATTTGCATTTGTGCAGTCCAGGCTAACCAGCTCGATCAGCTCTAGGCCGTTCTCGGAGATAACAATCGGCTTGAATTTTTTCTTTGTCTTGTGCATTTCTCCCTCGCTCTCAGGGAGAGGGTCGGGGTGAGGGTGGGTTTCATCTTCTTCGGATTCAAGCAGATTTTTCTTTGCCCCGTTCAGCGCTTTTTTCTGATTATATTCATCAATCTTTTGTGACAGCCGATCACTGGAGAAGCTGGAGATTTTAATAATCCAGTCTGTTTTTGTCTGTTCGACAGTGAAATCAGCCACGTCCTCGGCAACCACTTCACTAAGCAGTTCCTTCAAATCGCGCAGCTCAACAGTTGTTTCGGTCGGGTTATTGTCGGCGATAAACGCTTTGACAGCGGCTTCGTCATCAATGTCTATGTAATAGACAATGACTTGTTTGGTCTCATCCGGCAGGTCGGGCATGGCTTCGTTGAGGATGCTGTTCATGAGAAAAGTATCCAGCACACGGGTGGAATGATCCAGTAGGTTTGGCAGATACACCGGCACCATTCCCAGCTTGCTGTCTGCAATGGCTCCTTCCCAGAAGCTGTCAAGCGCATCCTCGTTACGTAGACCGGTGATAAGTGATTTCAGTTTATCCATGGTCTGTACCGGATTACGGAACAGGGATACGCCGTCTTTCACGTCCAGAATAGTGAAATCAGCTTTTGCTGTCAGCAAACGATCCCGCGCAATTTGGATGGAGTTAATGCCTACATCGGCGTGAATAAAACACCGCCCGAGTCGGTTGGCGACTGATGCGGTGACTCCACTGCCGCCAAAAAAATCAGCGACAACCATCCCTTCATTACTGCTTGCTTTGATAACTCTCTCTAACAGGGCTTCAGGCTTTTGGGTGGCGTAGTCAATTCGTTCCGCCGCTTGAGAATTCACTGGGTGAATGTCTGTCCACAAAGCCTGGCAAGGCATCCCTTTTAACTCATCCTTATAAACCTTTAAACGAATTCCTCCAGATCTCGTAAAATGAAGACGCCCCTCATTATCTAAACGCTCCATTGTTTCATATGGACATCTCCACAATGAGAAGCATCCTTTATACTCATATTCATATCCAGAACCTTTCAGCCCTTTAGCTGTTAAATTACCACTATCCCATAATCTCCCATCAGGATCTTTGCTTTTGAACCTCGCTAAATACTCTTCATCATATGGTTGTAAAATATCATTAAAAATTGGTGTAGTTGCAGGTGTGTAGAAATAAATTGAATTAAAGTTATTGCCATAAAATTCAGCGTCACTATGGGCAGTGGTACATTTCCAGACAATTTCATTTTGAAAAGCATCGTCCCCAAACACCTCATCCATCAACACTTTCACATAATGACCAATATGCCAGTCAAGATGCACATAAATGCTGGCATTGTCACTCATAACACTCTTAATCGCCATCAGGTTCTCGTACATCCAGTTGAGGTAATCCTCCTTGTTCCAGATGTCACCATACATTTTTTCCTCAAAGGCCCGCAGTTCATCCAGATCCATTGCCTCTTCCGCTTTTTTGATCTTCTCTGCCAGCAGTGGATTGCGACGCAGGTAAACCTTTTTAGCGTAGTCGGCGCCGGAGGCAAACGGCGGATCGATGTAGACCAGATCAACGGTAATGCCCTGATCCTTCAGATAGGCACAGGCGGAAAGGCATTCGCCACGTATGAGGAGATTGTCTACTGTACCTTCTTTGCCTGAACCACGTGCTTCTTCAATCTTCTCCACCTCATACAGCGGCAATCCACGACGGATACGGTCGTAGACCCGTGTGTTATCCCGGTAACGCAGCACACGCCGCGAGCGGGTAAAGTTGTCCAGAATAGCCTGGCCTTCGATGGTGTTGGGAAAGTATGGAACATATTTTTTTGGCATATATCAGTCCTTGAAAAAGGTTGTAATCGCGGTGTTCAATGCATGCAGATTCTTGGTCATGCCGTCTTCCTCGGCCAGATAGAGGAACTCAAAGCGGTCGTAACCAAAAGAACCATTGTTCATACTCAAGAACTCAGTCTCCATAAAATGTTTTCGGAGTTTGAACTTTATCTGATCGGCAAAGCCGCTTCCCTTGGTTTCAATAATCAGCGCTTTGTGAATGACGTTTTCCTTGCGCTGGATCAGCAGAAAATCCGGTGTATAGAGGCCGACATACTTCCAGCCGCTTTTCTTCCTCTCAAAACATTTGACGCGGAACTCGGTCAGTTTCTGTTCTCCGTTGTAATACAGTTCCAGTCCCATACTCTGGAAATCAGCAAATGTCAGAGCTTCACGCAGTATGTTTAATTCAAAACCGCTCTGGCGGAAGTCGTAGGGAAGATAGTGGAAAGAGCGATCTTTGCTCTTGACCTCATGAGAATATTCTTCCGTCTGCGGCATGGCCATGCGCGCAACCAGATCATGCTCTTTGCCCTGCTGTTTCAAAAATTCAAGAAACAGACGTTGCAGCTCTTCTCCTTTTGCGGCTGCGGTTTGCACATCAACGCCGGTCTGATCAATCTCCCGTATCCTGGCGCAGTCAGCGGCAGAAGGATACAATTTGTCGTTATGTTCAACGGTATCCAGCTTTTCCACCACCAGCAGGCTTGCATGTTCGGGAACAATTTCGCTTTGGGTCCTCAGCTCCCGTTTCTTGTGGAAGGCCAGGCGAATTGAGGCGCGGACGGCATATTGATCATACAACTCGTTGAAATAAGGTGCGCCGTCCTGATCAAATGTAATCAGTTTGAAAATATCCTGTAAAACCGGATGAAATGGCAGTAGGTCATCGGTGGTCAGCGTATTGAAACTCTCTTTGACAATGAGGCTAAGCCACTGACGGAAGGTCGCCGGTTCACTCCCCATGCTTTCGATAAATGTTTTTGTGCCAGGATCATCTGGGTTGAGTCCACGGCGGGTAATTACCGCAGGGTTATATAACGTCCTGTTATTGAGGGTTGCATCCAGCTTCGCCCCTGTATTCGGATCATCTTCCACCGTCACATCTTCGTACTCGACTCTCAGTTGACGGAATTCTATGGTTGGCAGCTTCAGGTGCGCCATTCGTGAAAAACGCTCAACCTGCGCAGAGGCCCCGGCCTTACCAAGATTATTGATCTCGGCAATACTGGTCTGCTGCTCTTCCTTCAGTTGCGCATTAAGGGTTTTGGCGTTGAAGTCGTTCAGCCAGATGACAGCGCTTTCCTGTGTGCCTTTATCAACCTGACGGAGGCAGCGGCAGGATGTCTGTAATACCATGTTGGTAGGGCTGTCACCCTTTTGCGCCAGGATAACGCCGGTCAAAGAGCGACAGTCCCATCCCTCCTTGCCGACCTGAACCAGCAGGATAATCCTGACTTTCGAATGGGGAAGATCGAGGGAGTTAAAAGCAAGCTCGTTTTCTTTTGGCAGTTTGTATTCCTTGTTCCCCTTGTGGTACTTCAAAATGTCCGTCGCCGTGTTGCCGCCCAGTTCCTGAACAAGATTCCCGACAAGCGGCAATACATCTTCCTCTAAGCGGGTAATGCTGCCACAGTAGATTGCAAGCTTGGCGCAGGTGCCTCTACCATAGACCGTATTCCAGTAGGTGGCATGAAAATCACGTACTCCCTTTTCAATAATTGCCAGCGGTTCAAGGTTTGCCGCAATTTCAACCTGCGGCTTTTTGAGAAATCTCTGTATAGCCTGCACCAGTGGGTAGTAGTAAACCGTGTTGGTAATTTGCGCGAATTTGAGCGTAAGGTCAGCACCGATTGAGATTGAGTCTGCACTTGAAAGATACGGGGTGCCGGAATAACCGATAACGCTATTGAGTGAGCCGTTGGCGCTCCAGCGATTTACCACCTGGCGAAGTTTGATATCATCGGTGGCAGCGTGATGAACCTCATCTATATGGATAGATAGATTCGGGATTTTGCCAATCAGGTTGCGTAGTTCATTTGCCTGGCGGTCTTTCTCGTCATCAGTATGTTCAATCAATTGCAGTTGGTCGCCCAGATCAAGACGATCGAGGATCACTTTTTCCGCGTTTACCACCAGAATAAGCCCAGCCAAATCCTCAAATGGTTGATGACGAGCAATCTTCTGGGCATTGGGATTACGGGCGCGGTTGCTCTTCTTGGCAGATTTGGACTGATCCAGCACTTCAAAGGATATCTGCTTTTTAAGTGTAGATGCCGCCGGTTCGGGAATCACCCAGGATGGATCGAATTTTTCAATGGTTTTGAGGCTGGGGATGATGGATGACTTCAAGCCGGACGGAACCAGGATGATGAAGTTACGGGCAAAAACCGGATTGTCCGGCTCTAGTCCGGCAAAATAGAGATCCAGGTACATAAGCGCAGCCATGAGAAAGGTCTTCCCAGCTCCCATTGGCAGACTGAAAAGATAGTCCGGGTAATCAGCGTTGTAAAAAATCTGTCTGAATATCGGCGGTGCATCTACAGCAGCCGGATGATCAATAATCAGTTTTTCCAGTTCAGGAAGCAGGCTTTTGTTCCCACCGTTTTTCTGACGGGCAAATTCAAATAGTCCTTGGAGAGCTGGGTTTGTCTGCAAAGAATCACGGGCATCCTGGCTGATATGCAGCTTGTAAAGATCAATATCGGAATTAAAAAAGCCTTCTGAAAAAAGTTGCCAGAGAGGTTTGTTCCCTCCGGAAATTTTGAGAAACAGCCAGGTTTCGATCGCCTCAATCTGGGCGTCGCGCAATTCGCCCTTGTGGCGGATGTAGTCAACTACTGCGCGAGCAGGGCAATCCTGTGCTGATAACCAGGCAGTTTTTTTCTGTTTGATAAGGCTATGGAGCATGATGAGAGTCCGGACTAAACGGTAATTTGGGCTGAAAACGACTTTAATTTCGCAGATATTATATTATCTTCATAAAAGATTATAGTTAAACAGACAACGTAACAATCTTTATGTAACAAACAGGTCTACTTAGAGATATTCCTGAAAATCACCCCAGGAGAAAATCAAAATCATCCCTTGTCAGACCGGCTCCGGCGCTACCGGTGCCATCTTCCAGCAGAGCCTTATACAGCTCAAGTTTTCTAGCCTTAAGCTGCATCATCTTTTCTTCTATTGTATGGCGCATTACAAGCCTTGTAATGGTTACTTGTTCAGTCTGCCCTATCCGGTGAGCACGGTCTGAAGCCTGGTTTTCAACAGCCGGATTCCACCAGGGATCCAGATGATAAACGTAAGTGGCTCTGGTAAGGTTAAGTCCTTTGCCTCCTGCCTTCAGGCTTATCAGGAAGACCATCTGTTCAGTGGAGTTTTGAAAGGTCTGCACCAGTTTTTTTCTATTCGGCACAGCTGTTGTACCGTCAAGCCTCAAACATGCAAGCCCATGCTTTTTAAGACCTTTTTCAATTATGTCCAGAAAGCTGGTAAACTGGGAAAAGACAAGGACACTATGCCCTTCATCACGCAGTTCAAGAAGCTGTTCAGCCAGAAAATCCAGTTTGGGAGAACTGTCAGTAGCTGATGGCACCGCAAGCGACGGAGCCAGGCAGATCTGACGCAGGCGAAGTATGGCGGTAAGCGCAATAATTCTTGCTTGTGCTACAGCATGGTTATTATAGGCTTCCTGAACCTGTCCTTTAACCTCTTCAACAGTCCTTTGATAAAGAAATTTTTGTTTTGGAGAAAGTTCAAGGTAGATATCGCTCTCGATCTTTGGTGGCAGTTCAGAAGCTATCATCTGCTTTGTCCGGCGTAGTATGAATGGCCTTGTACGTTGTATAAGACGTTGTATCGCCGGTCTCCCATCCTTGTTTATACGGCGGTTGAATTCATCGTAGTTACCCAGTAAACCAGGCAGACAGAGATCCATAATTGCATAATATTCGCCAAGATGATTTTCAACAGGTGTGCCGGTAAGCGCCAGAACAAAGGCTCCTTTCAGCCTTCTTACCGCATTGGTGGTTGCAGCCTGAAGATTTTTCACCACCTGTGTCTCATCAAATATGATTACATCAAACCTTATATCTTCCAGCTTTTTGTGATCACGCTGAATGATTCCGTAACTCGTTATAATAATATCATAATTATCGAAAAGCTCCGTTGTCCTAGCGCTACCTGTAAACAGTAAAACCTTTGCAGATGGAAGGAAACGGCTGATCTCTGCTTCCCAGTTAAAGAGGAGTGATGGAGGAGCAACCACAAGATGAGGAGAACCTGGCGCCGCAGATGGAACAGCACCGGAGATTATCCCTGCCATAAGGGTTATACCCTGCAGAGTCTTACCCAACCCCATATCATCAGCCAGACATGCCCCAAAACGGTGTTGGTACAGAAAGGCCAGCCAGTGCCAGGCATCTACCTGGTAGTGGCGGAGTTGCGCTACAACTAATTCCGGCAGAGCCGGTCTGGGCAATTGTTCAAAATTAAGCAGACTCTCAAGTACATCGGAATCCTCAGGAGAAAGCTGTACCTCTACTCCATGTTTCCGTAATTGAAGCCAATCAAGGATCTGAAGACGGGGAACCCGCACCAGCTGAGGCTTCCCCTTTTTACCTTTTTTGGCAGGCATGGCGTTGGTGAACATTACCAATATCTCTGAAGAAATCTGATCCAGGAGCAGCAGCTTTCCATCTCTATGCAAGAGCTGATTTCCATCAAGCAGTCCTTTAACCTCTGACTCTGTCAGCAGATCTCCATTAATCCTAATCTCAGGTTTCAACTCAAACCAGTCAATACTACTGACCCTTGCATCAAGTGAAAACTGCAGGCTTGTTGTTGAGACGCTATTTGAGCCAAAGTCAAGCTTGGCATCCAGCGCTGCAAGCCTTGAGACAAGCTCCGGCAGGCTCTCAATGAATCTCTTGTAAGGAATCTCTACTGTCCCCGGGAAAAAACCATCTGTAAAAAGATCCGAACCGTAAAGGTCAAAAATTATCTGCAGGAATCTTAGCTGTTCCAGGCGGTTTTCATCTGTTATATGCCAACCATCCGGATGCACAGTCAGCAGGGCATGTTTTTCCTGGCACTGCATGGCAAACTGCTGAAGAAAAGAGGTCGCCCTTGAACGTATATCCCGCTTGGCAAACTCCTTGTTCGTAAGAGCTGTACGGATAAATCTGGTACGAGCTGCCTTATCCGGTTCAGACGAGAGTTGAAAGGCAATTTCAAGGAGTGCATGGAATCGCCTCTTTGTACGCATCACACCATTAAGCGCTGGATGGTATCTGTTAGCCAGAAAACGGAAGGTATGGCTTGAAAAAGGAAGAACAATATTATCGCAGAGCTGCTGGGGGGAAAGTCTTACAAGCTTATCCGGACTTAATTCAGGTGTAAACAACCGATATAACGGACTGTTTACTATTGGTTTATTCATCTTTTTTTCATGCAGAAAAAAAAGACCCTTAAAAGGTTCCTTTACATTAACTATCCTGAACAACAGTCCGGTTCTGTTAAATTCATCCGAAGAGATGGTAACACCCTCCTGAAGAATATCACCAGTCTGCCATTCACCGTTAAAATAATCGTCTAACGAACTGTGTATCTCGTCGTCATCATCGTCGTCATCATCTTCATCATCATTATTGTCTTCATCCCAATATTCATCATCATCCAGGTCATCAGGGTCATCAGGGTCATCCGGCTCTGCATCTTCAGAAAGGCGGTAACAGATCTCCCATAGTTCCTTGTCAGACAAGGGATAAATTTTGGATTTTGATCTGTCCAGCAGTAGTTCTTCTCCCACCAGAACATCTTCAGGCAGTGGCAGATTATTGTTAAGGCGTGGCAGAACCTTAACCTTGTCATCGTAGTGATCAAAACAGAGTGACGCAGCCAAAGGTTCTTTATGAGAATAAGAAACTGCTATCTCTGAACCGTTATCTTTCTTGAATATTACAGGTAACCTGGAACTGAAATGTCTTTGAAAATCATCCATATACCGCTTGCTTGAATCAAACCGTGGATGTTTTAACAAGAATGAACGAACATCTGTGGGGATATTATCTGAACTCCAGCTGTTAAGTCGTTCATTACCCCTGCAAATATAGCCGGTAAGTTCGTCATATTCATCTGCGCTTAGCAAAAGGCGGCAAGGAATATCTGAAAAGTCAGGAATAACTGGAGCTCTTACAGATTTTTGAAGGTTTTTAAGAAATTTAGTAATCTTTTGCTCATGTTTTTCTTTAATCGGTTCTGAAATAAAGTTTTGTTCTCCGGTAACTCTTTCCACCTGCCGCATATTATGTTGACTGAAACGGGTAGAAGGAAAACTGTTTGGTGAAACAAGACGTTTAAGGCAAGCCCAGGCTGTTATGATGTGGGAGCAATGACTACGCTGGTAAGGGTTTTTACAGGAACAGGAGAAAAGCAGACGGTTTCCTTCAAAACCGAATCTGGTATGGACACCGTTAAATTCGACAGTAATAACGCTTTTATCGTCATTCCATGAAATATCACTGATTACTGGATTTTCTGCTGACTTTAAACCATCCATTACAATCTGCTTGATGGAAAGCAGATATATTTCACCCGGGGGACGTTCATGAAGCAGATGGAGCAGATGAGGAATTTCCACAGTTTTTTGGGATTGAATCATACCTGGTTCTCAAGATTTATTAGGGAATAACCACAAAAGGTTGGTAAACCAACAAAGCTTACTGGAAAGATGCTATTTGAGGTACACTCTGGGTACCCGTTTGCTTATTCCGCAAAACAGTTCATATGGAATAGTGCCAGCAAGACTGGCAATCTCTTCAGCATAAACCTGATTACCTTTGCGGTCTTCCCCCATAAGTGTAACATCATCCCCAACAGCAACCCCTTCTATATCAGTTACATCCAGCATCAGCCAATCCATACATACAGTGCCGGAGACCTGTGCCAACTGTCCCCTTATCAGAACCTTCCCCTTGTTTGTAAGGGAACGGGGGTATCCGTCAGCATAACCTACTGGCACGCTGGCTATCAGTGTACGGTGCTCTGCGGTAAAGCGACGCCCGTAACTTATGGTGGTTGAGGGTTCCACCCACTTCAACATAGCTATCTTGCTTTTAAGACGCATTACAGGACGCATCTTGAGATGTCCCTGAAAATCGGAGGATGGTAATGCACCGTAAAGTATAATTCCGGGGCGAACCATGTTGCAGAACGGATAGTCGTTTAAAAGGGTGCCTGCACTGTTGGCAAGATGTATGTATCGTGGAGAAAAACCGGCTCGCTTTACCTTGTCTACCGCCCAGGCGAAACGTTCTGACTGGAGCCTCGTAAAATATTGCCCTGATTCATCAAGTTCATCTGCAGATGCAAAGTGAGAGATAATCCCTTCAAGGTAAATATTGGGCAACAGCTTAAGCGCATCCAGAAGCGCCGGAACCTGTTCGTAAGGAACCCCCAGACGACCCATCCCTGTATCAACCTTAAGATGCACCAAGGCTTTCCGGTACAGCTTTCCAGCAGCCAGATCAAGGGTTTTAAGCTGTTCAAGGGAAAATACTACGGTGGATATTCCAAAACCGACGCATTTTCTTTCCTGGCCTGGATAAACACCTCCAAGCAGGAGGATAGGCTTATCAATTCCGGCTTTTCTCAGCTGTATAGCTTCAGCCAGAAAAGCCACGCCAAAGGCATCAACCCCCTGACGCTCAAGCTCCTTACTGACCTCAAGGAAACCATGACCGTAGGCGTCTGCCTTTACCACGGCAAGCACTGAGACTCTGGATGGCACAGATTTGCGGACAATGGCATAGTTTTCACGCAAGGCGCCAAGATCTATCTCTGCAAAGGTTGGGCGACTATCAAACATCCCTTTTTTTAACACGACCAGACGACAGGGGCAATCTGAAAACAACAAACTGTAATAGAGTTAATCCTCTCAGATCGGTTGACGCAAAGAACAATTTATCGTATGGTGATTCTGCCCTGGGGGAGCCTTTTTTTTTGCAAGCAAGGCTGAGACGGTAACTTGCCGAACCCCTTGAACCTGAACCGGGTAATGCCGGCGGAGGAAAGCGGCTCCCTTTTAAGCTATTATGTTTTCGGGCCGCCTGATCCAGTCAGTGCGGCTTTTTTAAACTATAAAAGGTAGTATAATGTCTGAAAAAACATCCTCATTGCGTTTGGTGATAAAGCCTCCGAAGACTGTCCGCAGTCATTCGATCGCAGGTGTTTATCTGATTACCGATCAACAGGATAAACTACTTGAAAGAGTTGAGCAGTCACTTCGAGGCGGAGTAACTGCGCTTCAATACCGACCGAAAGAGAAACCTTATCAGCTCTGTCTTGATGAAGGAGCTCACCTTAAACAGCTCTGCAGCAAATATGGAACTCTCTTTATAGTCAATGACAATATAAAACTGGCCTCTGACCTCGATGCTGATGGCGTTCACCTTGGCCAGGATGATGGCAACCCGACTGAAGCACGCAAACTGCTCGGTTCAGACAAAATCATAGGAGTATCAACCCATAATCTTGATGAAGCGCTTAAAGCTGAGACTGAAGGGGCTGACTACCTGGGTTTCGGAGCCATGTACCCTACCGACAGCAAAACCGTAACGCATATTCCAGGCACTGCCGGTTTATCTGAAATCCGCGACAAGGTGAAACTGCCCATTGTTGCAATTGGCGGTATCAGCCCGGCCAATGCCTGCAGGGTACTTGATGCCGGAGCGGATGCAGTAGCGGTTATCTCTTCTGTACTCTCAGCGCCGCATCCCGACATTGCCACAACAGAACTGCGTTTACTGTTTAACCGGCAGGCTTCTTTTCCTCGTGGAGGTGTCCTGACTGTTGCTGGGAGCGACTCAAGCGGAGGCGCCGGTATCCAGGCCGACCTGAAAGTTATCACACTACTTGGCAGTTATGCCGCATCAGCTATTACTGCTCTTACAGCACAGAATACAAAGGGAGTAAAATCTATCCACGGCATTCCTCCATCTTTTGTCCGTGATCAGATCGATACTGTTCTCTCAGATCTCCCCATTGATGTAATCAAGACCGGAATGCTACATACACCTGCCATTATTTCACTGTTAGCCGAATATCTTTCAGAGCAGTCAAGACACTATCCCGTTGTTATTGATCCGGTAATGGTAGCCAAAGGCGGAGCCTCTCTTCTTGAACTTGATGCCATATCGGTTTTCCAGCAGCAACTTCTTCCGCACGCCTACCTTTTGACCCCTAATCTGCCGGAGGCAGAACGCCTTCTTAACTGCCGGATTCAAAACGAGGCAGATATGGAAAATGCAGCAAGACAGTTGCACGAAATGGGAGCTGCCAATGTCCTTGTTAAGGGTGGGCATTTAAGCGGCAGTGATGCCATTGATATTCTATTTGATGGAAACAGTTTTCACAAATTCAGAACCGAGCGATTGTTCACCAGTGCAACTCATGGCACAGGTTGCAGTTTTGCATCAGCTATAGCAGCTTTTCTTGCCCAGGGAGAACCGCTTAAAGAGGCTGTAGGCAAAGCAAAAGAATTTATTACAAATGCCATAAGACTGGCGCGCCCTATGGGCAAAGGGCATGGCCCTATCAACCACTATCTCGCAGCAAAGGAGTCAGAAAAGTGACCCAGCTTGAATCAGCCCGTAAAGGGATTATCACCGAAAAGATGAAGATTGCAGCCGCATCCGAGAATGTAGCCCCTGAATTTATTCGTGACGGGATTGCCAAAGGAAGCATCGTTATAAGCCACAATGACAAAACGCACAAACATGGTATTCCTCTGCCTGTAGGCACAGGGCTCCGTACCAAGGTAAATGCAAACATCGGAACATCCGATGACGACACTGATATTACCAAAGAGCTTGCCAAGGCTCGTGCTGCCGTAAAATACGGTGCTGATGCCATAATGGATCTTTCAACAGGTGGCCCGGTTGATGAGATTCGCAGGGCAATAGTTGCCGAGACGACCTCATGCATCGGCTCGGTGCCGCTTTACCAGGCAGCAGTTGATACGGTAAGAACGAAGAAAAAGTCGCTGGTGGAGATGACCGTTGATGATATCTTCAAGGGGATAATCAAGCATCTGGATGACGGTGTGGACTTTATCACCGTTCATTGCGGAGTAACCAGAGCAACTGTGGACAGGATGAAAAATGAAGGTCGGATCATGGATGTAGTCTCCCGTGGCGGAGCATTTACCATTGAATGGATGACCTATAACAACAAGGAAAACCCGCTGTTTGAAAATTTTGACCATCTGCTTCAGATTGCAAAAGAGTACGATGCAACGCTGTCTCTTGGCGATGGCTTCCGCCCCGGCTGCATTGCTGACGCCACTGATCGCGCCCAGATTCAGGAACTTATCATTCTTGGAGAACTGACACAGAGAGCATGGGATGCCGGTGTACAGGTTATGATTGAAGGGCCGGGTCATGTTCCACTAAACCAGATTCAGGCAAACATACAGTTGCAGAAGCGTCTCTGCCACGGAGCCCCTTTTTATGTTCTGGGGCCTCTTGTTACAGACATTGCCCCAGGCTATGACCATATAACCTGCGCAATAGGAGGCGCTATTGCCGGAGCTGCAGGCGCAGATTTCCTATGTTATGTAACTCCTTCAGAACATCTCTCTCTTCCGGATCTTGAAGATGTCCGAAACGGAGTTATAGCCTCTAAAATTGCTGCTCATGCAGCTGACATAGCCAAAGGGGTGCCAGGGGCGATTGAAAAGGATATAGCTATGGCCTACGCCCGTAAAAAGCTTGATTGGGAGGGACAGTTCGCAATGGCACTGGATCCTGACAAAGCTCGGGAATACCGTGAAAATTCACCGGTTGCCGACCATGGTGCCTGCACCATGTGCGGAGAATTCTGTGCCTGTAAGGTAATGGATGATGCTATGGCGCGGACAAAGTAACGAGAAACAGACAGGCGCTATTAAAATGTTCTTCCAACAACAAATAGCCGGAAATTTCCGGCTATTGTTGTTAACCTCTCTACTGCTGCACGCAGTTATCTGCATAATCGCCATCTCTATTTTCTCTGTAATCCCCCAAAACCTGCAAGAGTCTCCATCTGTCGTGATGGTAGACCTCGCAAAGCCCGGAAAACAAAAAGACCAGAAGAAAGCAAACAGTTTAAACTCTCCATCTGCGCCATATCAGGCAGCAAATAATCCATCAACCCTTTTTTCTGAACCGACCAAACCAGAACAGATCCAGCCTCAACCAGAGCATACAGGCCAGGAAGTAAAAAAACAGGAGCTGCCAAACACCAGCCAAAACCTGGAAAAAGGCAGTTTAGTTATCGATACAAAGAGGCTAAACAGCCAGTGGAGTGAACATCAATCAGGGGCTCCATCAGCTACAAAAACTACTGATAGCCTAAAAAAGAAACCGGAAGAGATGCCGTTTGGAAGCGCTAACGGCCCTGCGTTCATCAGACAGATGAAACCGGTCTACCCATCTTTGGCCAAAAGACGTAACAGGGAAGGAATGGTTGTATTACGTCTAAGCATAAATGAAAGCGGACAGTTGAAGCATATTGAGGTTATGGAAGACCCTGGACACGGTTTTGCAGAGGCTGCAGTTGAAGCTGTACGGTCATCTCAATTTACTCCGGCAAGAGACAACGGCAAACCGGTTTCTGTCAGAGCTATTCTACCGATTCGGTTCAAGCTGAACTGACAGATAAACAGAAAATGATTTTTATGTCATTGACTGTTTCAGATTAAACGCCTTGACAATGATTATTGAAAGTATATATTCAGATTTAATCTAACATACCGTTATTACAAAAACATTTATTAAATATTACTAACTCCCTCTGCCACTTTAACTTTAAAGAAATCTGAGAACAGATGGATACTCGCAATGCGGTCAGAAAACATAATATCAGCGTTTTTACCAAGATATTTTCTGTCGGACTGATCTGCGTACTGACATTTACCCTGTTTATTACCCTCTACCTTATACCTGACTACAAACAGACACTGCTTGATGAAAGAAAAGAGGAAAGTCAGCTTCTTATTTCTGTTGCCCAATCAATACTGGAACAGCATGAGGCTGATGCAAAGCAGGGAATCGTAACTGAGGCTACTGCTAAAGCCTCAGCATTAAAGGAGCTTAAGGGCTTTCGTTCTGAAAAAGGTCACTACTTCTGGGTACATGACCTTAATCTCAAGATGCTTATGCACCCTGTTCAACCTGAACTTAACGGTAAAGATTTGTCAGAGTACCGTGATCCAACTGGAAAACAGCTCTTTGCTGATATGAACAGATTAATATCTGAAAGCGGCAAAGGTTTTCTGGAATATCAATGGCCGCGTCCCGGAACTTCATCGGCTGTTCCGAAACTCTCATACATATCCCTTTTCAATTCCTGGGGCTGGGTAATCGGAACAGGTATATATGTTGAAGATCTCTATATCGACACCGCCGCTAAACAGCAGATTGTCATATTTATCAGCTTTATTCTTGCAGTAGCGCTTCTCCTCTTCTCAATCTTTATTGCAAGGAATATCAACAGGCCGCTTAAGGCCACTCTTGAGATGGCCTCCTCCATCGTGCGTGATACAGGAGAGGACACAAAGATGCCGGAAGATTGCCATGATGAGACGATTCAGCTCTTCTCAATGATGCAGATAATGATTGAAGATCTGAAAAATTCACGTCTTGAGGCAGAGGCTGCCAACCGTGCCAAGAGTGATTTTCTGGCAACAATGAGCCACGAGATAAGGACACCGATGAACGGAGTTCTTGGGATGACCGAACTTCTGCTCAATACCGAGCTGACACAAAAACAGCGGGAATATGCGGAAATGGTCTGTGCCAGTGGGCACAATCTTTTGTCGCTGATAAACAACATCCTCGATTTTTCAAAGATAGAGGCATTAAGGCTTGAACTGGAATCATCCCAATTTAGTCTTAAAGAGCTTGTAAATGAGACTATCCGACTCTTCTCGGTTCTTTCAAAAGAAAAGGATATAAAACTTACCTGTGAAATTGAACCTGGCATTCCGTCCGTTATTAATGGTGACGGAACAAGACTCCGCCAGATTCTGCTTAATCTGCTCGGCAACGCTATCAAATTCACCTCTAATGGTCAGGTAAGCTTTAATATTAAAACAGTTGATGATGAACCTGAAGATATCAAACTCCTGTTTTCGATATCAGACACCGGCATTGGAATACCGCTGCATATTCAGGAAAAACTGTTCAGACCATTTACTCAGGCGGACAGTTCAACCACGAGAAGATTCGGCGGCACAGGACTGGGGCTTACCATATCAAGGCAGCTTGTAAATATGATGGGTGGAGATATCGGTCTTGAAAGCGAGGAAGGACGAGGCTCAACCTTCTGGTTCACAGCCAGATTCAAGAAGGTTACTGAGATTGTCTCTTCACCGGGATTTGTAAATGTAGAGTCTGCTAATATTCCTCAGGATAATCTTGATATTGTCAAATGTCATATCCTGCTGGCAGAGGACAATCAGATAAACAGGATCCTTGTTGAAAATATGGTGAGAAACTTTGGATGCGAGATTGATTCTGTTGCAAACGGACGTGAAGCAATCAATGCGCTTAAACTGAAAGAGTATAATCTGGTTTTGATGGATTGTCAGATGCCTGAGCTTGGCGGTATTGAAGCAACAGAGATAATCAGAAAAAGTGTTTCAGAGTTACGCAACTCCGATATACCAATAATAGCCTTGACTGCAAATGTATGCGCAGGGGCAAAAGATGCCTGCCTATCGGCAGGGATGAATGATTATTTATCAAAACCGATAGCCTTTGATCAGCTTGCAGAAATGCTTGAAAGATGGCTTAAAAGAAGAGAACAATTAGGATATAGCTGAATCAGCCACCAAAGTTAAAACAGAAAATCAATCTCTTTCAATCCCTGAAGCGCACCACAGGCAAGGCTTATATGAGGCTTTTCTATCTCCGGTTCTCTTACGCTGATACGTATTACAGTTGCACCAGGATATTTCCACCCTATCCTCTCTGATGTGGCTCTTATTGTGGGGATTGCAGTTCCGGCTCCCATCTCAATGACTGCTATTTTCTTTCCGGAATGCTCCTCCATAAAATTCTTAAATTCTGCTTCCTGCAAATGGGTTCGACCCGGCAACCATGACCAGTCGCCAAACATGAGGATATTCGGACGGCTGACCTTTCCGCATGATGGACAACGTGGGATATGACTTGCCCTCATTGTCGTTTCATCAACAGGGATAACCTCATTGTTAGGCCATATAGCTTCATTGCATGGAGAGCTGCACTGCAACCAGTGTATCGAACCATGCACCTCAAGCAGATGTTCTTCTTCAAAACCTGCCTTCTGAAATTGCCCGTCAACATTGGATGTAACAACAAAATATGGAGCGCCCCGTTCTTGAATCCATCTCTTTAATATACTGAAACCTTCATGTGGAACCGTATTCCTGTATAGATTTGTTCTATGTCCGTAGAACCCCCAGCCAAAGGAAGGGTCGCGGTCAAAATGCTCAGGATTTGCACAGTCAACAAAGGAGACACCAAGTCTGGAATAAGGAGGGTATGCCTGCCAGAATCCCTGATTACCCCTGAAATCAGGCAGACCCGAATCCACTCCCATCCCTGCTCCGGCTGTTATGATGAAAACATCTGCAGAGCGAACAACCTGAGCAGCCATTTTCAATGCGGAATTGTCTATATTCAAATCAGACCTCTTTACAGTTCAGCCAGCGGTTCAAAACTTCAATAAGGGTTTCACAATAGACCGGCTTGGCAATATAATCATTCATTCCAGCAGATATACATTTATTTCGATCCCCGGACATAGCCCTGGCGGTAAGGGCAACAATCGGTATATCACTATTCCTGACGCCACCTGCAGGATCCCTTATTATAGTGGTTGTTGCATAGCCATCAAGTACAGGCATACTGCAATCCATTAAAACAAGGTCAAAATCTTCAGTCTTCAGCAAGTCCAGAGCCTCTGCCCCGTTAGAGGCAATCGCTCTCTTATATCCAAGCTTGGCCAGCATTGTAGACATTACCTTCTGATTCAGATCATCATCTTCTACAAGCAGTATTCTTAAATTTTGTGGAATATGTCCTGTCTTACAATCTTTAATACTCTTTAGGTTAAGCTTTACGGAATCAGATTCAGACGGCAATTCAAATGGAATCCTCACAAAAAAGGTTGAGCCTTTTCCCTCAACACTCTCAACACTGATATCACCACCCATAAGTTCAACAAGTTGTCTGGAGATTGCCAATCCAAGTCCGGTTCCCCCAAATCTGCGAGTTGAAGAGCTATCAACCTGGCTGAAAGGGATGAACAGTTTATTAATACTTTTATGGGGTATCCCTATACCTGTATCACTAACAGATATATGCAGTATCTGTCTGGTTTCACTATTAATTCCTGACAAGACCGTAATACTTACACTACCGGAAGAGGTAAACTTGACCGCATTGCCCAGAAGGTTCAAAAGGATCTGGTTAAGACGACCTGAATCTCCTTTCAATAAATCAGGCAGTTCAGGCTCTATCCGGCTGAAAAGCGATAACCCTTTAGACTTAGCAAGGGGACGTATCAGATTGACAGCAAGTTCAATGGTTGTTCTAAGAGAAAAACTTTTTGATTCGAGCTCCATTTGATTAGCCTCAATCTTCGAGAGATCAAGGATATCTCCTATAACCCTTGTCAGATTAAGACCGCTCTCTTTGATAATCTTTACATATTCCCGTTCTTCTTCTGAAAGTTCGCCCAGAGCAAGGAGTTCCGCCATGCCGATAATACCGTTCATTGGAGTGCGAAGTTCATGACTCATGTTAGCCAGGAATTCACTCTTGGCACGGTTAGCAGCTTCCGCAGAATCTTTAGCCTCCTTCATCGTCTGCTGCAGTTCCTTTAGGATGGTTATATCCTGAATAGCACCGACAATTCCGGCCAGGTTTCCTTCAGCATCCATAAAAGTAGCCTTGTTGAAAACGACTGTTCGGAATGTTCCATCCGAGTTTTGCACCTTCCACTCATAAATCTGTGATCCAGGTTTGGATAAGAGGTTACGATCCTGCTCATCGTAACGGACTGCAAGTTCTTTAGGAGCCGCATCAAAGACCGTCTTACCAATAATCTGGGAGTCCTCAAGACCTGTAAAATCCTTGAATGCACGGTTACAACCAATATACCGGCATTGGAGATCCTTATAGAAGATCGGAATAGGGATAGTCTCCAACAATGTTGAGACAAACAGATCATGATTTTTCAACTTCTGTTCAGTCTTCTCCCTGATTAAAGCCTCAATTCTCTGTTCGCTTATATCCTGGATAATAACCAGCAAACGGTATTGCCCCTCTTTTATCTGAATCTCTGTTGCCTTTTCTCTGCTGGCGGTTATCCTGCCATAAAAACCGTTTTTAGCGCCCTCTGCAGGGAAGTACAGCTCTATCGCCTTATCCTCAGGATGGTTATAAAAAGAGCGATACCTGCCAAGCAAAATTTCGCGGTCAGTACCATCCAGAAGATCGGTCAGCGGTTTTCCAATCAGATTTTCAAGATGTTGCCCAAGCATGTTTGCAAAGGTCTGATTACATCTTTCGATAATACAGTTGCGATTTAGCGTAAGATAACCTGCAGGCGCCTGATTATACAGTCTGTACAACTCATCACGGGAATCCTCAATCAGCTGTTGCGCTCTTAGCAGCTCTTCATTCTGGAGCTCAAGCTCAATCTGGTGTACTGAAAGGTCATGCAACAGTGCGCCCAGCTCAACAGATGAGATCTCATCATGTTTTTCTGTTCTTCCGGCCAACATGGCTTCAGCCTTTTTACGCAACTGCTCGAAGTTCCGCTCTTTCATCTATCAAGCCTCTATATGTTTCTGACGTTTCAGACAGTCCCGCTCCTCAATGGGACAGGTCATCTCTGTAATATCAAGACAGGTACTGATAAAACCTGCAAAGTTATTATTCTTGTCATAGCGTGGTCTGGCATCCTCAATAACTATCCGGTATTCACCATCAAATCGGAGCAAGCGATAGGTTATTGTGATATGGCGCTTATTCTTGAACGCTTCAGTGTATGTTGAGAGATAACGTTGCAGATCATCAGGATGTATCCCTGAGACCCAGCCATTGCCCAACTCTTCTGCAAGAGTCCGACCGGTAAAGTTTAACCAGGGGTCATTAAACCAGGTGCAGTTCATATCAATATCAAAAAGCCTTACAAGCGCAGAAAGGGCATGAACTACATCCTCAAACAGCTGCTGCATCTCCTGCGCACTTTCCTGAGCCTCTTTAAGCAAGGTTATATCAATAAAGGAAAGGAGCGTGCCGGAAAAGATCTTCGGACCTATAGAAAAAGGGACAATACGCATAAGGTGCCAGTTACCGTCCTTGGTTTTCACCTCACGCTCAATAGCTTTGGAATTAATCTGGACTTCACGGATTAAAATGAGAGGATCACAGTTTTCCAGATGGTGGGTAATATGTGTAATTGGACGTCCGATATCACTATCCAGCAGCTTGAAGATATCCCCTATACGTTTTGAAAACCGTCTGACCTCCATGTTTTCATCCAGAAGCAGGTTACCAATCTGGGTAACGGAAAGCAGATTATCCAGATCGTTGTGCAGCTCAGTCAACTCCATGATTTTACTTTGATATTCAGCATTAACGGTAAACAGCTCCTCATTTGTGGACTGCAGTTCCTCATTGGTAGACTGCAACTCCTCGTTACTGGCCAGCAGCTCTTCGTTTGTTGCCTGCAGTTCCTCGTTCGATGTCTCAAGCTCCTCTATGGTAGCCTGCAGATTCTCACGCGTAAACTGAAGCTCATGTTCCAGATCCCTCATCCTGTCTTCTGCCTCTTTGGTCAGGTCATATGTCTGAACATGATGGGCAGAGTCAGAGATATCGTTCTTTTTCACCTCACTCAAAAAGATTGCAACCATCCGTTCCTGCTCTTTTTTGGATGGCATAGGTTTGATCCTCAGATCAATCAGGCGAACAGTTTCAGTAAAGTTGACCCTGATATTTGAAAAACGAAGCTCCTGATTCTGACGCAGAACCTTCTGAATCCCTGTAGTCAAAGGAATAGCAAGTTCTTTCGCCGCCATCTTTGAAATGTCGTTGACCACTTTTCCTGAAGGCAGCCTGAAGTAACCGGAGGCATCACCAAAGATATGCTGTACCTCAAGCTGCTCGTTAACAACCAGGGCAAGGGGTATATAGTCCTGGCATGCAACATCAATGAAGCGCTCCATAACCCGCTCTTCATCTGTAGCCCTTAAAGCTCGCCTGGCTACGGCAAACTGACCTTTCATCTCATGGAAGCGGGTATCTGTAACTGTAGGAAGATGGGTATCAGAGAGTGGTTTGAGTCTTCCCTTTGAACGGAAGATCTTCAACTTTGGCTCAAGCACATCAAAATAAGAGGACATATCACCAGTTGTCTCACTACTGCCAAGAAAAAGGGTTCCGTTGGCAGATAGAGAGAAATTGAAAAACTCAAAGACCTTACGCTGCAATACAGGCTGAAAATAGATAAGCACGTTCCTGCAACTGATAAGGTCAATGTTGGTAAACGGAGGATCTTTGATAAGGTTGTGCTGTGCAAAGACAACCATCTCACGGATGGTTCTGGCTATCTGAAAATTGTCATCCCGTTTGTGAAAATACTTTGCCAGAATGCGTGGCGACAGATCGGCCGCAATACTTTCAGGATAAGAACCGTTCGCTGCGTAATGAATTGCATCGCGATCAATGTCAGTGGCAAATATCTTTATATCGTGAGATATGCCCAATTGCTCCAGGCACTCCCTGGCAAGTATTGCCAGTGAATAAGCCTCCTCACCTGTTGAACAGGCCGCAACCCAGAAACGGATCTCACGGCTGGTGGCATTACGAAAAAGATCAGGCAAGACATTGTTTGCAATAAAATCAAAAGCTTCCTGATCCCTGAAAAAGCTGGTAACACCGATAAGAAGTTCACGATAAAGGGTAGTAAGCTCTGAAGGATTGTTAAGTATGAATGCAACATACTCTTTTATCTCTTCAACCTGATTTATGGACATGCGGCGTTCTATACGACGAATAACGGTGCTTGGCTTATAGTAGGTAAAATCCACCTTGCAACGTTCTCTAAGCAGGGCAAAGATCCGGATAAGAACATCTTCATCGCTTGTAAGGCTATCTGAACGTTCTGTTTTTGTTACATATGGATGCTTGATAAATGCCTGCAACTGCCTGGGCATCTGGTCAGGAGGAAGCACAAAATCGGCAAGACCGGTAGATATTGCAGAGCGGGGCATGCCATCAAATTTGGCTGACTCCTCAGACTGCACCATAACCATACCGCCATTTTCCTTAACAGCTCTTACCCCCCGCATCCCGTCGCTGCCAGTGCCTGAAAGAATTATCGCAACCGCCCTCTCTGCCTGGTCATCCGCCAAAGATCTAAGGAACAGATCAATAGGAAGGTTGATTCCCCTGCTGTGATCCTGATCAGCAAGAAGAAGTTTACCGTGAAAAATTGTCAGATTCTTTTTTGGAGGAATAAGATATACATGGTCAGGAAGCACCTCAATACCATCTTCGGCGCGATGAACCGGCATTGATGTCTTTTTGGAGAGCAGCTCCACCATCAGACTCTTGTAATCAGGAGAAAGGTGCTGGATAACTATAAAAGCCATGCCGCTATCAGGTGGCATATTTGTAAAAAAAGATTCAAGCGCTTCCAGACCACCTGCTGAGGCGCCTATACCTACATAATGGAACGTCGCCTGCAAAGTCGGGGTAAGCTGTTTTTTCTTTATAGCTGCTGGATTAGCGTTCCTTTTCATTTCTGACCTCTTCATAAATATCAGGGTAAATTATTTTCCAAGCTGTTCAAGATCTCCAAGCAAAAGAGCAAATTCATCTGCCGGAACTGGTCTGCAGGCCAGAAAACCCTGATACATGTCGCAGTTCAACAGCTTCAGAAAATCAAGCTGTTCCATGGATTCAACTCCTTCAGCAATAACCTTGAACCCCAGGTTTTGACCCATTGCGACAATTGTGGAAGCAATCTCTTTGTCTTTCTGATTTTTGAATATATCCGCTATGAAACCTTGATCTATCTTGAGCATCTGCAAAGGAAACTGCTTTATTCTGGCCAACGATGAATAGCCTGTACCAAAGTCATCAATCGTAAGGCTGACCCCCAGATCGCTTATCTTTTTCAATATTTTTACAGCGTCTTCCGGATGATGCATAAGAGCGGATTCTGTTATCTCAATTTCAAGCAGCTCAGGCGGAAAAGCGGTTTTGGCCAGAATATCGCTGATGGTTTCAGCAACGTCGCCATAACGTAGTTGCTGCGTGGAAAGATTAACTGCCAACCGGATTCTCGGCAGACCGTTAGCCAGCCAGATAGCGCCCTGTCTGCAGACCTCCTGAAGCACCCATTCACCAAGCAGTGATATCAGGCTGGTATCTTCAGCAACAGGGATGAAATTTGCAGGGTGAATCATTCCAAGCTCAGGATGCTCCCAACGAACCAGAGCCTCCGCTCCCACAATACTGCCATTCTTCAGATCAAGCTGAGGCTGAAAAAACAGGCGAAGCTCATTAAATTCAATTGCCTTTCTAAGACGAGCGCTAAGCTTAATCCTCTCACGCGCTTCAAGGGTAAGCGCTTCAGTGAAAAATATAAAACGTCCTCTACCCTCTGCCTTTGCTCTATACAAAGCGGCATCAGCCTGCTGAAGCAGTTCATGTTCACTTCCGGCATTTTCAGGGAAAAGCGCAATACCTATGCTTGCGCCAACAGAGACCTCTCCAAACGTTTCAAGCTGAAATGGAGTATGGATAAGACCTATCAGATCATTTGCTACCCAGGCTGCATCCTGCGGTTCTTCAATCTCTTCAAGCAGAATGGTAAATTCATCTCCACCCAGCCGGCTCACATTGTCCATTACTCGTAGCCTTCCGGTAATCCGTTTAGCCACCTGTCTCAAAAGCTCATCACCCGCAGAATGACCAAAACTGTCATTTACATCCTTAAACCTGTCAAGATCCATAAGCAGAAGCGCCAGCATTCCTCCATGCCTGCTTGCTCTCTCAATTGCCAGGCTAAGATGATTAGACAACATAAGTCTGTTAGGCAAACCGGTAAGAGGATCATGGCGTGCAAGAAAATTCAGCTCTTCCCTGGCTTTTTCCTGTTCACGACAGTTTTGCCAGTTTTCTGTAATATCAGAGACTATTACCAGCATGGATGGCTGAACCGCATCTGTTGCAACAGAACGCAAGTCACGACGCGCTGTAAGCCCTGCGACAAAGGTTCCCCCTCCAGGTTTCATAAAATGCAGTTCCAGTGTTTTACCGGAAGGCTCTTTAAAAAAAGAATTATAACGTGCATAGAAAAGGTCGCGGTCTTCCGGTCGCAAGAGCTTTACAAGCGGCTTATTTATCAGTCTCCTGCCATCAGATTTGATCATTTCTGCAAATGTGCGGTTATAGTGTAAAATCATACCAAATTCGTTCAGGCGGAGATAACCTACAGGGGCATTTTCATAAAGCCAGATATACTGATCCCGCGCCTCTTCTGCCTGTTGCTGTGCCTGTCGCAGTTCTTCGTTCTGCATCTCAATCTCTGCCTGGAATACGGCCAGTTCATGCAGAAGATTGGCAAGATCTGCCTGTTCAGGATTTTTGAACCTCTCCGGTTCATTTATCAGCAGCTGTTCAGCCTTCTCACGAAGCAGGCGGTATTTTTCTTCACGAACAGAGATCATATCAGACCTTAAATATCAGAGATTACCCTTAATCTGGCAACAGGTAATGACCCGCTCCCAAGGGTGAGAATAAACAAAAGACTTTCCATTTTTTCGCGCCGTTCTTCAAGAAGCTTTTTGAGAGGTGACATATAAGTTAAAGGGTTCCGGTTTACTCATCGTTTTTTACATCCGGTTATGATGATATTCTCCTTACAACACGACTGTGCACCCTGTTACGCCCAAGCCGTTTTGCAGTGTATAGCGCCTTGTCAGAGGATTGTAGCAGCCGTTCTGCACTGCTCTCAGTTGTCGGTACCATTGTGGCAACCCCGATACTGACAGTAACAAAACCGCTTACCGAAGAGTCTTTATGTGGAATTCCGGCAGAACGCAGATTTGCTCGTATCGTATCTGTGATGGTTACGGCATTTTGAGCGTCAGTATTTGGAAGCACCATTACAAACTCTTCACCTCCATACCTTGCCACAAGGTCTGCAGGCCTCCTTGCAGCCTTCCTGATACAGTGGGCAACAGCTTGCAAACATGTATCCCCTTGCTGGTGTCCATAACAGTCGTTATAATTCTTGAAATAATCTATATCTATCATAACTACAGTCAGATAACTCCGTTCACGCAAAGCCCTCTTCCATTCATTGATAAAGAGACGATCAAATGCACGACGGTTGTGAATACCGGTAAGCTCATCAGTAAGCGTTTCCTGAAGAAGAAGTTCTTCGGCCTGCTTACGTCTCGTAATATCCTTTGTGATACTTACCAGTTGTGATATCAGACCATTATCATCCATTATCGGGAAGACCGTTTCTTCGGTATAGAGTTTGTTACCGTTTTCATCAATATAACAGTGTTCACAGCTTTCAGGCTTGCCACTGTCCATAACCTTTTTCGCAGGACAGGAGAATGAGCTTACAGGTTCATGCAATTCAGAACTGCTGCAACTTACTCGTCCAGGATTATTCTCCATATTTAACTGGGCAGCCTTATTAGCCCAGAGGATCTTGCTGCTTGCATCAAGAAGCAGGATTGAATCCTGAATGCCATCAGTTATCGCTGAAAGTAACCGGTTCAGCCCCTTAAGTTCGGTAGTCCTGAGTTCAAGGGTTACCGTTTTTTTTGCCAATTCCCTGTGAAGAGCTGCCTGCTGATTGCTAAGTCGGATAATCTCATTGTAAAGACGGCTGTTTTTGGGTTCCACAAATGTCCCACAGCCATAGTTTTCAATAACCGATGAAAGCACTGAACCATCAATACTGCGCTGTGAAGCGACCTCCATAAGAACATGCTGAAGAGTAATAAGCTCGGGATCCGCTAAAATCAACAGACGCCCTTCTACAGCAACAGCGGAAAGTTTTAGCGACTGTAACTTTCCGCCTAGAGTTACAGTAAACTCCCAGTCAAAAAGAGCCGATTTGTTCTGCATCTCTTCAATAATAAGCCGTGCTTTTTCTTGACAAGAAGAGTCAAATATTTCCAACAGATTGCTGCCGCACCCCCTGGTAACAAGTCGGTAGGCATCATGTTCAACCAGTTCAACCGTTCCATCTCCTGCACACCAGACAACCAGAGAGACCCTGGCTGTAGTTTTTTTAGTCTTTCTGTTATTCAGCTTCTTTTCCGACAAAGCCGGTTTCCCTCATGCACAGCCTCTTCTGCTCCGCTTGCAGTGGCATCTGCATCTATTCTTTGCCATAGCTCGGGATCAGCGTTAAAAGGATGGCCTCCAACCATAATCTTTAGAGGAAAGCCAAATCTTGCATCATGCACCTTATCAATCATCTTTTTCAGCTCTGTCAGATGCCCCTGCATTGTAACAGATAAGGCCAAGAGATCCGCATGGTTATCTATCAACGCCTGTATTACCTCTTCTTCTGAAGCGGAAGATGAGTAAAAATGGGTATCCCATCCTTCAAGTTCAAAAAAATCCGCCACCATACGCATCCCTATCTCATGCAGTTCACCCTTTACACAGGAAGCGACAAGAACCTTTCCGTTTTTAGGCGTTGAAAAGATGCTAGGGTAAAGTTGTGCCATAACCTGCTGTGTAGCAGCAGTACAGTAATGTTCATCCGCCACGCTAATCTTCCCAAGCTGCCAGAGTCTTCCCAACTCATGCTGAGCCGGTTGCAGGACATGCAGATACAGATCTTTCAGCGGCAATCCATCCTCAACAGCTTTTATGAGCATTTCGATAGCTCTGTTTGCATTCTTATTAAAAAGGGTCTCAAGATAGCCGGCAGCCAACTCATGATTATTTATGCCGCTACTGGAAAGGCTTTTATGGTCTGAAGCTGATGACATATAAGCAACCTTTTATAATTTAATAGATTTATAACAGGGAATGTAAGTACAGCAGAAAAGCAACACAAATATGTCTAAAACAAAAAAATAAACAGAAGCAATAACAGGATTTAAAAAGAAAGCAAACAGCTGATATTTCATAACAAGTAATACATACATACACATTTTAAATACATGTGTCTATGACAAAACTTTAAGGCTGCATTCCGTATATTGAGAAAGTCAAAGAGGCAGCTAAAAGCTGCCTCTACTTTGAAAAACAGTAAAAATATAATCATCTGCTTTACCGGCTCCATACAAAGAAACCTTCTAAAATCTGAAACGCCTTACCAGCATCTGTAACTGCTCCGCAACAGTTGAAAGGTTATTTGCAGCAGAAGCTGATTCATTAGCAGCTCTGGTGGTCTCCTGAACCACTATCGACACCTGCAATATATTATTTGTAATTTCATTAGTAGTGGCTGTCTGCTCTTCAGCTGCAGTGGCGATCTGATTTACCTGCAAAGTGACATCATTTATCTGGGATAGTATCTCTTCAAGCGCCTGCCCTGATTTCCCTGCTTCAGAACTCCCCCGCTCAACCTCTATAACACCCTGCTGCATTTCAGTAACCGCTGTTCTGGTTTCAACCTGTATATTCTTAATCATTGTGCTGATTTCCTTAGTGGCGCGGGTAGTTCTTTCTGCCAATGCCCTAACCTCATCAGCAACAACCGCAAAACCACGTCCCTGCTCACCTGCACGAGCAGCTTCAATGGCTGCGTTAAGTGCAAGAAGGTTTGTCTGATCTGCAATATCTTCAATAGTAGCAACTATTGCCCCTATCTGATCGGAACGTTCACCCAAAAGCCCTATAGTCTCGGCTGTTGACTGAACTCTGTTTGCTATCTGTTCCATAATCCCTATTGAACAGGAAACCACCTTTGAACCTGTTCTGGCTGCATCGCTTGCATGACTTGAACTTTCAGCAGCCTGGTGACAGCTCTGGGCAATGGATGAACTTGTTGCCGACATCTCTTCCGAAGCTGTTGCAACAGTGCCTGCCTGTGCCGATATCTCCTCTGTGCCAGTAGCCAACTGGGTGGCAGTAACTGTCAACTGATGCGATGCTGAGGTTAAAGTAGTTGCAGTTTCGGCTACATTACGAATTGTTTCTTTCAGATTTTCTGCCATAGCCCTGAAACTATCGGCAAGCAGTCCTATTTCATCCGAAGAATTAACCGTAATGGATACCTGAAGATCCCCGTCGGCCAAACGTCTTGCATCTGCTGAGAGAGCAGCAACCGGAGTGGCAATGGAGCTTGTAATAATGGTTCCAAGGACAAATGCTAGTATTGAACCGGCAATAGCCAATCCAAGCATAATCCATCCTGATTTATCAGCAAGAGCAGCATTATCATCGGCCAGCAGCTTTCCCTGTTTTATCTTTCCTTCTGTCATACTTGCAAGAGCACCCTGCATCTTTCTCGAAGCAGGAAACAGTTCTTTCTTAAGCAGGTCAATAGCCTCTTCTTTCTTACCTTTTTCAATCAAAGAGATAAATTTTGGAAGAACCTTTGTATATTCAGCCTTTCCGTCCTTAAAATCATTGAACAGCTTTCTGCCACGCTCGGAAAAAATAGTTTTTTCATATAGCGCAGCCTCTTTATTAATAGCATTGAAAAGTTCCGCTATCCGGTCAACAAACTCCTCCTGATCCTCTTTCTCGGCAAGCATCAGATCACGGGAGTTAACCTGAATCCTCTGGAAGGCAGTGGAAATCTCAGAGAGATTTTTAAGAGGTTCCGTTATTTCCCTGTACATTCTTATATCTGCCGCATCAAGCCTGTGTATCTGAATATAACCAAATACACCTATAATCAAAGCAATAACAGCTACAAGCAGAAAACCGCCAATCAGCTTTGTCCTTAGCTTCAGATTCTTAAGCATATAATTCTCCTTACTCTTAATTAGTCGCCAATAAAAACAATATGTTAATTTTATATAAGCATAACGCGGATTTTAAAAAAAGAAAGCAAGCGGTGATTTTTATAAAAAGCTAATTTACAAAATTCAATGAAATACTGCAGAAGCAGTTATTTGCATCAATATATGAATGGAGTAAAAGAAGGCAAGGCAATTTAAAGTTTTAGTTCTTCTAACAGGTGTGGCTCAGATGCAGGACAGACAAGATAGCATACCGGAATCAGTTATGTAGTCGGTTACTCAAGAATAGTAGCTCAGATGGTTAGCTATGTGCGGAACGCCAATCAGAAAGGGCACAGGGGATTTCGTCAAGGGAGGAAAAGAAAGAAATGTCAGGATGCAAGGAGGCAAGTTCTTTGATCTGCCCTCCACCAACCCAGATTACAACTGAGTCAGGCAGCTCTTGCCTAAGGGTTTCCAACGCTCTATGAGCACGTTTAATGGTAAAATAAGGACTAAACGAAAGCGCAACAATATCTGCGGAGAACTGATTTACAGCTGCCACAATTTCAGAATTGGGAAGTTGGGAACCAATAAAGAAAGCATCGGCATCTTCAAAAAGCATTATTGAACGAGCCATCAATAGCCCAAGATGGTGCTGTTCTCCACTGAGTGTAGTCAATATAATCCTGGGTGGCTGCCTGTTGCTGGAAAGAAATGTCTGGGCTCTCCCGAATATAAGTTCAAGTATGGTGCTGTAACAATGTTCATGAAATACATTAATCTCACCACGAAACCAGGCATCACCTATTGCATGGTTCATTGGGGATACCACTTCCAAAATAAAATGCTTAAGTCCTTTGGCTATCAGTATACCTGTAAGATAACTTGTTAAGGACTCCAGTTCATTGTTTTTAAGAAAACTTATTGCCTGATTGATAACAACAGTATCTCCTGCAAGCTTCTGCTGTACAAGACAAGAAGCTAAAGCCTCCAGTTCGGCAATCGGAAGTGAAATAATCTTGCCCGGGCGCATACCATTATCAAGAAGTTTTTTGATGGTTTTAAGCCGTACAAGATCCGATTCCGTATATTCACGTTCATCATTTACAGTTCGTACTGGAGTAGGAAAGCCGTATCTGCGTTCCCATGTACGAAGAAGATCTTTTGAAAGCCCTGTTTCCCGTTCAACAACACCAATAGTTATTTTTTCTTCGTTCAGGGGCATAAATCAATACTCAAAAGCATCTGGGAAAGCCGGAAAGAAGAACCAGAAAAGTTGCACAGAAAGTGAGTTTATTAAAACTCTTACAGCCAGGAAGCCGATTGATGGAAACTCAAGGGGTTGTAATCTGGCAGAATAAACAATCAGATCCCTGTAATATTGTATCCGGCATCAACATAGTGAATTTCACCGGTAACACCAGTTGCAAGTTCACTACAGAGATATAAAGCCGACTTGGCAATCTCATCCTGGGTTATATTACGGTGCAACGGAGCACGTTCTTCAACAGTCGAAAGGATTTGATTGAATCCGGCCACTCCGACAGCAGCCAGGGTTTTTATAGGGCCGGCAGAGATGGCATTTACACGGACACCGTCAGTTCCCATACCAGCCGCAAGATAACGCACCGATGCTTCAAGTGCAGCCTTTGCAACCCCCATTACATTGTAGTTTGGAAAGACCTTTTCAGCGCCGTAATAGGTCATCGCCAGTGCACTGCCACCTCGACCTGCCATTAAAGGCTGGGCAGCCTTTAATAATCCGATAAAAGAATAGGCGCTGGTATCAAGCGCATTGGCAAAGCCCTGTCTGGTAGTTGAAAGTATATTTCCCTTAAGCTCTTCTTTGTCCGCAAATGCAACCGAATGAATCAGGATATCAAGCCCGCCCCAGCAAAGTTTAATCTTGTCCATGAGAGCTGATATCTCTTCATCACTATTAACATTACATGGAGCAACATCTGCATTTATTGATTCAGCCAAAGGACGAACCCTTTTTTCTATGGCTTCGCCTGAATATGTAAGAAACAGTTCTGCTCCATGTTCACGGAAAAGCCTGGCAATAGCCCAGGCAATACTTTTTTCATTTGCAACGCCCAGAACAACTACTTTTTTATCTTGCAGCAACCCCATCAACTCCTCCGAACCTGTATGTTTTATTAAGGTGTAAGGCTATAACATAATGAAGAAGAAATGGCAAACAAGCAAAAGTGATGAAAAAACAGCTTTAATATGGTACAAAAAGTATTATGCATAATCTTATCCCTATTGAATCACATCTTTTCCTATCTGCCGAAGATTTAGCCGAACGACCTGACTGGAATGCCATCTTTAACAACAACAACCCTTTGGCGCTTGAAATTGGCTGCGGAATAGGCGACTTTATCGTTTCCATGGCCAGCCGCAATAAAGATTGTAATTTTATTGCCCTTGATTTTTATAATAAGGGTTGTATTAAGAGTTGCAAAAGGGCTGAGCGGGCAGAGTTGAGCAATGTGAGGATTGTCCGGGATGAAGCTCGCTCCTTTATTCGAAGATGCCTGCATCCATCCTCATTACAGGCAGTCTACATAAACTGTCCGGATCCCTGGCCCAAACGATACCAACGTAAACGTCGTCTGGTAAATCAGGAATTTATATCTCTTTTAGAATCTTATCTGCAGCCGGGGGCGATTTTTACTTTTAGCACCGATTTTGATGATTATGCTATTGATTTGGCACACCTGATGAACCGTCAAAAAGGATTTGAAAACATGCTTGCCCCTGATCTCTGGCGTCATGATATTTATGATTATCCGAGAAGCAAGTACATGCTTAAGTTTATGTCAGAGGGAAAAGATATCTATTTTGTTCAGTATCAAAGAAAGGCCTTAATTATAGAGGAGAAGTAATAATGACTGTTCATGACAGAAAAAAACGAATCATGATATTTAACCCGCTACCTGGAACCATGAGGGATGAAGTATCCGTGATCGCCCTGCTGATGTTAGCATGGTTGGCAGCTGTCGTTGGAACTCAAATCGGAATCTGGTTCCTTGAGAAATCCATTAAAGGCTTCTGGCTTACAGAGCTTATCTTCTTTAATCTTCCTATTCACTTCTGGATATCAGGCCAGTTTCTACCACTTCTATTCATTGTTCTATGTCTGGTTTTCAACCTCTGGATGGATCGCCATGAGACAAGAAGAATGGAAAGCTCAATTCGTTTCAGGTCTCGTGGACGCAAGAAAGATGAGGTGGATTGATGAAGCCTACAGAGGTTCAATTCATTCCGCTTTTGATGGTTGCAGGCATGTTTCTGCTATTTATTATAAGCGGGCTTGGCAGCAAGATGCGGCAAGCCAGCGATTATGGGTTTTCAGGCAGTTATAGTGGCAGGGTTGGCAACGGTGCTGCCATTGCCAGTAACTGGATGAGCGCTGCCAGCATAATGGGACTTGCTGGTCTCTTCTATACCAAAGGTTACTACGCAATGGCCTTTGTTATCGGCTGGACTGGCGGCTATGTGTTGCTATTGGTTCTGATGGCAACACAGTTGAGGCGTTTTGGCAAGTTTACAGCCCCTGATTTTGTTGGCTTTCGTTATGAATCAGGCACAGCCCGAATGCTTGTGGCTATAATATCAATAATGATATCAACTATATACTGTGTAGCTCAGTTTAGAGGAGTGGCGCTGCTCGTTTCATGGCTCTTCGGATTGGCATACAGAGAGGCTCTACTTATAGGAGTGGCACTTCTGGTTACATTTGTAGTTCTTTCAGGGACTCTGGGGGTTATACGAAACCAGCGCCTGCAGTATTTTGTACTGATTACCGCCTTTGTCCTTCCATTAATGTATATAAATAAGAAGCTCGGATATTTCTGGATACTGCCACAATTCGGATATGGCCAGGCCATTGTCACACTTCAGGAACAGTTCGGTTTCTTCTGGTCTGAACCATTTGCATCTATTTCCATCTTCAAATGGCTTGCCCTATGCTTTACACTTATGTTTGGAACTGCCGGACTACCTCATGTACTCTCACGCTTCTATCTTGCCCCCAGTATGCGTGATGCCAGGTGGGGAGTAGTATGGGGACTTTTCTTTATATCTCTTATCTATTGGTCTGCTCCGGCATATGGAGTTCTAGCACGTCTCTTTGATGCCCGGGCAGGAAACACCTTCAAAATCCCGGATCCGGCGACTGCCGATCTTGTGACACTGGCAACTGCAACCCAGGCAGGTCTTCCGGTATGGGTGCTGGGGCTTCTTGTAGCTGGAGGAATGGCAGCAGCATTCTATGCCGCAGGCGGTCTTCTTCAATCAGGGGCGGCTGCCTTTGCCTACGACGTTTACCCTCGCATAATCAACAAGAATGCAAGTGACAGTGACAAGGTTCATGTTGCAAAAGGGGTATTTCTTGTTCTTGCAGTAATCGTACTTCTCTGTTCTCTTAATCAGGTAGGAATGATTGCAGAGATTGCAGCCGTTGCCTTTGCCCTTGCCGGCAACACCATTTTTCCTACATTTCTTCTGGGAATCTGGTGGAGTAGAACCAACTCCAGCGGCGTTCTGGCAGGAATACTAACAGGTCTCTTAATAACAATCTCTTCACCGCTTCTTGGTGACATATTCCCCTTTATAAAAACTATCTTCCCGTTAACCTCCTCTGCATTCATAGGGGCGCCTATAGTTATTGTTGTAATGATAGCAGTTTCGCTTGTTACGAAACCTCCTTCAGATGAAATTGTTGAGTTCCTGATTAGGGATGTACATGATAGTGGAGGTAAATAATGGCACTTCTACTGGCAAAAGGAGAAGACTTTGCTTCATGGCGTGGAGTTGAAGAGTTTGCTGTCACATACAGGGATGCAGCTGTAAAACTGGCTTCAAGGAAACATCCTGAAGGCATTTCGCAAATGCTGGAACTTATTGAGGAGCAGATTAACGCTGTTGCAAAAGAGAATAACCGACTTAATACTGAAGTCGAAAGACTGATTTTTGAACTTGAAAGGATTTTTGAACCTGGCGAGTTAAGAACAGTTCTTTTCAGTTTTTACAGATACAGTTATCAACATTTCCGACGTTTCAGATCTGCCTCAGCTTTTTTTAAGATGTCCGACAGTATTCTTTCAGGAATGCTGAAAACCTGTCTTAAACTGGCTAAGCAGCATATTGACAGCAACTTTCCAAACATGGCGCTAGTGACAATGGGGCCTGTAGGTCGCCGCGAAACAACCAGGTTCTGCCGCTTGCAGCTGGCTCTTGTCTGGGAAGGAAAAGCTGATGAAAAACAGATTGAAAATCTGGGAAAAGAACTGGTTGCCTGGCTTAGAGTAGCAGGAATAGCTATTGAAGAGCTTATAACACCACTGAATGCCAATTGGTGTGGAAACCTTGAAAAATGGCAAAAGCAATTTGATTCGGCACTATTAACAAGGGAACGTTCCGAATTTATTGAATTATTACGCCTGGCAGACCAATCTGTAATATTTTCCGAAGGTACTGTTGGAGATAACTTTACAAGACTCTGTGCAAATTACCTTGAAAAACCGGATTTTATAGCCAATCTGGCAGAAAGATGCCAACTGCTATCAAACGGCATAAGTATGATGGGAAATCTGAAACTTGAAAAAACAGGGCCTCACCGTGGAGCGTTTTCTCTGCTCGATCACGCATTGCTTCCACTATCCGCTTCAGTCACTGTCATCTGTCTTATAAACGGAGTGGCAAAGAACGGCACAGTGGAGCGCTTGCGTGAACTTGTCCGTATAGGCAAGCTGGATGTTGACCTTGCAGAACGGGCGGTTCATGCCTGGCACTGTTTCAGCGAACATCGGATAAATCTTGAACAACACGCATCGCCCGGTCAGGATTGCAGGGATATCCTGCACCTTGTCCCTTCCGACCTGGAAACAGCCGAGTATGAACGCCTGTTTTCCTCTCTTGAGACAGTCGGAGATCTTCAGCGCTATACACAGATAAGTTTTGGTATGCATGCATGAATGACCGTTTGAAAATATCACTTTCAAGCGGTTCACTTTTCACCCTGCCGTTAAGAGAAGCATTTGAAATGGCAGTTGAAGCCGGTTTCGATGGCCTGGAGCTGATAATTAATCAGGATTTTCAGCATGTAAATCCTGTAAAGGTTGTCCGTTCTCTGCAGGAAATTGCACCTATCAATTCAATTCATGCCCCATTCATGCTTCTTGACGGATGGGGCGGACCAATGCAATCACTCTTCTACAGTGTTGAACTTGCAGCAGAAACAAATATCCCGCTGGTTAATTTTCACCCTCCTTCCTGGAAGGCGTTTGAAATTGCCTTCTGGCGGTGGTTTTACAGAATCAGGGATTTTCAGAAAGAAGTGGGGCTTAACGGACAGGTAATTGTAACCGTTGAAAATATGCCTTGCGTTGGAAAGTACAAAATCAATCCCAATATTCTGTCATCAACAAGTGAAATGATATCTTTTATACACGAACATAATCTTTATCTTACATTTGACACTACCCATATGGGCTCTGGCAAAGCCAATTTCATCAACGATTTTTATATGTTTTATGAATCCGGAAGAATAAGAAACATACATTTCTCAGATTACGGTTTTGGCAAGGAGCATCTGATACCTGGACATGGCTACCTTCCACTGACACGTTTTCTTAATCATCTTAAAAATACAGATTACAAGGGAACCGTTACTCTAGAGATTGATCCACGAGAATTCCCCGGGAAAAACAAGAAAGTTATACTTGAAAGCTTGAAGGAACTGATTACTTACATGAGAGTGGAAACCGGTCAGCTTCCAGGTGATTCCATGCTAATTTTTGAGCCACCACCACCTCTCTCTAGCAATAAAGTTCTACTTAATCCTTGATAGATATCTATCTGAAATTGAAGCTGATTTTTTTCATACTAAATCTGGTTTACTGTTAAAGACATCTTTGACATAATACAAATCTTAAAAACAACTCATAAAAATGCAACTCTCATCTCTTTATAGATTCAGGAGGTATAAGCAATGACACTGATTGAGCAACTTTTTGCTGTTGCAAAAGAACAAAACCAGGATGCAGAGCTTCCTGACACAATCCTAGCCCGGATTCTAAACCTCCCGGCAACCACAGATCTTTCAGGCAAAGAGGAACTCATACAAAAGCTTATTGATCAGCTTATAATATTTGATCTTTATTCTGGTTCCGGCTGCTTCGATGAATCTTGCGGTATACAGGATATAAATAAAACCCTGGAGAGGATCACCAATCAATGAGTAATGATAGCTTTAGTCATCTTTACGGCCCTGTGCCATCACGCCGTCTAGGTCGCTCACTTGGAATAGATCTGGTTCCATACAAGGTCTGCAGTTATGACTGTATATACTGCCAGTTGGGGAGCACCAGCAGCACTACTATTGAACGTAGGGAGTATGTCTCTGTTGATGAGATTATGGATGAACTTGAGCAGAAGCTGGCAACAGGTATTGCAATAGACTACATAAGTCTTGCCGGTTCAGGTGAGCCGACACTTCACAGCGGTATAGGAGAGTTAATCAGACGTATAAAAGCCTTAACATCAATACCTGTTGCTGTCTTAACTAACGGGTCTCTGCTATGGATGGAAGAGCTACAGGAGGCTCTTATGCCAGCAGATCTCCTTATCCCATCACTTGATGCCGGAGATGACGCAGTATTCCAGCAGGTTAACCGGCCTGATAGCAGTATTTCGTTCGACAGGATGGCGCAGGGTCTTATCGACTTTTCAAAGCGGTTTAAAGGAGAAATCTGGCTTGAAGTCTTTCTGCTTTCAGGAATAACGGATACTGAGCAGGAAGTTAAGAAAATTGCTCAATTTACGCAACTGATATCTCCTGCCAGAGTACAGTTAAACAGCGTATACCGCCCACCAGCAGAGAATTATGCCTTTGGTCTGACACTAAAACAGATGGAAGGACTTAAAACCTTGTTTTCTGGAGTTGTCGAAATCATATCCGAATCAGCGCTTCACTCTGTTGAACCGGCTTCATTCGATATTTCACGCGAAGATGATATCATTTCACTTGTCAAAAGACGCCCATGTACGGTTAATGATGTTGCAAATGGATTGAACATGCACCCTAATGACGCTCTTAAACAGATAGGGCTCCTTCTCTCTTCAGGCAAACTACAGTCTTCCCCAGAAAAGAGCGGATTTTACATAATATCGCAGCACTGAGGTCTAAAGTATATGGATAATACAAAAGAAGTTGAAAGCTATCTGAATTCATGTACCAGAAGCTTCTGGACTGACGTCTTTGAGGCTGAACTTGGCTATCTGCTCAAATATCTTGAATCAGAAGATAACATCTTAAGTGTGGGATGTGGTCCTGCACATATTGAGCAGGCTTTGACAAATAAAGGTTTCAAGGTTACAGGACTGGATGTCTCACAGGAAGCGATTGCCTGTATACCTGACGGCATCAGGGCTGTAGTCGGCAAAGCAGAGGAAATGCCTTTTAAAGAGGCAACCTTTGATGCTGTTATCTATATAGTATCGCTGCAGTTTATTGAAAATTATCCGTTAGCTCTAAAGAAAACCGCAGAGGTTTTGAAGCTAGGCGGCAAACTATTCATTATGCTTTTAAATCCGGAATCTTTTTTCTTTAAAGCCAAACAAAAGGAGCCTGAATCTTACATAAACAAGATCCGTCATACAGATATAAAAGGAATTGAAGATAATATTTCTGACTTTTTTAGAATTCAGACAGAATATTTTCTCGGTATAGACGGAACTAAGATTACATCTTCTAAAGAACCGTCAGAGGCAGCTCTATACATTATTAGAGGGACTCGTATATAGTCTATACTCTTCAGATTCTACGTTAAAAAGTTCTATACAAGAAAGGTAAACCATGAATATCGATATCCCCGGTTTTGGAAATATTGAGCTTAAGCATCTGGTCTTTGATTACAACGGAACCATCGCCCGTGACGGAAAACTTATGTCCAATCTGGATAGAACAATTCAGGAACTTTCAGAAAAGATAACTGTACACGTTATTACAGCAGATACCGGCGGAACCGCAGCCAGTGAACTTGACGGACTTCCATGCATACTTAAGATATTTACGGGCGAAGATATAACCAAAGAGAAAGAACAATATGTCATCTCACTTGGAACCGAAAATGTTGTTTGTATCGGAAATGGTGCAAATGACAGTAAAATGCTTAAGGTTGCGCGACTGGGAATTGCTGTGCTTGAAGGTGAAGGGACAGCACTTTCGGCAATACAGAATGCTGATATAATAGCAAGAAGCAGCTATGATGCCATGGGAATGCTGATGGTTCCTTTAAGAATTGTCGCTACTCTCAGAACCTGATTTACAGCATTATTTTTAAAAAAAAGAGCATTCAGAACAGATTTGAATGTATTTATTATGTATACACCACAGATAATTCTCATAATATCAAAACATTAGATTCAGATAATCTATTTTTTTACACTTCTCAAACCATTAACATGTATACATTTAATATACACCTTCTTAAGAATATAAAATTGTTCTAATATTTATAATAGGGAAATGTCGTTATAATTACAGCATATTAAAAGTATTATTCAATTCTTCCTTATTACTGGCATGATGAATGCTCTGTTAAACTGAATGATCTTTATTCGAGCACGGATCATCTGGAGACAGTAGTGAGAACAATAACGAAAATACTGTCAATCCTGCTATTATCTCCAAATATTGTTTATGCAGCAACTCCTTCTGAACCAGACTTCAAAAGCGCTATTTTACTTTGGCTTTTTATTGGCTTTGTTGTAATTGTGCTTATTTTTCAGGCTGTACCAGCTTTGATAATGTTTTTTTCCATGCTTAAAGGTAAGTTTTTTAAAACTCGTCCAGAGAATATCCATCCATTACGGAAAGACGAAAGAAGTAAGTAGACCTCTTCAGGCACAGGAACTTAACAGAAATAAGGGTGGCTTTTATGCAAGGTGTCCTGATAGCTGATGAAAATGTAGAAACACGTAAAATGCTGGCAGATTTATGTATTGAGGCCGGCTATAACGTAACAGTCACCACATCTGCAGCAAATGTGCTCCACGGAATTTTGAAGAAATCTGCACAGGTTGTACTTTTAAGCAATGAATTTGACGAACTTGCAGCAACAGAACTGATACCTCTTTTAAAAAAATGTAATCGCGATCTGACTGTTATCCTTGTTTCTGATGAGACTTCACTCCCTGTAATTCGTAAAATGCGTAAAGAGGGGATATTTTATCATTCTTTGAAGCCGATTGCTCCTGAAGACCGTGAAGAATTACGTCAAGCTGTGGCATGTGCTTTCGAAAATATAAAAAACTCACAAAATTCTATAACAGCAAAAAATACACAGTCGGCAAAAACCGACAATAGATAAAAGGAGGAAACAGTTATGGCAGGAATATTCGGTTCGATTGGAGAGATCAGATCTGTATACACACTTGTGGACTTTTATCAGTACATCAAGACGGTTGAATACCTCATCTGTGTAGCATTCTTCGTAGGCTTTCCAATGTATTACATGTATCTGAATCGTTCAAAAGACAAGAAGGAAAACTCCCATTAAAAAATCCTGAGATTTTCGCAATTACTACCGGTATTCATGCCTATTCTGGTACCGGTCATCTTTTAACAAGGAGAGGGCTATGCATGCAGTAAAGCGACAGATGATCATGCTGATAATTGGCACCCTGGTACTCCTGGTATCGAGCATTTGTTTTGGTACCGGCATTCCTGACAAAATCAACATCAACATGATCCAGAAGTACTATGCAGGAGTTGAATTCAATCATGCCTCGCATATTAACAGCCTTAAAGACTGTGGTTTATGCCACCATCACACTACAGGCGCACAGGTTTCTGACCCTAACTGCGCCCGTTGCCACAAAAACAGTGGCGCTCAACCAGTTGTAAGCTGTAAAGGTTGTCACAATGCAGATCCATTCTCACCTGAATCACTCAAAGAGCAAAGAGATCGGCAACCTCCTGTTTATCACCGCGACAAGCCTGGTCTTAAAGCCGCCTACCATATGAGCTGCCTCGGCTGCCACCAGAAAATGGGAGGCCCAACAGGCTGCGAAGACTGCCACAAGCGTAATGAAAAGGGTGATGAAATCTTCCGTGCCGGAAAGTTCGCACCTAAAACACCTGCCAAACCAAAAAAATCGCACCACTGAACCGATATCCACGGGAAGGAGAACGTGTACCATGATTGAACGTCGAGATTTTCTGAAAGGATGTCTGGCCTGCGGTGTGACTGCTGCCTCAATTGGCGTTGCTAGTAATGACGCTCTGGCTGCAGGATCATTCGAAGGTTATCCAGACGCTATGGGGGTTTTAGTTGACCTGACCCGTTGCGTTGGTTGCCGTAGCTGTGAGGCTGCCTGCAACAACGAGCAGAAACTCCCTGAACCAGACCTCCGCTTTGATGACACATCTGTATTTGATGAAAAACGCCGTACTACTGATAAGGCATATACGATAGTAAACAAATATCAGGTTGCAGACAAAGAGACCCTGTTCCGCAAAATTCAGTGCAACCACTGTACTGAACCTGCTTGCCTCAGCTCCTGTTTCGTAAATGCTTATACCAAAACAAAAGAAGGCGCTGTTATTTACAAAGCCAGTGTCTGTGTTGGCTGTCGAAACTGCATGATAGCTTGTCCATTCAATATTCCGGCTTACAGCTATTCAAGTCCGCTCAAGCCATTAGTCAAAAAGTGTATCTTCTGCTATGACACCCGTCTTAAAGAAGGTAGACCACCCGCATGCGTTGAAATATGCCCACAGCAGGTAATGACCTTCGGTCGCAGATCAGACCTTATCAAGCTGGGACATGATCGGATTCAGGCAAATCCCGCAAAATATGTCGATAAGCTTTATGGTGAAAAAGCTGTAGGTGGCACAAGCTGGATGTACCTTAGCAGTGTTGATTTTGACAAGGTTGGTATGGATGCTCATATACAAAATGAGCCGATTATCGCCAATGTTAAAGACTTTTTGGGATTCGTGCCAATGGTTCTTGCCATCTGGCCAGCCCTGTTCACCGGCATACACCTGCTGGCGACCAAAAACAAGGATGGCCATCATGACCATGAGGGAGGGGATCACCAATGAAATTGTTTATGGCACGAAATCCCAATACTGAGATCGTAAACAGCTTGCGTAAGGATAACGACAGGGGTCGTCGTTGGACTCTCATGGAAAAAATATTCCTGGGTCTGACCCCTAAACAGTACATGGCTCAAGCTATTGGAAACCCTCTTAACTGGGTGTTTGCTATCATTTTTCTGATCGGCTTTCCGGTTCTGATAGGTCGGTATATTTTTGGCCTTTCCTGGGTAGTAGGCGACCCATATGACAATGCATGGGGTCTTTTCCTTGGATTTGGTTTGTTTGGAATGGTTCCACTATCATCATCAGGATTTCAGCTTGGCTCTGCAGTTGAAGTTTTTGGTCGCCATGATCTGGAACCGCTTGAACGTCTTGGGATTCTTAACGGTATTCTTGGTTACTTCTTTGCTGTTATGTTCCTGATGGTAGACCTTGGCCAACCCTGGCGTCTACCCTACCCTATGGTTGTTTCATGGGGGCCTGAGGCTGTTCTCTTCCTGGTTGCCTGGCACGTTGCCACCTATCTCTCAGTTCAGGCAGCAGAAACCTCAACTTCATTCTTTGAATGGATGGGCTGGCCTGCTGGCAAAACATTTATCAAAAAGATGGCTCTTGGCCTTGCAGTATCAGGTATAATCCTTTCAACCCTACATCAAGGTGCTCTGGGTGCACTTTCATGCTACGCACCTGGCAAGATACACCCTCTCTGGTATTCTGCTGCATTCCAGTGGTTATATTTCTTCGTTTCATCTCTGCCTGGCGGTCTTTGCATGGTCATCGTTGTCAGCACCATCGTTATAAAAACAATGGACTGGCGTTGTGACGATAACTACAAAAAAAACCTGAACAAACTACAGATCACACTTGCAAGAGGAGCATGTTACGGTCTCTTAACCTACTTTGTAATCCGTATGATTGGGGTTGCCCACGACAACAAATGGGCTTACATTGCAACCGGCTGGGGCGCATGGTGGTTATTTGAAATGGGTTTTGGTGTTATTCTGGCACTAATCCTTCTTACAACAGGTGTTAGAAACAACAATATTACACTTATTCGCCTTGGTGCATGGGTCACAATCATAGGTGTCGTACTTAATCGTCTTAACGTTTACATGTTCACCTTTAACTGGCAGAACGGTCATATCCATGTTCCGCCACTAAAAGAAATAATAATCACTGCTACAGTTTACTCGGTATACATTGTTACCTATCGGGCAATTCTTTATCGCTGGCCGATACTTTTCCAGTGGAAAACCAAATACAGTGATTACGCAGTTCTCGAACCACAGCCTGTAGAGGAAAAAAAGTCTCACTAATACAGATAAACTGACAGCACCTGACCTCCTTCCTGCTTTAATACAGGGAGGAGGTCTTTTAGTAAGCAGATTAACTGTTAAACATAAACTTTAAATTCTTTGTTATTTCTATCTGAACAGTTGCAAGCTGCAATTATTTTGGTGTATACAGTTAGTCTGGTTTGAATTTTATACACTTTTGCTTCCGGTAGACCCGAGTCAGGAGAGGATTATGAGATTTGCAGCATCAGTTTTTATTACGACAGCTATGTTCTGTCTGATTGCAACAAGCTGTCTTGCTATTAGCCTGAAAGATATTACCTACAACACAAAAGATGCCGGCACTGTTGTCTTCAGTCACAACAGGCATCTAGCCAAGAAATCAGCACATGGCACACCTACTTTCAGCTGTGCATCATGTCACACTGGAAACAAATCAAAAAAACATTATACTATGGCTGATATGTATAAAGGTCAATCATGCGGAGCCTGCCATAATGGCAAGCAGGCGTTCGATGCACATGAGTGTAGCAAGTGCCACCAGGTAAAAGAGATTGTCTACCAGGTAAAAGAAACCGGCCCTACTCCATTCAGTCATAAGAAACACCTTGCAAAGATAAAAGATTGCTCTACCTGCCATACAAAGATCTATAAACTGGGTAAAAATCCTACCGTAACAATGGCTGAAATGGGTAAAGGCAAATCCTGTGGTGCCTGCCATGATGGCAAGCGTGCTTTTGGTGTAAACAAGTGCGCCAAGTGCCACAGAAGCCCAGAGCTTACTTATAAAACGCCACCTGTTCCAAAGGCAAACTTCAGCCATGCATTTCACACTTCAGTTTATAGCTGCAAGGATTGCCACTCAACTGTTGTCAAACCTGATATGAGCAAAAACAAAAGAGTTTCAATGGCTGATATGGAAAAAGGCAAATCATGCGGAGCCTGCCATGATGGTAAAACTGCATTCTCTGCTGCAGGTGACTGTGCAAAATGTCATGCTGGTTTTAAAGTTCCTGCCAAGATGACCTTTAAAAACAATAAAGGCACCATAATAGGCCACTTCAGCCACGAGTTCCATACAGCAGTCTATAAATGCAATGACTGCCATACAAAGATCTATCCATATGGAAGTGGTAAAAGGGTAACAATGAAGCAGATGGAAACAGGATTGTCTTGTGGTGCCTGCCACGATGGAAAGACTGCATTTTCCGTTAAGGGTGATTGCCTTAAGTGCCATAAGAAGTAGTAACTAATTATACTGAAATAAAAAAGCCGACAGGGTTTAACCTTGTCGGCTTTTTTAAAAATTTATAGAGATAATCAACCGAATAGTTTTTGCCAGAGAGCCATAATAATCTCAAAGGCTATAAGGATAATTATAATCCACTCAAGACGCGCCGCACGACGGGCGTGTGAAAGCCCTGAAAAGACATCCGTTATGTCAAGAAGTGTTTCAGATTTATGTTTAATTTCCTGATATCGTGGCCTTAATTCGAAAAGATTTGAAATAAAGAGATAAAACCTGTCAGCTTCTTCATTGTCCCAGGTTATCTCCGGCTTATCAAGGATCATTATATGACCTATTGATTTATATTTAAAAGCTAGTATTGAAGATGCCAATTTAGCCAGCTGTTTGTCAGATAGCTCAAGAAGACCATGCCCCAATCTACCTATCATGTCGCCAACTTCATCAAAAACAGAGTCAACATCTTCCTCAATTCTTTCCAGTGCAACTGACTTAGTGATAACAAAACATATTATCTCAAGAAGATACTGATTGAATTCAGGCATTAAGGCGCAATCATTGGTAATGGATGGCTCAGCTGCAGGATTTATCATAAGCTCATAATCTTCACGAAATCGAAGCTGAGGCTGTTCCTTTAACTGAAGTAAATGCTGTTTCAGCCCATCAATGCATAGTGCAACAATATCATCACTACAATTAAGAAAAACTATACCGCCAAAATAAAATAGATATACCCATACCGTATCAGTGGGCGCAGAAGGTGTAAAAGTAACAGGATTGAGCCTCATAGGCTCTTCCCAACGGTATTTCCGGTCTATTCCTAGCTGTGCAGTAAGGCGATTTAAATCAATTTCGCCACCAATTGCAAAAGCAGTAAAACGATAGAGGCTTGTTTCTGCCTCAGCCATTAGAAAACTCCTTACTATTCAACAACAGATTGAGTTGAAAATACAACCATCACTCCAAAGGCCTTCTCGAAGAGATCCTTTTTTGCAGTACCCCCAAAAAGCTCAACTGCCAAGTCTTCTGTTCCTGAAAGGGACATATTAACAAGATTTCCTTCAACAGTGCAGATTAGACCACTGACAGCTGAACATCTGCGGCGATCAAGTCCATCAGCAAGCCGGAGGATACCTGCCAGACGACTTACTACAAGTTTTTCTTTAATTGTAAGCCTTTGAAATTCTTCATGCTTTCTTTTTGGTAAAGATTTACGGTGATATCTTGCTATAACTGCTGCCATCTCACGCTCTCTTGGGGTTATGCCAAAGAGTTCTGCATGGCGAATAAGATGACAGGAATGCTTGTGGTGGCTGTGATAAGATATATAATACCCTACATCATGCAGAAGTGCTGCTGCCTCCAGAATAACGCGCTCCCTTTTCTTCATTCCAAATATCCCGCCAATCTGGTCAAAAATGGATAAAGAGAGACTGGATACCTGCCTGGAGTGAATTTCATCCATCTGGCAGGAACGGCCAAATGATAAAACAGATTCAAGCCAGGTTCTAGCCATAGGAGCTTCAGGAGCAATTCCTCTGCGTTTGATTGCCTCAAGGATCATACCTTCGCGAATGCCATGTGCATTAACCAAGAGTGTGTTTGTAGAAAACAGTTCCATCAATGTGTCAACAGCTCCAACTCCTGCTACTATAATATCGGCACGATCAGCAGAAAGTCCCGGTACCTCTCTACGTTCCTTTATATCTCGACGCTGAAGCATAGCAAGCAGATGAACCACCTCTGAACGTAAAACCTCCAGACCATGGACTCCTTCAACCTGATTCCGCCTAAGCTGAAGCACCATCTGGGCAATGGCATTAATAGTGCCGCCAGAACCTATCAAAGTTGGCAATATTAATTTTACACCATCCAGCTGTTTCTTTACCGTTTCTCTTACATGCTTCTCAAATCTCTTATAATCAGCAGAACTAGGTGGATCATCCTTGAAGAACTGCTCCGTCATTACAACCGCGCCAAGTTCAAAGGAATAAAACTCCTCTATATGAGTCCCCTGAGCGCTAATCAACTCCAGGCTGCCACCACCCAGATCAATTATTCCGAATCTCTTTCCCTGCGTGTCAAAGTTCCTGAGCGCTGACTGAGCTGCAAGGGCAGCCTCTTCATCACCTGAAATCACTCTGATCGGCGCATCCAATAACTCTGAAAAACTTTTAACCAGTTTACTGCCATTTTTAGCCTTACGCATAGCACTTGTAGCAACAGCATCAATAGCGGTAACCTTTAAGCCGGTAACCAGTTTCCTCATCCTGCTCAATGCAGCCTCGGCTCTTGAAACAGCTGCAGGAGATATCTCTCCTGTCTCAGCAATCCCTTCCCCAAGGCGAACTGTATCTTTCTCATCATCAAGTATGCTGAAACTACCATCATTTTTACATTCAACAACAATACAACGAATAGAGTTAGTTCCTATATCAATTGCTGCAAGACGCTCTTTGGTCATAGAAAACTCCCGGGGCTATAGCTGAAAACGATATTCCATTTGATTATTTTGCAGCATTTTAAATATTTTTTCCAATAGCATGTTCTATGATTGTCCGTTTTAATCAAGTCTAAAGTAATATAGCTTTTTAAAGTCCTTTTAAAGTTTACTACTGATTTTTAAAAACAAAAGTTATATCAGGCCATCTTAAGAACAACCTTAAAACTGCTCCCTTCACCAGCCTTACTTGAAACAGTTATCTCACCACCATGTAACTGCACAATATGCTTCACTATTGATAATCCCAGGCCGGTGCCACCCTGCTCGCGGCTACGTCCCTCATCCACACGATAAAAGCGTTCAAATATTCTTGGCAGATCTTTTGAAGGTATTCCCATACCGGTGTCGCTAACTGTTATCTGTACAAGGTCTTTAGTTTCCATAGCTGCACTCACAATTACATCACCTCCATCAGGTGTGTATTTGATAGCATTGTCAAGCAGGTTCAAGAGCACCTGTTCAATTTGTCCCTGATCTGCCATAACCTTTGGCACAGTATCAGGACAATTGTTAGTTATACGTATCCCTTTTGCACGGGCATGGTCTTCCATTAACATCTGTGCCTTGCGTAGCGTACCACATAAATCAAGAGGATGGAGTGTTAATGAAGCATTCTTCGCTTCAAGCTTCGATAGAGTCAGTATATCATTTATTAGATTAGTGAGCCGTTCTGCATGACTTACAATAATCTCAACAAAACGACGGGAACGGTCGCCAGACTCCTCAAGAGCACCATCCAGAAGTGTCTCTGCATAACCTTTAATAACTGCAACAGGTGTTCGAAGTTCATGTGAAACATTAGCAACGAAGTCACGACGCATAATCTCAAGCCGCTTGAGATCGCTTATGTCGTGGAATACTGCTACAGTGCCATGATTTACCTTATCCTTGTGCAGTGGTACCCAGTGAGCCATAAGCACCAGATTAGTTGTCGGTATTGTTATTTCACAGATAACCTCATCACCCGTCTCTCTTTGTTCATCAAAGGCATTCAAAAGGTCAGGATGACGGCAAACCTCGACCAAAGGTCGCCCTTCAACCTCACCTGGAATGCCAAACTGTTTTCTAAAGGCAGGGTTAACCAGGATGATATTGCCTTTAGTATCAGTAACCATGACCCCTTCACCCATTCCACGAAGAATAGCTGCCAGGCGCTGTTGTTCAGAAGTAAGTCTATGCATCTGTTCCTCAATACGCGCTGCCATTTCATTCAACACCTTAGCCAGATAATCAATCTCTTCACCTTTGCCCATCGGAACCCTTACACCACGTTCACCTACACCAATTCTGGCAGCAGCATCAGCAATTTCACGTAAAGGGCGTGCTGTAATCTTTGAGAGATATATACTTAAAAGAAGAGAAGCAAAGAGTAGAATAAGAAGAGATCCGCCAAGCATTTTATGCATGGAACGCTTGGATGAATCAAAATATTCAAGCGGCAGGGCAAGTCTTATAATTGAGGCATCCTTGTTGTTCAGGGGCAATGCAACATAAAGCATCGTATTGCGGAGTGTATCGGAAAAGCGGATCGAATATCCGGAACCTGACTTTATGGCCTGTTGTACTTCAGGCCTTGCAGCATGATTTTCAAGAGAAGCCAGCTGTTCATCACGGACATCAGAATCTCCAATAACCTTGCCATCTGTGGCAATCAACGTTACTCTGGCTTTAATTGAAGCTCCCAATTTTTTAGCCAAAGCCTGTGCAGAACTGTACCCCCACTGTTCTGCAAGCAAACAGGTCAATTTTGCCTGTTGCTCAAGATTAAAACGACTCTCTTCAATAAGTCGCCTCTCCATTTGATGATTAAGATAGAGATAACTTCCACCGGTAATAAGTAGAGAAAGGACTATATATGAAAAAAAAAGCTTCCAGCGAAATGACATTTATTCCTCCAGTTTATAACCAAAACCACGTACTGTCTTAATCATATCCCCTGCATCTCCTAATTTGTTGCGCAGGCGTGTAACATGAGTATCAACGGTTCTGGTGTCACCTACAAAGTTATAGCCCCAGACATCCTGCAGTAGCAGCTCACGCTTCATAACCCTCCCGGAATGCTCCGCCAGATAGAGGAGAAGCTTATACTCCGTGCTTGTCAGTTCAATTTCTACTCCTGATACTGAAACCACATGACTTCCGCAATCTATTGATACCTGACCGATATTTATCTGTTTCTCAGCATTGCTCAGCTCCTGGCTGCTACGTCTAAGTATCGCCCTGATTCTCAACATAAGCTCTCGCATAGAAAACGGCTTAACAATATAGTCATCAGCACCCATTTCAAAACCTACAACCCTGTCAATTTCATCACCTCTAGCAGTCAGCATAAGTACAGGAATTGTTTTGGTCTTTTCACTATGCCTAAGCGCTGAACAGACTTCAGTACCCATCATACCAGGCAACATCAGATCAAGAAGAATCAGCTCCGGCATCTCTCTGCGTGCAGTTTCAAGCCCTTCAACTCCTGTGCCAGCCAGAAGAGCCTGATAACCTTCCTTTTCAAGGTTGTACGCAAGCAAGTCGGCCAAATCACGTTCATCTTCTACAACCAGAACCTTTTTCATTCCCTGTATTCTCCTCTGAACAGCTGACTTTCAGTTCGGATGTAACATTAGCAAAGCAAGGTTACAGTATTGTTACACAACGGTAAATATATTGTATCAAAAAGAAAAAGGCCGCTCATTTTTAAAAAAGCGACCTTGGGATTGATACAAATCAAGCAATAAAAATTTAACCAAGTAGCGGCAACAATACCTGATAAGAAATAAAGGCAACGAGAGCTGCAGCAGGAATAGTCAGTATCCAGGCCCAAACGATCCTTTTGGCTACATTCCAGTTAACAGCAGTTAATCTCTTGGATATTCCAACTCCAAGAATAGTTGAAGTTATAACATGTGTCGTACTGACAGGCATTCCAATGGAGGATGATCCCATAATAACTGCGGCAGCAGCAGTTTCAACACAAAAACCATGTACCGGCTGCAATTTGACAAAATCCTTGCCAATAGTCTTTATAATTTTCCATCCACCAGCAGCGGTACCCAGCCCCATTGCAATAGCACAGGCAAGCTTGACCCAGGTTGGCACCTCAAATGTTGGAAGAAATCCATATGAAACCAGAGCCATAGTTATGACACCCATTGACTTCTGGGCATCTGCAGTGCCATGCGAAAAGGCCATAAATGCAGCGGAAGCAACCTGTAGACGACGAAATCCCTTATTTAGCGGTCCGGGACTGCTATTACGAAAAAGCCACATTATAATTATCATAAAGATAAAACCGACTATTACTCCGGCTATTGGAGAAAGAATCAATGCAAGCACTATTTTTTTCAGACCATTCCAATGGAGGGTGGCAGGCCCTGAATGGGCAATAACAGCACCCATAAGACCACCAATAATGGCATGTGAAGAGGAAGAAGGCATGCCGTAATACCAGGTTATGAGGTTCCAGAGAATTGCGCCAAGAATTCCTGCCAACACAACAAGTTGTGTTACATTGTTGGCATCAACAATACCTTTACCTATAGTAGAAGCAACTTTTGTTGAGACCATAGCCCCGGTAAAATTGAGAAAAGCAGCCATTATTATGGCCGACTTAACTGAAAGCGCTCTGGTAGAAACACAGGTTGCTATTGCATTGGCAGTATCATGAAAACCATTGATGTAATCGAAGGCCAGCGCCGAGCAAACAACTAGCACCAGCAGTATCAGAGTCACCTCAGGCATTCTTTACCACCACGCTTTCAAGAATATTTGCAGCATCTTCGCACTTGTCAGTTGCCTTTTCCAACGTCTCGTAGATTTCTTTCCACTTTATAAGATTGATAGGATCCTTTTCTTCATCAAAAAGACGGCTTATAGCCTCACGACAGACACGATCAGCCTCATTTTCCAATGCATTTATCTCTACACAACAATCGTTAATATCCTCAAACTTGCCTCCAAGATGTTTCAAGGCACGTTCTACTGTCTGGCAGCATTTAAGGATAATAAAGGCAAGTTCCTTGGCTTCAGGGGTTGGCTTTTCAACATTGTACATAACAAAGCGCTGAGCAGAGGCATCAATCAGGTCAAGGATATCATCCAGAGCAGAGGCAAGAGAGTAGATATCTTCACGGTCAAGGGGGGTTATAAATGTTTTATTGAGAGTTTTTATAATCAGGTGCGTCTGATTATCCCCCTTGTGTTCTGTATCCTTGATAAGTCTCTGGCTTGAAAGTGGATCCGCATATTCATCCAGCATAGTCTTCAGCTGTTGAGCACCTTCAGTTATTATCACTCCCATTGCCTGAAACATCTGAAAAAACTTCTCTTCCTTTGGTATAAGCCCAAACATGCAGTTCTCCTTAAAGGTAAAAAGGCAATTTTCTAAACAAGCGTCAGCATGTTACAGATATGTTACAATTATGTAAAGAGATGATGCCTAAAATTCAAGAAACTGCTGGTGAAGAAAAATCAAAAACGTAAACTTTGTACATGTGCCATTTTTTGCACACAATCTTTTTAATATGCTGTATACTACATAAAAAATATGAAAAGGATTTTTTATGTATCCAATAGTAACCTATAAAGAACGTTGCCGTACCTGTTATTCCTGCGTCAGGACATGCCCTGTTAAGGCTATAAAAGTTGATGCAGGATATGCCGAGATAATCTATGAACGATGCATAGGATGTGGCAACTGCCTTAACTGTCCACAGAAAGCCAAGGTAGTAGTAGATCGGATGGTAAAAACCCAGGAGCTGCTTGCCTCGGAAGACCCTGTAGTGGCTGTTCTTGGATGTTCATTTCCTGCTTTTTTTCATGCATACAGTCCGGGTCAACTGGTTGCAGGCCTGAAGAGTCTAGGCTTCCATGAAGTACATGAAGGGGCATATGGCGTACAGATGATAGCCCCGCACTACACTGAAAAAATAGCGAAAACCGATCACCCCTTAATCTCTACGCACTGCCCGGCTGTAGTTGCAATAATTGAACGCCACTACCCGAAACTGGTGCCAAATCTTATGCCGGTTGTATCTCCAATGCTGGCGATGGGACGACTGATAAAAGAAACACTTGGAGAAAACACCAAGGTTGTTTACTTAAGCACCTGTATAGCAGCAAAATTCGAGATTCAATCCCCTGATGTAGCCAAATACATAGATGTTGTACTTACATATGCCGAAATAGAACTTTTTTTCAGACGCCGTGGCATATCTCCGGCAAATCTTGCAGAAGCCGGCTTTGACGGGATTGATCCAAGGGATGCAAGGATGTTCACCCTTACAGGCGGCACTCTGCAGGCACTTGGAATAACAACAGATTTTCTTGATACTGAAACAGTTGCCGCAGAAGGTGAAAGCCACACGCTGGAAATAGTCAGAGATCTGGCTGCAGGCAGGATAAATCCACGTTATGTAGATCTTCGGTTCTGTGATGGCGGCTGTATTGACGGCCCCGGAAAGAACCTTGAACTTACTCACCTATACAAACGTAACCTGATTATTAACGCCAACAAGAGCAAGATACCTTATAAAATGGCTCTACATTATCGAACAGCCACTACTCCAAGCAATCTATCTCAGATATTTAGCGACAAATCAATCAAGCTCCCAGTTCCCAAAAATGAAGATGTAAGGAGAATATTGAACGTCTCCGGCAAATTCAGCCAGGGAGATGAGCTTAACTGTCGCGCCTGTGGCTACGCAACTTGCAGGGAACACGCTGTAGCTGTTTTTCAGGGGCTGGCAGATATAGGGATGTGCCTGCCCTATAATTTACGAAAAATGGAAGAGGATCGCGGACTCTTGTTGCAAAAATATGAATTGATGTCGCGTGAACTTGACAAGCAGTTAGGTGAGGACATGATCATAGGTGATGATCGTGAAAATGCAGATGTGGTTGAGCTTATAAGACAGGTTGGACCAACTCCGACAACTGTCCTTATTCGTGGTGAAACAGGCACAGGCAAAGAATTGACAGCACGCGCCATACATCGCTTAAGCATAAAGGCTGACAAACCACTTGTAACAGTAAATTGCACTACACTTACCGACTCTTTGCTTGAAAGTGAGCTTTTCGGTTACAAAAAAGGAGCCTTTACCGGGGCAGTTTCCGACCGTAAAGGGCTTTTTGAATATGCTGACGGAGGCACCATATTTCTTGATGAAATTGGAGACATTACTCCCAAATTACAGGCAGAACTGTTGAGACTGCTGGATCAGGGAGAGGTAAGACCTGTCGGAAGCACTGTAGTTAAAAAGGTAAATGTTAGACTTATAGCTGCAACCAACAAGGATCTTGAACAGGGAGTCAAAGAAGGCTGGTTTAGGGAAGACCTTTATTACCGCCTGAACGTATTTTCAATTGTTCTTCCTCCTCTTCGTGAGCGTTCTGAATCAATCCCGATACTTGCGCGCCATTTTCTGGAAAAGGCCCGTAAAAAACTTAATAAACGTCTCACAGGGATTGAAGAGAGGGCAATTACAGCCATGCGCCACTACCACTGGCCTGGAAATATACGGGAGATGCAAAATATTATAGAACGCGCTGCGGTACTCTCAAATGATGGCATTATCAGACTAGAAAACTTACCATCCGTATTCAGGGAAATCTATGATAACAGAGCTGGAGTCCTACCTGCTGCAAGAAAGATCTCTTTTAAGGCAGAGAGAGAAACCCACGTTGGGCGACTGGAGCGAAACTTGATTTTGCGTTACATTGAAGAGGCAGATGGAAACATATCAAAAGCAGCAAAACTTGCTGATATTCCACGTCGTACTTTTTACAGACTGCTTGAAAAGAACGGAATTACGATCCAGAGAAGGCAGAATAATCCGTTACCTGTTAAATAAGAGAGCAGCCTCTGAGCCGTTTTGAAATAGCGTATACCTTCGCCTATTATGTGCCATTCTAGGCACATAATCAACTGACTCACAAAACCCGCAACATCTACATAAACATCTAACACTTCAATATAACTCGGTAATATATTTTTGGCATGGAATTGGCATATAAGTAATTATAGTGTAAACACAAAAACCAAATTTTAATATCAAAGGAGAATAAACAATGGGAAGAATGAGAGAGAATCCAAGGTACAATGTTATTTCAATGAGAGTTAGTGACGAAGAACGTGAATATGTTGAATCTTTAGTAAAACGTACACAAAAATCAGTATCCGATATTATGAGAGAAGCAATGGTAGCTCTTACCATGCAACTAGATCATCAGGATCTTCGTAAAACAGCCTAAAATAACTAATGTTCAGTTAAAACACCCGTTAAGCAAGAAAAGCGGCACAGATTAAAACTCTGAGCCGCATTTCTTGCTATGCTAGATTAAATCAAAAATGCTCTGCAGATAAAGCATATATTATCAGCTTATTACAACCTCGAACTGTTCCTGATGGAATCCTGGTTTGGCGCGCACAGTAACCCGTTTTTTGAATTTTTTCTCCAGCTCTTCCAGCCCCTTGCGCTCTTCATCGTACAGAAGATCAGCAACCTGAGGGTGCACACTAAGCAGTACTTTAGTGCCTCGTATATCGAGCATCTCACGCCTTAACTCACGAAATATCTCATGACATATCGTTGTCTTCGATTTTATATACCCCCTGCCTTCGCAGTATGGACATGGCTCGCACATCATCCTGCCGATACTTTCACGAACGCGCTTACGAGTCATTTCAACAAGCCCCAGCTCGGAAATCTTGAGTATATTGGTTTTAGACTTATCACTCTTCAGCGCTTCTTCAAGAGCCGCATAGACTTTCTCCCTATTAGCCTCTTTTTCCATATCTATAAAATCAATAATTATTATTCCACCTATATTACGCAGTCTTAGCTGATAGGCTATCTCTTTCACAGCCTCAAGGTTTGTTTTCAAGATGGTATCTTCAAGGTTATGCTTACCCACGAAGCGGCCAGTATTAACATCAATTGCAGTCAGCGCCTCAGTCTGTTCAATAATTATGTATCCGCCGGACTTTAGCCACACCTTGCGCCCAAGAGCTCTGCTTATCTCAACTTCAAGACCGTAATGATCGAATATCGGCTCCTCTTCATCATAAAGTTCAATAGAGGATTTCATTTTAGGCATAAAAGTTGATATAAATTGAACTATACGGTCATGATCCGGTTTTGAATCAATTACAATACTATTGACATCATCTGTAACAATATCCCTTACCACCTTTTGAACCACATCAAGATCAGCATGAATCAGACATGGTGCCGCAGCCTTTTCCTTCCTCTTTACAATCTCTGCCCATATCTTTGCCAGATACTGCATATCGGAACGGAGGTCTTCCTCTGTTTTTCCTTCAGAAGCAGTACGGACGATAAAACCGCAACCCGGCTGTCGCAAGCGTTCTACAAGCTCCCTAAGCCTCTCCCTCTCCTCATCTTCCTCTATCCGGCGGGAAATACCAACATGATCTACCGTAGGCATATATACCAGATGACGGCCTGGCAGGGAGATATGAGAGGTAATGCGCGCCCCTTTTGTGCCAATAGGCTCTTTTGAAACCTGTACAAGAAGTTCCTGCCCCTCCTGTAGCAGATCCTCAATAGGATGTAAAATCCTGTATTCCTGATCACTACAGTCATCTGAATCCAGAGTAAGCCTCTTACCATCATCCATAAGATTTTCATATTCTTCGATCGCGTCAAAAACATCTGCAACGTACAAAAATGCCGCTTTTTCAAGTCCAATATCAACAAAAGCTGCCTGCATACCAGGCAATACCCTCACCACACGCCCCTTGTAGATATTACCTACAATCCCTTTTTCGCGTGTCCGCTCAATATAAAGTTCTGCAATAGTACCTTTTTCAATAAGCGAAATTCGAGTCTCATGGGCTGTTACATTAATTACCAGTTCTGATGGCATTCTGTTACCTCTATGAAAATATAATTAGATATAATTAATAAATTTTCTACTGTTCTTTAAAAATAAGAGCCGTCTTTTCAATCTGTATGGATATCAGTAAGTCAGGATTAAGGCCGGTTACAGCTGCAGTCAATTCAATAGCTTTTCCACGACCGATTATCAGCTCTAGTGTTTCTCCTGACGCTTTAAGTTTACGGGTTTCCTGTCTTAAGTCAATGGTCTGTTGTTCACCTTTCTTCTCTCTAACCAGAATCCAGGAAGAGTGTGCCATAAATTGCACAACTTGCTTTTTCAGCAGTTCAGGCTCATATCCTGGTAATTTAACAGTGTAACAGGTTGCGTCAATAAGTGGTGTAAGTGAAGAAGCCTTTAAAGGAATCTCGACAGCTTCAAGTACAGACATACCATCTGGGAACGCTCTGTTTAGACGTTCCTTAACTAAAGCTGCATCCATATTATCAACAAACAGATCCATATACTCCGCTCTGGACTCAACCCCTACTGAGGTAGCTGTTCCAAATGAAAAACGGGGATGAGGATGAAATCCCTGACTGTACAGAACTGGTACTCCGGCTCGTTGCACAACTCTGGTGAATAGGTTGATCAGTTCAAGATGGCTAAGGTATCTAACTCTGCCGATTTTTGAAAAACGGATTCTTATACGTCGCTGAATGATTTCCGGTAAATCAGATTGAATATGTTGCTCAGAAAAATCTGGAGTAGCCGCAATCCTGTTTGAAACCTCACTAAAATCACAAACCCCACAGTTAGTGCATGAACCGAATCGACAATCCGGTGTGTTTGACTCGGCAAAGGCTTGCTTCAGTTCCTTCAAAAGGAAACCTTTTTCTATGCCTGAATCAATGTGAGCCCAGGGTAAGATCTCCTCTTTTGAACGTTCTCTAAGGTACCAGTCAGGTAATATTGAACAGTCATTGAAAGCCGTTAGCCAACGGTTAAGTGAAAAATGCTCACTCCATCCATCAAAACATGCACCCAGCTCTACAGCACGTTCTATAACAGAAGCAAGTCTGCGGTCACCTCTGGAAAACACCCCCTCCATGAACGACAGTTCTGCATCCTGATATTTAAAATTAAGCTTTCTTTTACGAAGCTCATCCCTAAGAAAACTCTGGCGTTCACGAGTTTCTTCAAGTGAAAGCTGGCGTTCCCACTGAAAAGGAGTATGCGGTTTTGGAACAAATGTGCTAACCGCCACATTAATCTCACCATGCCCCCCTGCCCGTTTTGCCTGTGCTTTCACCTGTTTTGCAAGGTCTGGTATTGCCTTTATGTCCTCCCAGGTTTCTGTAGGAAGCCCCATCATAAAGTAAAGCTTTATAAGACGCCATCCTGCGCCGAATATTGCATGCGCCCCTTCCAGAAGTTCCTGTTCTGATATCCCCTTGTTAATAACCTGACGCATCCTCTCAGTGCCGGCCTCCGGTGCAAGTGTAAAACCGGTCTTTCTTACCTTACGGATCTCATCAATCAACTCGGGAGTAAGGGTACCTACCCTGAGAGAAGGTAATGAAACGGCAACCCTGTCCCGTGCATGGCGTAACATCAGGTTCTTAAGTAGTGGCTCAATACAACTGTAGTCGCCGGTAGAGAGAGAAAGAAGCGAAACCTCATCATAACCGGTATTTTCAAGGGATCTATCAACCAGATTATTTATACGTTCGGGAGAACGTTCACGTAGTGGACGGTATATATAACCGGCCTGACAGAAGCGACAACCTCTGGTACAACCCCTTGCCACTTCAACAGCCACCCTGTCATGTACAGTTTTCATAAAAGGGACAACCGGACTGTCAGGAAAAGATGCAGAATCTATGTCAGAAAGAAAGCGTCTGCGGACAGGAGGGTAACTCTCTTTTCGCGGACGAATAGCTGATATCCTGCCATCATCAAAATATTCAACATCATAGAATGACGGGATATATATGCCTGGAATAGCTGAGAGTTTTTCAAGTAACAACTGTTTGTCAGCGGAAACATCAATCTTCCATTCGCGCACCAGACTGGCTATTTCAAGAACTGCCTCTTCTCCATCCCCAATCAGAAATGCATCAAAGAAATCAGCTACCGGCTCAGGATTAAAGGCTCCCGGACCTCCACCAATAACCAATGGCCAGCCTTTTTTACGTTCTGCCGACCATATAGGTATATTTGCCTGTCGTAACATGTTTACAATATTAGTATATGAAAGTTCGTACTGCAGGGTAAATCCAATAATATCCACCTCAGCAAGAGGTCTATCTGTCTCAAGTGTAGAAAGGGGTATCTGTCTGGATTTTAGCTGTGCAGCCATATCAGGCCACGGAGCATAAACCCTCTCTGCAGCTATCCCTTCCTGATCGTTTAAGATCCTGTAAAGTATACGAAGTCCCAAATGACTCATGCCAACTTCGTATACATCAGGAAAGGCTAAAGCTATCCTCATGTCAGCATTTGACTTGACAACAGACCCCATCTCGCCGCCCATGTATCTGGCAGGTTTTTCTACAGCAAGTAAATCCGGTACCATTCAATTTCCTGTCTGAGAATTAAAAAACCTCCGAAGTCAACACTTCGGAGGTTTTTGTTTAACGAACTGATTATGTAACCAATAAAAGATGGATTACCATAATCCCGTAATTTTTATCTCCAGCAGATGCAACATCAGGTTTAACATTTATATTTTTTTTTAAGCTTTGTCAAAGTAATCCGATATCTTCAAAATCAAACAGATTAATCTGTTTGCCAGCATTGTCAGGTTCCGGTATTATGCCTCACTCTTAATATGGAGTTATTTAATGCCAACCCTCGTGATAACAGATATACCAAGGCTTTCATCGCTATTTGAAAATATGGTTAAAGACCATGAATGGCTTGTTATAGTTAATGACATCCACCGTGGAATTGAGGAGTTGGAAAAGCGGAAACCAGATCTGCTGATCTTTCAGAATCATCTTGCAGGCCTATCTGCCGACATCCTTTACAAACACCTGAAATCAAGACTGGGACGTCACAAGGTACGCTTTGGCCTGATCAGTTCGCCTGAAAAGGTTGATCCGGATATAATCTCTTATTTTGAGATTATTATTGACCCGACAGATTCTGATGAAAATCTGGAACCCATAATTCAGAATCTTCTTAATAAGAACAAGATTACAGTTATTGATGAAACGCCACTAAAAACCATACCTGTCATTTCATCGCCTGACACAGTACCAAAAGAACCAAGGGAAGATGCAGAACAACCAATCACATATAATTTTCCACAACACAAGGGCGTATCCATTATTTCGGACTTCAGCAGACATCTTGATACCAACTCAGAAGAAATGGATTATGAATCAAGAGCCTTAGCTGACAACCAATCTGTATCTGATAAGAATGAGATACACCACCATTCTTCTATAATTACAGAACCAGAGGTTCCAAAACCCTGGTACCGTAATACAGGTTTTATAATAGGAGCAATTACCTTTCTACTGGTAATATTTATAACCATTCTGCAGCAACGTCCCAAACAACCAGAAACCATAGCCAAGAACACAACACAACAATCCGTTCAAACTGCAATTTCAACCAATGCCACAAATGCTGTTTCAGTTGATTCCGGCCTGACCATAACCCCACCAAATCAGGGACTCGCATCACACGGCAAAGGACGTCCAATCAAACTGCCTGCATTCATTCCCAAAGAAGCTGTCAATGCAGCCTATTCCAAGGATAATCCGGGATGGGAACAGTATTTGGGTTCGACCAATGAATATCGGGTATTTCGTGCTAAAGACAAAACTATCCGTGCAATTCAGATAATAGACCGTAGCGGATCAGGAATTCAGGAATCTTTCTATGGCACTGTTTTAAAGGAACTTACAGGTATTGCTGCAATGCGACCTAAATCTTCAGAAAAAAAAGAAGGTTACGAAATCAGAAGAGGTGAGGCGGCTGGACTTCAAATTGTCCAGTATAGGGATGCACAAGGCGGTAGAATGCGCGGATTTGTAATGATCTGGCCGTAAATTATTTATTGAAAACACTGAGTCCGGCTATTTTTTTGAAAGCTTCAGATAACACTCTGCCCTGTTCAATGTTGCATCAGGCATCATGGAAGAATTGGGATAGCTATTTATAAAAGTATCAAAAAGCTTGATAGCATTATCACATTCACCCTTGTTGAATGCAGCCATAGCATGTCTGAAGGCAGTGTTCTCAGCAGCCGTAACAGTTGTTTTCTTATTATCGTAAGATTTTTCAGCAACATGATGACCCGGCTTTTTAAGAGCTGTTTTATGCTGTTTTATCTTTTTTGATGCAGATATCAATCTCTTTGTCTCTGATTTTTGAGATACAGGCACACGCAATATCTGCCCGGGATGAATCAGATGGGGATTCTTTATCTGATTAAAGAGAAGAATCTGAGGGTAGTAATAACCATGGTTTGAATGTTCCTTGGAAATATGCGAAAGAGTCTCACCTCTTTTCACTGTGACCTCTTTTACAAGTATACCCTCTGAAGCTTCAATAGCTTCAGTATTTATCTTCTCTGGTTTATACAGATAATGCTCACCCGAAACCAACGATGCAGAAAACAGCAGAATCATAAACGATAAGATTTTAATGCCTGTCCGACGCATATCAGTACCTGTTCCCCGCATGATCCTGGTAAGTTAACAGACTTTTTAGCTGTACTCCGGTACCGACTCCTATACCTGGCTTAATCCTGAAAGAAGCTTTTACAATCCTCTTTTCGCCGGCACCCAACTCATTAAATCGCCAGATTGAACTGCCTGCCAGACTCTTGTCAGCTTTCTGATCGGCAGCCACCAGCTCCACCTGCTCCGGCCATGTAATCTCCAACTCAACCATCTTGGCAAGATTTGAACCTTTATTCATTACATCCATTTCAACAGTCAGCAACTCCCCTGGAACCATACTGCCCTGGCGACCTTTCATGGCAAACTGCAACACAGGTCTTGAATAGTTTATCTGAGCCTCTGCAGAAACAGATCTGTCTCTTGCCGATTCAGGAGCTGCAATTAAAGAAATCCTTTCAACCGCTCCGTCCCTGGCACTCTTAGAAGTTGAAATTTCCAGAAGCAATGCTGCCTCTTCCTTTGGTCCCAAAGGTCCAATGGCTGTTATTTCCGGTTCTCCTGGCTGCCTTAGTCCGTCGCGGTTAAGGTCATGATAGATCACAATCTTTTGCGATGGCGAAATAGCAGCAAGTCTAATCTGCTCACGCTGATTACCTTTATTGACAACCCTGGCAGGCAGAGAAACTGTCTGCCCCGGAATGGCAGTAACAATACTGTGTCCAGTTCTAAGTTCAATAGCAGTCACAGGGAGTACAGAAGTGGCATTTGAGAGAAAGGTGCCCCTTGTCTTCAATGAATTATTTACAACATCGGCGCGCAACATCAATTCCTGGCCGGACAATGCCTCGTCTTCCAATCGAAAAACAACCGTAATATCCCTGCTTTCTCCAGACTTTAGTGTCAGTCCATCCAACACCAGGGCAGCGTTCATCTCCTGTCGGAATCCTGAAGCCTTAAACTCGAGCGGCCTGTATTGAGCAGGATAATTTAGACGGAGAGTAACATCCTGAGCAGTTGTAGAACCGACATTAAGAAGAGCAATCCTATACTGAACAGTCTCACCCGGAAGCAGACGGCTCTTGTCTGTCTTGGCCACCGCACGCAGAAGAGGAGCAGAAGCAACAAGCGGAATAACTCTGCTCTGAGAAGCCTCAGGCATAAATTGTGATGCGGCTTTTACAGGATAGGCAATTCTAAGGCCATCAATAGAAACCGGAGGTACAGTCAGAAGTATTTGACCCTTAAAGCTCTCACCAGGAGCAAGTAGCGGAGTCTGATTGATCAGCTGTTCTGAACCTGCAGCAGAAAAACGAACTCCAAATTCTGCCGGAAAACCTGATTCAAGATAGAAACTGTCCTTACCATTACCACGGTTCTGAATCTCAAAAGAAACTGCTGTTTTAACAGTCACCTGTAATGGGCTCTTTGGAGGGTGTGTATCAAATTCAAATGCCGCATACTGGGCAACTTCAAGTGCCAATACCTGCGAAGTCCCGACTGATTCTGATGCCGTCGAAGAAGAAGAGCTGGCAACTGGCATTACAACTGCAACACCTAACTCCTTCAGGCGTGCGACTGCAGTACGGGCTGCCTGAGTACCTGGAAAACGTTCAATAATACGCTTGTACTCTGCAATAGCCTTATCTTTTAGAGCTGTGCGACCGGATTTTAGTCTCTCAGCAGTTTCTCTGGCAGACTTTATTTTTGCAAGGCGATCTGACTCAACCTTTGCCATTGCAGCTCGATTGGCTTCTGCCTTTTCAGCTGCTATCCTCTCAGCTTCAATTTTTGCTTTTGCCTGACGATCTGCTTCAGCTTTCTCTGAGGCAATACGTCCAGCTTCAGCCTTAGCCAGTGAAGCACGTTCCTCTTCAGCCCTTACTTTTGCAAGGCGCTCTGACTCAGCCTTTGCCATTGCAGTACGATTGGCTTCTGCCTTTTCAGCGGCTATTCTTTCAGCTTCAACTTTTGCTTTTGCCTGACGATCTGCTTCAGCCTTGGCTGAGGCAATACGTTCAGCTTCAGCCTTAGCCAGTGCAGCACGTTCCTCTTCAGCCCTTACTTTTGCAAGGCGCTCTGACTCAGCCTTGGCCAGTGCAGCACGATTGGCTTCTGCCTTTTCAGCGGCTATTCTTTCAGCTTCAACTTTTACTTTTGCCTGACGATCTGCTTCAGCCTTTGCTATAATCAGGTCTGGCTTGTCAGCCGGTATGGATTTTTTATACTGGGCTGCGATAACCAGGAGATCTTCCTCAACCGTATTTTTAAGAGGATTGTCTGGATATTCATGTATAAATTGAGCCATATAGCTGGCTGCATCCTGACGGTTGCCGGAATTATAATAGGAACGAGCCAGCCAGAACAACGTCATGTCACGTAACGGAGTATCCGGGAACTTTTTAAGAACTTCTGAAAGCTGATTAACAGCAGCAGTGTAATCTTTTTGTTGATATGCATTGAAACCGGTCAGAAAGAGTTGTGAGTCTTCAGTTTCCTGAGCAAAAACCGGAAGAGAACAGATGAGAAAAATTATAATCAGGTATACAGGAAGCAGTATCAGTTGACGGAAGAATCTGAACATCTTCACGGGGGTACCTTTCACCGGTTGACCGGGACAAACAATTTATAACTGCCAAGAAATACTTGGATAAAATGGGTATTCCTTAGCATTTTTAGCCGTCCCTTGTCAACCATGGAAAGCAGACAGAAAACCGTTTTAACTTATATGTTCTTCAGGATAGGCTCCAATCTTGTGTATGGCAAGATCCGGACCGTTATACTCATCTTCTGCATCCAATCTGATCCCAAGAGTCTTTGCCAGTAGACCATAAACCACAAACCCGGAGAAAAGGGCAAAAACAACAGCCGTAAACGAGCCTGCCAGTTGCGATATTAAACTAATGTTTCCTATCCCTCCGAAGAACTTTTGTCCAAATATACCTGCAGAGATCCCCCCCCATGTTCCGATTACACCATGCAACGGCCAAACACCCAACACATCATCAATCTTGAGTTTTTCCTGTTCAAACTGAAATCCGTAGACAAATATGACCGCCGCAATTGCTCCTGTAGCCAATGCCCCAAGAGGATGCATGATGTCACTTCCTGCACAAACTGCAATCAGACCTGCCAAAGCACCGTTATGTATAAATCCGGGATCATTCCGACCTGCAACCAGAGCAGACAGCACCCCGCCAACCATTGCCATAAGAGAATTAACCGCCACCAGACCGGAAATCTTTTCAAGATTGCCGGCGCTCATGACATTAAAACCGAACCAGCCTACTGCAAGTATCCAGGATCCTAGTGCCAGAAACGGAATATTACTGACAGGTAAAGGATGGGACTTACCGTGGCTGTATCGCCCTTTTCTCGAGCCAAGCAGGAGAACCGCTGCCAGAGCAATCCAGCCACCGATGGAATGCACAACAACAGAACCGGCATAATCATGAAATTCAATTCCACCGATTTTTTTAAAAAAACTCTGCAAAAATGAAGAGTTTTTACCCCAGATAAGAGACTCGAAGAGCGGATAGCAGAATCCGGCAAAGATAGCTCCTGCAATAACCTGTGGCCAAAACTTTGCTCTTTCCGCGATTCCTCCTGATATAATAGCCGGAATACAGGCTGCAAAGCATAAGAGAAAGAAGTAATGAACCAGGTCATATCCCATTGAACCCTGCATAAGCTGATCAGCCGGCTTAAGAAAAGATATACCGTAGGCCAGAGGAAAACCGATCAGAAAATAGACGACAGTTGAGACAGACCAGTCTGTAAGGATCTTTACAAAAGCATTTACCTGGCTCTTTTTTCTAACCGTTCCCACTTCAAGGAAGGCAAAACCGGCATGCATCGCAAAGACCATAACAGCTCCAAGCATAAGAAACAGCACATCTCCACTTTGTTTCAGGGGTGTAAGGGGTGACAACTCCATTGTTGCTTCCTCCTGTCAGGTAGGATTAAATTCGCTGCATCAAGTTACAGCAGTCACATACAAAGCAAATATACTGCCATTACTTGATTTATTTTATAACTGCCTGAAAAATAACACTAAAGCACAAAAATGAAGCAGAGATATCTGTATAAAACAACGGCAGTAGTGCCTAATAAACGGGCATCATCCCCCCTTTTCTTTTAAACCGTCAGTGCTACAATACAAATCATGAACCCAAGAGAATCCATTCGGAGTTTTCCTAATAATCCCGGAGTCTACATCATGAAAGATGACTCCGATGAAATTCTCTATATTGGCAAGGCAAGCAACCTTAAACAAAGAGTAAGCAGCTATTTTAGTCATACAGACAGCCGACCACAGGTTCGCTTTCTTATGACACGGGTAGCAAAGATTGAATTTACAGTCACTGATACCGAGAAAGAGGCTCTGCTGCTTGAAAACACCCTGATTAAACAGCATAAACCCCGTTACAACCTTAACCTTAAGGATGACAAAACCTATTTTTCTATAAGAGCAAACCTTCAGGAACCATTCCCGAGAATAACCATTGTCCGCAAGACAGAACGTGATGGCGCACGCTACTTTGGTCCGTACTCTTCTGCCTCAGCGGCTCGTGAAGTAATTAAACAGATACAAAGGATATTTCCACTAAGGCATTACCCCTGGAAAACCTGCCTAAAAAGAACTCGCCCATGCCTCTACCACCAGATGGGTCAATGCAGCGCTCCTTGCCATAACAAGATAAGCGAGTCTGAATACAGAGAGATCCTGGATGGCGCGATCCTGTTTCTTGATGGTAAAAAAGCTGGCCTCTCAAACTCTTTCAGGGAGAAGATGCAACATGCCTCTGACTCTGAGAATTACGAAGAAGCGGCTCGCTGGCGGGATCTTGTCCGGGCAATTGATACGACTCTCGAACCTCAGAAGATGGTCAAACAGGGTGGAGATGACGATATATTGGGATTGGCACGCAAAGGTGAAGAACTGGCACTCGCTCTCTTGTTTGTGCGAGGAGGCAGCATTTCGGGCAGCACAGTCCTTTACGCTTCAGGTGAACTGGACGATACTGGCGCCATTTCAGGTTTTATACGCCAATATTACAATGCCGAGCGATTCACACCTGATAATCTCTATATCCCTTTGATTCCAGAAGACCGTTCCATTCTCGAAGAATTTCTGTCTGAGCTTAAAGAAAGGCGGGTTCGCCTTCTGCAGCCAAAGGTCGGCGATAAGCAAAAACTTCTTCTACTTGCGGCAAGAAACGCTGAGGCTGCGCTTCACAGCAAGTATGCTAAAGAACGGATAACAGATGATATTCTTAAAGAACTTCAGCACAAACTCCATCTTCCTGAACTACCAATAAGAATAGAATGTTATGATATCTCGACCTTGCAAGGCCGTCACTCTGTAGGCAGCGGCGTAAGTTTCCTTAATGGCAAGCCTGATAAAAATAGTTACAGACGCTACCGGATCAAAGGAATAGATGGCCAGGATGACTTTGCAATGCTTAAAGAGGTCTTTTCACGCCGTTTCGCCCCTGAAAGAATAAAAGAATGGGGAATACCTGATCTTGTTATGGTTGATGGCGGCACAGGGCAGCTGAACAGCGCATTGGCCGCTGTTGAAGAGCTTGGCCTGGCAGGACGGTTTCCACTGATATCACTGGCAAAAAGCAGGGTAAAGGGAGATGGAAAGGATATTCATGTTGAACGGACTGAAGAGCGGGTATTTATTCCTAGCCGAAGAAACCCTGTAAGATTCAGGCAGGATTCCGGCTCTATCAAGCTTCTGGCAGCAATTCGTGATGAAGCCCACCGTTTTGCTATAACCTACCATAGAAATCTGCGAGGAAAAGCAGCAGTTCATTCCTCATTAGGAGAAATTCCCGGTATTGGACAAACTCTTGAACGGAAACTCCTGATTAAATTTGGCTCTATCAAAGGAATCGCGAAAGAATCTGTTGAATCATTGGTATCAGTGCCAGGTGTCAGCGCCAGATTGGCAGAAGAGATTCTGAAACGAACAAACAATCAGTAATAAGCTTAAAATTAGATGCCGTTAACTTGTAGATAGAAACCGAAACGCAGCAAAAAGATTTTTTCAACAGAGCTGACAGAGCCAAAGCGCTAATCTTTATAAAATGAAAAGAGCAGAAACAGAAAAACCACCCCATTTGGGTGGCTTTTCTGTTGATTAAAAACTGTCAGTTTTTTTACAGTCTACTTCTTAACCCTCCGACGACCATACAGACCCAGCCCCAGGATACCGGCGCCCAGCATCAGGAAGGTGGATGGTTCAGGCACAGGAGTTGAGCCTGAATCAAAAAGGCTTATATGGCTGATTTTTTCAATGGTTCCAGAGATTCCTGTTCCATCAAAACTATTATTAATATCAAGAACAGCCCATTCAATATTATCGACATTTTCAAAGAGATAATCAGTAAAATTTGTACCATTGTTATTTCCAAGTTTTACAAGAAAATAATCATAAAACGCCCCATTGTTTCCTAAGTTATATGCGTAAATATCTTCAAATCCCTCTGCAGGCTGCCAAGATGATAATTCAAGTTCATCATATTTAGTTTTAAATGTTGCAACAGAGGGATTTAATACACTATTTACCCAGTCAAGTTCAGCTTTTTCATCGCTGTTAGCAAGATTCGCTTTGGCAACATATTTATCTAGCTCACCAATGTCGGTGCCACCAGATAATGTGTAGGAGAAAGCTGAACCAGCTGTAGCAAGAAGCACGCCGCATGCTAACGTAATAAGAAATTTTTTCATGATATCTATTCTCCAGATTAAGTTTATATTTATTTGCATACGTATAAAATAAAGCAAGCATTATACCAAAAGCACAACTTATTGATATTGTTATATAATATTATTATATAAAAACCACATTCCAGTAACTGTAAATTTTTCCGACAAAATATCTCACTGGAGCTACCGATCAGTTATTGCCATAAAGCTCTTGACATTTCTCTTGCATAGAAAGGGTTACGACGAATACCTTCAGAGGAGCAGGCAGAACATATAGCAGCATCATTACCGATCCTCTTTTTAGAGCGGAGCAGTCTATTCGTTCAGAGGTAACAGAATTTGAATCAGAAATTGCGGTCATCTACGCCTGAAGCTCAATGAAAAACGGTATGTATCACTAATTTTAATCTGTTTTTATTGTCGGATTTTTTTACATTAAGCCCATAGCTACCTAAAGGGATAAAAGAGGTTGAGCACTTCTATAGAATCCGTACCCCACCTTTGTCCATCTCAAGCATCGCCAGATTGGCAGAAGCTATCCTAAGCAGAATAAATAAACAGATATAATTTCGAGATTACTTTCAGATAGGAGAAACCTGTTCATCAATGGATACACAGCCAGACAAAAGAATCCTGCCTACATTTCCATTGCTTGAATAGCTGCTTTTAAGCTCTGCTCCAGATGCATACTTGATGATCTCCATTCTGAACTTTGGAAGAACCTCATCCACTGTTTTTGACACAGCCCTGCTTCCGCATCCCATGCAGAACTCGTTTCCATAGTCCATCTTGATCTTTCCTTCCTCATATTTTTCTACATCCGATAAGTCATCTTAACAACATTATGTTTCGGATTCGTTATGAGAGAAAAATCTTTTTGAAACAATTTTCTTCTATATTGAGAATCAGCTGGAGCAGACCGAATCTTTGCCAGATTGTCACATAATCCTGACACCCGCGACATAATAATAAGTTATTTTAAAAAGCTAATTCAAAGAGAACCGATCAGCGAGTAAACTAAACAGAAATTGATCGGAATCAAGACTGATGATAAATTCCTCGCAATACAGTCACTAAGTCCTGAAAGCTATGGAGTAACATGGGAACATTCCTGTTTGCCAATCCAACCTCTGGAAAATACGCAAAAAAAAGAATTGACTCATTACTGATGCAACTTAAAGCTGCCGGCATATCTAATACCCTCTTTATGGTAAAAACCCCGGCAGAGGTGGCTGCCTGCTGTAAAAAAATCTACCTGACTGATCAACTTCCTTTCATAATAGTTGCAGCTGGAGATGGAACCATAAATGCAGTAATCAACTGCCTTATCCCCGGTACAGCGACAATTGCTGTATTACCGCTCGGCACCTCGAATGTGCTGTCTGCCGAACTTGGAATAACTTCGCTTGATGAAGGAATAAAAAGAATTTTAAATGGAAAAGATAGACCACTTGCAATAGGGCAATTGGAGATGAGCGGCAAAAAATACCGCTTTGCCCTTATGGCCGGCATAGGTTTGGATGGAGCGGTGGTCAGGGATCTCAATGTAACAGAGAAGAGACTATTCAGACAGGGTGGATATTTTCTCTCCGCAATCAGAAACTGCCTTGCATGGGAAACTGAAAACATTCAGGTTGTCACAGATAAAGAGACTGTAAACTGTCATACGGCAATAGTCTGCAACGCCTCACGTTATGGCGGAAATTTTATTCTTGCTCCGGAAGGTTCCATATTTTCACAGGGTTTTGTTGTTGCCTGTATTAAAGACAAAAACCGCTCGGCTTACCTGGGAGCCATCTGTGATCTTATCTCAGGAAAATCTGCTTCAAGCCCTCGTATTCAGACCATACTCTGTCAACAGGTTGAAATTAAAGGAAACAAACCAATACAGATAGACGGGGATTTTGTAGGCTACGCTCCTGCCAAACTGGTAACAGTCAGTGATATCTGTAACATTATCGTTTAGAAGGGTAACATCCGCCCATCTTTTCTTTCTGCTTTTTTTTATCCTGTTAACTCAGCCGATAACAGTTTACGCTTCCGGTTCAAAACTTGAGATATCAATTAATACGCCATCTTCGCTGCTGTCAAACAGTGCGGCAAAACTGGCCGTTGATGATTCCATATCCCTTCTGTCCCGCGCTTTTCCAAAAGGGCAAATATCACTCAACAACAAACATTCTGATATTGAGATAATTCTGCCATCCATAAACGGCACAATAACCAGAGATAGAGGCTCCTTGACTGCTTCAACAGCGCTGTCCAAAGAGTCATACAAGTGGACAGCGATAAAAAGAGGCAACAAAAAACTGTTAAAACTTGAAGCTCAGACCAGTGTAGCAGTCGCATCCGGTCTTTATGCTCTGCTACAGGAGCAACTGAATATAAGGTTTATTCACCCAAGGCAGACTATTCTGCCCGTCTACAGGCAATGGCCACTGAAAGACAGGTTTACCTTTTCCGGTCAACCACGTTTTACTAACAGAGGCTTTCATCTGCATACCCTTCACCCCATGGAGTTAACAGAGCAGTTACACAACCATTTGCATCCGGGAGCATTTGAAGACGTAACCGCATATCTGGACTGGCTGGCACGCAATGGTCAGAACAGTTTCCAGTTTTTCCTGCTTCGTAACATAGATCGCAAGGCATGGATTCCTCATATAAGCAGAATTGTGGAATATGCCCATAAACGTGGGATAAAATGCGGAGTTGAGATATCCATCTCAATGTTGCAGCAACAGGCATTTCAGACAATTACCCTTCTCAAACCTTTCCCCTCATACAAGCGTCAGATTAAGAAAACAATTGCATGGCTGTTCCAGATCCCATGGGATTTTATAACCGTTGAAACAATGATGGGTGAACATCTGCCCCTGACTGCCAAGATTTCACCGGAAGCGCAGAAGTATATTGAATATCTGATTACAGAAAAATATAAAAAAACCCTTCTACTGGCAACTCATGTTATTGCCCAGACCAAGGGGGAAAAGGTACGACGCCCGTTCAATCCTAAAAGCGGAATTCTGATACATACCGTAATGTGCTATTCGGCATCAGAACCAAAGGCACCGGTTTATGGCAACAAAAACCAGAAGTTTATGCTTGAAGCGGCGATATCTGAAAAGAAGAAGCGCGAAACATGGTATTGGCCCGAATCCTCCTACTGGGTTGCTTTTGACACATCTGTTCCGCTGCTACTGCTCCCTTATCTTGACAGCCGGTGGAGCGATATCAATATTATGAGCGAGTTAGGTCTTAATGGGCATCTAACCTTCTCTACAGGATGGGAATGGGGATACTGGCTTGTTGACTGGAGTATAGCAAGATGGTCATGGCAATATATATATAATGGAAAGAGGCTTAAGGATTCTCCGGTATCAAGACTCTTTGATATATTCCAGGATCCTGTTGCAGTAAAGGAATGGCAATTCGCATTAAATTTGCAGAATCATTTTCTTAAAGATCTGGAACTGCTCCGTTATATTACAGCATCAACACCTTTTGCCGAACTCCCCTCCCCCTTGAGATTTCCGTTTCAGCCAGAACCTGATTTCAGCTACAGATGGCTTTTAAAGAAAGCTGAACCTTCAGAGGTAGAGAGGATAATTAAAGAGCCTGTAGCTAATCTGGAACAGTATGCCTATTCAATGGGAAAAAGCGTTGAAAGACTGCGTAAAAGAACAGCTCTTTTATACAGAGATAAAAAGATAAACGATGAAATCAACCAAATTGCAGATGAGCTTATAACAGGGCTTAAGGTAAGCACTCTAAGAGCCCGACATCGCGCCTTCACGTTTCGTGCAATGGCTTCAAAGAGATCTGTGAGAGATCTGCAGAAATCTGAATTATTGGATTTTAATCAATATCTTTCCCTTGCCAGAGAAACAAGAAATCAGGCTATGGTTTTTGTTAAAGAGAGAGAGGCAGATTACAGATACCCTGTTGAACTGATTGCCAGGAGACGGCAGAGCCTTACCGCATATCCTTTCGGTTATCTTTACACAACAGGAAGACTTTTCTTCTGGGAACGTGAGGAAGAGCAGGCAAGAGTTGGACGGTTCGATCCATTCTTTATGAATATCTGGGATATAAGGAAAACAGCAGGTCTTGAAAGCCTGTTTTTTAAGTAGGGCTATACTCTTCACACAATTATTTCAGTATCACAACATGATTGTAATATTCCCCTGTTAATATCAAAAGTGGCAAATCTACCAGACCTCCAGAATCAACTCAGTCAAAAGGGATATTAATGAAGACATTCAAAAGCGATCTTCACGTCCACTCAAGTCATTCCAACAAACCTAATTATTGGGCATTACGAAAATTCAACTGCCCTGAAAGCTACACCTCGCCAATCCATATCTACAAAACAGCATTACAGCGCGGTATGGACTTTGTCACAATATCGGATCACAACAGTATAAACGGAGCGCTGGAAATTGCCCATCTCCCGAATACTTTCATAAGCTCGGAGATAACAGCCCATTTCCCTGAAAACGGATGCAAGGTTCATATAGTTGTCTCAGGGATATCTGAAACCCATTTTAAAGAGATCTTAAAACTCAGAAAAAATATATACGAACTTGTTGCCTATCTTAATAAGGAAAATATTTCTCACTTTCTGGCGCACCCGCTTTATTCACAGAATGATAAACTGACAGTTGAAATAATAGAAAAAAGCCTTCTTCTTTTTACCGTTTTTGAGGTCAAAAACGGCTGCAGGGCAACAAGATTCAATGAATTTACCCAAAAGCTGGTTTCATCTGTCACACCAGGTTTGATTGAACGGCTTTCAAACAAGCATGATATAGCACCGAATGGCGATAGCCCCTGGCTTAAAGGAATGACAGGAGGGTCTGACGACCATGGCGGCTTCTTTATAGCAAGAGCATATACAACTTCCAGAAGCGGAAAAACGGTAAGTGATTTCATTTCGGCCATACAAGAGCGAGAAACACGGGCTGACGGCGAAGATGGCGGACCTCTTACAATGGCTCACAGTCTTTACGGGGTTGCCCAGAGTTTCTACAGGGAAAGGTTTGGTGAACGGAGAAGAGATTCAACCCCGTTTGTAAGTGCACTGCTGGATCGATTCTTCAACCTGGGAACCGATAAGGCCTCTTTTGCTGAAAAAATCAGGCTCTTTATACTGAAGAATCTGCCTGAAAAACAGAGCAACAAGATAAAGAGCTTTGAGGAGATGCTGGACAGTGAGGCACGCCAGCTTCTGAATGACTCTGAATTTATGTCAGAAATTAAAGATGCCAATCTTAACCGTAAAATATTTATGGTTACAAGCAGACTGGCAAACCGGAGTCTTTATTACTACACGACAAGATTAATGAATCTTTCTATAAACGGGGGCTTCTTTGAATATCTGAACGCAGCAGGAGCAATCGGACTGGTTCACCTTCTTATTACACCTTATTATCTTGCCTTTCACCACCAGAACAAAGGAAAGGAGTTGATTCAGGATATTACCCGGGAATTGAAGGAAATCAGTTTTCCCTCTTCATCTGAAAAAATCGCGCTATTTACAGACACCCTGGATGAAATTAACGGCGTGGCCATAACTATCCAGAGGCTAATCAAGACAGCCAAGAGCAGAGGAGTTGAATTAACTGTAATAACTTCAGGGAACCTGTCTGACAAAGAGATGGAAGGAGTAAAACATTTCAAGTCAGTTGGAGATTTTGTCCTTCCTGAATATCCGGAGCTAAAGCTTAACTTTCCGCCAATTCTGGATGTGATGAATTATATTGAAAAGACTGGAATCACAAATATCCATATAAGCACGCCCGGCACAGTGGGGATACTGGGTCTGCTTATCGGACGTCTGATGGACATCCCTGTTGCCGGTACCTATCACACTGACATTCCACAGTATGTCAAAAATCTTACAAACGACGAATTTCTCGAACAGGTTGCCTGGAACTACATGATCTGGTTCTATAACCAGATGGAAGAAGTTATGGTTCCCTCAGTAGGCACAAAGGAACAGCTCTCATCTCACGGTCTTCCTGTTGAGAAGATGAAGCCTCTGCCCAGATGGGTTGACTCAGAGCAATTCAGGCCGGATAAAAGAAACAGCAGGTTCTGGAATGAACGAGGACTGTCCGGCGCTCTTAAACTAATCTACGTTGGACGTGTATCACGTGAAAAATCTCTGGAACTGCTTGCAGAGGCATTTTTGCAGTTGCTTGAAGAAGGATTTGACCTGTCACTTGCGATTGTAGGTGACGGGCCTTACAGAGCAGAGATGGAAAAGGTTCTTGACGGGTACCCGGCTGTTTTTACAGGTTTTCTGCAGGGAGAAGAGCTGCAGACAGGATATGCCTCTGCAGATCTGTTTGTCTTTCCAAGCGCAACAGACACCTTTGGCAATGTTGTTCTGGAGGCACAATCATCAGGGTTGCCTGTAATAGTTTCCGATGCGGGCGGCCCAAGAGAACTAATGGTTGAAGGTGAAACAGGACTTGTTTTTAAAGCTGAAGATCTTGATGGCTTTGTCGCTGCATTAAGAAAAATGGCGGATAACAGAACATCGCTTGAAAAAATGAGTAAAAATGCCAGAAGATTTATACTTGAAAAGGCTCCTGATTCAGTTGACACTTACAGCACAATTCTACGAACTAAAATTGTACCCTAAGTTGGCAGAAGGTTCCTGACAGGGAATACCCAGTTTTCTGTTTCACCATCCTTTTTAAAACCTACAGATTCCCAGAAACCTATCGCGGTGTTTCTAACCCTGTCTGCCGTAAGCTTTTTGTAATTTCGTTTTACCTCATCCACAAATGCCTTGCCGTAACCGTTTCCCTGATATTCAGGATATATGTTAATGGAAAAGATTGTGAATTCATCTCCGTTAATGAGACATCTTGCCTTACCGACACTTGAATCATTGAATGTTATATTCACCCAGTCGTATTCCGACTTCTGTTGCTCACGAGGTACAAATGTTATGACAAGAGCTTCTGGCATTTCTTTCTCCTTCACTCAAACCCCTGGCAGAAGGCAAGGACATTTTTGCCAAGGTCAGGCAGATAATAACCTCCTTCAAGAATTGCAAAGCGTCTCTCATGCCCCATTTTCCTAGCCAGAAGCTTCAAAATATATCCTATACGATAGTAATCAAATGTTGCCAGCTTATGACCGACATCTTTTTCGTAACTATCAAAACCAGCATTAACCGCGATTATATCAACAAAATCAAGATGTTTTACAAATTTTTCCACAAGGGAAACATAACTATCCCTGTCATCTGCCATAGGGTTCAGAATTATGGCTTCCTTCCAGTGAGAGAGACAGTCAATGGTTCCATCTCCTCCGTGCGCATCAAAATCAAGAATAAAAGCAGATTTTATCTTTCCTTCGTTTCTAAGTTTTTCAAGCGCAACCGCCATGTTGCAGAAAACGCAGTAACCCCATGCAGATGAAGGGTGAGCATGGTGTCCCGGAGGACGTATACAGGCAAAAGATGGCTCTGAATCCATTGCAATCAAGGAGGCTCTGATTGCTCCACCGGCTGAAAGAATAGCCATATTATAAAGCTTTGTATCTATTTTTACCGATTCAATGTACCCACTGTCATGAACCCTGGCTATATCCTGTAAATCCGCCTCATCACATCTTACAATCTGATATCCGGATTCACTAATCATGGAATCCATTACAGATTCCATCCTTCCGGATACTGAAGCGCAATCATTTATATAATCTGAATTGTAGAACATCTCATTGAATACAATCTTCATATCACTACTGTCCGGTCAATTTAAAATGCACAGCTGTAACCATCTGAGTTTCATCGTTCTTTGATACAATTTGGCCTCCTGTGCTAGCTCGACACTTTTCTACAGATTCTCGAGGTCAATCTGTTTGAGAAAAAGCCCATTTTATAGCTCACTAAGGATTAGTAGTTACATCTCTGTCACATCTGACAGAAGCACCGGAACTTTTAGCTTTCTCGGTTTTCTGGGAGCAGTTTTGGCCTTTTCAGGCAGACTGATTTCTGCAGTTGCTACAAAGGCATCCGGATCACCTGGCTGCAGGGTAGCATAATGCGAGGAAGCAATCTTTCTGGTGATTCCATCACTGAACTGGATGGTTGCCTTCATGTTGCCAACCTCTATAACTTTACCCACCCCCCATGCGCAGGCACCGGGATGGCTCACTACAACACTTTTTTTGATAATCATGGTTTTTCTCCTTGTTTGAATAATACTGACGTTTTCAGTAATCGACTGTCACTTCAATCTTTCCCCATCCTTACCACAACCTGATGCTTTACCAGCTCCCGCTCAAGCATTATTACGCCATCGGTTACCCGTTTGCCATCTATATCTACCGAGCTGACACCACGCTGGCAGCCATGCGGGTTTTCCACCTTGATCGCATAGAAGACTGTTTCAGCATGCCGGTAGCTGATACTGAAGCCAGCGGTTAATCAACAGGTTAGGGGTCTGAACCTCAATCGCGCAGATCTGCCAACGCTGCAACATTAAGCGCTCCATCCGTATTTTTGTACGTCAGAGTGATCCGGCTGAACCCTTTTTTTGTCAGATCCCGGAAGGCGTTACGAGCATCGTCGTTTTTTGTGAAATAACCAATGAGGGTACCATCGCCCACTATCTGTCCTTTGCATGCTAACGATATCTGAACATCAAGCCAGGATGAGGAATTTCACCTGACGGCAGTTCAGATAGGAACAGTGCGGATTGTTCCAGAGGAATGTACAGATGAGGTGGATGGAGATGACCGGAAAGAAGGGAACAAAATGACAGGGAAAGATAATTTTGTGTGTCAGGTCAGTTATTATATGTTACGCCGATTGCAGCTTTATAGATAGGTATTAATTTCTCCCTAATTTGATTTGTAAGTAGTACCTGACAGAAAAAGCCTGTTCTGAAAATTCAGGTCTTCTATTTTTGACGGCAAAAACGTCTTTAAATCAATAACTAACTGATATCCATCTGTCTTTTTTAGCTTAATACTATCTTCGTTTTGTGTTAAAGTCCCTCCCGTTTACCATATAATGGAGGTTATAAATGCCAGTCAGTTCATTTATCCCATCTGCCTTGCTGGTTACCGGCGGCGCCGGTTTTATCGGTTCAAATTTCATAAACCGCTTTATCCCGCTTAATCCAGACTGTAGAGTTGTTAATCTTGATGCCCTGACATATGCCGGAAATCTGAAAAACCTGACTGCAGTTGAAAAGAACCCCGCATATCGTTTTATAAAGGGTGATATATGCGACGCAGACATGGTTGCCTCTATACTGGCTGAAGAAAAGATAAATGCCGTTGTTCATTTTGCAGCTGAATCACATGTTGACCGTTCGATAAGCGGACCTGAAATCTTTGTGCGCACCAATGTTCTGGGCACACAGATCCTTCTGGAGGAGAGCCGCAGACATTGGCAATCAGGAAAGATTGATGATTTCCGTTACTACCAGATCTCGACAGATGAGGTGTACGGTTCGCTTGGTGAGACAGGTTATTTCACTGAAGAGACCCCGCTGGCTCCAAACTCCCCCTATTCGGCAAGCAAGACAGGCGCAGATCTGCTGGTACGCGCATACCATGAAACCTTCGGACTGCCAACCATAATATCCCGTTGCTCCAACAACTACGGGCCGTACCACTTTCCGGAAAAACTGATTCCGCTTCTTATAGCAAATATAATCGCAAAGAAGCCTTTACCGGTCTATGGTGACGGAAAAAATGTGAGAGACTGGCTGCATGTGCAGGATCACGCAGCTGCAATAGATTGTATCCTTAAAGGAGCCATGCCTGGTTCAGTTTACAATATAGGTGGTAATAACGAGTGGAAAAATATAGATATCGTCAATCTGGTATCTGATCTTCTTGATGGAAGATTGGGACGCAAACCAGGAGAAAATCGTAATCTGATAACCTTTGTCAAGGATCGCCCCGGCCATGATCGCCGTTACGCCATAGATGCCTCCAGGCTTAAAGCTGAACTGGGATGGGCTCCTGCCTACACCTTTGAGACAGGTATCGCTGAAACGATTGACTGGTATCTGGCAAACCAGGAATGGGTTGCCGATGTAACAAGCGGCAGTTATCTTGACTATTACCTGAAACAATACGGGAGCGCAGCATGATACTTGTAGTCGGTTCAAAAGGTATGCTCGGACAGGATCTCCTGGCTCTGCTGGGAGAGCGTGGCAGGGGTGTTGATCTGCCAGAGATAGATATTACAGACATGGTGTCGGTACAAAAGATTTTAACCGCCCTGAAGCCTAAAGTGGTAGTAAACTGTGCCGCCTATACCGATGTCGATGCTTGTGAGACTAACGCTGAAACTGCCATGCAGGTCAATGCCGAAGGAGTAGCATTTCTTGCAATGATTACCCGCGAGATAGGGGCAAAGCTGGTTCAGATAAGCACTGATTACGTCTTTGACGGAAGCAAGGGAAGCCCCTACAACGAGGATGATCTGCAAAAGCCCTTGAACATTTACGGCGAATCGAAACTTGCAGGAGAGTTGAATGTTGACATAAATCCTGACAATCTGTTGATTAGAACCCAGTGGTTGTACGGAATAAACGGCAAGAATTTTGTTGAGACAATGCTTAAGCTTGCTAAGGAGAAGGATGAACTTTCGGTAGTTGATGACCAGATCGGTTCACCAACATGGACAATGGATCTTGCCAGAGGAATTATAGCATTGATTGACAAGGACTGCAGGGATGTCTACCACTTTGCCAATAGTGGAAACACATCATGGAACGGTTTTGCAAAAGCAATATTTGAAGAGTCAGGTATACCGGTTAAGTTGCATTCCATGACCACAGAACAGCTAAACCGTCCGGCCAGACGCCCATTACACTCAACCCTGGACTGTAGCAAACTTGTTGAAGATACCGGTTTTACCCCCCAGCCCTGGCGGGAAGCCCTTAAACAGTATCTTGCATTACGGAATAAAAAGGAGTCCTGATATGCAGCTGGAACACGGAGAACGTCCCTGGGGCACCTATACGGTGCTTGAGGAAAACAGCAATTACAAGATCAAGCGGATTGAAGTTCTTCCAGGTCAACGACTCTCCCTACAGAAACACCACCATCGGAGCGAGCACTGGATTGTTGTCTCCGGCAGCGCCCTGGTAACCTGCGGTAGCAGGGAATTCATGATAAATATCAATGAATCCACATTTATACCTATCGGCGAACAACACCGCCTGAAAAATCCTGGAAAGATTCCGCTTGTGATTATTGAGGTTCAAAGCGGCGAGTATCTGGGTGAAGATGATATTATACGATTTCAGGATGACTATGAACGGGCTGAAGGGTAAGGAGTGGCTATGTATATCGTAATCCTGGCAGGCGGTTCCGGCACCCGTTTCTGGCCGCTCTCCAGAACAAAACGTCCTAAACAGTTAATCAGCATAACCGATGGACCAACCATGCTGCAAAGAACCGTGGAACGGGTTCTTCCGCTGAGTCCCAAACGGATCATTGTTGTCACCAACCATCTTCAGGCCGAGGAATCTGAGAGGCAGCTCTCCTCCTACCGTTCTCTCGTCCATATCGATATTATTTCCGAACCGGTTGGACGAAACACTGCGCCGGCTGTTGGGCTTGCCGCAACCATTATCGCTGCTCATGATCCGGAAGGGATTATGGCTGTACTCCCTGCTGATCACTATATCAAAGATATTGAAGGGCTGCGGAATACCTTGATTAAATCAGCCCACAGCGCTAAAAACGGCTGGTTGATGACCCTGGGTATTCTGCCGACAGCACCTGAAACCGGCTATGGATATCTTGAGGCAGATCTGTCACTTCGTGGAGAAGATCCTTTTCCGGTAACACGCTTTGTTGAAAAACCTGACCAGACAACGGCTCTCCATTATCTTGAAGCAGGAAATTTTTTCTGGAACAGCGGTATGTTTGTCTGGCGGGCAGATATAATACTGGGTGAATTATCAGTCTATATGCCTGAGCTTGCTAGAGAGCTTCACAGAATCACATTCAAGGATGTCTGGGAACTTACAGATCTTGACGAGCAGATAGCAAAGGTTTACTCCGCAATTTCAAGTCAATCCATAGATTACGGCGTAATGGAAAAATCAGACAAGGTACAGATGGTGCCGGCAGATATAGGCTGGAGCGACGTCGGCAGTTGGTCTGCATTGCCCGATGTCAGTGAAACCGACGAGCAGGATACCGTTGTAACCAACTGTGCTTCATATATAAATATTGACAGCAGAGGATGCATAGTCTCCGGTAATGGCGGCGTGGTCGCTACAGTTGGAGTAACTGACCTTATAGTTGTTTCTACTGGCGATGCCTTGCTGATATGCCCTAAAGACAGGGCACAGGATGTAAAGAAAGTTGTGGAAAAACTGGTCGAAAAAGGGTTGCAGAAGCACCTTTAGCCAGCTCTTTACTGGCAAGGAATGATTTCATCTCCTTGCCTTTTTATTATAACGTTTGTCAACCCGGCAGACATGGAAAGGTTAACAATGCCGACAAGGATATTGGCTGAAAGACTCGAAAAGGCCAAGTTATCCGGACTTTACCGGATACTTAGATCTATTGACAGAACAACCCCGGTGGTAACTGTTAACAGCTCCAAGGCTTTATTGTTCTGTTCAAATAATTATCTTGGGCTTGCCGAACATCCTGCGCTTTCAAAAGCTGCAGCAGAGGCTGCAGTGCAGTTTGGCACATCAAGCGGCGCATCCAGACTGGTCTCTGGGACTCAACCACTGCATAATCTCCTTGAAAAAAAGATCTCTGAATGGAAGGGAACAGAAAGCGCTCTGGCTTTCAACAGCGGCTATGCTGCAAATACAGGAATAATTGCAGCCCTGGCAGGCAGGGGAGATATTATCTTTTCAGACAGGCTTAATCATGCCAGCATTATTGACGGCGCCATACTTTCCGGTGCAAAGCTGGTCAGGTATCCTCATTCTGATACAGAGGCGCTTGGAAAACTTCTAGAGAGGAATATAACATCCGGTCTGAGGCTTATAGTAACTGACGGTGTATTCAGCATGGATGGGGATATAGCGCCACTAAAGGAGCTGGCAGATCTGGCGGAACAGCATAAAGCTCTATTTATGGTTGATGATGCTCATGCCGGAGGGATACTGGGAAAGCAAGGGAGAGGGACTACAGATCTGCTTGGTGTAACAGCACGGGTTGATATACAGATGGGTACGCTGGGCAAGGCAATGGGAAGTTTTGGGGCATATGCAGCCTGCTCATCAATGATACGGGATTATCTGATAAATAATGCACGTTCGCTGATATTTTCAACATCACTTCCAGCTTCAGTTCTATCCGCCTCCTGTGCGTCAATTGATCTGATTCGCTCATCAGAAGGTGACAGACTGCGTCAGCAACTTGCAATAAACGGGCAACTCCTCCGTAATCTGCTCCAAGAGGCTGAACTTTCAGTGCCTGACGGTATAGCGCCGATTATCCCTCTTTTAATCGGAGATGCCGATACAGCTCTCAGTTTCTCAGCAAGACTGCTTGAGGAAGGGATCTTTGTCCAGGCGATCCGTCCCCCAACCGTACCGCGCGGAACAAGCCGTCTCCGCTGCACTGTAATGGCAACCCATACAGAGACCCAAATCCGTCAGACGGCAAAGGCAATAATAAAGATATCTAAAGATCTGGGGAAACAGTAATGCCCTTTGTAAAACATATCCATTACGAAGAAGCTGGTAAAGGAAGACCCGTTCTTTTTGTGCATGGCTGGTGCATGTCATCGGCAATATGGGGTTTGCAGCGTGATGCAGTTTCGAAACAGCACCGCTTTATCGCTATCGATTTGAGAGGTCATGGCAAATCAGGAATTCCAAAGGAGGGAATAGGAGGCTTTTCAGGCTATGCTGAGGATATCAGCAATATTGTGGATGAATTGGAATTGCATGACCTGATTGCCGTAGGCTGGTCACTCGGTTCGCAGGCTTTACTGAAAGCCTGGCCCAGAATTAAAGAAAGGGTAAGCGGAATAATGCTTGTTGGCGCGACCCCCCGATTTTCCGCAGCACCGCATTTCCCGTTTGCCCTCTCCCTTAAAGAGGCGGAAGGTATGCATATAAAAGTTCGCAGAAATCTGGGGCGCGCACTGGAGGGGTTTCACAGAAATCTTTTTGTTGAATCTGAATTTAATGACCCTGTTGCATCAGCCAAAGCTGCGGAAACTCTTGCAGAAGTCATTCCCCCCTCCTCTCTTGCAGCATTGGAAGGTCTGGACGCACTGATGACTGAAGAGGTTATGGAAGAAGCAGCCCAGGTCAGTTGCCCAACCATCCTGCTGCATGGTGAAGAAGACAGGGTTTGTCTGCCGGAAGCATCTTTATGGCTTAAAAATGTTATTTCAAGAAGCAAGCTTATAACTTTCCCAAAGACTGGACATGCACCATTCCTCAGTCACCCTGAACAGTTTAACCAGGTTCTGCTTGACTTTACAGGAGGTCTTGGTGAGAACAATTGACCGAAAAAGAGTAAAAGTTTCATTTCATAAAGGTGCCTCAGATTATGATCAACACACACCGGTGCAGAAGAGGGTTATTGAACATCTGCTGAATAAACTTAAAGGTCGTGGGATTGAATCAGGATCAACCCTTCTGGATATCGGATGCGGTACAGGACTTCTGCTTGATCTTCTATCGCAATCTTTTCCTTATCTCTCTCTTACAGGTCTTGATCTTGCTCCCAACATGATCCGTCATGCCTCAGAGCGTCTGAAAGATAGGGCATATTTGATCCAGGGAGATGCTGAACATCTTCCATTTACAGATGATAATTTTTCGATAGTCTTATCCAGCTCAACCTTTCAATGGCTCGACAACCTCAATCCCTGTTTTGATGAAATTTTCAGAATCCTTAAACCTGAAGGACGTTTTCTGTTCACTCTTTTTGGGGAAGGAACATTAAAGGAGTTAAGAGAATCCTGGCAAGAGGCATGGTCAGTTGCCGGACTGGAAGGGGGAAAGGGGCATGACGGCACACACCGTTTTCACAATGTTGCCCAGGTAAGTTCTGCAATGGAATTATCAGGTTTCAGTGATATAAAGGTATATTCGGAAAATGAGGAGGTCTGGTATCAAGATGTCCCGCATCTTCTTCATTCTATTAAACGGATCGGTGCCGGAACCTCCCGCCCGCCATCAGGCGGTGGATTAGGGTGGCGTCGCGTTCTGCACGAAATGGCAGAAATCTACAACAAACGTTTCTGTCGAAGCGATGGCGCAGTTACAGCCACTTATAACGTAATCTATGGCGAGGGAACTGCCTGATTTTGTGCCATCAGAAGAGAAATTATCTTCTTGGTCAAAGGATTTACCACACTGTAGTGAACCTCAACCCCGCCTCTCTTCCCTTCAATTATCCCCTTATTCTTCAACAGGGCAAGATGTTGGGAAACCGTGGCCTGAGGCAGGTCAAGACATTCCCATATATGTTTTACATTACACTCCTGAGTGCAGAGTCCAGCTACTATCTTAAGGCGGATAGGGTGACCAAGCACCTTAAGAATCTCGGCTTCATTGTAAAAATGCATCTCTTTGTCGAAGTCCATATAGAATTCCGTTCCAGTGGATTTTAAAAAACTATATATATAAATGTTTTTCTTGTCAATTCGTTCAAAACAATTAGTTTTTCTGAATGGAAAACAAGAATAAAAGGCTTGCAAGGGCTGGAGAGCTATGCTATCTCCTGCAGTACATTTTGTTCTGTATGGCAAAGTGGGCTCGCAAGGCCCACTTTTTTGTTGTCTGGAGTCACCATGATCGACATTAATATAACAGGGCAGATTGAGCGATTGCTTGCTCCTATACTTGATGAGCATAAGCTTGAATTGGTTGACATTGAGTTCAAAAAGGTCGGGCGGGGACATGTTCTCCGAATCTTTATTGACAAACCTGGCGGAATAAATCTGGATGACTGCGCCGAAGTAAGCCGAGAACTCTCCGTTCAGCTTGATGTTGAAGATTCGATTGCTGGTCGTTACACCCTGGAAGTTTCGTCTCCAGGAATTGATCGACCGCTTAAGAATCTTCAAGACTTCATCCGCTTTAAAGGCAAGCTGGCATTAGTAAAAACAGCGGAACTTATCAAGGATGAAAAAGGCAGCCCAAGAAAGACCTTTCTAGGCATAATAGAGGAAGTTGATAATGGAATTATCATAATAAAGCTGAAAGAAGGACCATTGGCTCGGATAGAGATGAACAAGATAATAAAGGCGCATCTTGAGTTTGAATTTTAACATCTTAAAGAGTTTATATTTACTATTTAAACAAGTAAGACCATAAGGAGATTCGTTTCGTGGATACAATCGTCAGTCTCAAACAGGCCATCGAGCAGATCGTAAAGGAGAAGGGGATTGATCGTCAGGTGGTAATCGAGGCGATGGAACAGGCCGTACTTTCTGCTGCCAATAAAAAATACCGCAACACTCGTAACCTGGAAGCCCATTACAACAATGATACAGGGGAAGTTGAGCTTTTTGAGTATGTTGTAGTTGTTGAAGATGTAGAGGATTCATATACACAGATCTCTCTGGAAGAAGCAAGAGAGATGGATCCCGAGTGTGAGGTCGGCGATGAACTGGGAGAAAAGATTGATTCCAGTGACTTTGGCCGGATCGCGGCTCAGACGGCAAAACAGGTAATAATCCAGAAAGTGCGTGAAGCCGAACGTGAAACCGTCTTTAACGAATACAAGGATCGCCAGTGGGAGGTTGTCACCGGCCAGGTACGACGTTTTGAACGCGGCGATCTTCTGATCGATCTTGGAAGGGCTGAAGCCATCCTTTCCGGCAAGGAACAGATGCCTCGTGAGGTTTATCGCCCTGGTGATCGTGTAAGGGCAATTATCACAGATATCGCCATGACCACAAAAGGGCCTCAAATCATACTCTCCAGAACCCATCCCCAGATGCTTGCAAAACTCTTTGAGGCTGAAGTTCCTGAGATTAGCGAAGGACTTGTTGAGATAGTGAATGTAGTGCGTGATCCAGGTAGCCGGGCAAAGATCGCGGTTGCCTCTCACGACAGAGATATAGATCCTGTGGGAGCCTGTGTTGGCATGCGTGGTTCAAGGGTTCAGAATGTAGTCTCTGAACTGCGTGGTGAAAAGATCGATATAATCCCATGGTCTGCCGATATGGCTCGTTTTGTATGTAACGCTCTTTCTCCTGCCCAGGTGGTCAAGGTCTTTATGGATGAAGAACAGCGTACACTTGAGGTTATCGTTCCAGATGATCAGCTATCCCTTGCAATTGGCAAACGTGGTCAGAACGTTAGTCTGGCAGCACGTTTAACCGGCTGCAGGATTGATATAAAGGGAGAAGGCAAATCAGAAGAAGGAAATCTTGAAGAGTTCGCCTCCTTTGATGGCACATTTGTTGAAGAGAACAGCGAGCCTGAAATATTGGAATCTGAGCCAGAGTCGGAACAACAACAGCAGATGCAGGAGAACTCTGGAGAATAAACAGATGAAAAAGTTGACAGGAACAGGACCACAACGGAGCTGTATTGCCTGTCGTCGAGAAGCAGACAAGGCTTGTTTAATACGTTTTGTACTGGCTCCGGATGGCACTGTCACCCCAGATCTTGAATCTAGACTCCCCGGTCGCGGAGCCTATACCTGTCAGTCAAGACGTTGTGTTATTGATGCCGTAAACAGACGCCAGTTCGGCCGGGCATTCAAGGGAAACTCCGGGGCAGTTGATGCCAGAGTACTTTCAGAACTTATTGAACAGCTTATGGAACAACGAATCGGCGGATATCTCTCGCTGGCAAACAAGGCTGGTGTTATTGTATCAGGAGGCGAAGCAATAGAACGCTCGCTAAAGGGAAACAAGCCTCCAAAACTACTGGTTCTGGCAACTGATATTTCCACTGTTATCGGAGAAAAGCTGAAAAATATGGCATCCAGAGCTTCTGTCCCGTTTGTACAGGTGCTTTCAAAAGAACTTCTGGGGCGCCTGGTTGGAAAAGAGTCGGATCGTTCCGCTGTTGCAGTTGCATCAGAGGGTTTTACGCAGTCACTTATCAAGGAATTTGAGCGATACAGGAACTACCTGGAGGAGGAGAGCGGTCGATGAGTAAGACCCGGGTAAGCAATCTTGCAGAAAAGTTGGGCATTGATACCAAAGAGGTGCTTGCCAGGCTTAAGACGTTGGGATACGACGTCAAGGCTGGTTCCTCAACTGTTGAGGATGAAGCCATTGCCAAGCTGACAGCATTTAAACCAGTTGATTCAGGCTCTGAAGAGGTTCGTGTTACGACTAATATAGTCCGGCGACGCACAAGGCCTTCAGCAATAGTTGAACCTGAGACGGAAACCATACCTAAATCAGATTCCGTTACTGCTGTTGCTACTACAGCGCCTTCTGATCCAGCTGAAAAGGTTGTATCTATTCCAGAGCGGGTTTCGGTAGTAAAGACCTCTGCAGAGGCAACAGCCCGCTCTGCAGCAATTGAACCGGATTCGCCCAAACAGGATGATTCAGATACAGCAGCAGCTGAGGAACCAAAACAGGATACAGAAGAGCCCCTGGAAACTGCAAAACAAAAGACACCGGCTAAACCGGCTCTCTCTCCAGTCTCTCCTCCAGCTCCAACTGTTCCGCCACAACCTGAGAGAGCCAGTGCAACGCAGGCTCGTATTCTGGGAAGAGTTGAAATCCCCATAGCTCAAGAGTCTCGACCATATCGCCGTGATCAGGGACGTGGACAGACTTCTGGCAGTGGCAGTGAGCGCCCTCAACGCCCGTCAGGCAGTGGAGATTTTCGTGGTGCAAAACCGGCTGGCGGACAGGACAACCGTCCACCACGTCCTGCTGGCTCACAGGAAAATCGTGGATCACGTCCTTCCAATTCACCACGTGACAGCTTTTCACCGCGTGATGGAGCTCCTGCCCGTGATAACACAGCACCTCGCTCAGCTGCTCCACGTCCGGTACAACTCACTCAGGTAGAAATTCCTGTCCAGACGGAAGAGCGCCGTAAAGGAGTTGGACAAAACCGCAAGCCAGGCGGTCCGCCAAAAGATACTGCTGCCGAAAAAAATAAAAAAGCAGCAGCAGCAAAAGGCAAGGGGCGCGAACAGCTAAGCAAGCAGGCATTGCTTGATCGTGAAGAACGCCAGTTTGATCCAGTCCATAAATCACGCAACAAAAAGGGAAAAGAACGGGAAGAACCTGGTAAAACAGAGCTTACTATTCCCAAAGCCATAAAAAGGATTATCAAAATATCTGAAACCATCACTATCGGTGAACTTGCCAAACGTATGGGGATAAAGGCAAACGATCTGATTAAAGCGATGATGAAGCTTGGCTCAATGGTTACCATTAACCATGTGCTTGACCATGATGCAGCGGTGCTGCTCGCATCAGACTATGGCTATGAAGTTGAAAACGTGGCTGTGGATCTGGACGAAATACTTGAGTTTACACCGGATTCCCCTGAGCTGTTGCAGGAGCGTCCACCGGTCGTAACCATAATGGGACACGTTGACCACGGCAAGACATCACTTCTTGACGCTATTCGTGAGGCTAATGTTATCTCTGGCGAAGCTGGTGGAATAACACAGCATATCGGTGCATATGATGTAGAGCTGCATGGACGCAAGATTACCTTCCTGGATACCCCTGGTCACGAGGCATTCACCGCTATGCGTGCAAGGGGAGCAAAGGTTACAGATATTGTTATTCTGGTTGTTGCTGCCGATGACGGAGTAATGCCACAGACAAAAGAAGCCATAAACCACGCAAAAGCGGCAGGGGTACCTATCATTGTTGCAATCAACAAGATTGACAAACCTGATGCCCGCCCGGAAAAGGTCAAGCAGGAACTTACCGAGCATGGCATCGTCTCTTCCGAATGGGGCGGCGACATCACCATGGTTGAGGTTTCTGCCAAAAAGCGTCTAAATCTTGAAGAACTTCTTGAAATGATACTCCTTCAGGCAGACCTTATGGAGCTTAAGGCCAATCCGGACAAATCTGCCAAAGGGACTATTGTTGAAGGCAAACTTGACAGGGGACGAGGCCCTGTTGCCACTGTTCTGGTTCAGGAAGGCACCTTGAAAACAGGAGACTACTGTGTTGTCGGGGTTCATTCCGGACGCGTCAGGGCAATGCAGAATGACCGTGGTGAACGTGTTCATACAGCAGGTCCGGCCATGCCGGTTGAGGTGGTTGGTCTGCCAGGGGTACCGGATGCCGGTGATATCTTTGTTGCTATGAAGGACGAAAAGCAGGCCAAAGAGATCGCAACATTGCGCCAGATCAAGCAGCGTGAGCAGGAATTGGCAAAACACGCCAAAATGTCTCTGGAACAGTTGTACGAGAAGATTCAGAAAGGCGAAGTAAAAGATCTTAACGTAATTGTAAAAGCAGATGTTCAGGGCTCCGTTGAGGCAGTTGCGGAATCACTCCGCAAGCTCTCAACTGAAGCTGTGCGGCTTAATGTCATACATACTGCGGTTGGAGCCATTACAGAAACAGATGTAAACCTGGCAACAGCCTCAAATGCAATCATTATCGGATTCAGTATCCGCCCAGAGGTCAAAGCCCAGGCTATGGCTGAGAAAGAAGGGGTAGATATCCGTCTATACAACGTAATCTACGATGCAGTGGATGATGTCAAAAAGGCGATGGAAGGTCTGCTTGAACCGATATTCAAAGAGAAATACCTGGGACGCGCCGAGATCAGGGAAGTATTCTCAGTGCCAAAGGTTGGCAATATTGCAGGCAGCTATATTCAGGATGGTAAAATCATTCGTAATGCCCAGGTACGGCTGCTGCGGGATAACGTTGTGGTCTTCCAGGGCAAGCTTGCCACACTCCGGCGTTTCAAGGATGATGTTAAAGAAGTTTCATACGGCTATGAGTGCGGCATCGGACTGGAAAATTATAATGATATCAAGACCGGCGATATCATAGAAGCGTTCGAAATGGAAAAGGTAGCAGCAAAACTTTAGAAACAGTAATAAGGTTAAGATTAAGTTTGAACAAACAACCTTAGCACTGATCTCAACTTGGTATTATATGCACAAACGTTCCGACAAGGTCGCAGAGACCATACATACAACTATTTCAACAATCCTTTCGCGTGGATTAAACGATCCCCGCATCGGTTTTGTCACCATAACTGAAGTCGAAGTAACTGATGATCTGCACCTCGCGCGTATATTCTTTACAGTGATTGGTGATGATGTCGCCAAAAAGAGCACTGAAGCTGGCTTGAACAGTGCGGCAGGCCACATTCGTCATGAACTTGGCAAGGTGCTGAAATTACGCTATACACCGGATATCATTTTCAAATACGACCATTCCCAGGAGTATGGCCAGAGAATTGATCAGTTACTACGTGAAGTGAGTGCAGAGAATGACGGAAACAATTCAAAAGATAGTTAGCGCAATCCGCCAGAGCAGCACCATCCTGATCACCAGTCACGAAGGGCCTGATGGTGACGCTATCGGCTCTTCACTTGGACTTGCCGCTTTTCTCAAGTCAATTGGAAAACAGGTGACTGTTCACCTTGCAGATCCGGTTCCAGAGCTTTACCGATTTCTGCCTGGAGCAGATGATATATGCAGCAATATTCCTGAAAAGGATTTTGAACTGGCATTTGTGCTGGATGTTGGAGAATTCCGGCGTGCCGGCAAGCAGTTCGGCGCTTTTACCCGTATATCCCGCATCATCAATATGGATCACCACCTTACCTGTGAAAATTTCGGCACAATCAATCTTATTGATGAAAATGCTGCAGCAACAGCAGTTCTGGTCTGGCGGATAGCCAAATCATTTGGATTCAGACCTGATTATGATACGGCAATATGTCTTTATGTGGGAGTTCTTACAGATACCGGCTCTTTCCGTTATTCCAATTCCAACAGAGAGGCATTTGAGGTTGCCGGAGAACTGGTCGAACAAGGCGGTCTTAATGCTTGGAATATCGCTGAAAAGTTGTATGAAAGCCAACCGAGAAAACGTCTCGAACTTTTAGCTCAATCACTGCCCACGCTTGAATTTGTCAAAGATGGAAAGGTTGCATCTATTACAGTTTCACTTGATATGTATTCCGCAACCGGAGCCTCTGCAGAGTTGACAGACGGTTTTATTAATTATCCACGTTCCGTGGCCGGAGTAGAGGTCGCAATCCTTTTCCGTCAGATTGACAAGGCCAGATACAAGATTGGGTTCCGCTCAAAAGGGCTGGTTAATGTAGCGACTCTCGCGCAGGCATTTGGAGGCGGTGGCCACCATAATGCAGCAGGGGGTCTTGTAGATGGAACTCTTGATGAAGTAAAGCAAATAGTTTACAGCGCGGTTGAATCTGCTCAGTGGTAGACGGATTCCTGGTTATTGACAAACCTGCCGGTATTACCTCTCATGATGTTGTAAACAGGGTCAGAAGGATACTTGGCACAAAAAAGGTAGGCCATACAGGAACTCTTGATCCATTTGCAACCGGAATTCTCCCGGTAGCGGTAAATGAAGCAACAAAGGCAATCCAGTTTCTGGATGAAGGTAAAAAAAGATACGAAGCGGTTATCAGACTGGGGTTCTCAACTGATACACTTGATATCACCGGCAATATTCTTCAAGAAAAGGGTACATCAACCATAAACCGCAAGAAACTGCTGGATGCTATGGCAGGTCTGACCGGAGAGATAGAACAACTACCTCCCATGTTCTCTGCTATCAAGCACGCTGGTCAACCACTCTACAAGTTGGCTCGAAAAGGGATTGAAGTCGAACGCCAACTCCGCAGGGTTACTATTAGTACATTTGAACTGCTTGAATTTGAAAATCCTTTTGCAACTGTAAGGGTCACCTGCTCCAGGGGGACTTACATAAGAACCCTGGCAGATGATTTGGGACTAAAACTCGGCTGCGGAGGCTGCCTGACAGAACTGAGACGTACGATCAGCGGTCCATTTCATCTGAATAATGCAATCACCATTGAACAGCTGGATACTTATACTAAAGATGGAACTATTCTGCAGCATCTGCTTCCGATAGCAGACGCTGTATCACATCTGGAAGAGATCATTCTGGAAGATAAAGAACTGGGGCGGATCAAAAACGGCATACCTCCAGTTGAAAGACTGGCAGAAATGTCAACAGGGATGTTCAGACTGCTCCATCAGGGAAAATTGGTTGCTATAGCGGAAAAGAGTCTGGAAACCGGAGTAATACTTAAGCGCGTCTTTAATAACTGACCTAAACTTACGGAAATGCTTTACAACTTCAGACAAGATATGATAGAGCTATATCCCTTTTAGCGTTTTACCGTTTTTGACACATATATCTTAAATGCTGTACAGGAGGAGACAACAGGTGCTGGCAACAGAAAAAAAACAGGAAATAATCAATAATTTCAAAAAACATGATGGTGATACAGGCTCTCCCGAGGTTCAGATTGCAATTCTGACCGCACGTATTGTCTATCTGACTGATCACTTCAAGATTCATAAAAAAGATCATCACAGCCGTCGCGGCCTTCTGAAGCTCGTTGGTCAACGTCGTCGCATGCTTGATTATCTAAAATCCAGAGATTTTGATCGTTACAAAAAAGTAATCGAGCAACTCGGTATACGCAGGTAATAAACGGGCATGTATCCAGGTTTTAACCTGGTGCTGCCCGAATCTGTTTGTTTCGCTAAAGGGCTATCAAGGCCCTTTTATTTTTTGTCAACCGTGTTGGGGGCGTGGATAGAGGCACTCTGGCTTCAGGGTATTTCTAACGACGACCCCAGCGCACGTTCTTATGAGGAGAGAAATTAGATGACGTTTAATGAACAGTGGGTAGAAGCGCAAGTCGGTAATATGACAGTACATATCTCAACCGGCAAGATGGCCAAACAGGCTAATGGCGCTGTTGTTGTTAAAAGCGGCGACACAATGGTTCTGGTAACGGCTGTTGCAAGCAAAGATGCGAAAGAAGGGCAGGACTTTTTCCCGTTAACCGTAAACTATACCGAAAAAGCATATGCCGGTGGTAAAATCCCAGGAGGGTTCTTCAAAAGAGAGGCCAGACCTGCGGATGCTGAAACCTTGACTTCACGACTTATTGATCGTCCAATCCGTCCTTTATTCCCTGAAAACTATCTGAATGATACGCAGATTATAGCAACTGTTCTTTCCGCTGAAGAGGATCATGATCCTGCTATTTTATCCATGATTGGAGCTTCTGCAGCACTTGGCATCTCCGATATCCCTTTTCAGGGACCTATTGCCGGTGTCAAGGTTGCAAGGGTAGATGGCCAGCTTATTGCCAACCCCACATATTCTCAGCTTGAGCAAAGCGAGATGGAAATAGTCGTAGCTGCTGGCAGAGATGCTATTTTTATGGTTGAGGGTGAAGCAAAGTTTGTATCTGAAGAGGATATGCTTGAGGCAATTTTCTTTGCAAAGGATGCTGTACAAGGTGTACTTGACGCCCAGGAAGAACTACAGAAAAAGACAGGGGTTGCAAAACGTGAGGTTCCTCCGGTACAGGTTGATGAATTACTGAAGGCAAAGGTAAAGGAACTGGCATTTGACAGAATCGCCCAGGCATTCAAGATCAAGGCAAAGCAGGAACGCTACGCTGAAGTAGCCAGGATCAAATCAGATATATTGGCAGAACTTGCTTCCGACTTTGAAGGTCGCGAAAAAGAGATCAAAGGTTTTCTCAGTGACCTGGAGTATGAGAGGATGCGCACCGATGTCCTTGAAACCGGCATAAGAATTGACGGTCGTGACACCAAAACGATCCGCCCTATCGTAATTGAAGCTGGTCTGCTACCACGAGCACACGGTTCAACACTGTTTACACGTGGCGAAACACAGGTTATGGCAGCAGTCACCCTAGGTACATCTCAGGATGAGCAACGCCTTGACAACCTTTTCCGTGAATCCCGCAAGCGTTTCATGCTGCACTACAACTTCCCTCCGTTCTCGGTTGGTGAAACATCCTTTCGTCTGGGTCCGGGACGTCGCGAGATAGGTCATGGAATGCTGGCTGAACGTGCAATTGCTGCAATACTTCCAGAACATGACAAATTTCCGTACACTGTAAGGATCGTCTGCGAGACACTTGAGAGCAACGGTTCATCTTCAATGGCCTCTGTATGTGGCGGCTGCCTCTCACTTATGGATGCCGGTGTTCCTGTCAAGTCACCTGTAGCCGGCATTGCAATGGGTCTTATAAAGGAAGCTGACAAGGTTGCCATACTTACCGATATACTTGGAGATGAAGATCATCTGGGCGACATGGATTTCAAGGTTGCAGGTTCTGCCGACGGCGTTACCGCACTACAAATGGATATCAAGATTGGTGGTGTAAGCAAGGAGATCATGGGACAGGCTCTAAAACAGGCAAAGGAAGGGCGTATGTTTATCCTTGGCAAGATGGCCGAATGCCTGAATCAGCCCCGTGAGGAAATGTCTTCCTTTGCGCCACGCATCACAACCATCTTTGTCAAGCCTGATCGTATCCGCGATGTTATCGGTTCCGGAGGCAAAAACATCCGTAACATAACTGAGACGACAGGTGTAATGATTGATATTGACTCTGACAATAGCGGAAAGATTAACATCGCCAGCTCTGACAAGGCTGCCTGTGATGCCGCAATACAGATGATCCGAGGTTTGACTGACGAAGTAGAAGAAGGCAAACTGTACATGGGTACAGTCAAAAAGATAATGGAATTCGGGGCATTTGTTGAGGTGCTTCCCGGTACTGACGGACTTGTGCATATCTCCGAACTGGATGAAACCCGTGTAAAGAACGTCACCGATATACTGAACGAGGGAGACAGGGTGTTGGTTAAATGCATCGGTGTTGACAAACAGGGCAAGATAAAACTCTCCCGCAAGGCAGCTCTTGGCCAATCATTGGAAGAAAAAGACTAAACTGTTACATCTTTGTAAAAAAGGGGGGCAGGACTACAGTCCGGCCCCCCTTTTTAGTTGACTTGAATATAAAATATCCCTAAATATCCAAAAGTTAGCAGGGATTCATAATTTTCTGACTATACATTTTGCAAGTTAAGGAGTTTTTACATGGAGCGTTGGTCTATTACGGATTCCGCCAAGCTTTACAACCTGGACAACTGGGGAGCCGATCTCTTTTCGATCAATAAAAAAGGGAATATCTGTGTTCACCCCTCATCAAATTCTAAAAATTCAATTGATCTCCGAGCCCTGGTAGATGACCTGATAAAACGCAAGATCAAGCCACCAATCCTTCTCCGTTTCATGGATGTCCTGCAAGGACGGATCGCCTCGATTAATCGCGTTTTTCGCAACGCAATTGCGGAAAATGACTACCCTGCAAAATATCAGACCTTCTATCCAATCAAAGTAAACCAGCAACGTCAGGTAGTTGAAGCAATAGCCAATTTTGGCAAACGTTACAACATCGGCCTTGAAGTTGGCTCCAAACCTGAACTGGTCGCCGGTATCGCAATTTCAACCGGTCATAACCTTCCAATCATCTGTAACGGCTACAAAGATGCCGAATATATAGAGACCGTACTGTACGCAACAAAAATAGGCTACAACATCACAATTGTTATTGAAAAACTTTTTGAGCTGGAAAAAGTTATTGAGCTTTCACAGAAGACAGGGATTAGACCCAATCTGGGTATCAGGGTAAAGCTATCATCCAAAGGAACAGGAAAATGGGCAACATCCGGTGGTGAAGATGCAAAGTTCGGACTCAGGATGTCTGAAATCATGGCAGCGATCAAAATGCTTGAGGAACATGGACTTCTGGACTGTGTAACACTCCTCCACTCGCATATCGGCAGCCAGGTAACAAAGATAGACAAGATAAAGACTTCACTTATTGAGGGGGCGCGGATTTATTCAGAGATGCGCAAACTTGGAGTCAACATACAATATCTCGATATCGGAGGCGGGCTGGGAGTTGATTATGACGGTTCAAAGTCCAGCTACTTCTCAAGCGTTAATTACACAGTTGAAGAATACGCTAACGATGTAGTCTACCAGATCAAGAACATCTGCGATGAAGCAGGGGTAGAATGTCCAAACATCATTTCCGAATCCGGACGCGCAACTGTAGCCCATTATTCTGTTCTGGTAACTAACATCCTTAACACCAATACACAGAGCCTGATGCCTGATTATGAGTCCATTCTCGAACAGATGGAAAAACCGGCGCCAACAGTTAAGAAGCTTCTTGATATATATAAGAGTATCGACCGTTACTCACTTCGTGAAGACTACCACGACACCCTTCAGCTGATTAATGAAGCAGTAAGCCTTTTCAATCTAGGCTATCTAACCCTCCAGGACAGGGCAATAGCAGAGTGGCTCTACTCGAAGATCATCAAAAAAATCAACAGCATAGTAGAGAAGATCAAACCGATCCCTGAAGAACTTCAGAACTTCCAGCTTGCCCTGCGTCAGACCTACTTTGCCAACTTTTCTCTCTTTCAGTCCATTCCTGATTCCTGGGCCATTGATCAGCTGTTTCCTATAATGCCTATACAAAGACTGGGACAACGCCCTGAAGTGATAGCATCTATCGCTGATATCACATGCGACTCCGATGGAGAGATAACAAGCTTCGTTGGCGAAAATGGCAGAAGCAAATTCCTGCCGATGCACAAGCTGAGAAAAGATGATGATTACTATATCGGTTTTTTCCTTATTGGAGCCTATCAGGAAATTCTGGGTGACCTTCACAACCTGTTTGGCGACACCAATGCCGTGCATATAACCTTCAACAAGAAGACAGGCTATATAATTGACACTGTCATAAATGGCGATGCAACATGGGAAACACTGAAATACGTTCAGTATAAAGGGCCAGAGATATTAAAGCATGTAAGGGACAATCTTGAAAAACAGGTGGCAAGCAAGAAGGTTTCCATTGAAGAATGCAGTCATTTTATTGAACTGCTTGACAAAACCTTGCTTGGCTACACCTATCTAGGCGAATAACAACTGATTGTTAAAGTTTTGTTACAGAGTTGCATTTATGCCTTACTACAAATACACTTACCGTCAATAATCCAATATCTGATTTCGGGGGTATAAAATATATGTATGATGTTCTCATAATCGGCGCCGGAGGTGTCGGACAGGTTGTTACCCACAAGTGTGCCCAGCGCCGCGACATATTCACAAACATCACTCTGGCCTCACGCACCAAGTCCAAATGCGATGCCATTGCGGCTCAACTAAATAACAGCATAAATACCGCCCAGGTGGATGCTGATAACGTCCCTGAACTGGTGGCCTTGATAAAGCAGGTGCAACCAAAACTGGTTATTAATGTAGCTCTGCCCTATCAGGATCTGCACATAATGGATGCCTGCCTTGAAGCAGGGGTGGATTATCTGGATACCGCCAATTATGAACCGCTGGATACGGCCAGGTTTGAGTATTCCTGGCAATGGGCCTATCAGGATCGATTCAAGCAGGCCGGTCTGATGGCTCTGCTTGGTTCCGGTTTTGATCCGGGGGTTACCAACGTTTATACCGCACTTGCAGCTAAGAAATATCTCGATGTTGTGGAGGAAATCGACATCATTGACGCCAACGCAGGCAGCCATGGTCAGCCCTTTGCTACCAACTTCAACCCCGAGATCAATATACGCGAAGTTACCGCCACCTGCCGCCATTGGGAAAACGGCCAGTTTGTGGAAAGTCCGGCGCTCTCCACCAAGCGGGTATTTGACTTCCCTGAGGGGATTGGATCGATGAACTGCTACCGTCTGTACCATGAGGAGATGGAGTCAATCGTCAAGCATATTCCCACCATCAAGAAGGCTCAGTTCTGGATGACCTTTTCCGATAACTACCTGAAGCATCTGGAAGTGCTCCAGAACGTGGGCATGACCCGCATTGACGAGGTAGAGTTTAACGGTCAGAAGATCGTACCGATCCAGTTCCTGAAGGCGCTGCTGCCTGATCCTGGCTCACTTGGACCTCTTACAAAAGGTAAAACCTGCATCGGTGTTATAGCCCGTGGTTTAAAGGATGGTAAACGCAAACAGGTTTATATCTACAACATCTGCGACCATGAGACTTGCTATAAAGAAGTGCTTTCGCAGGCTATAAGCTACACCACAGGGGTGCCGGCCGTGGTTGGCGCAATCATGATGCTGACCAGACAATGGCATGCTCCCGGCGTCTGGAACATGGAACAATTTGATCCGGAGCTGTTCCTCAAAGAACTTGACCCGATGGGGCTCCCTACCGTGGTGGTAGATGGTGGTGAATGGCCGGAACTGTAGAAACATAATCAAGGTTAGTATTTTATTTAAAACAAATCCCCCGCGCTACTGCGCGGGGGATTTGTATATTAAAAACTCCTCTTGGTACGATTCTAACGGGCGGAGCTTTTGATAACCTTTTTGACTGCCGCCATATCAATCACCGGAAGCTCAGGAATCTTGGTTACACCGTAGTCCCGTGCCAGGTCAATGTCCTTGGGAACAGCCTTCAGCAGTGCTTCGGCAAGTTTTTGATCCGCTTGACGGTATCGCAGCCTGACTTCCGCAGTAACCTGCTTGCTGCTCTTGGGCAGGGTTACCCCAAAGTAAGCATCCTTGTAACCTTTGGGTGGGATGGTCTCATGGCTTGAGAATGCTGTCACGACCCAGGGGTCTATGGCAAAGTGCATATCGCTACCCATACCCTCAGAATTGAACTTTCGTACATCTGCAGGAAGGGAGCCATCCTTGGAGATTAATCCATTACTGACTACAATCGTGCCTTTTTCATCTTTAACCAGAATTTCAAGCCACATCTGGCGAACGTTGGTCAGAGAGGTAGGCAGATTGTGTCCTGCACGGATATTTTTAACACGTACCTTGATCTCGGCAAGTCTGCCATCTCGATAGACCGGAGACAGCTCAATCTCGGCTGCCTTCTGCAGGCGCTTGACCGCCATATCATACTGCTTCATCAGACGGCTTGCCTGTTCCTTGTCACCAGCTTTCTTGGCAGCTTCGGAAGCAAGGAAGTAGAGCAGGTAGTTGGCACCGTTAAAGTAATGGCGGTACTCGCTACGCTCTGGCTTGGTCATGCTGTCAGCCGTCTTTACGAAGGTCTCGTGCCCCACCATATGGCAATCCTGGCAGTGGACGTTCTTCTGGGCATATGGGCTATGCTTCCATTCAAGGTAGGTTGACTCAAGTGGATAATGCTTGTCGTAGTGGTAGACCTGATGGCAGGAGGCACAGAGGTCAGCCTTGACATGGTAGTCGGTCTGCTTGCAGTCATGAAAGCCACCTCCGCAGCCTTCTTTGGGTGCATCGGGACCACGCTTGACCAAGGTCGGCCCATCCTTGCCGTCTTCACCCGGGCGTAGAGCGAGGGATCCGTTCTCAGGTTCTTTGCTGGGGGTCTTACAGTGGTGCAGGCTGTTGACCGAGTGACAGACATCGCAGGAAACTCCGGCCTTTGCAACAGAGGAAAGACCACTAAGCCCTGGCCCCTTCACCTCACCTGTCATGGTGGCTGCCGGAGTATGACAACTGGCACAGTGACGCTTGATGTTGCCACCTACAGCTTTAACTGCCTTATTGTACTCACCCTGATAAACAGGATCGATTAAAGCGAGGCTGTGCAACGAACCATGCCACTCATCGTACTGTTTCTGGTGGCACCCTGCACAGGTCTCCGGTTCAGTAAATGTAGCTGAATTCTTCTCATAAACCATCAATGACGGGTAATGCTTAAAGAAGTCGTGATCAACCTGAAAAACAGGTGAGGAAGACGGCGCTCCGGTTGCATATCCAGCAGCAGCGATAAACATTAGTAGTGCGGCCAGCAGCAAAGGTTTTGAAAAAATTCGCATCTATTATTCCTCCTTTTTTGTAAAGATTATCCTTGACTAACTTCTAATGGAACAGGGTGATACTTTATTTTGTACTTATAAACTCACATAAGTCTACCGTATTTACAATACCAAAAACATGTCAGGTAAGTATTATTCTTGATTGCATACAGCAAAATTGCTGGAACTGTCAATTATGCAAGCCTATAAGGCATATAGATACAAACCGTTTTGAATACTGTATTCATAAAGAGGGCTGGAGTATTTTGCAAACCTCCTGTATATAGAACATCCGTTACCCGGATGACTATAAACCCCTGTCTGAAACATTGATGAAGATTCTGGAATATTTATCAACCTGTACAAAAGAAAACAGATGAATATATGATCGGTATTGATATTCCCAAAATATTAGAGCTCGCACCTTCTCCTGCCTACGTGGTTGATCTGGAACGGTTACGCCATAATCTGGCGATTCTTGATCAGGTTCAAAAACGGAGTGGCGCCAAGATTCTGATGGCATTGAAGGCATTTTCAATGTGGCCAGTATTCCCTATTATACGGGAGACCCTTAATGGGATATGTGCAAGTTCCTGCTGGGAAGCCAGGCTTGGAAAAGAAGAGTTTGGCCGCGAGGTTCACAGTTTTGCCGCAGCCTACAAGGAAAGTGATGTAAAAGAGCTACTTTCCACCTCAAATCACCTTCTATTTAACTCATTCAACCAGCTTGAGCGTTTCAGGCCATTATGGGAGAAAGAGTCAGGGCATGTTTCAATCGGTCTTCGTGTAAATCCCGAACATTCTGAAGGCAATAACCCGATCTATGACCCCTGTGCCCCTGCATCACGACTCGGTATACCTGCTGCGGAATTTGAAAGAAACTCTCTGGCCGGGGTTGAAGGTCTGCATTTTCATACGCTTTGTGAGCAGCTCTTTGAACCGCTGGATCGGACGGCAAAGGTATTTGAGGAAAAATTCGGACGCTACCTGAAAGGTATGAAATGGCTTAACCTGGGTGGTGGCCACCATATCACCAGAAAAGGTTATGATATTGACGGACTGGTTGAACTGGTCAGATATTTTAAAGGCAAATATAATTTGGAACTGTATATTGAACCGGGTGAGGCTGTTGTAATAGGCACCGGCATTCTGGTAAGCGAGGTTCTGGATATAGTTCACAACCGGATGGATATCGCTATCTTAGATGTATCAGCCACCTGCCATATGCCTGATGTATTGGAAATGCCATATAGGCCTGAGATTACAGAAGGTTTTGATGCCGGAATCAAACCATACAGTTACAGACTTGCCGGTCCTTCCTGTCTTGCCGGTGATGTCATAGGAGACTGGTCATTTGAAAAACCGCTGAAGCCTGGCGACAGGCTGATCTTCGAGGATATGTCACACTATACTATGGTTAAGACCACTACCTTCAACGGGATTCAGCTCCCGCATATCTGTACTTTTGAGCCTGAAACCGGAGAGCTTAAGGTTCTGCGCAGTTTTAATTATCAGGATTTCAAAAGTCGTCTTGCCTGAAACATCCAGTTTCTACTCTCTCCATTCCATGTTGATAGCCAGCAGATCATCCAGCCTGTCAATATCTCTCAATGCAGTAAGCTGTAGTCAAGATTCTCCATACACCATTACCCTAGCTTGACCACTGTCTGCGAGGCAGGTTGACAGTCTTATCACCGCCCCACCACCCGCTTCATCGCTATTTCTTCCTGCTGTCCCATCAATTCCATCAGACGGTGCAACGCATCGCAACGGTGACCGGCAAATGCGTCTTTAAACAGGCTCATTCGGGCATTGCTCAGTTTTTGAACCAATAACCCAAGGCGTTTTTTTATCAAGGCCGGTTTGATTCCGGTGTCTGCTGCCAGTTGCTCCCACTGTTCAAGACGAAGTTCATTCGGGGCATCCTGCCCGCCTATTTTCATGGCAAGGCGCTCACTAACCCCGTAGTGCGCATAGATGCGGGTTGAAAGCAGGTCATAGAAGGGAGCCAGTTGCAATCCATCCGGTAGCAGCAGCAGTGACAGATTCTTGGCATGACTGTCGGAATTACCAATCAGCCAGTTGAACAGCACCCAGTCAAGCAGTGACAGCAGATCCCGTGCGGCCTGTCTGCTGTTCGTTCGCAGCAGGTTGAAGCAGTCTTTGATCGATGGCCCGCCTTCAAGTTCATATTTATACTCCGGTAGCACCCCCAGAGCCTGACAGAAATCCTCCTGGTGCAGCCTGATCACAGCGTTATCCTGTCGCAGGCGGTCATATCTGCTGATAACAAAGAGCTTGATCCCTTGATGCTCATGAATAAACGTGTCTGGTACGTTCAGGCCGACCAGTCGGGCCAGAGCCATGCAGAACGCCTCGTTCTCAACAGTATTGTCCAGATCCTTTATGGCCGGTTTGATGATGTGCGTACTGGCTGCAGATCCATAGCCCAGAGAGAAGATCTGTCCATCATAATGTATCGGCAGCTTGTTTTGTGCGCCCGCAAGTGAAAGGCGTATACCTGATTGACCCGCCAGCAGTGGTGTTTGAGGTAGCTGAGCAATAACACAGTTCAGATCATCAGAAGAAAGCGGCTGATAGGTTCCTTCCTGTTGTAGCAGGTCAGTGGAAACTGCAATTGTGACGGCACCGGCGCATTCTCCCCCGATTTTTTCCAGTAAACCAAAGTCGTTGCCGACAGAAATGCCCAAATTGCGGGCAATTAGTTCCCGCAGTCTGCTTTCCGGTAACAGGTTGGCAAAGTAGGGATGGGCAAGGTCATAAAGAAATGGTTCAGTTCGTAACGGTAACGAAAGAGAAAGTGGTATGCCGGGGTGTGCCAGCCAGCCAGCGTCGTACTGGAAGCAGAAACGTTGCCGTTCATCCAGCCAGAGACTGCCAACGCTGATGCTGTTGATCATGACAAACAGTTGGTTGTTCACGGCGCTGTCCAGCCTCTATCTGACAGGTCAAGCTCAATTCCAAGGCTGTGCAGCACTTGCAGCACCTTGTTCAGTCTGACCGTTTCCTTGCCATTTTCCAGGGCAGAGAGAAAGGCATAGCTGACTCCACAGAGAGCAGCAGTTTCTTCCAGGGTAAGGTGATCAGTTTTACGTTTGTGTCTGATCGCTTGTCCTAAATCGGCAACCGTAGTTATTCTCATAATAAGCCCCATCGTAGATAAAAATATATGATCAGATATATATCATGGATTGTATTGATGGAAAAGCTAAAAAATATGCAAACGTATATTCTTTAGTGGGTAGGCTGTTGTTTCGTTGGATTATAGCTGATCAAAGATGTTTATGGTCAGGCAGATGCCCAATCAGTTTTTGATGCAAGACGGCAGTTAATCACGCGGAGCTACGAAGCTCGCAGAGAAACTCATAGCAAGCAGATCATCCAGCCTGTCGATATCTCTCAGCGGTTTAAGTATACCTGCAGAGAGGCAGCGGGTAGTGGCAGATTCCATAGTCAGTTCAAAAACTCTCTCCGTACTCCAGGGAATACCACAAAAAAGAGATGGATCAAAAGAGGCCTTATTAAAACCCACAAGACAGTAACCACCGTCAAAAGCAGGACTAATCACCATATCTTTAGTCATAAGAAGCTCAAATGCCTGTTTCAGATAGGCAGCATCAATTCCATAAATATCACTGCCTATAAGAACCAGCTGCTCAACTCCATCATCAAAAAGGCTTCTGAAAGCATTAACCATACGGCTTCCCAGATCTTCACCAATCTGGGCAACAGATTTCATGGCTGACTTTCTCCAGCTTTCCGGCAGTTTTTCAACCTCTCCACCATCATAAAAAAGAACCATTTGAACACCGCTTGCCTTTATCTGCGAGATTATGCTCTCTGCCAGATTCCGATAGACCTTGCAGGCCGCTACATTACCGATATCTTTTGCCAGACGTGTCTTTACAAGACCAGGGATAGGCGGCTTTACAAAAAGCGCTATCATTCGGGTGGGGATCATTGATATTTACTTGCCAGGAGTTTCGTATCAGCGCCTGCAAAATACCTGACCAACAGCCACCAGTTATTTACTGTCCGCTTCAAAATTCCATCTCGCTGCCAACGACGGGGTGAGGTAATTACCCTCTCTTTAAGCAATCCAAACCTGTAACCGGCATTATTCAACCTGCGAACAAGTTCAACATCCTCCATCAAAGGGATAGGCGGCACCCCTCCAATCGATTTCAGGAGGTCACGCAGGAGGAAAATGGCCTGATCGCCAAATGGCATCCTGAAAACAGCGCTGCGAAGATCAACTGCCCGTTCAATTATTCGATAAATAAAGGAATCTGAACCGACTCCCAGACGGAAAGCCCCCCATCCAGCGCCATTTTCAATGGTTTTTCTTATTGCTTTAAAAGAATTGTCTGGCAACAGTGTGTCTGCATGCAACATAAGAATAATATCCCCTTTTGCCACCTCGGCTCCGGTAGCCAGCTGGTTTCCACGCCCTTTTGCAGCGATAATTTTTATGACACTGCTATCTGAGATGAGATTAACTGTTGAACCAGAGCGGTCACCATCAACTACAATAATATCAACGGCTGAATCCAGTAAGCGTAATTGACTGATAGCAGGATTTATATGTTCCTGCTCATTCAGAACCGGAATGACTACGGAGATGCTCAAGGCCACAACGGGCACTCCATTCCAAGACACTCCTTGTTACGAGCCATCTGGCTACATGCAAACGGCTTGACTTCAGGCAGGTTCAGATTAAGCAGTTCAGAAGCTATTCTCATACCTGTACGCAATGCAATCCAGCAATCACGCTGGCAACATCGAGCTGCTTCATAAGCGGCAATCTCTTCAAGCAGTTCCTTTACAATTCTCTGTACAGTCTGGCGTGCCGATGCCTTGAGTGGATTGGCCTCAAGCAACAGACTAAAGACAATCCCCACTCCGGTGGCAGCTCCACAGATGCCGACAAAAGCACAACTGCCGCCAATTATCTCTCCGCCTCTCTGGATAGAAGAACGGAGTTGCTCATGGGTGACCGGATGACCGGCATTTCTGATACAGGCCAAGAGAACAGCAGGGACTAAAGCATGATATTGCGGTCCATGCAAAGGTATGGCAGGGTGTTTTCTTATTTCCTGAAAAAGGTCAACCGGTTCAGTCTCTTTTGTATTCAGACAGATATGTTCTATCAGCTCCAACGCATCGCCGGTATGGCATCTGTCACATACAAAGTGACCATTCTCACAGCAGGCATTGGCCGCCAGGGTTCTTCCGCAGAAATGGCAGACCGCCTGTTTTTCGATTGCATGATAAATCAGCGGGACACCACATACCAGACAGCCACTGTCATGCCTTGATGTAAGGGGTTTTGGAGCCGTTACCTTTGATTCAGGGGGCAAAGCACAGTTAGCTCCTGCCTCAATAGCAACATTTGTAACAAAGCCGTCTTCATCAAGTTGCCACAACTGCTCTCCCAACAGCTCTGCCTCTGACTTTTGGATTGAAACTGTCTGACCGGGACGGAGCCAGAGACCGGAGGCAGTAAGCAATCCGGCTGCAGGCCCTGGATAGATCACCCTGACCACTTGCTGAGAATCTTTTGTTAGTGGTAAGTAAAGAGCTTTTTTTTGAACGGAAAATGTAAGGGAAAAGAACGGATGACCCCGCACAACACGGTAAGGCAACCTTTTTATAACCCTGAAACCGGTAAAACCGGTTTCTTCCAGTATCCCCAAAAGGTCTTTCTGTGTCATTGCCCCGCTTATACATTCTCCACGCAAGGTATCATCATTAAGAATCGAGGCATCAGGCTCCGTCTCACAAACAACATCTGCAGCCACCAGGCGACCACCAGGCTTCAGAATTCTAAGAATCTCACTAAAGACAGAACGCTTGTCAACTGACAGGTTCAATACACAGTTTGAAACCACCAGATCTGACTCATTATCCTCAAGCGGAAGCTGCTCAAGAAATCCTTTTTTAAAGAGCAGATTATCATAACCCAGCGCATTACGTACTTCATCTGCCCCTTTACGCGCCAGTTCAAGCATCGGATCCAACATATCAACACCGGTCACCAATCCTTTAGCTCCCACGAGTCTGGCTGCAATAAAGCATTCAACTCCACTGCCGCACCCTAAATCAACCACCCGCTCACCAGCTTTAATCTCAGCATCCATTACAGGACTGCCGCACCCGTATCCCCTAAAACGGTAAGCTGCTGGTATATGCTCTATCAGGCTGTTTTCATAGTTAACCGGATTAAGGATTTCAATCCGCTTATCCCCCACAGCTTCGGCATAATAAGCCCCAACCTGACTTCGGCTGTCAGTAGAGCCGTCAAGGGAAAGCAGGCAGTTGGTATGACATACAGCAACAGCTCCATGAGCTCCACAGCTTACAAGCAGTTCCCCCATTTTAAGGCAGATGGCAACTCCTTCAGGTTCTGGCAATCTTCCTGCCGCCTGTGAAATCAGATGTAATACCAGATTTTCCAATAGGGGCTGATATGGATCTGCGCCGACAAAACTGCCGTTGTTATGGTAACAGTGATCAAGATCTCCGCCGCCCAACAGATAACGCCATGGGTTTGAAAGGGTTTTAACAGAAGTCTGACGGATACTCTTAAGGACAAGACTATTCTCCCAGGCATATTGCAATCCCTTATCCAAACCAGTTGCAAGCTCCTTCAGACCAATAGTTGCAGCCGAGGGGTAAAGCTGATTGTCAGGCCCAATGGCAGCAGCCTCCCATCCTGCGCTTGAACCATCATAGATAGTCCCGGGAGGAGCAAAAATCTGCCCTTTAAGACTCTCAATGTTATCAATAATAATCCCGAGTTCTTCAGAACGCTTAATCGCCTTCAGAACTGGATCTAGCAGTTTGATAGGATCAATGTGCTGTTCGCCGTCCCCTCTACCCCTGACAAAATGCCACATGAAGTGAACTGCTGCCGCTCCCTGTTCTGCGGCATACTCAACAAACCATGTCAGGTCATTCGCATTATCCGAGGTGACGCAACAGCTAAGGGTAAAAGGCCAATCTTCTTGCCTTAACCAGTTTAATTGCTGTTCAACCCTTTCAAAAGTACCACTTCCCCTAAGGCTTTCATGATGTTCCGGTCTGCCATCAATACTGATCTGCAGATGGATCCGTTTTCTTGGCCATGAAGAGAGGAACCGTTTTTCAAGCAGCAGACCATTGGTCAGTATGGCTATTCGGCTGTCAGGTATGGAAAGAATATTTTCTATCAGAGCCTTAAAATCAGGATGGACAAGGGGCTCTCCACCGGTCAGGGCAAATAGACGACACCCCTGTTTAGCCGCATCTTCAAGATGTCTCTTTAACTGGCTAAGTGAAAGTTCGCGCACTGCATCCGGTCCTGAACTGAACATGCAATGGCGACAGGCAAGGTTGCAGCGATCCGTGATATGCATCCAGAGTTCTGAAAGCACTGGATTATCAGAGAGTAATGCATGACGTCCCTCATAGTTGTCTTTGTATGATTCAGGAAGCCGTTGCAGAAAGGCTAAACTTTCAAGGTTGTAGTCAGAAGAGCCGGATGCCACCTGCTGCAGCAGCTTGTCTCCGGCAGAGGTAGGAACAAACCAGGAAGGGCGGTCAGGGCAGATCCATACTGGCGTATCAGCCCATTGGAAACGTATCCAGCGTGATGGGTCAAAGGTCATGAATGAGTTATTCCTTTGGTTGTTTTAGCAAAATTTGCGTTTGGGGATAATACTCACTGACAAAATAAAAAGAGGAAATGGTGGACCAGGTAGGGTTCGAACCTACGACCTGACGATTAAGAGTCGCCTGCTCTACCAACCGAGCTACTAGTCCACTATGGCTGGGGTGCGAGGATTTGAACCTCGGAATGACGGAGTCAGAGTCCGTTGCCTTACCGCTTGGCGACGCCCCAATAATCAGGATTAAATAAGGCTGTAACAATATGCAGGAGCTATCTGTTAGCAAAATTATTTTCATTTATCAAGTATAAATTCGATAATCACAATTATGCTTATCGTTTTTGTAAATAGTAAGTGCCTAAGCTCAACAACTAAACTCTATCATTTCTGCTGTCTGGCAGTATTGAACTTTGCATACAAGGCAGGGATCAGCGCAAAGAGACCTAGCATGGCAAAAGATGAAAGCACCTTGACAGAGGCTATATCAGACAGCGAATTAATGCCTGCAAGGCTTGCACCGGCATTAACAAAAACAAAACCACCAGGAATAATTCCGATAAAAGTACCAAGCATAAAGGTACGTAATGGTAGGCGGGTAAGCCCGGCTGCCAAGTTTATCAGGAAGAAAGGGAAAACAGGGACAAGCCTTAAGAACAACAGGTAATTGATGCCACGTTCTTCCAGCTCTCTATTCATCCCCTCAAGCTTACCGCCAAATTTTGAGATCACCGTATCTCTCAGGAGATAACGGGTAACAAGAAAAGAGAGAGTAGAACCTATTGATGCTGCAGTGACGGCATATAATGTCCCTAAAATGGGCCCAAATATTGCCCCTGCGGAAAGTGACAGTATAACTGCACCAGGCAGGGCAAGGCAGGTTTGGACTATATAGATCAACATAAAGGCAGTCACTGTCAGGAACTGATGTCTGGAATAATACTCCAGCAGCAGCTGACGGTTCCCCTTAAGGCTCTCCAGGGTGAGAAAACGCCCCAGATCCAGATAAAAGAACAGACCTATTACAAGCAGAGTTGCAACTATAAGAATTAATTTGTTTTTACTCATGGTGTTGTTGACAGGCGTATTTCGCCATACCAGGCGGTAGCCTCGGCACCGGTGTTGTCGGTATCGGTCATAATGGCAATTGCTCCTGCTTCCGGAGGTTCCTCTCCAAACAGGCGGCGAAAATCAGCAAGTATATCTCGCTCTTCGTATATCCACTGACCTGACTTTAAAGAACCGGACTCAACAGCAAGCAGCATCGCATTTGATGTGAATGCATTGGGCACAAACTCCCCCTTTGGCAGCTTGTTGGCCCATATATAGTTTAATGCTCTCATCTGCCAGAAAAATCTGCCAGGAAAGACAACGTAGACCCTCGCAGCATAGTCATCCCCCTGTTTACTCTTTTCATCCCCTGCCGCCAGAGTCCCGTTGATCTTCCAACTCCATTTAAGATAACGGTACTGTTTTGGATTGAACTTCAACTTTTTAGTAAGACCGGAAGCTGAACCCTTAGCATGACCTTTAAGCACAGTTCGTCCATCTTCCTTAACGATATTATACTCTGTGTTCCCCTTGAAACTTTTACTCTCCCAACCTTTTAACCCCTCAGAAGCAAAATTGGAGACCGCTATCTCCTCGGCAGAAACAGGAGCAGAAGAGATAATCAGGAAAAATAGTGATACGAAAAGAAAAACGAGTTTAAAATCAGCGGGTAAGGAGTTTTTTTCTGTCGATGCAAGAAGCCAAATGCAGCTTGCAGGAGTTTGGGGATAATTTTCTGATATTATAATCATGTCAGTCTCGCAAATCTTAATTTAAGACGGTTTATCCAACGTCTTACAGAGGAAAGCGGCTTGCTTTCAAAATTAACATTTCCTGTTAAAAGATCAGCTACATGCAGGGTCTTTGTAACCCCTGAAAGTGTGTCGCAACAGGCTCCGCACGAAGTTACAAGATGTTTGCCTGCAACCTCAGAGGCAATCTGTTCCGACTCCCGCCTGACTGTACCAGGTAGAATGGCTTCCACCATCCCACCCTGTCCGCAACACCTGGTAGTTCTCGTATTTGAGGGCAACTCCTCAATTGCATATCCCGAGGAACTGACCAATCGCCGAACCGCCCGTTGCTGTGTAAAATCGAACCGGGCAGTGCATGGGTCGTGTATCGCAACAACTCTGCCGGATGCTTCCGGAACTGTAATTGAAGAGGTATTGCTTAACAGTTCATAGATGCTGCCGATCTCAAATCCTTCGGCATATTTTTGTAGAATCTTGCTGCATCCGGGGCATGAGGTAAGGATCCGTTTGACCCCTTCTTTTTTAAGACGATCTGTCAACTTACTTAAAATGCTGTTAAACTTCTCTGTCATACCGAGATCGTGAGAAATCTTGCCGCAACAGTCCAACACAAGGCCTGAATCAGGCTCCAATTGACGTAATTTACTAAAAAGAGCCATAACAGCGGCGGGACGTGAACCGGGCAACGAGCAACCCGGGAAAAAAACCGTCTTGCAACCATCCGGTATAAAATCACGTCTGAAAAAGAATGAGCCCCCTGTCTTTTCGTAATTCAACCAGGGTGAATAAAGCTTAAGATCAACGAGGCTTCGTGAGACCGCCTCTTGTCGCATAGCCAAAAACATGGAAGATGGAGAAAGCCCTTCAGGACATACAGCATCACACAAACCACAGAGGGAACAGCCAAAGGCCGAAAGCAGATTGCTTCCGGCCATAGCATTACTGGCTATAGTTGCCGGGGTGCCATGTTTTTGCAGAAAACGGCATGGCTTCAGACATTCCCCGCAACCAGTACAGGCAGACAGCATCTCCTTAGTCAGAAGGAGGTCATCTCTTTTTTCTTCAGACATCTGAGCTTAACCTGCCTTTTTAACGTCCCTTCACAAACATCTCTTTGTATGGCCAATCGTGGATACCACCTTCCAGAATCTGCAGACGGTCTTCAGGAACTCCTTTTGATTGCAGGTAGTTGTATGTATTTTTAGCCCCACCCTTTCCAAAAGGGCAGACAACAATAACAGGATCTTTTGATGCATTTATGACAGGTAGCGCCTTGTCAATCTTCGCCTTATCTGGAACCTTTGCAGCCGGGAAGGCGTTGGTCTCTATTGAACCGGCAAGATGATGTTTCTCAAAATCTGCAGGGGTCTGAATATCAACAAGAATAACCGGCTTCTTTTTGTCCATCAGCTCCTTAAGTTCCTGAGGTTCGATGTAATTGGTAGCCAGAGCGGCAGTTGCAGTAATAAGTGTAAGAGCCATAGACAACAGAATCTTCTTGAACATTTGTGTTCTCCTTTAAGATGAAAAAATTTGAATGTTACTGATACCAATTTGCACACTTGCCTGGCAAATAGATAATATGCTAAAAAAACGCTTAATATTATCTAATAAACCGATGGAGCTATATATGACACTTAAACAACTGGAGGTCTTTATTGCTGTAGCTGATACCAGAAGTTTTTCCAAAGGAGGCGAGCTTGTAAGCCTGGCTCAATCCACTGTAAGTCAGCATATTCGAGCTCTTGAAGATGAATTGGGCGCACGTCTGTTTGACCGTTCACTAACCCAGGTTCACCTGACCGAGGCAGGGCAGCTTTTTTACAGCCACGCAATAAAAATCTCAAGACAATGCGCTGAAGCACAGGAAGAGATAAAACGTTTTCAGGGACTTGAACAGGCCACATTAAGAGTTGGAGCCAGCACTATTCCGGCAGCCTATCTGATTCCGGATTTACTGGGCAGCTTTAAAGCCAGATGGCCTGGTGTCATGCTTGAACTTCAGCAGGGTGACAGCCAGGAAGTGATAAAACTGCTTAAAGAGAATCTGGTTGAGCTTGCTGTAGTTGGAGGTAAATACAATGAAGATGCTTTTTGCTTTAATGAACTGCTGCAAGACAGGATCATTCTGGTCGGTCGATCGGCAGAAACAGGAAGTTCAATCTCAGTCGAAGAGCTCAAGAATCTCCCCCTTATCATCAGGGAAACCGGTTCAGGCACGCGTCAGGCAACAGACAGCGCGCTTAAGAAGGCTGCTCTGGATACAAGCAATCTTAATGTAGTTGCCCAGCTTGGCAGCAGTGAGGCAGTAAGACGGTCTGTTCTCTCCGGCTCCGGTTATGCCTTTATCTCAAAAATTGCTATTGCCCCGGAACTGGCTGACCGTACGCTTAAGGAAATTCTGGTTGAAGGGGTTGAAATAAAGAGAAGCTTCTATATGGCCTGGCGCTGCGGCAGGACATTATCTCCTGCAGCCGAAGAGTTTATACAGATGCTCAGTTCAACTTTTCCTGACATCCCGTAATCATATCTAAAAAACATTCTTCTAAAGGCAGTATCCTTCAAAGCGATACAAAGTCATTTGGGCTATTCGGATTTCATGGTGAAAAACAAATTCTGACTTCTTGATGCGCTTTTTCTGACTTCGAATTTTGTGGTGGAAATATACCCATTGCAGCTTCAGCCATAGATATAGGTCAATAGCCTGAGGTAGTCCCATATAAAAATTCCTTCGCAGAAGCAACCCCACAAAAAACGGAATCTAAAGTACGCCAAGTATTTACTAACCGATACTGCTTTCCTCAACTCAAGCCCAAGGTTGTTTTAGAGCCTACCCTCCAGATTGTTCATAAACATTAACTGAATCGACACTCCAATGACATATTGATTGGTTATGGAGTTCTCTACTCTGGGATATATGCTTTTGCTTATTACAAATCCAATGCCACAACCAGGTGATGCCATGAAACAACTGTCGGTGTTCATACTCTTACTGTTTACCGGGCTGTTCATGCTTGCAAGCAGTTCCTTTGCAGCCACCGACGGCAGCTACACCCTGCTGCAAACCCAGACTGCCTGGGACGGCACATCGGCGAACCGGCAGATTGCGCAAAACGCGGCATACAGCTATAGTTACGGCGACGAAGGCAGCATCACCTACCAACTGCCCTGGCCCTTCAGCTTCTACGGACAGAGCTACAACCAGATAACCGCTGACACCAACGGTAACATCTGGTTTTCCGCCACCGGCACTGCCCACTCCTACAACCTGACCAGCACCGGACGGGGTTCGGTCATCGCCGCCTGGAACAACGACCTTTCATCCGCCTACTACGGCGGGGTCTTCATACAGCACAAAAGTTCTCCTGAACGGATTGTCGTGGAGTGGCAGACCGAAACCTACACCGATGAAGGCAGCTATCGTCCCAACCGGTTTGAGGCCGTACTGTTCCAGAATGGCAGCATCCGCCTAGACTATGCCACCCTTGCCCCCTCCACGTCCAAAGACTACGGTTCGGGCATCAGCAAAGGGGATGGCACCGCCTTCATCAGTCTTACCTCCGCATTCGGCAGCCCCTACACTCTTTCAGGCCGCTCGTTTGGCATTGGTTCCGCAAGCTCCGATCCGGTAACCGTTGAGCCGCCTGCACCTGTCAGCGGTTCCTGCAGCACCCTCAGCGGCAGTATGCAGGTCGGTTCAACAATCGCTGTTACCACCTCACCAGCAGCAACCACAGGGACGGTCAGCTATCCCACACCCACCAGCTGGAGCGTACAGATCTGCGATATACCGGTGGGTGACACCAGCGTCACCATCACCGCTACCTCAGCATCCGGCCAAGTAGTCACCACCACTGCCACCCTTGTCCGCCAGGCCGGCAGCGAAACACCGGTACCTGCCCTGGGGCCGCTGGGCGTATTTGCCGCCATGGCCGGGATCATGCTGCTGATTCGCAGGCAGGCCGGGCTGCTGATAAGATCCCTGCTGCTTATCATGTTTCTTGCCACACCGGCAGACCTGCATGCTGCTCTTTCCTGCAACACCCAGGGGTATGCATCAGTAATCGGAACAGAACTGGTTGCTGTGCAGTGCATACCGGATGGCATGAACAACTCGACAGCCATCTACTACCGGTACCGGGACTATGAATGCATAGGTGGCGTTGTCACAAAAACGGCAGAAGGGAATACCATTCTCAGCACCCCGAACAGCATCCAGTATCCCTCAAATGGCATGGGGAATTATTTTCGCCACTTCCGTAACAGAGAGGGTTCTTATTTTCTTGAGGTGAGCACCTGGTATCGCGGTACGATTGACGGCAAATCGATGTCATTGTCAGCGTATCCGGGAGGGGGCGTGTATCCCGATATCTTTACCCAGATAATCGACATGACCTCCCTGCCATCAACCCCCGACTGCCAGGGTGGTGACTTCAACAATCCTAATAACGAAAGGTGCGTGGGTTCAACCGTGAACCTGGGAACCGGTCGTCTTTCCCACAGCCAGGAACTGTTTGCCCTGGGCAGCCATCCGCTTGCTCTTGCCGTATCCCTTCAATATCTCAGCACGCCCTTCGCACCCAGCAGTATCGGCAACGGCTGGAGCCACACCTTTGAGATGTCGCTGCAGCTTGCAACAAGCAGCGCCACCTTCTGGCATGAAGGGAAACGTCGTATCTTCACTCTGTACAACGGCAGCTATCAGGCGCCACGCGGAGATTACGGTACTCTGGTTAAAAACACGGACAACAGTTACACTCTCACCGAGAAGGACGGTCTGAAGAGAAACTTTGATACTGCCGGAAAGCTTGTTTCTCTGGTTGACCGAAACAACAACACGGTTGCACTGCAGTACACCTCAGGCAAGCTCACCATGGTCAGCGACCATACAGGACGTGCCATAACCCTAACCTATACTACAGACAATACCCTTGCCGGAATGAGTGATCCCAAAGGTAACAGCTACACCTTCACCTACAGCGGGGGAAAACTGACCAGCGTAACCAATCCGGACAGCAGCAGCTGGAACTACAGCTACGGCAGTAACGGGCTGCTGAGCGCCAAGACCGATCCGGCAGGCCATCAGACAAGTTATGGCTATGATGCAAACAACCGGCTTACAACTGCCACAGACCCGGAAGGGAGAACCGGAAGCTATGGTTTTCCGGCAATGGCTTCCGCCGGTAAGATTCCAGATCCGTATCCGGTAGCCACATTGCCGCAAAAGCAGTTTGTTGTTACTGAAAAAGATGGCGGCAACCAGACCTCTGTGTACGATACCAGAACAGAAACTGTGAAAACCAGCACTGATCCCCTGGGCAACGTCACCAGCTACACTTACGACAGCCAGGGCAATACCCTTACCAGAACCGAGCCCGGCATCGGCACCACCAGCTACACATATGACAGCAAGGGCAACGTCCTGACCTTTAAAGACCCCTTGGATCAGACCACTGTTTTCACCTACAACAGCTTTGGTCAGATACTGACCAGAACCGCACCGGGCGGGGCAGTAACTGCCTACAGCTACGACACAGGCGGCAACCTGTTGACCATCACCGCACCGGATGGCGCGATAACCCGCTACAGCTACGACAGCAAAGGCAACATTCTGACCATCACCGACCCCAGAGGGGCTGTCACCACCCTGGTCTATGACACGGCAAGCAACCTGACCAGCATCACCGGGCCGGACAGTGCCGTTACCAGCTTTACCCACGATGCCAACGGCAACATCCTGACGGCCACCGACCCCCTGGGCAAGGTTACCAGCTACAGCTACGACAGTCGCAACCGGCTGGTAACCAGTACCGACCCGCTGGGTAATGTCACCACCTACAGCTACGATGCCAACGGCAACCTGCAGGGTCTTACCGATGCCAACGGCCAGAGCACCAGCTACCAGCACACCTACCAGGGCCTGCCCCTGCAGGTGACCAACACCCTGAACGCCGTTACCCGGTATGGTTACGGCAGCAGCGGCCCTGGTGCCGGCCAACTCATCAGCCTTACCGACGGGGCAGACCACAGCACCCAATGGGGATATGACCTGCTGGGCAGGGTAATCAGTGAAACCGATCCACTGAACAACGTGACCACCTACAGCTACGGCCCAACCCCGCTACCTGTCACCCGCACCAGCGCCAATGGCCAGACAGTCAGCTACAGCTATGACGCACTGCAACGCCTGACCAGCAAAACCTACTCTGACAACAGCAGTGTCAGCTACAGCTATGACAGCCACAACAACATCCTGACCGCAGTCAGCCCCGCCATCAGCTACACCCTGACCTACGATGCAGCAGACCGGCTGATTGGTGTTAGTGACACACAGGGCAACACACTCTCCTACCAGTATGATGCCAACGGCAACAGAACCTCCCTGACTGTCCAGACCAACAGCGGAGACAGCCGCAGCTTCAGCTACACCTACGACAGCGCTAACCGCCCCCTTGCTATCACCAGCGCCCTGGGCAGCTTCAGCTTCAGCTACGATGCCAACGGCAGACGCACCACCCTGAACTATCCCAACCAGATCACTGCACAGGCAGGCTATGATAACGCAGGCAGACTCACCAGTTTGAGCCACGGTTCACTCATCACCCACAGCTACAGCCATGATGCTGTCGGCAACCGTACCAGCAAAAACAGTGACCAGTACCTCTATGACCTGATCTACCGCCTGATCAGCAACATTGGCACCACAACAGAAACCTTCAGCTACGACACCGTCGGCAACCGCACCCTTGGCCCCGGCCTGCATGACACCAGCTACAGCTACGATGCAGCCAACCGGATGCAGAGCGGCAGAACCGTTGACTATGGCTATGATGCCAACAGCAACCAGACCGCCAGAATCGTACCCACTGCCACGGACAAGACCTGGATCCAGACCTTTGATGCGGAAAACCGTCTGATCAAGGTAGAAAAGACCAAAGGCACTGAAACAAAGACCGTCAGCTTTACCTACGATCCCTTTGGCAGGCGGATCGGCAAACAGCAGAACAGCACCATTGACGGCATTACCAGCAGCGCAACCTGGCAGTATCTCTACGATGGCTCCAATATCATCCTTGAGCAGTACACCAGCCCGACTGGAACAATAGAAAAAACCTGGTATACTCACACCCGGTCCATTGATGAACCATTAGGCATGGAGAGAAACAGTCAGAGCTACTTCCTGCATGCCGATGGTCTGGGAAGTATTACCCATATAACCGATCAGAACAGAAACCTGGTACAGAGTTACAGCTACGACAGCTTCGGGCATCAGACCCCCACCACCGGTTTCAGGAACAGCATTACCTACACGGCCAGGGAGTGGGATAAGGAGACAGGGCTTTATTACTACCGGGCGCGGTACTATGATCCGATTGAGGGGAGGTTTATCTCAAAAGACCCGATAGGATTTGCCGGCGGGGATGTGAATCTGTTTGGGTATGTTGATAGTGTCGGAAAACCCCCATCCCCTCAAACAAACTTGTACCAGTACACGGAAAACAATCCCGTAAACAAAACTGATCCTCTTGGTTTATGGTCTGTTGGTGTAGAAGGATATGCTGGAATAGGTGGTGGGCTAACTGTTGGCAAAAATCCAAACGGAAAATGGTTTTATACTGCAAGAATTGGAGTTGGTGAAGGTGGTGGTTTTCAGTATGATCCATCTGGTCAGGCTCCAAGTTATGATAAGTGCAATCAAGGAAAACAGAATGTAAGTCTCGGTCTTTATTTGGATGGCGGTGTCGCTGTAGGTCCTGCATCTTTAGGATACGGAATGGGGGCTGGAGCCCATTTACAATCATCACCAGACGCGATCAGAGATTATAGCTACAATGGCCCCAAGAAGGTTTTAGATAAGGGGCTTAGATTAAGAGGCAGCTTTGCAATTGGTTTAGAGTTATCTGGTTGGAATGGAGGGAAATAATGAAACTTAAACATATCCCACATTTTTTTACTTTACTGTTTTTAATTATTACCTTGATAGCTGTATGGGGTGCAACCCAAAGTGACCCGCAATTTGAAGAAGCCATTAAGAAATATAATTATTCATTTAAAGTAATGGTAAGTATGAGTTTTATGGAAAGAAGCAACGGTTATTCATCAAGCCGTACTGATAGTAAAACGTTTATTATATTACCTGAAATGTCATCGGTAGTGGTTGAAAAAAATAATTATAATGGCGAAATTACATTCACAACTGAAAAATCAAAAATATATGCGTATGTTATATTTTTTGTATACTTAATAAGTCTGATTTGTTTTGTAAAAGACATAAACACATTTTTTGAATATTTTAAACGCAAGTATAGATAACGATATTAAATAACAACATATTATACTACTTGTGATATTATGATAACATATAAAACGTATGAGGTTATCGTATGTTAAAATCACAAGTCAAACAAACTAGCTTCTATGATGCAAATTATGTCTGTGAGAGATTAATACCAAAAGACAGCTTCTACCGTAAGTTTAAAGAAGTTGTTTCGCCTCTCATAGACAACAAACAATTTGAAAGCATGTACTGCAAGAACAATGGCCGTCCACCCATTTCTCCGGCACTGCTTGCCATGGCAACCATCCTGCAGTTCTACCGAGATCTGTCAGATCGGGAGATGGAACGGGCCTGCATGTTTGATATCGAAATCAAGTATGCACTTGGTCTGCAGCTTGATGAAAGACCTTTCGATCATTCGTCATTGGGTGACTTCAGAAAACGGCTCCTTGAAAACGGAAAAGAGAAAGAGACCTTCGACCGGATACTGGCCCACCTCATCAATGCTGGGCTCATCAAGAAAGATGAAATCCAGCGCATTGATGCCACACATGTCCTAGCTGATGTGGCGATACCGACCATGGTGACGCTGGTAAAGAAGGGCATCTACGAAATACTGAAGCCTTTGACCAAACGCCACAAGACTGTTCACAGCGAAATCGAAAAAGAGATTGATCTGAAAGAGTACAGCAAGCAGGAAGTCAACCATGATGCACCTGGTCGTCTGGACATCGATAACCGCAAGAAAAAGCTCGTAGATGTAGTGAATGATGCCCGCAAGGTGTTAAAGCACGTCAAAGAGATCAAGGGAGATAAAATTCTTTCCCGTCGCGTTGAATTACTGGAGCGTATTCTTCAGGAAAACATCACCGAAGACGAAACAGGTATTCCGAAAGAGCACGACTACAAAAACAAGCCGCAGGACATCTTGGTATCTCCGGTCGATCCTGATGCCCGCTACGGTGCTAAGTCCAACACCAAGCGATTTACCGGTTACAAGGCGAACATCACAGAAACCGTGGAGAGTCGTTTCATCACCAACATTAAGCCGATGCGGGGCAATCGTAATGATAGCAGTAATATGGTTGAAGCTGTCATCGAGCAGAAACACCAGCACGGCCTGCAACCAGCAAAGCTCGTTGGTGATACCGCATACGGCGACGGAATAGCCCGGAAAGATCTACTGAAAGAGGGAACCATTGTGGTCGCCCCGCTCAAGTCAGTCAATGATAGGACAAAAGCTATCTATCCCAAGAGCATGTTCAATTACGATGAAACCCGGAATCTTTTGACCTGTCCAGCTGGAATAACTGTAAAGCAGAGCTACTGGGATCGTCAGAAAGAAATCAGAACATTCCACTTCCCTATGACGGAGTGCGGTAAATGCTCACGTAGGAACGAATGCACCAACTCAAAAGACGGCAGACGGACAGTCGGTATCAGCAAGGTCAATAAAGAACTACGCGAGGCGGAAATATATAACCGCACTGAACAGTTCAAAGCGGACATGAAACTCAGGCAGGCCGTCGAAGGCAAGCTATATGAACTGGTCAGATATCACGGAATGAGAAGAGCCAGGTACAGAGGACTCAATAAAGTTGGCCTTCAATGTTACTTTGCGGCGTTGGCAGTGAATATAAAGCGGTGGATCAAATTGGAATTGGAAAAGCTGAAGCTAAAGATGCCAGAAACCGCGATGGTTGCTCTATAAAGTAGACCAAGGGCAATAAAGGCCGTGTTTTAAGGCTTTGTCGGGTTAATACCCCGGAATAAATGTTCTTTGAAAGTAAGTTGAAGCTTTTGATTTAATAAAGCTACGCCGGAAATCATCTCAATCGTTTATGGTTGCCTGGTTCACGATCATGAATAGGGGTTTTCCGACGGTCTCATGTTCAAAATAATCCGGTTAACTACATAGACCCGGATGGACTGTCTGCCTTTTATGCTGTTAAAAGGATAGGTCAATGGGGCCTCAAAAAGCTCGGCAGAATTAGCAAAGATGAGGCAAAGAGAGCTTTTAAAGAAGGCGAGGATATTCTAGGTCCTAAGACAGCTTTAAAAAAGTTTGCGAAGGATAAAGGTAAGGGTAAGGGAAAGCCAATATGTGAAACGCATGGAGAAGGTACTCAACATTGGCACACACCAGATAGATTAGGTGGACATGGTTTTATTATTGGTGGTCTGGTAGCAGTTGTTGGCGGTTTTCTGGACCCATTTGATGCTATCTCTGGTGAATTAGCTGGACCCGAAGATGACATGATTTATGGGGGTCCAGAACATTGAATATATATTGGATAGGACTAACAGTTAATTTTATCAAACCAATATCAGTATTTGAAGCTGATTCTACTAATTCAAACTGTTACGCATCCGGTTTTTTTCAGGAAATTGGCTGTACAAGTGAAAATGAAGAGGAAACGAAAAAGATAATAATAGAGTATTTAAAACAAAATAGTTGGTTAGATTCGGAGTCGTCAGAGATTGTTTTTGATAGAGTTGGAATAATATCTAAAAATGAAGTTTCATCTGAAATTTACGGTGATCCTGATGTCAGAGATTCACTTATATCCAACCCTCTTGCAAAAGGGATATGGTACACATCAGGAAGAGGTTTTTTCACTGAAGACTAAGTCCCATAAGTGAAAGGCAACCGGGGAATGCTCCTGGGACTGTGTTTATTTGTTTACTGAAAAGTAGGAAAAGTAGGAAAAGTAGGGACACTGCCCAGTTTTCCCGCCTGAAAAGTAGGGACACTGCCCAGTTTTCCCGCCTTTGCCTTTAACCTGGACAGGCCCCCTTTCCTTAACCTCAGACCTTTGATGCTGAAAACCGTCTGATCAAGGTAGAAAAGACCAAAGGCACTGAAACAAAGACCGTCAGCTTTACCTACGATCCCTTTGGCAGGCGGATCGGCAAACAGCAGAACAGCACCATTGACGGCATTACCAGCAGCGCAACCTGGCAGTATCTCTACGATGGCTCCAATATCATCCTTGAGCAGTACACCAGCCCGACTGGAACAATAGAAAAAACCTGGTATACTCACACCCGGTCCATTGATGAACCATTAGGCATGGAGAGAAACAGTCAGAGCTACTTCCTGCATGCCGATGGTCTGGGAAGTATTACCCATATAACCGATCAGAACAGAAACCTGGTACAGAGTTACAGCTACGACAGCTTCGGGCATCAGACCCCCAGCACCGGTTTCAGGAACAGCATCACCTACACCGCAAGGGAATGGGATAAGGAAACAGGGCTGTACTACTACCGGGCGAGGTATTATGATCCGATTGAGGGGAGGTTTATCTCAAAAGACCCGATCGGATTTGCCGGTGGGGATGTGAATCTGTTTGGGTATGTGGGTTCAAATCCCTTGAATTGGGTTGATCCAAGCGGATTGATGGCTCCAGCTTTAGCAGTGCCGCTTTACTATGGGGGAGCCAAAGCCATAGCGCTTGGTACTGCCTGGTTAGGCCTCAAGGCTGCAACAACCGCAATGAAGAACTCTGGAACAGCAACAAAAAAACAGGCTTGTGAAGCACAAAACGCCGGTAATCGTGCCATACAGACTGCTGCGGCAATCAATATCATTGGTGCACCGTTGGCAATGGGGCCGGGATTGGCAACGTACTATGGGCCGAGTATGTACACGGCGGGGATGGTGGCAGCGGGGACGCCGGGAGGGCAAGATATATTGAATAATAAATTACCTGATTTTGTAGGAGCGCATTTTCCCGGCCCAGTTGCACCTACAAGAGCAGGTGGCGTAGGAGCGATATCTCAGATAATTTTGAAAAACATGGGTTTTGACATAGCAGACCATTGAAATGATTGGAATGTTGCATATGAATGACAATAAGAAAAAAGGTACAGAAAATTCTGCACTTATTGTATTTGGTATTTTTTGGATAATAGTCGGCATTAACACATTGTTTCAGCCAATTTACAATTTCAGAGGGGCAAATGTTGATTTTACTGGGTATAATATACAAGTAGGCATTGGGCTTATTTTAATTGGCTTTGTGTTTATTATTGGATATTTCAGGGCAAGACGACCCAAAAGAAGTTCGGGGGAGCCAGGTAGAAAAAATTAGGGGAGAAATCTGAGAAGCTCCTAATAGTTGCTGATAATGTCAATGTGGTCAGGTCTCAACTCTATACAATGGAGACACCCGTGGCCCTGGCCTGTATGATACCGGCTACAGCTACGATGCAGCCAACCGGATGCAGAGCGGCAGAACCGTTGACTACGGCTATGATGCCAACAGCAACCAGACCGCCAGAATCGTACCAAATGCCACAGACAAGACCTGGATCCAGACCTTTGATGCGGAAAACCGTCTGATACAGGTTACCAAGACCAAAGGCACTGAAACAAAGACCGTCACCTTCACCTACGATCCCTTTGGCAGACGGATAGGCAAACAGCAGAGCAGCACCATAGACGGCATTACCAGCAGCGCAACCTGGCAGTATCTCTACGATGGCTCCAATATCATCCTTGAGCAGTACACCAGCCCGACTGGAACAATAGAAAAAACCTGGTATACTCACACCCGGTCCATTGATGAACCATTAGGCATGGAGAGAAACAGTCAGAGCTACTTCCTGCATGCCGATGGTTTGGGAAGTATTACCCATATAACCGATCAGAACAGAACCCTGGTACAGAGTTACAGCTACGACATCTTCGGGCATCAGACCCCCAGCACCGGTTTCAGGAACAGCATTACCTACACCGCAAGGGAATGGGATAAGGAGACAGGGCTGTACTACTACCGGGCACGGTATTATGATCCGATTGAGGGAAGGTTTATATCAAAAGACCCGATAGGATTTGCCGGTGGGGATGTGAATCTTTATGGGTATGTGGGTTCAAATCCCTTGAATTGGGTTGATCCAAGCGGATTGATGGCTCCAGCTTTAGCAGTGCCGCTTTACTATGGGGGAGCCAAAGCCATAGCGCTTGGTACTGCCTGGTTAGGCCTCAAGGCTGCAACAACCGCAATGAAGAACTCTGGAACAGCAACAAAAAAACAGGCTTGTGAAGCACAAAACGCCGGTAATCGTGCCATACAGACTGCTGCGGCAATCAATATCATTGGTGCACCGTTGGCAATGGGGTCGGGATTGGCAACGTACTATGGGCCGAGTATGTACACGGCGGGGATGGTGGCGGCGGGGACGCCGGGAGGGCAAAAATGGCTGGAGTTTGCATATGACGCTATAAGTGGTGCCTATAATCCTCCAAGTTACCCTCGCTCGTTCTATGAGGCAATACCACAACTCAACAGTATTTATGGTGACTGGAAGACATATAATGGGAAATAAGTACATTTTACGAGCTCTGTCAGCGCTTGCTTTAATTATTAGCTTTTTAATTTGGCCTGCAAAATCTGCTTCATTTGATTCTATTGCTAATGTTATTAAAACTTTTACAGGAATAGCTTTGGTATTATTGGCTGGTTTCTTATGGCATTCAAGTCGCCCTAAATCTTAAGGTAACAATGGAGTCAGGATAGTCGGAAATAGAGGAACACCTTACCCATTTATCTGCCCAATCCCCCTGACACGAGCCTTTATGCTCCCTCTACCATCAACACATCCAGCCATTAGCCGACTTCCCCGCCGCTGGCCTAGACGTCACCGGCGGGGAGTTCTCACCCGCACCAGCGCCAATGGCCAGACAGTCAGCTACAGCTATGACGCACTGCAACGCCTGACCAGCAAAACCTACTCTGACAACAGCAGTGTCAGCTACAGCTATGACAGCCACAACAACATCCTGACCGCAGTCAGCCCCGCCATCAGCTACACCCTGACCTACGATGCAGCAGACCGGCTGATTGGTGTTAGTGACACACAGGGCAACACACTCTCCTACCAGTATGATGCCAACGGCAACAGAACCTCCCTGACTGTCCAGACCAACAGCGGAGACAGCCGCAGCTTCAGCTACACCTACGACAGCGCTAACCGCCCCCTTGCTATCACCAGCGCCCTGGGCAGCTTCAGCTTCAGCTACGATGCCAACGGCAGACGCACCACCCTGAACTATCCCAACCAGATCACTGCACAGGCAGGCTATGATAACGCAGGCAGACTCACCAGCTTGAGCCACGGTTCCCTAATCACCCACAGCTACAGCCATGATGCTGTAGGCAACCGTACCGGCAAAAACAGTGACCAGTACCTCTATGACCTGATCTACCGCCTGATCAGCAACAGCGGCATCACAGCAGAAACCTTCAGCTACGACACCGTCGGTAACCGCACCCTTGGCCCCGGCCTGCATGATACCGGCTACAGCTACGATGCAGCCAACCGGATGCAGAGCGGCAGAACCGTTGACTATGGCTATGATGCCAACAGCAACCAGACCGCCAGAATCGTACCCACTGCCACGGACAAGACCTGGATCCAGACCTTTGATGCGGAAAACCGTCTGATCAAGGTAGAAAAGACCAAAGGCACTGAAACAAAGACCGTCACCTTTAGCGAGGCCAACAGCGGCAAGGTTAATAACGTTACCTATCAGAGTAGAACCGAGGTCTCCTACACATACAATCCACAGGACAACCTGACCAAGATGCAGGACAGCAGCGGCAGCACCAGCAGCCAGTACAGCTACGACGGCGCCGGTACGACACAGCAAGTGTCGAATACATCAACTACGGGGTGGGTATTTCCAGATTGCTTGTTTTTGAAAGCTTGGACGCTGACTGATAGTTTTCCAGCAAAAAATCCGCAAAGAAATATGCAAAACCTTGCGAATTAATCTCTTCTTGTTGTATAGTGCCAACCCACTTTCAAAAGCGCCTGTAGCTCAGTGGATAGAGCATCCGCCTTCTAAGCGGACGGTCGCACGTTCGAGTCGTGCCAGGCGCGCCAGTTTACTCACATTTTAAGACATTACCCCAAACCGGACAGACAGCTATTTTATCTGTTTCTACATCTGCCTTGCCACAACAGGTTCTGATCCTGTATAAATCATCGAATGAAAATCTGTTCACTAGCCAGCGGAAGCAAAGGCAACTGCCTTTTTATTGAAACCGGCGGGGTTCGCCTGCTGATTGATGTAGGCATCTCTTTGCGAGAGACAACAGCTCGTCTGCTTTCTTCAGATATTGAGCCGGATTCTATAAATGCAGTATTGGTAACACATGAACATATTGACCATATTCGGAGTGTTGGCGCCTTTGCAAGGCGGCACAAGGTGCCGGTACTGATCAGCTACACCACAAGACAAGCTGCGGAAAAATACCTGACTGATGTACGTTTGATAGAATTTGAGAGCAGTTATTCATTTACCTTCAGGGATATAATGATTGACCCTTTTCCTGTATCACATGATTGCTGCGATCCTGTCGGATTTGTTCTTGAATCAACAGAGGGGCGTATCGGCACTGCAACTGATTTCGGAATTGTAACCCGCCTGATTAGGGAAAAACTGAGGGGATGCCGAGCCCTGAATCTGGAGTCAAATCATGATCCGGAGATGCTTTTAAACGGCCCCTACCCCTGGAGCCTTAAACAAAGGATAAAATCACGGCATGGTCACATATCTAATCAGGAATCGCTTGAACTGCTGCACGATCTGGCACATGACAGGCTTGAAGCTCTGGTTATGGCACATCTGTCAGAGACGAACAATCATCCTGACAAGGTTATTGAAACTACCGGCTCATTTCTGAGAGACCAGAACTGTTGCGCTCCTAGGATTATTATTGGCGAACAGCACAGAGCCGGGCCTCTGATAGAGATAATATGAATGCATGGCTTTGTCTGGTACAAAATTTAAAACAATAACAGCAAGGAGCTTTACAAAATGATTCCAAGATACACCCGACCTGAGATGGCAAAAATATGGGAACCTGAAAACCGCTTCCGGATCTGGCTGGAAATAGAGACCCTGGCTTGCGAGGCACAGGCAGAGCTTGGTGTTATCCCCAAAGAGGTTCTGCCTGTTATCAGGGAAAAGGGTAACTTTAATATAGAACGGATTGATGCCATTGAGGCCGAAGTCAAGCATGATGTTATTGCCTTTCTTACATCTGTTGCAGAATATGTAGGTCCAGATGCAAGGTTTATACATCAGGGGCTTACATCATCAGATGTTCTGGATACCTGTCTTTCTGTCCAGATGGTACAAGCCGCAGATGAACTGCTGGCTGATCTGAAGATGATTCTTGAATCAATCAGGCTGAGAGCCTTTGAACATAAGGATACGGTCTGCATGGGGCGTTCACACGGGATACATGCTGAACCGATAACCTTTGGACTCAAGCTGGCCACCTGGTACGCAGAGATGGATCGTAACTGCACACGTCTGAAGGCAGCCCGTGAGAACATCGCCACTGGTGCCATCTCCGGTGCTGTAGGCACCTTTGCCAATATCGACCCGTTTGTTGAGGAATATGTATGCAATAAAATGGGACTAAAACCTGAGCCGGTATCCACACAGGTAATCCCCCGTGACCGCCATGCCGAATACTTCTGCACCCTATCGATAATTGCCTCCTCAATGGAGAGGATTGCTATTGAGATCCGTCATCTCCAGCGAACCGAGGTGCTGGAGGCAGAAGAGCAGTTTACAAAAGGGCAGAAAGGCTCCTCAGCCATGCCCCACAAGCGTAACCCTGTCCTCTCCGAAAACCTGACCGGTCAGGCACGCTATGTTCGCGCCCAGTGCATTCCTGCCTTGGAAAACGTAGCTCTCTGGCATGAGCGTGACATCTCCCACTCCTCGGTTGAGCGTTACATCGGCCCGGACACCACCGTTGCTCTGGATTTCTCTCTGCGTCGCCTGAACGGTCTTATCAAGAATCTGGTTGTCTATCCGCAAAACATGCTGCGCAACCTGAATCAGATGAAAGGGCTGGTATTCTCGCAAAAGATACTGCTGGATCTCACCCAGTCCGGGGTATCCCGTGAAGATGCCTATCGTCTGGTACAGAAAAATGCAATGAAGGTATGGGAAGAAGGCAAGGATTTCCAGACAGAGCTCCTGGCTGATCCGGAAGTGGTTGGAGCCTTGGGAGAAAACAAGATAAAAGAGTCATTTGACCTCTCCTATCACTTAAAGCATGTAGACACTATCTTCAAGCGAGTGTTCGGTGATTAACCTGATAAACCAACTGATAACTCTCTTTATGCCTGCTGAAAACGATGCCGGATTTCTTTTCTGGGCAAAGCGTCTCCTTGTCGCGATGATCATCTTTGCACTCTTCTGGGTGATCACACAGGCTGTCTGCTATCTAATAAACCGTTGGGGCAACAAGATAGCCTCATTTACTAAAACAGATCTTGATGACAGAATTCTTAAAAGAATTACCCCTTCAATATCTTTAATTCTGACATTTATAGGAATTTATTTTGCTCTCCGCTCACTCCCGCTTCATGAAAGATTCTTCCAGATACTTTCAGGCGGCTTTTTTATCGCCAATGTTGTAATTATCTGCATCGTTTTTTACAGAGTGCTGCATGAAACCCTTCTCTGGTATGGAGAACGCCAGCAGGAAGGAGACAGAAACACCTTTTCAAACCAGATGACTCCTGTAGTTGAAAAGATCACAATGTTGTTCATAATCGGCAGCGCTTTGATGGTTGTGCTTAAACATTTCAACTACGATATCATGTCCCTGATAACTGCCCTTGGTATAGGTTCTCTTGCAATAGGTATGGCTGCAAAAGATACTATGGCTCACGTTATTTCAGGTTTTACACTTATGATTGACCGGCCATTCCGGATAGGTGACAGGATTCAGCTTGCCGGCGGACAACTGGGGGATGTCCAGGATATAGGGCTTCGCAGCACAAAGATCAAGACACTGGACAATCAGTTGCTTATCATCCCCAATTCCGATCTCTGCAACACAATATTGACCAATCAGGCATTTCCGGACAACAGGATTAAAGGTCGTATAAATGTAGGCGTAGAATATGGCAGCAACGTGGAAGAGGTAAAAAAGCTGCTTGTAACTATTGCCCTTGATGTAGAAGGGGTTCTTAACGAACCTCCCCCTGAATCATTTTTTGTCTCTTTCGGAGATTCAGCCCTTAACATGTCGCTCTTTTTCTGGGTTGAAGATTACTCAACCCTTTTTGCAACTACAGACAAGATAAACTCCATGATACTTAACCGTTTCAGGGAACATGGGATCAAGATACCGTTTCCTGTCAGAACAATTGTTATGGAACCAGCAGAGGTCTCTTCATAAAGAAAAGGAGAAAAAAGATGAAATCAGTTCTATCCACCTTGATTTTAAGCCTCCTGTTTTTGATGACATCCCTTGCCTTGGCTGCTCAGGATACAGCCGGAGTTAAAGCGGAAACAACCGCCCTATACCAGAAGGCGCGGGAACAGGTCAGTAAACTTGCAGGCACGCCTGCTGCCAGATATGCCCCTGAGGTTGTTAAAAAGGCTGAAGCCAGTCTTGAATCTGCACAGAACGGACTTAAACTGGGTAATGATCGTACCACACGTCAGGCATCAGAGCTTGCTGTTTCACAGGTAAAACTTGCTCAAGCGCTCGCAGATGAAAGGATTGCCGCTGAAAAGACAGCAGCAGCACTGAAAGAACTTACAGAACTGGAACAACGTCTGGCAACCATTCTGGCAGGGAAAGGGGAAAAACCATGAGCTCTAAAAAACTCAGCACAACAATCTTCGGAATAATAATATATATTGCTCTCCTTATTTCAACCCCTGCATCTGCCACAGATGAACCTCTACCTATATATCTGCAACAGGCTCAGAACTCTGTGGCTCAGGTTCTTTCAAAAAGCGCCGGAATGCCTCAACTTTCAGACGACATATTAATTGCCCAGAACTCCTTGAGTATCGCTGAGGCGGAATACAAGAAAAATCTCGGTTGGAGCGGCAAACTGGATAAAGATGCAGAGCCTACCGTACGCTATCTTGCAGATACCGCCCAACTACAGGCATCCGTTCTCCTTGCCCGTATCGAAAAGTCCGCTCAGGAAAAAGAAAAGAACCGTCTGGAGACCCTGATTGTATCAACCAAAGCCAAAATCAAGATCTTTGATGATTTGGTATCACAGGTAAAGAACCTGAAAAAACAGACTTCAGATCAGGCAAGCCAGATATCTGGTCTGAACTCGAAACTTTCTTCACTTAATGCAGAGCTTGCTGCAAAAGGTTCAGCCATAACCAGTTCCGATCAAAAGACAGCTGACCTCTTAAAAGCGCTTGATGAACAAAAGAAGGCAACCGCCTCTGCCGAGCAGAGGGCAAATACCCTCACACAGGAACTGGAAAACTTGAAACAGCAGGCAGCACAACTTCAGACTACCGGTGAGCAGTTGGCAGCTGAAAAACGGCTGAAGAGTTTTGAGGTTGAGATTGGCAGACTGGGTGGAGTTGTAAAGACAACTGCTACAGGACAAACTGTAACCTTATCTCGCACACAGATACTTAAAATAAAATCGAACAGCACAACCCTGACTCCATCTGGTAACGAGATAACCACAAAAGTTGCAGAACTGATAAAGAGCTATCCGGAATATCGAATCAAGATTAGAGTACATGGTTTCGGTCAGCCAGCACGCAACGAAAACGCCGCTGCCACCGACCAGATGGCTCGCTTGATACGCGAGACAGTTCTAAACAAGGGCAAGCTGGAACCGGCAACTGTTGAGGCGCTTGGAGTCGGAGCTGCTGAACCTGCCTTCACCAAGAAAGAGGTAGAAGCCAACCGCCGCATAGAAGTTATCTTTGTTAAGAAATAAATAATCCCCAAAATATACAGGAACATCATGCCACACAGAATTGAAGTAGCCCTAAAAGTTGGTGTTCGCGATTCCCGCGGTGAGCGGATCAAGCGCGAGATTGAACATTTTCTGCATCTGCCGGTGAAGCAGGTGCGTACCATTGATATCTTTACCGTGGATGCAGAGCTGTCCCGAACCGAGCTTGAGGCAGCAGCTTCCGGCCCGTTCTGCGATCCGGTCATCCAGACCTGGAGCCTGGATTTGCCGCTGGCAACTGGCTTTGACTGGACCGTTGAGGTTGGCTTCCGCCCCGGCGTAACCGACAACGTGGGACGTACCGCCCGCGAGGCGGTTGAGTACCTGACCGGTCGCCCCTTCAGTGAGGGCGAAGGGGTCTACTCCGGTGTGCAGTACCTGTTCTCCGGCCAGCTGACAGCCGAGCAGGTGAATAAGATCGCCACCGGCCTCCTCTGCAACACACTAATCCAGCGTTATAGCGTCATGTCTGGCGCTGATTTCATGGCTAAACGTGGCTTCCCCACCACGGTACCCAAGGTGACCGGCGAGACTAAAGGGCAGGTGCGGGAGATCGATCTGGAGGTATCGGATGAGGAGTTGCTGCGGATTAGCCGAGATGGCGTGCTGGCTCTGACTCTGGAAGAGATGAAGATCATCCAGGCTCACTACCGTGATCCAGAGGTGCTTGCGGAGCGTTCAAAACAGGGGCTGGGCTGCAAGCCGACCGATGTGGAGCTGGAATGCCTGGCTCAGACCTGGTCAGAGCATTGCAAGCACAAGATCTTTGCCGGCACCGTGCAGTACGAAGATGAAAACGGCAACAAGCAAGAGATCAAATCGCTGTTCAAGTCCTACATCCAGCGGGTCACCAAAGAGGTTCGCCAGAACATGGGTGACAAGGACTTCTGTCTGTCGGTCTTCAAGGACAACGCCGGGGTAATTACCTTTGACAAGAACAACTCTCTGGTGTTCAAGGTAGAGACCCACAACTCTCCTTCTGCCCTTGATCCCTACGGCGGGGCACTGACCGGTATTGTGGGGGTCAACCGCGACCCGTTCGGCACCGGCCAGGGTTCCAAGCTGATCTTTAATACCGATGTATTTTGTTTTGCCGATCCATTCTATGACAAGCCGCTGCCATCGCGCCTGCTGCACCCCCGCCGGATATTTGAAGGGGTTGTTGAAGGGGTGGAACATGGCGGTAACAAGTCCGGCATCCCCACGGTCAACGGCTCCATCGTGTTTGATGAGCGTTTTGCCGGCAAGCCGCTGGTGTTCTGCGGTACTGCCGGGATGATGCCTACCAGGGTCAACGGTATTCCGGGTCACGAGAAGAGCATCAAGCCGGGCGACCTGATTGTGATGGCCGGTGGCCGGATCGGCAAGGATGGCATCCACGGCGCCACCTTCTCCTCCGAAGAACTGAACGAAAACTCACCGGTTACGGCGGTACAAATCGGCGACCCGATCACCCAGAAACGGATGTTCGACTTCCTGATCCGGGCTCGCGACAAAGGACTGTACCGCTTTATCACCGACAACGGCGCAGGGGGCCTCTCCTCCTCCATTGGTGAGATGGCTGGTGAGTGCAACGGCTGCAGGATGGACCTGGCCAAGGCACCACTTAAGTATCCAGGTCTCAATCCCTGGGAAATCCTGATCTCTGAGGCTCAGGAACGGATGTCCATGGCCGTACCGCCGGAGAAGATCGACGAATTCATGGCCATGTCAAAGCGGTTTGGCGTGGAATCAACCGTGCTGGGTCAGTTTACCGACAGCGGCACCTTCCATATCCAGTACGGCGATGCAACCGTGGCCTGGCTGCCGATGGAGTTCATGCACGAAGGCCTGCCGCCGATGCAGATCCCGGCCAAGTGGCAGCCACCGGTTAACCCGGAAGCACCGGCACAGCACAAGGAAGACTGGACCGCTGACCTTTTGGGACTGTTGGGGCAGCTCAACATCTGTTCCAAGGAGTCGGTGGTACGGCGCTACGACCATGAGGTGCAGGGTGGTTCCGTGGTCAAGCCGTTCACCGGCGTTACCAACGATGGCCCGTCTGATGCTGCGGTGGTCAGGCCGATCCTTGATTCCTACAAAGGGGTGGTGGTCTCCCACGGCATCTGCCCCCGTTATTCTGATATTGATGCCTACCATATGGCCGCAAATGCCCTTGATGAGGCGCTGCGCAACTATGTGGCGGTGGGCGGCAACCCGGATCACTGGGCCGGTCTGGATAACTTCTGCTGGTGTGATCCGGTTCTGTCGGAAAAGACCCCGGACGGTTCCTACAAGATGGCCCAGCTGGTGCGAGCCAACCAGGCGTTACTGGATTACTGTGTGCCGCTCAACCTGCCGCTGATCTCCGGCAAGGATTCGATGAAGAACGACTTCTACGACGGCTCCACCAAGATCTCGATCCCGCCGACCCTGCTGTTCTCGGTAATCGGTACGATTCCTGATATCCGCAATGCCGTAACCATGGACTTCAAACGGCCCGGCGACATCATCTGCCTGCTGGGCGCCACCAAAGATGAACTGGGCGGTTCTGAATATCTGGCCATGCAGGGCTACACCGGCAACAAGGTGCCCAAGGTGGATCTGGCTTCGGCGCTGGCCCGCTACAAGGCTCTGCATGCGGCGATCATGAGCGGCCTGGTGGCCTCCTGTCATGACCTGTCTGATGGTGGTCTGGCCGTGGCTCTCGCTGAGTCAGCCTTCTCCGGCGGTTTCGGTTGTCGTGTGGAACTGGGCAATGTCCGTTTTGAAGGTGACACTCGCTATCGCACCGATGAACTGCTGCTGTTCTCTGAATCAGCCTCCCGTCTGCTGGTAACGGTACATCCTGCCCAGTGGTCTGCCTTTGAAGAGGCGATGGCTGACACAACCTTCAGCCAGATTGGCCAGGTGTCAAATACGGAGATGGTCAGCATTGCCGGACTGGAAGGCAAGACCGTGTTGCAAGGCAGCCTGGAACAACTGAAAGCAGCCTGGCAACAGCCGCTCAAGGAGCTGTAGGCGACTATCGCTCGCATGTCAGCCTCCATCCAGCATACCCTTAAAACCGTCTTTGGTTTCCATTACTTTCGCCCTCCACAGCAGGAAGTTATTGAGCGGGTTCTGGCTGGCGAGGATGTTTTTCTGGTGATGCCAACCGGCGGCGGCAAATCGCTCTGCTACCAGATACCGGCTCTGCACCGTGATGGAGTGGCTGTCGTTGTTTCACCCTTGATCGCCCTGATGAAAGATCAGGTGGATGCGCTGATTGCAAACGGAGTACAGGCAGCCTGCCTGAACTCGTCACTCTCTGCGACTGAAGCCGGCAAGGTATTTCAGCAGATGGACAAGGGCACGCTTGATCTGCTGTATGTTGCGCCGGAACGGCTGATGATGCCGGAATTTCTGGAACGGCTGGGCACATTGAAGCTGGCGCTGTTTGCCATTGACGAGGCCCACTGTATCTCGCAATGGGGGCATGATTTCCGTCCCGAATACACCCAGCTGGGTCGTCTACGGCCACTGTTTCCCTGTGTGCCGATTGTAGCAATGACCGCTACGGCTGACCCGGAAACCCGCAAGGATATTCTGGGGCAGTTGGGGCTTACTGACGCATCAGTTTTTGTCGCCGGTTTTGATCGCCCCAACATTACCTACACGGTAATCCCCAAGCAGAAGCCGATGGCTCAGCTTGGATCATTTCTTCGCAACCGTCGTGATGAGGCAGGCATTGTCTATGCTTTAAGCCGCAAACGGGTCGATCAGGTAGCCAAACAGTTGCAGACCGCCAGGTTTAGTGCAGCCGCCTACCATGCCGGTCTGCCGGACGATGAGCGCAGACATGTTCAGGAAGCATTCCAACGGGATGACATCCGCATTGTGGTGGCCACGGTGGCCTTTGGCATGGGGATAGACAAGCCCAACGTCCGCTTTGTGGTGCATTACGACATGCCCAAAAGTGTGGAGAGCTATTATCAGGAAACCGGACGAGCCGGACGGGATGGCCTGCCGTCTGAGGCACTGATGCTGTTTGGCATGGGGGATGTCATGACCGCCCGCAAGCTGATTGAAAACAGCAATAACTCTGAACGAGTCAGAATCGAGATCCAGAAACTGAACGCCATGGTGGCATATAGCGAGGCACTTACCTGCCGCCGTCGTGCCCTGCTCTCCTATTTTGGCGATCAAAGGGATCATGACTGCGGTAACTGCGACATCTGTACTGATCCACCCCAACGATTTGACGCCACGGTACAGGCTCAAAAAGCGCTTTCATGCGTCTACCGGACTGGTGAGCGTTTTGGCATGATGCACCTAATTGAGGTGCTGCGGGGCAGCAAAAACCAGCGGGTGCTGGATCTGAAACACGATAAGCTCTCCACCTGGGGGATCGGCGCGGACACACCTGCAACGCAGTGGGAAAATATCATCCGCCAGCTGATTCATTTGGGGTATCTGACCCAGGATTTTACCCGCTTTGGCGCGCTTTCCCTTTCTTATGCGGCTCGTCCGGTGTTAAAAGGTGAGACGATAGTTACTCTGGGGATGCCCCGTAACACCGTAGAGACGGTGGAACGAACCAGAAAGCGGGCAGGTAGCAGAAAAGATTACGACCAAGCCCTGTTTAACAAACTACGGGCACTGCGCAAACAGATTGCCGACAGGGCTAAACTGCCTCCGTTTGTGGTGTTTTCTGATGCGACACTTGCTGAAATGTCGCGCAGTTACCCCCATAACCATCAGGAGATGCGCCAGGTAAGTGGTGTCGGAGATCGCAAGCTGCAACAATACGGAGATGCATTTCTGGCAGAGATCAGGCAGTATCAGGCAGGAGATAACGAAACCTACAGGGTGGAAGAACCACCTATCGAGACAGAAACAGGAACCAGTGCATGAAACAGACACGAGCAATTGTTATAACCGGTAACGGCACCAACTGTGAGACAGAAGCAGCCCACGCCTGCAGACTGGGCGGTTTTGATGAGGCAAAGATAGCCCATATTGCCGAGATACTCTCCGGCGAAGTTCGTCTTGACGACTATCACTTCCTGAACCTGACCGGCGGTTTTCTGGATGGCGACGATCTGGGCAGCGCCAAGGCTCAGGCAAACCGCCTGAAGAACGCTACTGTGTCAGGCAGCGGCGAGAAGTTGGTCGAGCAGTTTACCCGCTTCATCAATGCCGGCAATCTAGTGCTGGGGGTCTGCAACGGCTTTCAGTTGATGGTCAAGATGGGGATGCTGCCTGCCTTGGATGGTAACACATTGACCCAGACCGTGACCCTATGTCATAACGATTCAGGTCGTTTTCAGGATCGCTGGTGCTACCTGAAGACAGATCCTGCCTCCCCCTGTGTCTTCACCAAAGGGATTGAGAAAGGGATCTACCTGCCGGTACGTCACGGTGAAGGCAAGTTCATGACCGATACCCCCCAGACTCTGGATCGAATTGAGGCAGCTCATCTTGCTGTTCTTAAATACTCTGATTCTGACTATAGCAACCATACCATGCAATTTCCATCCAATCCGAATGGTTCCACAAATGCTATAGCCGGTCTCTGTGATCCAACAGGCAGACTGTTTGGCCTGATGCCTCATCCAGAAGCCTTTGTCCATTATACCCAGCATCCACGCTGGACACGTGAGCAGTTACCAGAAGAAGGCGACGGCTTTATCCTGTATAAGAATGCAGCCGATTTTGTGAGGGAAAATCTGTTATGAAATTATTACGACCTGAAGAAGAATGCGGCGTATTCGGTATATACGGCCACAAAGAAGCAGCCAATCTAACCTATCTTGGTCTTTACGCTTTACAACATCGCGGACAGGAAAGCTGCGGTATTGTATCATCTGACGGGGATGGCCTGCACGCCCATAAAAGAATGGGGTTAGTGGCAGATGTTTTTGGTAATCAGAAGCTGTTTGATAAACTGCCAGGCAACTCGGCTATTGGTCATGTCCGTTATTCAACTGCAGGTGCCTCTGTTGAAAAAAACGTTCAGCCAATTATGGTAGATTATTCCCGTGGTTCTATAGCTGTGGCTCATAATGGCAATCTGGTAAATGCAAATCTCCTTAAAGCTGAACTTGAGGCGTACGGATCAATTTTTCAGACAACAATGGATACTGAAATTATCATCCACCTCCTGGCGATCTCTCACACAGATTCTTTGATTGAAAGGATTGGTGATGCCCTGAATCGCGTGAAAGGTGCCTATTGTTTACTCTTTTTAACTGAAACACGTATGATTGCAGTCAGGGATCCTCACGGTTTCAGACCTCTATGTCTCGGTAAACTTAATGATGCCTGGGTCGTTGCCTCTGAAAGTTGCGCCCTTGATCTTATAGAAGCCACCTTTGCTCGTGAAGTCCTTCCTGGTGAGATGCTTGTTTTTACTAAAGATGGACAGATGCAATCACTGTTTCCATTTAAAAAGATTACTCCAACCCCCTGCATCTTCGAATTTGTCTACTTTGCCAGACCTGATTCAACAATATTCGGCAGAAATGTTTATCAGGTGAGAAAAGAACTCGGACGTCAACTTGCCAGAGAGTACCATGTTGATGCTGATGTTGTTATTGCCGTACCTGATTCCGGAGTGCCATCAGCAATGGGATACGCAGAGGAAGCAGGTATACCTTTTGAACTTGGACTTATAAGAAACCATTACGTTGGCCGTACATTCATTGAGCCTGCCCAGTCAATCAGGCATTTTGGAGTAAAGATAAAGCTGAATCCTGTGCGTGAACTCCTTGCAGGAAAGAGGGTGGTTGTTATTGATGATTCCATAGTACGTGGCACCACTTCACGCAAAATTGTCAAGATGGTTCGTAACGCCGGGGCAAAGGAAGTCCATATGAGGATCTCATCTCCCCCGACCAGTTTTCCATGCTTTTATGGCATTGATACACCTAACCGCAAGGAATTGATCTCCTCTTCCCACACCTTAGAGGAGATTCGTCGCTATATTACTGCTGATACTCTTGGTTACCTCTCAGAGCAAGGACTGATAAACTCTACAGGGATTAAAGATGCCAATTTTTGCACTGCTTGCTTTACCGGAAACTATCCGATTAATTTCCCTATGCCACATCAAGCCCCACAAATGGGGTTATTTAACAAGGAAGAGGAGTATATTGAGCAATGACCGAACGCGATAGACTCAAGCAGATCATCATCGAACTTTCATATGAAAAACGGCTTGTAAAACTTGCCTCTGGCCGCCAGAGTGATTTTTACTTTGATGGCAAGCAAACAACCCTGCATTCAGAAGGTGGCTGGCTTGTTGGCAAACTTTTCTATGAAGCAATAAAGGATATTCCTGGCCTGCAGGCAGTTGGTGGTATAACTCTGGGAGCCGACCCTATTGCAACAGCTACATCTATTGCCGCCTTACATGCTGGCAATCCCCTTCACGCCTTTATAATTCGCAAGGAACCTAAGGGTCACGGCACAGGTCAGTGGCTTGAGGGAAGAAAGAATCTGCCTCCTGGAACAAAGGTAATTATTGTAGAAGATGTTGTTACTACAGGAGGCTCTTCAATGAAGGCCGTGAATCGCGCAAAGGAAGAAGGACTTGATGTACTTGGTATTGTTGCACTGGTTGATCGGGAAGAAGGTGGCAGAGAGAATATTGAGGCAGAAGGATACTGGCTTAAGGCAATATTCACCAAATCACAGCTGGTTTCAGAATAGTTTGTAAATCTCTTTTAGTTATTAAAAAGCCGGTCACCATAACAGTGACCGGCTTTTTTAAATTCAGATAAATACAGCTTTAAATCATGCAGCTGCAGCTGCTGCTGCTTTGTCAAAGCCTGCAGCATATGCCTTCTCATTCAGCTCAAGAAATGCCTCAGGAACACGTGAAAGTACAGCTTTAAGGCCGTTTTCACGTGAAATTACGCCTGTCAGAGATATCATGGCTCCCAAAGCAACGATGTTAGCAACAATCTCACGACCAACTTCATTTTTAGCTGTGCTAATAATATTAAAACCTACTTTTTTAAAGTTACCTTCAGGCAGGTTTTTTACAAACTCATTATCATAAAGAAGAATTCCACCTTCTTTCAGATCATGGGTGTACTTGTCACATGCTTCCTGAGTAAGCGCCAGCAAAGCATCACAAGCAGTAACCTTTGGATAATCTACAGGTGCATCCGATATAATAACCTCAGACTTGGATGCGCCACCACGTGCCTCAGGGCCATAGCTCTGTGACTGAACAGCCTGTTTGCCTTCGTGAATAGAGGCAGCCTCGGCAAGGATGATCCCCGCAGTGATCAAGCCCTGTCCGCCGGCGCCGGAAAACCTTAGCTCATACCTGGACATCTATGTTCTCCTTTTTCTAGGTAATAAATTATTTTGCGCCGCCTTGTGCCCGCTCAATAACCTTCTGATATTCTGCACAATATTCAGGACGATCAGCCTTGAACAGAACTCCGGTAAGAACCTTGCCTTGTAGTTGCTCAGTTGTCATCTTCTCAGCAGCTTTAACCGGTACAGCAACTTCTTTAAGGCGGTTCATCATCTCGATAACTGACTTGTACTTGTTACGGCGACCATATGTGGTTGGGCAGTCATCAAGGATCTCAATGACCGACATACCCTTGTGTTGAATTCCTTCAGCAATAAGCTTGTCAATCTGGCTGGCATTAAAAGAAGTGCCACGTGCAACAAAGGTTGCTCCTGCGCCGATAGCAAGTTTAGCGATATCGAAGCTTGGATCAGGGTTACCATATGGTGTTGTTGATGCCTTCATCATATGGGGGGTAGTCGGTGAAAACTGACCACCTGTCATACCGTAGATGTAGTTATTCATGATTATATATGTCATATCAATGTTACGACGACATGCATGGATGAAGTGGTTACCACCAATAGCAGTACCGTCACCATCGCCACCAACTAATATAACATTCATTTCGGGGCGTGCAAGCTTTACCCCTGTTGCAAATGCAGCCGCACGTCCATGTGCAGTATGCAGTGTGCAACAGTCCATATAGCCTGGTAAGCGGGAAGCACAACCAATGCCGGAAACGATGGCAGTCTCTTCCTTTTTCAGGTTAAGGCTGTCCATGGCACGAATCAGGCCTTTAAGGACGATTCCGTGACCGCAACCAGGGCACCAGATATGGGGCAATTTGCCTGGACGGATATACTTATCATAATCAAACGCCATGGTTACATAACCTCCTTTATCTTCTCAAGGATCTGCTCAGGGTTCAACGGCTCTCCATCCACGCGGTTTACACACAGGATCTGTGCCTTACCCTGATTACAACGTTCTATTTCAACACTGCACATACCAAGGTTCATTTCAGGAACTATAAAGGCTTTGACCTTACCTGCAATAGCCTTGATCTGCTTGTCAGGGAATGGCCAGAAAGTCTTTAATCTGAACATACCAACCTTCATCCCCTTCTCACGAGCAGCGTTAACGGCATAGCGAGCTGAACGGGAGGTAGAGCCATATGCAACAATGCAGATTTCAGCATCGTCCATTTTGTATTCTTCAAAATCAACTATCTCGTCAATCTTCGCCATAACCTTACGAACCTGACGCTCTTCTTCAGCCTGAACTATATCCGCCTTGGTGGTAGGAAAGCCGTCCTGCATTTTGTTAAGGCCGGTCACATGGTATTTGTAGCCTGAACCAAATGCTGCCAACGGAGGTACATCGCCAAATCTTGTATCATATGGCTTGTATTCTGATGGTGGCACTGAAGGTGCTGTACGCTCAATAATTTCTATCTCACCTGGCTCACGGAACTCGATACGCTCACGCATATGGGCGATAATCTCATCCGGCATAACAAGAACAGGCATACGGTACTTTTCAGCCAGATTAAATGCCTGAACGGTCATGTCATAGCATTCCTGAACAGATGCAGGCACCAGGGTAATACTGGCATGATCTCCGTGGGTACCCCAACGTGCAGCCATAACATCAGACTGGGAAGGACCGGTTGGCATACCGGTTGAAGGACCACCACGCATTACGTTAATCAAAACGCATGGAATCTCGGCAATGCAGGCATAACCGATAAGCTCTTGCTTTAGTGAAAGCCCGGGACCAGAGGTAGCATCCAGAACCTTTTTACCAGTAAGCGCTGCACCCAATATGGCAGCATATGCAGCTATTTCATCTTCCATCTGGATAAACTTGCCGCCTATCTTTGGCAGCTCTATGGACATAACCTCGGCTACCTCGGTAGAAGGGGTAATGGGATATCCGGCGAAAAAATTACAGCCGGCGTAGAGGGCGCCTTGTGCAGCCGCCTCATTCCCTTGAAGAAACGCAACTTTCTTAGACACAGTAGATTCCTCCCGTTGTATTATTCAGCGTACACTTTGATGGCAAAGTCAGGACAGCGCAGTTCACACTGCATGCATTTGATGCATTTTGACAGATCCTTGACAGCAACGACAAATCCCTTCATTTCAAGTACTTTAGTTGGACAAAATTCAACACAGATCTGGCAACCCTTACAGTACTTCTCAATAATTTCAATACGTGGCAGCTTCTTTTCTTCTGACATCGAAATAACTCCTTTTATTTAGTATTCGGAGGCATGGATTAAAGGCCTTCTAATGTTGAAAAAAGAAGGGCGGACTTTTCCGCCCTTCTTTTATCCAGGCAAAAGAAAACCTGAAACAGGCAATTAGCCTTTCAGTATGCTGTCAAGACTGTCTACCAAACCTTTAACTGCAGCAACAGACTTATCCATCATCCCCTGCTCGGTTGCATCAAGCTTGAATTGTACAACTTTTTCTACGCCGTTAGATCCCAATACAGCAGGAACGCCAACATAGTAACCATTTACGCCAAACTCACCTTGCAGGAAGCAGCAGGTAGGAAGAACGCGCTTTTGATCCTTAAGAACTGACTCAGCCATTGCGATCGCTGAAGAAGCTGGTGAGTAAAAGGCTGAACCGGTCTTCAGCAGGGCAACAACTTCGCCACCGCCGTTACGGGTACGCTTAACCATTGCTTCCATAACTTCAGCTGCCTTTGCTGCGCCATACTTTTGCTCAAGCAGTTCCATAACTGGAATGCCCTGAACTGCAGCATAACGTACCAGTGGAACCATATCGTCGCCGTGTCCACCAAGGGTCATTGCTGTTACGTCCTTGACAGATACTCCCAGCTCCCATGCGATGAAGGTCTTGAAACGGGCGGAGTCGAGTACGCCAGCCTGGCCAACAACACGGTTGTAAGGAATGCCGGTAATCTTCTGGCAAAGGGTAACCATTGCATCGAGAGGGTTGGATATGACGATTACGAAGGCATTAGGTGCATACTGCTTGATTCCTTCAGCAACGGAAGTCATAATCTTGGAGTTGGTGGAGATAAGGTCATCACGGCTCATGCCCGGCTTACGTGGCAGACCAGCTGTAACGATAACAACATCAGAACCAGCGATATCCTTGTAATCCTGTGTGCCGGTAAGGGATACATCAAAACCGTCTACTGGAGCAGCTTCTGCGATATCCAGCATTTTGCCCTGAGGCATTCCTTCTACGATGTCAAACAGAACAACATCGCCCAGCTCACGCAGTGCGCAGAGTTGAGCAAGAACACCACCGATTTGACCGCCACCAATAAGAGAAATCTTTTTACGTCCCATTTTTGTTTCCTCCTGTTTTATTTAGCTACTTAATCAGTCAATTATACTGCTGCAAATTTAAAAATCTTAGTTAATGCCATTAATGATTGAATTGAGTACTGCACTTGGACGCATTGCGTTTTCGGTTTTGACAGGATCAGGGTTGTAGTATCCACCGATATCCTGTGGCTTGCCTTGTGCGCCAATCAACTCTGCATTAATCTTCTCCTCATTATCCTGCAACTGCTTTGCTACCTTTGCAAACTTATCGGCAAGCTCTTTATCCTGAGTCTGAGCGGCAAGAGCCTCTGCCCAGTACATGGCAAGGTAGAAGTGACTGCCTCTGTTGTCAATCTGACCAACCTTACGGGCAGGGTTCTTGTTTTGATCAAGGAACTTGGTGTTTGCCTGATCCAGTGTATCGGCAAGCAGTTGAGCCTTATCGTTCTTGAATGTAGCTGCAAGGTGCTCTAGTGAAGCAGCAAGAGCGAGGAACTCACCAAGTGAATCCCAGCGGAGATAGCCTTCCTGAAGAAACTGCTGAACATGCTTGGGAGCAGAACCGCCTGCGCCTGTTTCAAACAAACCGCCGCCAGCCAGAAGCGGAACTATTGAGAGCATCTTTGCGCTGGTGTTAAGTTCAAGGATTGGGAACAGGTCAGTCAGATAATCCCTCAGAGCGTTACCGGTTACGGTAATGGTGTCCTGACCATCTTTTGCGCGTTGCAGAGTAAAGCGCATTGCCTCTACAGGAGACATGATATGAATCTCAAGACCGTTGGTATCGTGATCTTTCAGATACTTGTTAACCTTTTCGATCATCTGGGCATCATGAGCACGATTCTTATCCAGCCAGAAGACAGCTGGAGCACCTGTTGCGCGAGCCCTTCTTACAGCCAGCTTGACCCAATCCTGAATAGGCAGATCTTTGGCCTGGCAACCACGCCAGATATCACCAGCTTCAACCTCATGCTGCATCAGCACTTTGCCGGCCTCATCAAGAACACGGACTGTACCATCTGATGGAATCTTGAAAGTCTTGTCGTGTGAGCCATACTCTTCAGCCTTTTGAGCCATAAGACCAACGTTTGAAACTGAACCCATTGTCGTTGGATCAAACTGTCCGTTCTTCTGGATAAAGGAGATGCACTCCTGATACCACTCGGAATAGCAGGTATCCGGAATTACGCACTTGACGTCATGCAACTTGCCGTCAGGACCCCACATACCACCAGAATCCCGCATAACAACCGGCATTGAAGCATCAATTATGATATCGTTACTTGCATGCAGGTTTGTAATCCCCTTGTCTGAATCTACCATTGCAAGTGGAGGCTGCTTCTTGTACACAGCCTGAATATCCGCCTCAATTTCTGCCTTTTTATCTGCGGGCAGTTTTGAAATCTTGAGATACAGGTCGCCCATGCCAAGGTCAGGATTTACGCCAATCTCCTTGAAGGTAGCGGCATGCTTCTCAAACACATCCTTGTAAAACACCTCAACAAAGTGACCAAACATGATAGGATCCGAGATCTTCATCATAGTGGCCTTGAGGTGTACAGAGAACAGCACGCCTTTGGCCTTAGCGTCATCAATCTGCTCCTGAATAAACTTGCGAAGCGCGCGAACGCTCATATAGGTACCGTCAAACACCTCACCGGCCAAAAGAGGCAATTTTTCCTTAAGAACGGTGGCCTTACCAGCCTTGTCAACAAATTCAATCTTAACGTTAGTCGCTTTATCCAGGGTTATTGATTTTTCATGGTGATAGAAATCGTCAGCATGCATATTGGATACATGAGTCTTTGAGCCTGCCGGCCATGCGCCCATCTTATGTGGGTGCTTCTTGGCATAGTCTTTTACAGCCTTTGCAGAGCGACGATCAGAGTTGCCTTCGCGAAGCACCGGGTTTACAGCAGAACCCAAGCATTTGGCATAACGGGCATGCAACTCTTTCTCAGCATCTGTTTTTGGCTCTTCAGGGTAGTCCGGAAGCTTGTAGCCCTGCTCCTGCAACTCTTTTATTGCAGCCTTAAGCTGCGGGATGGAAGCGCTGACGTTAGGCAGCTTGATGATGTTTGCCTCAGGCTTCTGGGTTAATTCGCCCAACTCAGCCAGGTAATCAGGCTTTCTTTGCTCAGGAGTCAGATAATCAGGAAAGTTTGCAATAATTCTGCCAGCAACAGAGATATCTCTGGTTTCTACAACTACACCGGCTGCTTTTGTAAAGGCATTGACAATAGGAAGTAAAGAATATGTTGCAAGTGCGGGCGCTTCATCAATCTTAGACCAAATAATCTTAGCTGTCGTCATGTTCTCTCCTTGTTTTTAATATATATAGAATTCAACATATTGATTGCAATAAGTTACAATCAATACAGTACTACAGCATCCTATAAATCGTGTATACAGTATGCAAAAGCCCCCCTGCTGTCAAGGAGAAATCTTATCAATCTTTCGTATTTAGCAAAAGTTTTCTAAAGCTTTATTCCGGTTAAAAAACAGTCTGCGGTTGCCATGATTTTTATCTGTTTCTATGCGTCTGCCTTCTGGCATCAAGAGCCTCATCTCTATTAAAATTTCTCGGTATCTTCAAAACCTGACCCGGCCAGAGCTGATACGGATCCCTTATCTGATCCCTGTTTGCTCGATAAATCAATGGCCATAGAGCCATGTCGTTATAAATCTCGGGTCTGGCAGCTATCTGAGGAAGGGTTTCCCCACGGTGAACCGTATGGGAAGAAGGTTGTCGGACATGGTTCTGTTCGTACTGATTGTTCCTCTCTTCAACACTGTTTTTATTCTGAAGGTTGCGCTGGGCTTCACGCAACTCTTCCTGACGCTTTATCTCCGCTTCTCTTCTGGCGCGCGCCTCTTCCTCTCTCAAAACCCGTTCTTCAATGGCCTTCTGGCGCGCTTCCTCTTTAAGGCGCTCTTTGTACAAAAGAAGTTCCTGCCTTAAAATCAACCCTTTCTGGTAAGCAAGCTTAAACTGCTCATCCGCCTTGTCTTCATCCTGTTCTTTAACAAGCAGATCTTCTCCCAGTAGAAAAGTGCTGTTGATATTTTCATATTCATTTGGAAAAGGGAGCGTTGCCTCTTCTTGCTGAAGCTGAAAAATAGCCAGTTGAGCCTTCATCCTCCATACAGGATCATGACTGCCGCAGCCTGCTACAACCGTAAGCAGCATAACCAGAAACAGGGCTCGAAAAATGGAAAATGACATGTTTCTTATTCTGAACCGGTCGCAGCTGCTGCTTTAGCGAGACGCACCCCAAGCTCTCGCAACTGTTTTGTGTCAACCGGTGATGGAGCCTCAGACATAAGACAGGTTCCCTTTTGGGTTTTGGGGAATGCTATTACATCCCTTATTGAGTCCGAACCGGTTAATAGCATAATCAGGCGATCAAGACCAAATGCGATTCCTCCGTGTGGCGGTGTGCCATACTCCAGCGCATCAAGAAGGAAGCCGAACTTGGCTCGTTTATCTTCTTCGGAATGCCCAAGCATTTTGAACATTAGAGATTGAACCTGCTCTTGATGGATACGGATTGAGCCTCCACCTATCTCATTTCCATTAAGCACCAGATCATATGCCTTTGCACGGCAACGACCAGGTTCAGATTCAACATATTCAACATCCTCATCCATTGGAGCGGTAAACGGGTGATGCACTGCACACCATCTTTTGTCATCCTCATCCCACTCAAACAGCGGGAAGTCGGTAATCCAGACAAAACGGAAGTCGTTGGAATCCGTCAACTTCAGAAGTGAAGCCAGATGATTGCGGAGCTTGCCAAGAGAATCGTTAACCACTTTAGACTTGTCTGCAACAAACAGCAACAGGTCTCCCTCTTCCGCGCCAAAGGCCTCCTTCATGGCAGCAATCTCCGATTCATTGAAGAACTTGGTTATCGGCGACTGCCATCCTTCCTGGGTTACCTTTACATATGCAAGCCCTTTGGCTCCGTAGATAGAAACAAAACTGGTCAGATCATCAATCTCCTTGCGTGAGAAAGAGGCGCAACCTTTGGCATTGATTCCCTTAATGATACCACCACCTGCTGCAACCTCTGCAAACACCTTGAATCCGGCATCTTTAACAATAGCAGTAAGATCAACAAGTTCCATGCCAAAACGGATATCAGGGTTATCAACTCCGAAGCGACGGATCGCCTCTTGATAGGTCATCCTCTGGACAGGCAACTGAACATCAACAGATTTGGCCTCTTTAAAGATACGGGCGATCATCCCCTCCATTACGGTTATAATATCCTCGCGATCAATAAAGGACATCTCGCAATCTATCTGAGTGAATTCAGGCTGACGGTCAGCGCGCAGATCCTCATCACGGAAACAGCGCACAATCTGAAAATAACGATCAAAACCTGATATCATAAGGATCTGTTTGAATATCTGGGGGGACTGAGGAAGAGCATAAAACTGCCCCTGATTAATTCGGGATGGAACCAGAAAATCCCGGGCGCCTTCAGGGGTAGATTTGGTAAGGAACGGGGTCTCCAACTCCAGAAAACCGTTCTCTGTCAGATACTGACGGGTCAACTGGGCAACCTGATGACGCAGTATCAGGTTCTGAGCCAGCTGAGGACGTCTCATATCCAGATAACGGTACTTAAGGCGAATATTTTCATTTACCTCACTATGCTCATCCAGCATAAAAGGTAATGGCTTTGAACGGTTAAGCAGCTTGCACTCGGCAACCTGAATTTCTACCTCACCGGTCTTCATATTAGGATTCAGTGTGCCTTCAGGACGCGGTATAACCTTTCCCTTGACGGCCAGAACAAACTCGCTGCGGACTCCTTCAGCAACCTGATGCGCTGCAGCATTAATCTCCGGATCAAATACCACCTGGGCAATACCTTCACGATCCCTGAGATCAATGAAGATCAACCCACCATGATCACGACGTCGCAGAGCCCAACCCATAAGAAGAACATCGCGACCAATATCCTTGGCAGACAACTGCCCGCAATAGTCTGAACGTTTCCAGTTACCCAATGTATCCATATATTTTTCCTCCAGTAGATTAATCTATCAAGCGGCCAATGTTGCGCCAGCGAATATTAAATTTGTACCACGGGCCATCAATAGACCAATATTTGATGAAGGCCAGACCTTTAAGCTGATCACGGCGGACAAACTTCCAGAAGCGGCTGTCGTAAGAACGATCGCGATTGTCCCCCATTACAAAATAGGAATTTTCAGGAACCAGTACAGGCCCAAAGGTATCACGCGGATTCTGCTCTTTGGGTATGTTATCTATTTCCTTATGCACCTCATGCGGGTTCTCATACAGCTTGCCGTTTACATAAACCTTCTTGTCCTTGCCTTCTACCAGATCGCCTGGAACACCAATGACTCTCTTTATAAAATCCTTGCGGGGATCTTCCGGATATTCAAAAACAACTACATCACCACGCCGAGGGTCACGCAGCTTAATAACCTGCTTGTCAGTAAACGGGATCTTTGTGCCGTATATGAATTTATTAACCAGAAGATGATCGCCTATCAGCAATGTATCTTCCATAGAACCAGATGGAATCTTGAAAGCCTGAACAAGGTAACTCCTGATAACCAGCGCCAGCAAAACCGCTATGATTATAGATTCAGCGTACTCACGCCAGAGGCTTTTCTTTTTTATCCCATCAAACTGCCCTGTCTCGTTCTGTTCAGCCATGAATCACCTTTCCTGTTTGATCAATCAACCTTGAGGATAGCCAGAAAGGCTTCCTGAGGAAGCTCAACATTCCCGACATTTTTCATCCGCTTCTTGCCTTCCTTCTGTTTTTCCAATAACTTTCGCTTACGTGTAATGTCACCACCGTAACATTTTGCCAACACATCCTTACGCATGGCCTTAACAGTTTCACGAGCAATAATCTTGCTGCCGATAGCGGCCTGTATTGCCACCTCAAACATCTGACGCGAGATCAGTTCCTTCATTTTAGATACAAGCTCCCGGCCACGGTAATAGGCTTTGTCGCGATGCAGGATCAGGGAGAGGGCGTCAACCACCTCGCCGTTAATCATCACATTCATTCTGACCAAATCGCTTTTTCTGTACTCAAGATGTTCATAATCAAGCGAGGCATAACCTTTTGTTATTGACTTGAGACGATCATAAAAATCCAGAACAATCTCGTTTAAAGGCAATTCATATATAATCATTACACGAGTCTGGGTAAGGTATTTAATCTCACGCTGCACCCCTCGTTTTTCCTCACAAAGTGCAAGCACTCCGCCTACAAATTCATTGGGGACATGAATATGGGCAAGGATAAAGGGTTCTTCAAGAAACTCGGTGCTCTGCAGCTCAGGCATCTGATTGGCGCTCTGAATCGAGTAGACCTCGCCGTTCATTTTATGGACACGATAAACAACCGTCGGTGCGGTTGTTATCAGATCAAGGCCGAATTCACGCTCAAGACGTTCCTGGATAATCTCCATATGTAAAAGCCCCAGGAATCCACAACGGAACCCAAAGCCCAATGCAACTGATGTCTCCGGATCAAAAGAAAAGGATGAATCATTCAGCTTCAGCTTTGCAAGAGCATCTCGCAACTGTTCATACTGCGCTGTATCAATCGGGTAAAGCCCTGAAAAAACCATAGGCTTGACCTCCTTGAATCCTCCAAGAGGGACAGTACACTGACGATGAGTTAGTGTAACCGTATCACCCACCTTGGCATCTGCCACATCCTTTATTCCTGCAATTACAAAACCTACTTCACCGGCTGCAAGCTGCGGCACCTCAAGCATAACCGGAGAGAATACGCCAACCTTAAGCGCCTCATACGCCTTGTTTGTTGACACAAGGTGAATCTTGTCACCCTTTTTCAATGTCCCGTCAAACAGACGCACAAGGATAATCACCCCCTGATACTGATCATACCAGGAATCAAAGAGGAGCGCCTTAAGCGGAGCGGATTCATCCCCTTTGGGAGGAGGGATCTTCTTTACTATCTCTTCCAGTATCTCGCGGGTACCTATTCCCTCTTTGGCAGAGGCAAGCACGGCATCATGGGCATCAATTCCTATTATCTCTTCAATCTCATGCTTTACCCGCTCGGGATCAGCAGCAGGCAGATCAATTTTATTCAGAACCGGAAACACCTCAAGATTGATATCCAGCGCCAGATAGACATTGGCAAGAGTCTGAGCTTCAACCCCTTGTGAGGCATCAACCACCAGCAAACCCCCTTCACAGGCGGCAAGAGAGCGCGAAACCTCATATGTAAAGTCAACATGACCGGGAGTATCAATAAGATTAAGCAGGTACTCATTGCCATCTTCAGCAGTATAGTTTAGCCGGACAGTTTGAGCCTTTATTGTAATACCACGCTCCCGCTCCAGCTCCATCTTGTCCAGAAACTGATTCTGCATCTCACGAGCGCTCAAAGCGCCGGTATATTCAAGAAGACGATCAGCCAGAGTAGACTTGCCGTGGTCTATATGGGCAATAATAGAAAAATTGCGAATCCTGCTGATATCCATGAACTCTCGCTTGCTTATTAATGGTAAGAATAGAATTGTGAAGAATAATTAACAACTATTGGAAAGTAAAGCAGAAATAATCTGAAACACAAAACAGCGCCCGATATTCCCATAATGGTCTTTAAAATGATTAAATACCGTTATATCTCTTGAGTTTTAGCTTAAATCTAACTGCTATTCCTTCAGACTGGCCTACCTCGTTGAAACGGAATTCAGAGATTCAAACATACTTCTGTAGCTGCCGCTTATCATTTCTTCAGTTGATTCCGACCGGTCTGAGGCCGCATGGCGATGCTCTATTCTATTGCTTATACCGGTTGAGATTATTAAGGTTAGAGCAAAGGCAACTACTGGAGTGATAAAGTAGATTAATCTGTTGTCGGTTGTTCTCATGACTTCCTCCCTGCTGCTTTGATTGCTGCTTTAAGCAATCATTTACAGGGAACATGCCAAAGACCACTGAGCTTTTTTATACCGTTATTTCAGTTAGTTGCAGAAACAGCTCAATGATATCTTTCAAATTGATTGACATCTATTGTACTTGCTTTGTACATTTTATGTATGAATAAGCCAATTAGCCTGACAGCAGCTGACCGTGACTTTCTGAATGATGTAGCTAAGGCCGCCTTCGCAAACCCGTTCAGCCCCGAAAGGGAATCCCTGGATCTCAGAATCTCTGGCTGCGATTCCGGCTGTAGCCGGAATAAGCTGTTTGAGCTGGTGATTCAGCGTGTCACTGAGCGACTTGAACTGTTGCGTCATAATAACCGGCATGATCCACTGCAGTATTCGGGTGAAGACCGCAACCTCCTGCAGACCGCCTTCCAGTTTTCCATATACCACTATTACTGCGATGCTATTGACCGCTTTATAATTGATCAACAGCAGGCCGGAGATAAACCTGTCAGGGTACCGTTTGCCTCTGAACTGTTAGCTAAGCTGGAACAGCTAGGCTATTCCGGCCCGGACTCCCGGCGCTATCTGGAGATCTTCTACCAGATCCGGCGAGCCTTCTACTTTATCGACACCAGCCTGATCGGATTGTCCCCCTGCATGCACACCCTCAGGCGGCAGCTCTGGAACAACATTTTTACCTGTGACATCAAGCTGTATGACCAGCGGCTCTGGGATCGGATGGAGGATTTTTCCACCCTGCTCCTAGGGGAAACGGGTACAGGGAAGGGGGCAGCCGCTGCCGCCATCGGACGTTCCGGCTTTATCCCGTTTGATGACAAAACCAGCTGTTTCAAAGACAGCTTTACCCGTACCTTTATCAGCCGCAACCTGTCCCAGTACCCGGAATCGCTGCTGGAGTCAGAACTGTTTGGCCACCGTAAAGGGGCATTTACCGGCGCCATTGATAACCATGAAGGGGTATTCAGCCACTGCTCCAGCCACGGTTCCATTTTTCTGGATGAGATTGGTGATGTATCGGTGCCTGTGCAGATCAAACTGTTGCAGGTGCTGCAGGAAAGAACCTTTTCGCCAGTTGGAAGTCACGACAAAATCCGCTTCAATGGTCGGGTGATTGCAGCCACCAACCAGCCGCTTGATGAACTGCGCCGTCAAGGGCAGTTCAGGGATGACTTCTACTTCCGGCTCTGTTCCGATCAGATCATCGTGCCGCCTCTTCGGCAACGGCTGCAGGAAGAACCGTCAGAGCTACCGGCTCTGGTTAAAAACATCCTGCAACGGATGCTGGGGCATGAATGCAGCGCCATGGCTGCAGAGATCAGCGAGGGATTACACAGCTCGCTGGGGTCGCATTATGGATGGCCAGGTAATGTGCGTGAACTTGAGCAGGCGGTACGCAGGATGCTGCTGACCCGCCGTTATGAAGGGGATCGTCTGGTTGTGGGTGGCGGCGGTCTGCAGGATGCGCTGATGGCCGGTGTCAGTCAGGGCAGTCTGGATGCGCGGGAGCTGCTGGCAGGCTACTGCAGCCTGTTGTACCAGCGCCTGGGTAGCTATGAAGAGGTGGCACGACGAACAGGACTTGATCGCCGAACAGTGAAGAAATATGTCATGGCAGAAGCTCAGGACGAAGCACCATCCACCTGATCTTATAACTATCTGATTGTTTTATTCTTATACCCATTTAAAAGCAATCTTGCCGGATTGGTAAACACCTCTTCCGGTACTCCCAACGCCCGTTTCAGATCCAGATCCCTATCCCACGGGTTTTTAATAGCCATCAACCGCGCCACAGTCCAGGGGGGCAGACGGGTCAAATGCCCCAGCGGTGAAACCAGCATGGTGTTGGTCAGAGGCATATCAGTGCCATAGTGGAGCCTGCCATACAGATGGTGATACTGTAACAGACGGCGTAACTGGCCGGGGCGGTTGATCTGGGTCAGAGCCGAGATATCGGCATGCAGATTGTGGTGCTGATCGCACAGACGCAGGAAACGGCTGAAGTTGTGCTCACCCTCATTCTTGCCATTTGCAGCGGCATGGGCGGCAATCACCGTTACCCCCTGCTCCAGCGCCAGGCGCAGCCGGTGCGGGTCTCCCAGCTCATTTCTGGTATATATAAACGAGGCCTCATCGCCGGTGTGGGTTAAAAGCGGTAGGCCATGCTGCTGCATCCGTTGATAGAATGGCACCAGCTTTTTATCTGCCGGATCAATATGCTGGATCGATGGGAGCCATTTCATCAGCACGGCGCCTGCCTCAACCGCCTTGTCCAGCCGCTCCATTGCATCTCGTCGGTAAGGGTTGATGCTGGCTCCAAAGCGCAGATTGCGATATTGTTTCACCGTCTCTGCCAGAAAATCATTGGGGATGTACATCTCCGTGCGGCTGCAATCCACCTCACCCTGGCTGTCCAGCGCCCCATCCATGGCCAGCACCACCGCAATATCTACCTTGCCTGATCCGCTCAGTGATGCTGACAGTCGCTCCAACACCAGCTTATCGCCATGCCGCAACAGTTCATGCTCCTGAACCCCAAATGAGTTCAGGTAGACCCGGTACTTCCAGCTCTTGCGCAGCTCAGGAGATATAAAGCAGCCGGATTTTCCGACTCCGATGCCGGCGGTGTGGCAATGTATGTCGATAACCGTATCGCATGCTAGAGTCAGGTTCGTTGGCTTCGTCGTCGGCTCCTCAACATACCGGTTTAGTATGCCTACGTCGCCTCCTCCTTGGCGCCTACCTGTTATCAAGCATGCATCACAGTTATGTTCATAGCTGTTTAAGGGCATAAATACTGTTTCTCTAAAAGGGTGGAAAGAAAACCTAATGCCTTATGGCAAGCAGACGCCAGAGGAAATCCATGCTGGAATCTACTGCTGTTGTGGATCTCAATTTTCTCTCTGTCTGAGTTCTTTTCTGTTTTTAACAACCTGCTAATGCACCGGAATACCATCGGCTTGACTAATAACATCGGCAATCCAAGCATTAACACTTTTGCCAGATGCCTTTGCCAATGTCACTGCCTTATCATGGAGTTCCTGTGGTAAACGAAGGTTGAATCTGCCGGAAGTTTTTTTATAGGGAGAAATTCCTTCCTCCGCACACATTTCAAAAAAAACTTTCAGGGAAGTCTCACCTTCCCGGCGAAGACCTTCAATATCGGTGGCATAAAAATCTGCTCCTCCATTCAGGCCAATAAACTCACCCCGAAACATGCTTATATCAGGGTCAAATGCTATAACTGCTTTTACTCCATTAATTTCCATAACATTCATCATGGTCTCACTCCGTTTTCTTCAAGCCATTTGCGGATACTTGCAACCGCTCCCTTGTCCGTATCAGGTGATGGGTGCGGGCGGTGAAACACCCGGCGTTCTCCAAACAACCGCACTCCAACGCGGGAACCTTCCCTCTCTGTTATCTCAGCCCCCAGCTCTTTAAAAAGACCCTCAATGTCACTCCACTTTAGATTTGCGCTGGGTGGATGCAAAAAGAGGGCTTCAATTATTTTTTTGTATTTACGTTTCATTGGGCTTGATGATGCCAAATAGTGGCACCATTGTCAAATTGATTTATAATGCAAATGCTACTGGATCTGCATATAATCTCAAGTGCATCCAACTCGTTGTGCAGGTCATGGAATATAAAGCAGCCGGAGTTTCCGGCTCCGATACCGGCGGTGTGGCAGTGTATGTCGATGATTGGGTACATGGTTATGTTTATTCCCTTACCTGTCCAGCTCCGCAGGCCCAGCAGTGGCGTGCCTGGGCATGCTTCGGCTTGCCGCAGGCCGTACAGAGACTGAATTGCAGGTAGCCACAGAACGGGCAGGCTCGTGCACCACTGGGCAGATGTTTGCCGCACTGTTGGCATTCTCCCTTGGCAATCCGCCTTTCAAGCAACTTCTCCCGCGAAAACAGCTTTTTCTGGAAGATATAGATCAGCAGCAGGGCTGCGCCAATGGCAATGACAATAATCAGGTAATGCCAGATTGCCACCAGCTTAAGCGCCGTGAGCAGGGCGATCAGCTTGTGCAATAACTGCTTGGGGATGATGTCGTAGATCGCCTCAATCATCTTGCAGAAGATAGGGATGAAGGCAATCACCAGCAGATGAGCCGATACCAGTGTCTGTAGACTGCGATTGCCCCTGATGGCAGCATTGTTCCAGAGGTAGAAGATGGCAAACAGCGGCAGCAGAAATAGCATCTGCATACCGAACTTTTTAACCGGGTACCAGAAGTTCAAGGTGCGTAGTTCTGCCAGCAGAGTCTGACGGTCGCTGGCCTGGGAACTCTGCAGCTTGACCCAGAGTGCCGCCACCGTGGGGTTTGCATTGATCAGCTCATCCAGCTCTGCTACCCTGGTCTTCAGGCTGTTCAGCCTGCTGCTTTTCTGCTTAAACTCGATTTTGGTGGCATCCACCTCGATTGCAGGTTCCGGCTGTTGGGCTATGGCCTCCAGCAGGGCGGTATCGTAGCTGCCTTTCAGTTGATCAATCCTGCGCTGCAGTTCCCGGATCTCCCGCTCGGCCTTCATACGCTCATCAAAGTTGCTGACCAGCGCCTTGTCATTCTTGATCTGATCCAGCAGGGTAAGGCAAGGGGCACAGGCCGGGTGGCGTTCATGCCGGACTGGTTGCGTCCGGTAGGTGTAGCTGTTGTTGTGGCCATTTACCAGTTGCGACAGGTTCTCAATCCGGTTGGTAGGGGTCCAGTTACGCTCTATCAACATCTCGCGGCAACTGCTGGGGATATACTCCTGCGGTGTGCTCAACTGACGCGTATGGGCTCCAAGGCCGTTAAAGATAGCCATCAGGATGAAGATATCCAGAAACAGCAGGATCACCAGCGTGGCCTTGCTTAACGGCTGATTATCGAGACTGATCAGGCTGTTTTTGGTATCAATCAGCTTTGTTTTGATATTTCTTCCCAGACTCATGGTGTTCTCCTTCAGCGGTAATAGAACGCGGATGATGCGGATTGAACGGATTTCTTATTCTTGGCTGTATCTGCGAAAACCCGTAGCCATCGGATCATCTCGGCATCAGCGCAAACACGCCCCAGCCCAGATATTCACGGGTGTAGGTGGCGTAGCGCACAGGTTCAGAGGTCAGTTGCGCCCGAACCTCTTGCGCAAACTCGTCATCAGGATTTTCTGCAAGCCAGCGGCGCATGGTAAGCCATTTTGCCGCCTCATATCGGTCCCAGCCGTCCTGATCAGCCAGAACCATTTCAACCAGGTCGTAGCCAAGGTTACCAAAAGAGGCGACAAGTTCCGGCAGGGTGAGAAAGTCGGAGATTGTATTGGCAAGGCAGCCTTTGGCAACCTCTTCTGTTGGCGGTAACTGCCGCCAAAAAGGTTCGCCGATCAGGATGATCCCGTTGGTGCTCAGACTGCGCTTCAGCAGCTCGATAGTGCCGCTAACTCCCCCGCCGATCCAGGTGGCACCCACACAAGCTGCCACACCTACCTTCTCATCAGCAACGTAGCCCGCAGCATCATCATGGATGAACGTAACCTGATCCGCCACCCCCAGCTCTGCGGCGCGGAGTTTGGCCTGCTGGGTGAACAGCGGGCTCATGTCAATGCCGGTGCCGGTGATGCCGTGATCGCGTGCCCAGGTGCAGAGCATCTCCCCAGAACCGCTGCCCAGGTCAAGCAGGCAGGTTCCCGGCTCCAGGCGCAGCACCGCGCCAAGTGTGGCCAGCTTTTCAGTGGTGAACGGGTTATGGATGCGGTGAGCGCTTTCGGTGATGGTGAATATTCGTGGTATGTCCATGTGGGGAAATCTCCTTATGGGGTGAAGAGGTTTGGTTAGGGGAACGGGCATGGCTTTGACCTGCCGGGTTTTCGGGCAGGTCGTAAGCCTTGTTGGATATTCGGTTTCTGCTCATTTTTTTAATGGAAATGGAGAGTTTATCCTGGATTCTGATATTGACAAATCCATCAATGTAACATAACTTATGTTACATTGGAGATGAGTGATGTCAAGGGGAAATTCAGGCAGAATCGTGATTGAGATTGACCCGGAGGTTAAAGACCAACTCTATGTTGCCCTCGTTAGGAATAAGCTCACACTGAAAGATTGGTTTCTTCTACAATGTAAAAACTATCTGTCTGAAGTATATCAGCCAAGTCTATTTTCGGACTCTGTCGCAGAAAAGGGATCTACAGAAAGCCATCATGAGTGAAGAACTTCTCCAGAGAGACTTGATAAAAAACCCTGGCAAAATCGGCAAGTGGGACTTCTATAGCATTGGCGCAACAACCGTCAAATCCCTCAAGGAGCACGGGATTATCCGTGATGTTGGCTACGGAGAAGATGAGAAAAAGAAGGTCGATGGTCTTCTCGTTCTGAAAAAAGATGTTGTTGCTGTAATCGAGTATAAGAAACCATCTGAATTCAAGACAGCAGCTCAAAAACGCAAGGCCATTGAGCAAGAATTGAATGTTGCGAGAAAACTCAAGGCAAGTATTCTCATTGCAACGGATACTACCGAGACGATTTGGATCAATGTTCTTACTGGGAATAAAATACTTGATGAGTCGGGAAAACCGATTGTTGCCGAGTTTAGTCTTTCAAATGAAAAACTTCCCGACCTGATTACTAAGGTTAAGTATTCAATCAACGAGTTGAACGATCAGTTGAAGCCGCAAAAGCTGGTCAACCCGACGGATCTTGCAAAGCAGATTTGGCAAGACATCTGGTCGGTTAGTGGTGCTACCCCCGAAAATTGCCTTTATACATTTGTCGAACTGTTTATCTTCAAATACCTCAGCGATCTTGGTGTACTGCAAGGAATGTTCAGTTTCACAACTCTAATGGACAGTTTTGAAACAAATACTGCCGAGGAAGTACTCGAAAACTACGCTAGTGTAGTGAGACCTAAAATTAAGAAGCTGTTCAAGGAGAATCCACAGGACAAGACAACGATTATTAATGGCACAATCTTTGTCAGTAAAGATCAGAAAGCTGTCAAAGGATACAGCACCGTTTTTAAAAAGGTTCTCAATAAGTTTAAAGATTATGGCAAACTCGAACATATTGACTATGACTTTAAGAGCCAACTTTTTGAAAGTTTCCTTAAGGAGAGCATCAGCAAAAAGAACTGGGGACAATTCTTTACACCTCTGAAAGTTGTTAGATCAATTGCCGACATGGCGAAGGACGATATAAAAGAAGGTGCTGTAATTTGTGACCCGGCTTGTGGAGTAGGAAAGTTTCTTCTTGAGCCGATCAAAACCAAGCTCGACCGGTTCTTTGAAGTCAAGAAAGGACGCCTAATCTCGAAAGTCACCCTTCATGGTTTTGACAAGGGCTTTGACCGGGATGAACAAAAGACGATTATCCTTGCAAAGGCAAACATGCTTATTTACTTCTCGGACCTTATCAAGGAAAATTCGGGACTGACGGAGCAATTTGCAGAGCTATTCAACAACACCTTTTTACTCAAGACCAACTCAATTCTTGGGACTCTATCTGAACCTGTGGAAGCGGCCTATGATCTCATTTTGACAAATCCACCTTATGTAACAAGTGGCAGCAGCAATCTCAAGGAAGAAATCAAGAAAGATGGGGAACTTGTCAATCATTACAAGATCAATGCCCTAGGCGTAGAAGGACTGTTCATGGAATGGATTGTCCGTGCCTTAAAACCTGGTGGAAGGGCCTATGTTGTTATCCCTGATGGGATACTAAATCGACAACACGATAACTTGCTTCGTCGGTATATTCTTGATGAGTGCTTCATTGATGCAGTTATATCCTTACCTGTAAACACTTTTTTCACAACTAACAAGAAGACCTATATTCTCTCCGTCACGAAGAAGTTATCCAAAAAAGAAACCCAAGTTGACCCTATATTCTGTTACTTGGTAAGCGAGATTGGTGAAAGTCGTGACATTTATCGCTTTGACATCGATCAAGATGATCTGAGAGAGGCAGTTACACTATACTCTTTCTTCAAACACAACAAAACTCACTTCGGAAAAGTTGCGAAAGATTCGCGTTGCAAGGTAGTTGACTTCTCGTTTTTTGAAGAGAACGTAGACCTTGGTTGGGTTACTGACAACCTCTGGACTGAATCGGAAAGAATCGAGCTTGGTATCCTTAAGGCAAATAAGGCAATGTCTATACCTGAGTTTGCCCAGTACATTGGAGATGTCTCGACTTCACTTGTTGAATTGCAGGCTGAACTCATTGAGCTTGAGGTAAAAAAAAAGTCTGATTTAGTCTTCAGGGCCTTTCGTATCGACGATCTCTTTGATTCCCACCTAGGCAATCCGGACTATACACGAAGATACGGAGAGAATAACAAAGGTGAGTATCCAGTTTACGGAGCCTCGAACCATGCGCCGCTCACAAGCATCAAAACCTACGACTACAATGGTAAGTACCTGTCGTGGGCACGAAATGGCTTTGCTGGATTCGTGAAATCCCACAATGGAAAGTTCAATGTCAATTATGACCGTGGGATTCTGGTTCCTAAAAATGATTTTATAGACGTGGACTATATAAGGATTGTACTTGAGCCGATTCTTAGAAAGACGGCTGTTGGAAGGCGTGACCACGGTGGTAAGGATGAATTTACAAAGCTCTATCTTTCAACTATGCGAGAGCAAGAAGTTCCTGTTCCGATTGAAGACGATGGTTCTCCTTCACTTGACGCGCAGAGAGAACTTGTGGAACAGGCAAGATTTATTTTCGATCTAAAGAAGCAGCTTGAAGCCTTTGAAACCGAAATTTCTAATTTTTCTGTCACAGTCAGTAATGATTTTACCCAGTTCTTTGGGGGTAAACTGATTGATTTTTTTGATATTATAAAGGGTGCCTCTAAATACACTAACAGCTACATTCTGGCTCATCCTGGCTCATATCCAGTATTTTCTTCGCAGACAACAGGTGAAGGCGTAATGGGCCGCATCGCAACATTTGATTTTAATACGGAGTGCATAACCTGGACAACAGATGGTGTTCATGCCGGTACTGTTTTCCTTCGGAACGAAAAATTTAGTATGACAACACATTGCGGTGCACTTGTGCTAAAAGACGAGTTCATTGGCAGGATTAGCTATTCATACGTCGCTTCAGTTTTGAGGACTGAACTCAAAAAGGTTGCTGTCGGGGAGCAGAACAAACGTGTTACTGTAACGACAATAGAGCGTCTTCCAATTAGCTTTCCGATGGTCGGTGATGAGCTAGACATCCTTTCTCAGAATTTGATTGCTGAACGACAAGAAAAAATAGATCGAATCAGAAACGAGCTTATTTTCCGAGTTCAGTCATTAAGGAAGCTAAATCCGACTTTGAACTCTTTTGCTTAAAGACCAACGGCCCGCGTTTGTGCTGCAAGCGCATCGCAGACAGCACCAATAAGTTGGTTATATTATGGGAGGCAACTATGACTAGAGTAGAATTGCGAGAATCTTTGGTGGATGAGGTCGATAGAAACCCTCACGATCTCATTTCCGCTGATATCCGTATGGTATTTAACGCTGCATACAACGCTGGGTTAAGACGAGCGGCTAACAAGGTGCTTGAATTGGCACAAGCAAATATTCCGGTACAGCCGTCATTCACTTATTCTGGAATTTCTGCTGCCATTTTAGAAGAGATAGCAGAGTAATATAACTCGTTAATCTACGGTTTTCCTATATAGGAAACTTGTTACCTGTATAGGATGCTTGTTTCTTATATAGGTAACCTGATCCTGCAGGCATATTCCGAGAAACGAATCTTGATGAAAACCGCCTACGCCACCATCTCTGCCAACTTCTTCAGCCCCTTCAGATCCAGCTTGCCGCTACCCAGCAGCGGTATCGCCTCAGCTGCCACCAGCAGCAACAGTTTTCAGAGGTTAGGCAGTTGGCCTGTTCTATGGCCTGTTTGACCTTCAGTTCATCCAGTTGGGTCTGGTCAAAGACTACGGCAATCCGCTCGCCCTTTTTCTCATCCGGTACAGCGGTTACTGTCAGCAACAGGTTGGTTGCTGCACCTCAACCAGCAGCCGCCCTATAGCAATGAAGAAAGCGGCACCGCATGGAACAGCCTGTTGTTGACCTTAAAAGGCAGTGCCTTGTCACCTGAGTACAGCACTACCCCGTGCAAAAAACGGTCTTTTGCGTAATCTGCCAAGCTGGCCAGCCCGTTAAAATCCTCCTGCTTGACGGTCATGGATGCCTTTACCTCAATACCGACTATGCCTCCATCGCTCCGCTCGACAACAAGATCAAGCTCACGCTTGGCTGTATCGCGGAAGTGATAGAATCTCACTTCCTCTTCAGCCCAGGTCGCATGTTTCAGCAGTTCACTAAAGACCATATTTTCAACCAGGCCACCAAAGAAGTGCGTGGTGTGCAAGGTTTCCGGCTTTTTAAGCCCCAGCAGGTGACACGCCAGGCCGGTATCAATAAAGTGGAGCTTGGGCATGCCGACTACTTCACGTTTTGCGCTGTTATGTACGTATGGATGCAGCCGCCGAATGATAAACATCAGCTCCAGTATCTCGATATATTTTTTTACGGTCTTGTCATCCTGTGACAGGTCATTGGCAATATTGGCGTATTTTATGAGATTGCCGGTCATGCCTGCCAGGTTGCGTACAAGGGCAGACAGTTTGGTCTGGTAGTCGCCCTTGGCATGATGCATGACTTCAAAGTCTTTCAGCAGGCGACCCTGGATGTACGAATCAAACCAGATGCTGCGAGAGCGCGGGCTTTTTGTTGTTGCTTCAGGGTAACCGCCTTCAATCAACATCGTTCCCAGTTCGGATCGATCCAGTGCCTTGCATGAGGCTGTCGTAAACGTACCACCCATAAACCGGTCGATTGCGTTGTCATGCTGCTGGTTACGCTCTGCATGCGACAGGGGAAAAAGCTCAATCCTCGCCATATGTCCCGGCAGTGCCTCCTGTACCTGTGCCGAGCGGAAAACATCTGATGATCCGGTAAGGAGAAAAAGGCCTTTCTGACCATCTGCTGTGTCAGAAGCCATTTTGATGGCACCGACCAGGGCAGGAGCCATCTGGAATTCATCAAGTACCAGCGGTTTGGGAAGTGATGCCAGGAACCCCAGCGGGTCGCTTTCGGCAGAAGCTGCCAGAGCGGCATCATCAAGGGTGTAGTAGCCCAGCCCCTCTTCGTTTGCTATCTCACGTACAAGGGTGCTTTTGCCTGCCTGTCTGGGGCCGGTAAGATAGACAATCCGAAAGTCATGCAGCAGCTCTTTTATGCGTGCTTTGATATGGCGTTTAATCATGTTTTGTCACCTCCGTCACACAAAGACGGTACGCAATAATCCGCAAAAAGTAAACTGATAATCCGAGAAATATGAAGCAATATTCCGAATGATCGCGACCTATAATCCGAGAAATTGCGTCTTCATCTCGTGCGGTGAGTCTTGACGAAAACCGCCTACACTATCGCCTCTGCCAGCTTCTTCAGCCCCTTCAGATCCAGCTTGCCGCTACCCAGCAGCGGTATCGCCTCAGCCGCCACCAGTAACGACGGTTTCCAAAGGTTGGGCAGTTCTGCCTGTTCAATGGCCTGTTTGACCTTGGCCTCATCCAGTTGGATTTGGTCAAAGACCACGGCAATCCGCTCTCCCTTTTTTTCATCCGGTACTGCGGTTACTGCCAGCAGCAGATCAGTGCTGGCCAGTGCTGCCAGCAGCCGTTCCTCCACTGCGCCGTGGGGGATCATCTCGCCGCCGATCTTGCTGAAGCGAGCCAGCCTATCCGTAATCACCACAAAGCCTTCATCGTTGATGTAGCCGATATCGCCGGTGTTGTACCAGCCGTTGCGGATCACCTTGGCGGTCTCGTCCGGCTTGCCCAGATAGCCGTTCATCAGGTTGGGGCCAGCCACTTCGATCAGACCCGGCTTGCCATCAGCCAGCAGCATGCCACTTTCCGGGTCGCTGATCCGTACTGCCACGCCGGGGATCGGCCTGCCCACGCTGCCCGGCAGTTGCCCTTTCTGGCGGATTCCGCCGATCTCCACATCCGGGATGTTCAGGGAGATAACCGGTGACAGTTCGGTTGCGCCGTACCCTTCCAGGGGGCGCAGGTTAAACTTCTCTTCAAAGGCATTGGCCAGTTCTGTTTTCAGCTTCTCTGCCCCGGTAATCACTAGGCGCAGGGATTTAAAATCCTCTGGATCTGCCTTGCGTAAATAGGCAGACAGGAAGGTAGGGGTGGCGATCAGGATGCTGGCCTTTTCATTGCGCACCAACTTGACAACTTGTGTCGCCTCCAGCGGGTTGCTGTGGCAGGCAGAGGAGAAGCCGGATAGAAGCGGCAGCCAGAGGGTGCCGGTAAAGCCCAGTGAATGGAACAGCGGCAGCACCGCAGCCACCCGGTCGTTCTGGTTGGGCTGGAACACAGCCCGCAGGGATTCGATGTTTGAAAGGATGTTGTGGTGCGACAGCATGACCCCTTTGGGAGTGCCGGTGCTGCCGGATGAGAAGATGATGGTGGCGGTGTCATCCGGGGCCGGATTGCCAGCCACCAGGGTTGCCAGCGGAGCCAGTTTGGCAACTGCCAGTGACTTCAGTTTTTCCAGTAATCCCAGCCCTTGCATCACCTCTTCCAACAGGATGATGCTTTCCGGCATCGGCAGGTCAGGCAGTTTTTCCAGCACCTTTTTGGAGGTGACCACGCAGCTGATCTCTGCCTGTTCCAAGGACGAGGCAAAGGCATCCCGTGAAGCGGTGTAGTTGAGGTTAACCGGCACCTTGCCCAGCAAGGTCAGGGCGATGTTGGCAGTAAAACCGGCCACTGAGGGGGGCAGCAGAATCCCCACCTGTTTGCCGGACAGCAGCGGCTGCAGCCGGTTTTTAACCAGCAGGCTGCCGGTCAGCAGCTGGCCGTAAGTCAGGCTCTTGCCGGTGGTGTCATTGACCGCCGGGTGTGACCAGTTCCTGCGGGCGGTGCGAACAAAGGCATCAGCCAACGGGAGGCGCTGATGCTTGCGTGCCTCAAAGTAGCGTACTGACAGCTCCATTACGGCAGTGCGGGCCTGGATTGCCTGATCAGCTGCCAACGGCGTGCCAAACAGGATATGCATTGGATAGCGGTTCAGATAGATATGGCGGTTGCGGGCATAGCTGAAGATGTTGCCCCAGGCACCGCCAATGTAGGCCGGAATGATCGGCACTCCTGTTGCCTGGGCGATCCGGGCAAAGCCGGGTCTGAAGGCGTTCAGGCTGCCGTGGCGGGTGATCTCCCCTTCCGCAAAGATGCAGACTAGGTAGCCTTCATCCAGCACCTGCTTGGTGGAGCGCAGAAACTCCTTGAACCCGGTAATACCATCTTTGGCAGAGACCGGAATCACCCCCATCAGTTTAAAGAGCGGATTCAGAGCCGGGGTCTCGTAGATGGAACGATCCATCACAAAACGGATACGACGTGTCTGGGTGGCAACCAGCAGCAGGGCATCGATCCAGGAGACATGGTTGGCCACCAGCAGAGCCGGGCCATCAAGCGGCACATTGTCCTTGCCATCTACCCGAATCTTGTACAGCAGGTTCATCACCACCAGAGCCACAAAGCGCAGCAGAAAATCCGGAAGGTAGCGGATAGTGATCAGGGTCAGCAGCAGCGTGATCAGACCCATAACGCTGAAACCCTGGGCAGCAGTCATATGCATCGGCCCGCTGAACAGATAGGTCAGCCCGGCGGCAATCAGAATCCCCACCCAGTTGACAAAACTGGAGGCAGCCAGCACCTCGCCCCGGATGGCCGGTTCAGAGCGCATCTGGATAAAGGTCTGCAGCGGCAGGGAGAACAGACCGGCGCTGATGCCGAACAGCACAATGATTGCCAGTACGGTGGGCAAGTTGGCTGGTGCGTTGTGCAGAAGGATCGGCGCAATTGTCAGGCCAATGGCACCAAGCGGCACTATGCCGAACTCCACATCCTTGCCGGACAGTTTTGCTGCCAGCAACGAACCGGCTGCAATACCTAAAGCTGAAGCAAGAAAGAGATAGTTGCTCTGAACCTCTGACATTCCCAGATGCTGAATGCCATAGCCTATCAGGTTTAACTGGGTAAAAGCTCCAACCAGCATAAACCAGGCAGAACCGATAATAGCCAGCATCAGCCAACGGTCATTAACTACATATCGCAGGGTGCGGAAGATCTCGGCAGGAAAGAGATGGATACGGCGTTCGGGCGAAGCAGGCAGAACCTTTGGCAGCTTCATGGAGCAGAACAGACCTACAAGAGCCACCATAAGACAGAAACTGGCTGCAAGCCAGAAACGGCCTGATGCTGCCTGTGTAAGCGCCGATGCCAGAGTAGTGCCGAAGATGATTGCTAGAAAGGTGAATGATTCAATCAGACCATTAGCCCTCGATAACTCTTCCCGGGGAGCCAGCTCCGGAATTATTCCATATTTGGCAGGTGCAAAGAAGGCGCTATGGGTGGCCATCATAAAAAGGATCAGATAAAGGAGCCAGGCTATTCCTTTTGCAAAGGCCAGCACAGCAAGCAGCGTCACTACCACCTCCAGCAGTTTAACCCCTATACTGACCCGCGCCTTACTATAACGATCCGCTATCCCTCCTGCCGGAGCAGAAAACAGCAGAAATGGCAACACAAAGGCTACCCCTGCAGATGCCGTGACAATCCCTGCCTTTTCTGTCCCTTGCAGATGGATCAGGAAAAAGACAATCAACAGCTTAAGGATATTGTCGTTCATTGCTCCCAGAAACTGAGTGGCATTAAGAGCTGACAAACCGGTAGGCAGCTTCGACATATATAAAACCTCACTTAAAATAGATTCCAGCAGATTAGCCTCTTGAAGCTAAATCAGCAAGTAGCACGATAACATTAAGTTTAATTACAAGATCTGCTTTTTCTATCAGCGAAACATAACACCCTGAGCAAACCCCTTAAGCGCTCCAGCTGTAATTTTTTTTACAGCATGTCTGGCATGCCTGTTTTTAAATGGCTCTGATAAAGCAATGTTCTCTATCAAAAGAACAAGAGGGACAGCTGCAAATAGCATTATTATAATCAGTCCATTCATGGAATTCCCCTTTGCTGTTATTGAATGCAGAATAGCAAGGGAAGTGCCAAATTGACTGATATACATAACTATATTGATTTACTATCTTATTTTAATAACAACCGAAACACAGAAACATTTGCTCATTTAGTTAATGTACAAAAAATGTATGATGACAATACAATTTATGCGCCGAATAGATTGCAAGGAGGCAGAAGGCAGATTTAAAAAACCACTTATCCAGGTATATACCGTGTAAAGTACGTTTAACTCAGAAAGATACAACTCTTCCGGGCTTACTCCGGTGGTATGAACAGCCTGCCCAAAGGTAGCTCAGTCCGTTCAAACAGCCGCTCGGTAATACGATGGTAGAAACGGGAGACGTTGTTTTCGTCGTACCCCTCACTGGCATCCCGCATAATCCCGTAAAATTCATCAACACCACTGACATGAAAAAGCGACAGCACCCATTGGTTAAGCACCAGAGGTTTATCGAATTTTAAAGGGGGGGGGGCTGATTTTGTTGTTTTACCTTTTGCCATGCAACCATCCTTGACCTGACCAACTAAATGGTCTACTATTCAACCATTATGTTAACTATAAATGTCCAAGAAGCAAAAACACACTTCTCTCACTATCTTGATGAGGTAGCAAAGGGTGAGAGCTTCATTCTTTGCAAAAGGAATAAGCCAGTTGCGGAAATCCGTCCCATTATAACCAAGCTTGCTACAAAGCGCCCCATTGGTCTTGCCAAGGGGACGTTCACAGTACCTGCATCGTTTTTTGATGAACTGCCGGAAGAAACCATTGCGCTTTTTTCCGGCATGACACCATGAACATCCTGCTGGATACTTGCTCATTTCTATGGCTTGCTTCAGACAGCCCCGAACTTTCCTTGACCGCCCGTCGCCTGTTTGAAGACCCTGCAAACGATGTCTACCTAAGCGTCGCTTCAGCATGGGAAATCATCGTCAAGCACAACATATCCAAGTTGCCGCTTCCCGAACCACCCCACGACTTCATCAAAAACAACCGTATCCGCCACCGGATTGAGACATTATCTCTTGATGAAGCGGCAGTACTTCAATTATCACGCCTGCCTGAATACCACAAAGACCCGTTTGACCGCATCATCATCTGCCAAGCCATCGCCGGGGGAATGACTATACTTACGCCAGACACCCATATCAGCAGCTACCCTGTAAGAACAGAATGGTAAAGGTAAAAGTGTGAAGTTATTCCCTTCACCCTTCACCCTTCACTCTTGCATTTCAAACATCAGCCGCTTGAACTCCTCTTCAATCAGCGCCACCTTCCAGCGTTCTTCACCTACCTTCAGGTTTTCAAGGTTATTATCGCCATTCACATAGATACGGCCAAACTCAAAATCAAGGGTGCTGTAATTGCGCTTGCCAAACCATTCGTCCAGCATCACGTTATCCTGCTCCGGGTTGGTGGTACAGGTACGCCAGATAACAAGCACCTTGTCACCGGACAGGGCAACAGGTCACGGTCAAGGAACTGCTCTATCTCTTCCCGCTTCTGGTTCATAATGCGGTAGATGCCAAAATCAAGGTCAGCCTGGTCAAGCTGGAACATCTCCCGCAGGATGGCTTTTAGTTTGTTAAGGTTTTCAGACATGGATGCTCCCTGGATAATCAGGCAAAATCTTCCAGCATGATGATATGCCCAAGAGTTTTTGTTTTTTTGTAGTAGGCGGCATCAGCAGTAACAAGCGTGGCATGAGCCTGCAGCGCAACGACATGATAGACCGCATCATAAAAAGTCACCTTGTAATCACGCATTACTTCAAGGGTTGCGGTTGCAATGGTTGCAGTGACAGGGCATTCATCAAAACGGTAACCAAGAAAAATATCCATGATTTCTGTTGCTGTACCAGGTGCTTTCAGACCCAGTACATTACCGCATTCGTATACCCAAAGGCTGGGGAGCATAAAGGAACAGCTTCCGGCAAGCCAGCGTTCCAGAAGGTCAATCGCCTTATCTCCATCCTGTTCATCAGGTGATTGAAAGGCCCATTTCAAAATAACAGAAGCATCTGGCACATAGAGACAGGGGGTAGTCACGTTACCCCCTGTTACGGTCATGCTTGACCGCATCCACGATTTCACCCGTTGTTAGCCTGGGTGTTGTTTTTCGTAATGCCATCAGCTTCTCAGTCTGTGCAGCCCGCCTGAAATGGGCAAGCTCCTTGACAATCGCTTCGTTGACCAGCTTGCTTCGTTGCCCCTGGGGAACAAGCTGTTCCAGCTCGGCGGCAACTTCATTTCTAAGCATAAAGTTACATTTTCTGGCTGTTTGCGCCATGATGCACCTCCAATATACACACAGTAAGGGTGTATAAATATTACACCCATCAATAGCGGGGTTCAAGGGGAAAAACTAAACAGGGGAAAAACTAAACAACCTGCCAACGAATGGTGAAGAGGGTTTGCCGTTCAGTTCTTTGCGTAATCTGCTTTTCCAGCTTTGTTATCAGGGTATCCCGCTTTTCAATAATTTCATCTTCCACTTCAAAGACCCGCTGCCGTTGACGGCGCTGTTTCTTTTCCAGTTCGGCAATCTGTTTTTGCAGGTCTATCTGTTCAGTGGTGGTTGCTGCCTGCCGTGCTTGCCTGTTCAATAGCTTGATTTTTGCCTTGGTATCCTTCAAATCCTTTTCCGCAGCGAAAATCAGGTCATCAGCCCACTTTTCCAGTTTGTCCCGTTCGTCCAGAAAATGACGATTGCTTGTCTCCAGTGCCCGACTGATGGTTGCAGCGGCGTGTCGTTCAGTTTCAGTACGCAGCAGGTCGACACTACCGGCAGATACAACGGGTTGCATAGTTGCATGACACTGAAACAGCTTTTCACACTGTTCCTGGTCAAGTGTCTCTCCACTGTCGGTAACGCCACTAAACAGCAGGTGCTCTTCAGTATCAAACGACGAGATACTCAGGCGTTCAAGCACCAGAACCCCTGTTTTTCCCTTCAGAGCCTCTACCATTGCGATGCGGGTTGGATGTTGGGTAATGTTGAACCGGATTGTGGCTTCCGGGGTAGCTACGGAAAGAGCATGGTTTAAGACATATTCACCCAAGGGATGGAAAAGGCGGTAGAGGTAGCTACCCTCGACATTCTCCCGATTCTTGGAAATAAGGTGATACTCACCAACCTGTGCAACCGGCGGCGGCGTATGCAGTCTGAAGGTCATGGCATGGTCATCAAAATCGGCACTATCAGCCAATACCGATTGGGTGACAGCCCAGAACAGGCGACTGAAACGGTCTATCTGGGTTTTGGTCTGGTCTTCCAGTGCCCAGCGTATCCCCTTTGCCCCATACGGTTGCTAGGGCGGTAGGCATTACGCAGCTTATGTGGTTCATCAATGACCGCTAAATCCCAAGGCACTAGCTTCAGCATATCTTTCTTTACCGTCGCAAAGTTCATTGATGTAACAATGATGGCAGGTTGCTGAAAGGGATTGTCATGTCCGGCTTTTTCGGCGTCGCGGAATGATTTTGCTTCAAGAATAACTGACGGCAGGTTGAATTTATCTTCCAGTTCCAGCACTCACTGCTTGCGTAACAAGGCAGGACAGATGACAATCAGGCGACGCCGACGTTCTGACCAGTACTGGCAAAGCACCAGACCGGCTTCAATGGTCTTGCCCAGACCGACCTCATCCGCCAGCAACACGCCTTAGGACAAGGGAGAGCGGAAGGCAAACAGAGCCGCCTCAATCTAGTGTGGATTAAGCTCTACCGTGGCATCAAACAGTGACATGGTCGGAGATTTTCGGGAAAAGGCGACCGCCTCAGAGCGTCCATCAAACTGCTTGCGAAGATCTACAGGGATATACCGGGGGAAATAGCACTTGCCGGAACGGTGCAAAAACAGATTTTTCATACTAAAAAACCACCTTTCTGCACAGCTACAAAACTGTGTAAAAAAGTGGTCAATTCTACTAACCGTTATCCAACTATCTGATATCATTCAAATGGTGCGAAGACGAGACTCAAATAAGCTTATATCTTGTTGATATATTTAATATTATTTTAAGTGTAGCATTCAGACACCATAAAACAACCATTACATATCAGTGGCGTTCAGTTGCTCTATTTCCGCTTTTAGGGCGGCATTTTCAACCTTCAGCCGTTCATTTTCTGCTTTCAATTGCAAAGCAGTTGAGATCATTTTATTTACATCTGCTTGAATTTTTTTAATATTAAAATTTTCTGACATTTTTTAGCTCCTTTTCTTAATTAATTTAGAGTGTTACGCCTCGGCTATGGCTCTGGGTAAGTTGTTCAAGCGGGGCGGTGAATGGATCAGGAAGCTCAACCATTTTTGATCCTGAGAGGTTCCCCAAAAAATCATTCAAAACGCTGTGGATTGCCTTTTGACGGGGTTTATCGCCCTTGGCCTTTGCTTGTTTAAGGGCTTCTTTCCACCGGCTGGATGCCTCCCGGCAGGTTTCGATATGGGTGGCAGGTTTAGCAGCCCCGCACTCCCCCTCATCCAGCGTTCTTTCTAAAATTCTCCCCGTCCCTGCTGGGTGATATTCTGAATAATTGCAGCAAGTTATGCATGGCATTTCAGCTTTTTGAGCCATTGGGAAATATAAACAATCTTTTTTAATACAATCCAATCCAATAAATCTCATTTCCATAATTTCTCCTTTCATGGTAGTTCACCGACTTAAGCCTTGCGAACCTCTTTCTTTTTTCTTCTTTTTCTTCCCCTGCACAAATTCAGGGGGTTTGATGCCGTCCTTTTTGCACAGCTCCCTGATTTCTCCCCTGATCTCAGCACGTTTCAGCCGCTCATTTTCAGTGTCCGGTCTTGCTTTGGATTCGCGGTATGCCTTCTCCAAGCGGCTGATCTTTTCTTGTGCGGTTTCCTGTGTAGGGGTTTCTTTTCTGCTTTTAGCAGCAAATTCAAGCATTTGCGGCTTGTTTTCAATCTCCTTTCTGGCTCTTTTAAGGATCTCTTGTTGAACGGTTTTGATGGAATCAAAAAGTTTTTCAGATTCTTCTTCCCCTGCGGCTTGGAGGCTTTCCAGTTCTGTTAAGTTTTTGTTAATACTCGAATATTCAGCTTTCCAAGCAGCATAAATTTTGCGCTCGGCGATTTTAAACCAGGGAGGCGGGGAGTTAAGCTCCCAACCATTTTCTTCCCCGATTTTCAGCAAATATGATTTTCTTTCCTCAGTGTTATGAATTTGTGTTTTTATGGTTTCAATTTTAATACTAACGGTTTCAAGTTTTTGATTAAGTGCTTGTAATTGTACATTTTTTAATTGCAAGGGCGCAATAATCTTTGACGAACTGATTATAATTATGAATGCTTAGAATTTTATCAGGGTTCAAGAGTTGAGCCTCGGCTCTGGCTTTTATTTCCGCATTGCATTTCTGTGACTCTTTGATTTTCTTAGTAAAAAATACAGATTCCATCCGCCACCTTATGATTTTTCCAATCAAACCTGGCCGTTTTTTACCCCTGCGCGAAGCCCAAAGTTCACGATTTAACTTCTTAATTTCATTGAAATTATCTTGATATTCGGTTCGGTCGGCTTTGTCCCTGATCGGGGCTGAAGGTGAAGGCGGCGAAACTGGCTTTTTAACAGGTGATAAGCCTTTAGAATCAGGGGCTTTTTGCCGGTATTCTGGTTTTTTAGAAGATGAAAGGCCGATTCCACCTGAAAATAAATCTCCAATAAATCCAGCTACTTTTGCTACATCACGATCGCCGACAGCATCAGCAAGAGTTGCCGTTGCGGTTTTTGCCAGTTCTGCGGAGGCTTCTGGCTTGGCACGCCGGGGCTGATAGACTTTTTCTTCTACCGGCTCCTCCTCCGGGGCTGGTTTTGCCGGTTCAGGCAATACCGGCTTTGCCTTTGCAGGGGTTTCCTGCTGCGGTTTTGTGGCTGCAAGGCGTTTTTCCAAGGTTTGCCAACCGTACTGCCTGCCAAGTTGTGAGGATTTGAAAGCTATATTATTGATTTCAAAGCAAAATTATGACATTTTGCCAGACTTAGAAAGGTTTTGACGGGCTATTATGCCCTTTTCAGCCAGTTTTTTGATGAATTCTTCTGTTGTTAAGTTGCTGTTTTCTTTGATTATTTTGTCGATGGCAAGCTGAAGTTGCCGCCTTGGTGGTACTTTGCCGGTTCGTTCTTCCATGGCTTTTTCTTGGGTTTTTAGGGCTTTTTTATCGGCTTTATGATCAGACCCGGGGGTGACTGTAAGGTTTTGTTTTAATTCAAGTTTTTGAGTTAATTGGGTTGCGATTAAGTGTTCATTTTTGCCAAGATATAACACACCTGATAAATTTATGCGGCTTGCTGCTATATGTATATGATCTGATTCAGTATTTTGGTGTCTGACAACTGCAAACGGGGTTGTTTTGGGGTCAAAACCAAGCCCCTGAAGATAGTCATTAACTATCTGATTCCATTGGGAATTTGATAGTTTTTCACCTTTTGGCAGGGATAAAGACGAGTGCCAGACCGGGCGTTCGATCTCTGGTCGCAAGGCTGCAACTTGCTGAAATTCTTGAGTTAATTCACTGGCAGTTGCTCCGGCAAGATTGCCGCCGATCAGATCAGGATCGGCGGATTTCCGCAGGATATAACGGCATAAACCGTTGAAATCTTTGCCTCTTTTAATTTTGGATTTCATTTTTGGGGCTCCACCAAGGCAGATCTGAACCGGATTAGTGCAGCTCTTGTATCATCTAAGTATTTAATATCATTACTGTTTATTGACTTGGAAAGTTGATTAAGATTGGCGGCGGCTTTACTTAATTCAGACCAAACCTCTTGATTTAATTGAGGAATTACTACAGGAGGGCTGTTTAAAGCCGTTTTCCGCAGATACGCGGCGGGGCAAACCTTGCTTAACTCAACGAAACCATTGATTATTTTCATTTCAGCATCATTCAAATAGACAGCAATTCTGTGTTTTCTCTGTGATTCTAAGGGCTTAGGAGCAGGGTCGCGTTTTTTAGAGGCTAAGGCATTGGTTTTGTTAGTTTTTTCAACTACAAGCCGCTTTTCAGGCTCCGGCGATATAATAGGAGGCTGGGGCGCAAAGGTAAAAGGCGATTCCGGCGCGGTTTGGGGCATTTCCTGCGGTTTTTGGGTTGCTCTGGCGGCTTGTTTTTTTCGATAGAATATCATTAATTCCGCGCGCTGCTCGGGGGTGAGTTTATCAATGTCTTCAGATGAAAGTTGAGTGAAATCCATTAGTTAGCCCTCCAATCGGTCGAGAAAAGAAAAACATTCTTCTGGGGAAATACTAGGCAGTCCTGCATCTTCTGCCGCCTGCCTTGCGGCTTCTGCCGCTGCTTGGGCTTGCTTTTTTTCTGCTGCTGCTTTGGCTACTTGCTGGGCAGCATCAAACCCCGCAAAATCGCGTTGCAAGGCGGCTTGGAGATAAGCGCAGGGGTTGGTCTTGGCGTTGGATCTGGCGTAGTTGATCTGGGCGGCAACATATTCTTTGCCCTTTGTTGCCAGTGCCTCTGCTACTGCTGGGGTTGCTGCCGCGGCTTCAGGCCAGCTGGCAAGGAGGGCTTGGGCTTGTTGAATTTGTTCAGGATCAACAACAACGTCTTTAGTAGTAGTTGTTGTTTTATTATATTCTATTATATTATATACGTTTTTTCGTGACGTTTCGTGACGCGGAGATTCGTTAATAATAACAGCATCTTGCGGCTGTTACGTCACGCGGTTTCGTGACGGTCAGCGTGACGTTTTCGTGACGGTCAGCGTGACGTTTTCTTTCTCTGTATTCTCTTGCCCTGTCGGCCTGTGATTTTGGGGTTTTGGGGGCCTCAAGGGCGTGCAAATGCTGCAACAGCAAGGGATCGGTTAGTTTTGCGCAATCCGTTTTTTCTGGACAGTGAATCCGGTTTTAACTGGACAGCAAATCC
>CAZZMP010000002.1:0-171658 GCA_964655435.1 uncultured Geobacter sp.
CACGGGAGGTTTTCAAGTCAGCCTGCCTGTCAAATGCGGCGGCGGTGATTCTGATCCACCAGCATCCCACCGGAGACCCGACCCCCAGCAGGGAGGATATAGCCATTACCAATCGTCTGAAGGAAGCGGGGGAACTGATGGGGATCAAGGTGCTGGATCATATCATTGTGGGGGATGGTGAGTATGTGAGTTTTGTTGAAAGGGGGTTGGTGTAATCAAAATACCCCTCGTATAACCACCTACAAGGTCATGTTACGGCCCTCGAATGTGGCTATTCATAAAGTTTTCTGATATAGATTCAGGCTATTATGAGGAGTTACCCCATTAAACGGCTTGAGGTCTGATTCATGCAAATCATCGACAACATCACGTCCCTCCTTGGTGATGACCTTAAAAAGACTCTCCAACCCGATTCCAAGCTAAAAATCGCCGCTTCCTGTTTTTCCATTTATGCCTACGAATCCCTGAAAAAAGAGCTTGAAAAGATTGACTCGCTGCATTTCATATTCACCTCCCCTACCTTCATTTCAAATCAGATCACTGACAAGCTCGGAAAAGAAAAGCGTGAATTCCATATCCCTAAGCTCAAGAGGGAAAGCAGTCTCTACGGTTCTGAATTTGAAATCCGCCTGAAGAATGAACTTACGCAACGTGCCATAGCAAAAGAGTGTGCCGCCTGGATCAGGCGTAAGGTTAAGTTCAAGTCAAATCGCACCCAGGCACCGATGCAGCAGTTCGCCTGTGTCGATGGTGAGCAGACAAAATCGGTGTATTTGCCCTTGAGTGGTTTCACTGCTGTCGATCTTGGCTATCAGCGGGGTGATGCGGTTTCAAATTTCGTCAACAAGATGGATGACCCCGCTATGACGAATACCTATCTGCACCTGTTTGACCAGATATGGCATGACAGTGAAAAGGTAGGCGATATAACCGATCAGGTGTGCGAACACATTGCCGCTGTCTATACCGAAAATTCCCCTGAATCGGTGTATTTCCTGATTCTCTACAATCTCTTCAAGGAATTTCTCGAAGATATTTCTGAAGATGTTATGCCTAATGACCTGACCGGCTACCAGGACAGCCTTATTTGGGCCAAGCTGTTCAACTTCCAGAAGGATGCCGCTATCGGTATCATCAACAAGCTGGAAAGCTATAACGGCTGTATTCTGGCTGATAGCGTCGGCCTCGGAAAGACCTTTACCGCCCTGGCAGTCATTAAGTATTACGAGCTGCGTAATAAATCTGTACTGGTGCTCTGCCCCAAGAAACTCTCTGATAACTGGCAGAACTACAATCAGAACCTTGTGACGAACATCTTTGCCAAGGATCGCTTTAATTATGATGTCCTGTGCCATACCGACTTGCAGCGTACCCGTGGTTATTCTCTCGGCATACGGCTAGATCGTATTAACTGGGGCAATTATGATCTGGTGGTAATTGATGAATCACATAACTTCCGCAACAACGAAGCCTATAAAGACAAGGAAACACGCTATCAGAAGTTGATGAACAAGGTTATCAAGGCTGGTGTAAAGACCAAGGTGCTGATGTTATCGGCAACGCCGGTTAATAACCGCTTCAATGATCTGCGTAACCAGCTTGCTCTTGCCTATGAAGGTGATTCGGAGAACCTGGATAACAAGCTCCGCACTGAACGGAACATCAATGATATATTCCGCCGTGCCCAGGGTGTGTTCAACGTGTGGGCAAAACTGCCACCGGAAGAACGGACACCGGCGGCAATCCTCAATGTGCTGGATTTCGACTTTTTCGAGATGCTCGACAGTGTGACCATTGCCCGTTCACGCAAGCATATTCAGAAATTCTACGACATGAAGGACATCGGGCCATTCCCGCAACGGCTCAAACCGATTTCACACCATAGCCCGCTTACCAATCGAACCGATGTCATCAGCTTCAACGATATCTTCAACCGCCTGATTGTCTTGAACATGGCGGTGTATGCGCCATTCCGTTACATCCTGCCAAGTCGTATCAGCAAATATGAAGCAATGTATGACACCCAGGTAAAGGGGGGGATTTCACGCCTGAAACAGAGCGACCGTGAAAAGAGTCTTCAGGCTCTCATGACGGTCAATCTGCTGAAACGTCTGGAAAGTTCAGTAGAGGCGTTCCGCCTTACCCTGGAGATGATGCAGGAAAAACTTGAAAAGACGCTGGATACTATCGAGAAATTCAAGAAGACCGGCATTGCCGACAGCTTTGATGATCTTTCAGCTGCCTTTGAAAATGCTGATGAAGATGACATGGAGATACCGAACAGCGATGATAATTCCATCGGCGGTAAAATAAAAATCAGCCTTGCCGATATGGATTTGGATTCATGGAATTTCGATCTCGGTAACGATCTGGATATTTTCATCGAATTGCTGGAAGAAATGCGGAAAATCACCCCGCCTGATGATGCCAAGCTGCAACTACTGAAAAAGGTTATCGCCGATAAACAACGGGAGCCGATCAATCCAGACAACAAGAAGATATTGATCTTCACCGCCTTTGCCGACACCGCCACTTACCTTTTCAACAACCTGTCACCATCCAATCAGGAACAGTTCGGCTTGCACACCGCCAAGGTCACCGGCAGTGACAGTTGCAAGTCTACTCTCAAGCATCATTACGACTATCAATCATTGCTTACGCTCTTTTCTCCGCTGTCCAAAGAGAAGGCCATGATCCTGCCGAAAGAACCGGCTGAGATTGATATTCTCATCGGTACGGATTGCATATCAGAAGGCCAGAACCTTCAGGACTGCGATTTTCTGGTGAACTACGACATTCACTGGAATCCGGTTCGTATCATTCAGCGGTTTGGGCGTATTGACCGTATCGGCTCTAAAAATGCCAGCATTCAGCTTGTCAATTTCTGGCCTGACATCTCGCTTGATGATTACATCAACCTGAAGAACCGAGTTGAAAGCCGCATGGTCATAGCTGATGTTACCGCTACCGGTGATGACAATGTTCTCAGTGCCGAAGCAAATGACATGGCTTTCCGCAAGGAACAGCTCAAGCGACTTCAGGATGAAGTCATTGACCTAGAGGATGTAAAAACCGGTGTCTCCATAACCGATCTTGGCCTGAATGACTTCCGCATGGATTTGGTGAATTATGTCAAAGCCAACGGCGACATGGACAAGCTACCCAGGGGGATGCACGCCGTCATTGGCGTTGATCCTGAAAAGGGGCTTCATCCAGGGGTGATTTTCGTACTCCGTAACACCGATAATGGCGTGAACGTCAACCAGCAGAACCGTTTGCACCCCTATTACCTGATTTATATTGATACCGATGGCGGGGTTGTCATCAACCACACTGAGGTCAAGAAGATTCTCGACCTGCTCCGTTCTGCCTGTAAGGATCGTTCCGAGCCAATCCCTGCATTGTATGAACCGTTCAACCGTGAAACACAGGATGGCCGTAAGATGGAAACTTATTCCCACCTGCTGGAACAGTCCATTCATTCTATGATTCACATCAAAGAGGATAAAGACCTGGACAGCCTCTTTACTGGCGGCGGCACAACGGCCTTGCTAAATACCATCAGCGGCCTGAATGACTTTGAGCTTATCGCATTCCTTGTTGTGCGGGGAGCTGCCTAAACGTGTTTATCTACCCTTCAAAGGCGGCATTCAACCGAGTATTGCCAAAAGCAAAGATATACGCCAACGCCAAGCCGTCCAAGTCGATCAAGGATAAGTTCGTTTCACAGATCAGCGAAATAGTCTGGAAGTACAAACTGTCACCAGAAACTACGAACCTTGCCGCACGGGATGGATTCACAGAAATTCAGATATTCGAGATTGACCTCAAGGAACCGGAACTGGGCACCGATGTTCTGGCGGTTATTGATAAAGCGATTCCTTACCCGATATTCTATCAGTTGCGCTATGACGATCAGGTAAAGGGCATTGCGGCTTTCAAGCGACCTGCTGAAGATGGTTCAGGAACGTGGGTAATAGAGGAATACTTTGAAATTGGCTGGACAGATACCACGATACCGGCAACGCCTCTTCCGGTTGCTCTTGATCTGAAAGCACTGTATGAGCAGATGCTTCTTTCCTATATTGACCTACCGCCATGCAACGGGGAATCGTTGGCATCTCTTGTAGAGCGTGTCAGGCAGATTCGGAAGTATCGGCGGGAGCTGAAAGCACTTGAAGCAAAGATGAACAGTGAGAAGCAGTTTAACCGCAAGGTGGAGTTGAACGCCAAAGTGCGGAGCCTACAATCACAACTGAACAAATTGACGAAATCATAATCTGGGCAAAAGAGGAAATACTATGGATAGCCTGAAGATGCAGAGTCCGAATCTGGTAAATGACAACATTGAAAAGATCGCCGCACTCTTTCCCAACTGCATAACAGAAGACAGGGATGAAAACGGCACCGTGCGGCGGGTGGTGGATTTTGACCTGTTGCGGCAGGAACTATCGGCAAGTTTGGTGGAAGGGCCACGGGAGCGTTACACCTTGAATTGGCCTGGGAAGAACGAGGCTATTCTGACTGCCAATGCACCGATTGCCAAGACCTTGCGCCCATGCAAGGAAGCGAGTGTTGATTTTGATAACACCCAGAATATCTACATTGAAGGGGATAATCTGGATGCGCTCAAGCTGCTTCAAGAGACATACCTGAACAAGATCAAGATGATTTACATTGACCCGCCGTACAACACAGGAAATGACTTTATTTATGAAGATGACTTTGCTGATGATATTGATTCTTATAAATTAAAAACTAAGCAAATCGATGAAAAAGGCAACAAACTTATCGATGAAGAAAAGTGGAAGCAAAACACTACTGCTAATGGTAGGTTTCATTCGGATTGGTTGACCATGATGTATTCTAGGTTAAAGCTTGCTAGAAATCTTCTTAAAGATGACGGAGTCATCTTCATTTCTATTGATAACAATGAAGTAGAAAATTTGAAAAAAGTTTGTTCTGAAATATTTGGAGAAGCTAATTTCATTTCTGAATTAATTTGGAAAAGCGGTAGAACAGCAGCTTCTCATTTCACAAACGAACATGAATATATACTGTGTTTTGCAAAGCTGAAATCCTCATTACCGTTATTTGAATATGATGGAGACGAGAGTATTTCAGATAGGGCGATAAAAAGGCCAACAATTAAAAATCCAGTATCTGCAATTAGGTTTCCAGCTGGCATTGATTTTCAATCTGAAGACAAAGTTTTTCCGTCCATATTTGGCGAAGGAGAACCCGTAAAAATTATAGATGGAATATTTGAAGCAAAGAATGGAAAACTAGCAAATGATGTAACTATTGAAGCTGCATGGACTATGAAAGATATGATAATTGGCTGGTTAAATGGAAATGAAATTTATGATCAAAAAGGACAGAAAGTTACGAGATTCTTTTTCAAAGCTAATGGTGTTCTTCAATACGAAAAAGCAAAGGGTACAGTACATCCAAAATCAATTATCGAGGGATATACTACAAAGCAAGGTGGCAATGATGTTGCCGAGTTATTAGGTACAAATTATTTTTCATTTCCTAAACCTAAAGATCTAATTGCCTCATTTGTAGCTGTTGTTACAAAAAATGACGATATTGTTCTCGACTTTTTCTCAGGGTCTGCAACGACAGCTCATGCTGTAATGGCTCAAAATTCAGACGATGATGGAAACCGAAAATTCATTATGGTGCAGCTACCCGAACCCTGTGCCGAAATGTCAGAAGCCTTCAAAGCTGGTTATAAAACTATCGCTGAAATTGGCAAAGAACGTATCCGCCGTGCCGGTAAAAAGATTAAAGAAGAAAATCCCATTACAGCACAGAATCTTGATACTGGTTTCCGAGTGTTCAAAGTAGACACCTCCAACATGAAGGATGTCTACTACACCCCCGACGAACTGAAACAGGATAACCTGGAACTGTTCAAAGATCACATCAAGCCCGACCGTAGCCCTGAAGACCTACTTTTCCAGGTATTCATTGATTGGGGGCTTGACCTCACTTTACCCATTGCCAAAGATACCATTGAAGGTAAAACCGTTTTCCTCGTCGATACCAATGCCCTGATTGCCTGTTTTGATTCCGGTATCAACGAAGAACTGGTGAAGAAGCTGGCCGCACATAAGCCATTGCGTGCGGTCTTCCGTGATGATGCTTTTGGCAGCGATAGCGTCAAGATCAATGTAGAGCAGATTTTCAAGAGTTTGTCCCCTGTAACTGAAGTGAAATCAATCTAAGGCACGGGGACAGACATGAAACTGAAATTCAAGAAACAAACCTTCCAGACGGATGCCGTCAACGCTGTTGCCGATTGTTTTATCGGACAACCGAAAACCGAGGGTGTCGCCTACCGTATTGACCCTGGTAAGGGTGGCAAGTCAACCGCCACAGGGCAAACCCAGGGTGGATTTGATTTTTCACAATCAGGTTTCAAGAACCGTGAACTGTTAAAATCAGTACCACTGCTCGATAACATCCAGGCCGTGCAACAACGGCAGAATCTGCCTTTGTCCACAAAGCTGGTCAGCACCAAGGTATGTCCTGTCAATCTTGATATTGAGATGGAAACCGGTACGGGCAAGACCTACTGCTACATCAAGACCATGTTTGAGCTGAACCGCCGCTATGGGTGGTCAAAGTTCATCGTTGTTGTGCCGTCTATTGCGATCCGTGAAGGTGTGGCCAAATCTTTTGAGATTACCGCCGAGCACTTCATGGAGGAATACAACAAGCGGGCACGTTATTTCATCTACAACTCAAAGCAACTGCATCACCTGGAACAATTTTCGTCTGACGGCGGCATCAATGTCATGATTATCAATGTCCAGGCGTTCAACGCCACTGGCAAGGATGCACGCCGCATTTATGAAGAGCTGGATGATTTTCAATCCCGCAAGCCGATTGACGTTATTGCTGGCAATCACCCGATTATGATTCTTGACGAACCGCAGAAGCTGGAAGGTGCCAAGACTACCGAATCTATGGTGAAGTTCAATCCGCTGGCAATTCTGCGGTATTCAGCAACCCATAAGACTGAACACAACAAAATTCATCGGCTCGATGCTCTCGATGCCTACAATCAGAAGCTGGTCAAGAAGATTGAGGTTCGAGGCATCACTGTAAGGGGCTTGACCGGCACCAATGCCTATCTCTATCTGGATTCGATTCATATTTCAGCCCATCCACCGGTTGCCCGTATCGAATTTGAGGTAAAGCAACAGACCGGCATCAAGCGGATAGCAAAGAAGTTCAACAAGAATGACGACCTTTATCAACTCTCTGGCGGATTGGAGCAGTACAAAGGCTTTGTCATTGCCGATATTGATGCTACGAAGGATTCCGTTACTTTCGTAAATGGCGAGGGGCTGGAAGCAGGCGAGGCCACTGGTGATGTCAGTGAATCAACCTTGCGGCGCATTCAGATTCGTGAGGCGATCAAGGCACATCTTGAGAAGGAACAGACACTTTACCATCAGGGTATCAAGGTTCTCTCGCTGTTCTTTATTGATGAAGTCGCTAAGTACCGGCGTTACGATGAAGGCATTGAACAACCTGGGGAATACGCCAAAATGTTTGAAGAAGAGTATCAGGATGCCTTGAATGATATTCCGCTGCTTCATGATGAGCCATACCGGAAATATCTGAATGGAATCAAAGCAGAAAAAACTCATAACGGCTACTTCTCCATCGACAAAAAGAACAACCGGATGGTTGATCCGACCGTGGGCGCAAGGAGCACTGAAGCTGATGATGTTGATGCTTATGACCTGATTCTGAAGGACAAAGAGCGTTTGCTTTCCCTAGATGAGCCGGTACGGTTCATCTTCTCACATTCAGCCCTGAGTGAAGGATGGGATAACCCCAACGTCTTTGTTATCTGCACGTTGAAGCATAGTGACAGCAGTATCCGCAAACGTCAGGAAGTCGGACGTGGTCTGCGTCTCTGCGTTAATCAGGCTGGTGACAGGATTGATAGCGGTGCGAACATTCATGACATTAACCTGCTGACTGTCGTTGCCAGTGAGAGCTACAAGGATTTCACCGCTGGATTGCAAAAGGAAATATCGGAATCATTATCTGCTAGACCACGTAAGGCTGATGAAGCGTACTTTACCGGCAAAGTGCTCAAAACGGCTGATGGCGATGTTCCCGTTACGCCACAAATGGCAACAGGTGTTTATTTCTACCTGATTCAGAACGGATATGTGAACACGCAAAAAGAAGTTACCAAGGCCTATCATGAAGCTAGGAAGAACGATACCCTAGCACCGTTACCGCCAGAACTTGCCCCGTATGCTCCCCAGATTGTCCAGTTGATTGATAGCGTCTTTAGTGATGCCGCACTTCCAGGTATTGAGGACGGACGCAAGGCAAAACCAAACCTCCTGAACAAGAACTTAGACAAGGCAGAGTTCAAGGCTCTATGGGAGAGGATCAACCGCAAAGCCGCTTACACGGTTCACTTTGATTCTCCTGAGTTGATCAAGAAATGTGTGACCACCCTTGATAAGGAATTGCGGGTAACAAAGCTGCAATACACCATTACGGCTGGTCAACAGAGTGATTCTGTTTCCTATGATGCTCTGAAAAGTGGTGACGGCTTCCAGGTCAGGGAAAACTCGACCGGATTCATGAGCAGTTCTGTTAATTCTGCTGTCAAATATGACCTGATCGGCAAGCTGGCTGAAGATACCCATTTGACCAGAAGTACCGTTGCCGAAATACTGAAAGCCATCAACCCCACCGTGTTCTCTCAATACCGCCAGAACCCCGAAGATTTCATGATTAAGTCGGCCAGGATCATCAACGAGCAGAAAGCAACAATGGTTGTTGAACACCTAACCTACAACCCCGTGGATGACCGGCACGAACTGACTGACATATTCACCGTTGATAAGCAGCAGGATTTCAGCCGTGCAGTAAAGACGGAGCGACATGTGTATGATTACGTCTTCACCGACTCCAAGAACGAAAAGGCTTTTGTGGCAGAACTGGACAAGAGCACTGAAGTCGTCGTATATGCCAAGCTCCCCAAAGGCTTCTTCATCCCGACACCGGTTGGCAACTATAACCCTGATTGGGCCATAGCCTTTAAAGAAGGAGTGGTGAAGCACATCTACTTCGTTGCCGAAACAAAAGGCTCCATGTCGTCAATGGAACTGCGCAAGATCGAGGAATGCAAAATCGACTGCGCCCGAAAGTTCTTCGCCGGTATCACCACAGATCAGGTCAAATATGATGTTGTCACGGATTATGGGAAGTTGATGGATATTGTGATGTGAGATGTATGATACTTTTTTAGTTGATGTCTGTGACTATTAGGATCGTTGAGCTGAAATTGTATACTGCAAAACCAGGGGGCATTAATTATGAAAGTAAGAATATTTGCATTTGAATGGTTCATGGGGGGTGGAATTACTCTTGATGATTTTTGTGGCCATCTTCAAACATTATCAGGGCTAGAAACCGAACATAAGTTACTTGCGTTGACCCAAAAAGAAGATTACTGGGCAGGCGTATTAATTTCCATAAAAGATGTTTCGGCTTTCTGTCAGATGCGACGTGACGGTAGAGTGTTTACAATTGAAGCAAAAGAACTTGATGAAAACGCTCAAATAGCTGATTTTAACTATTTCATTATCAACAAATCAACAGGAAGAGGATTGTATCAGCATTACCATCAATCTCCGGTTTCAAACACATTCAGCAAATTTGTCAAAAAATGCTACTTGTCCTATCGTAAACAGCGGATCGAATCGGAAATTATGGCAGCAGGCGGTGAGGCAATCAAAAATGTGGACGAAAAGCGGATACGATCTAAGTATTATGGCGGATTTACTTATAAAACTGTTCTAAAGCAAAAAGAATTTATTAAATGTGTTGATGCGCTAAGACAGATTAAAATGTTTTCTTTTGAGCTTGAAACCATAACCGCAGAAGAAAAGCAATTTACTCCTGCTTCAGAATTTGCGAAAAGATGTTCACATAAATTCTTTTTCCAAGAAGATCGATTGTTATCGGGTTTGAAGGATGGAATTGCAAAAACTATAAAAGAAATGGGTATAAAAAGTGCTAGTGTAAAAGGAAAAGATGAATACAATGAAGAAGTTGTTTATAAGCTGTTCAACGATTATGCGACGTTTGAAGAGTTCGATTATGATGATATTATTGGGTCTGTATCATTCAATTCCAGCAATCTCGAACAATCCCTAAACAAATCGAAACTTATTGAGGAGCTTCTTTCGATAGCTGCACGTCCGGAAGTCAACGCACTTCTTACGATAAAAGCAAAATGAAATCCATTTATGCGATTATAACTGTTGTATTTATCGTAGTACTCGCAAGTATATTATACTTGGCGAATAGATACGGATTTGACCTGTACGAATTCTATTCAAAGAAGATGCAAACCCCCTTGTTTACCGGATTTTTAACACTTGGAGGTTTTTTACTCACCCTCAAAACCTTTGTCCTGATAAAGCTGAAAGAGGGGCTTTATGATCACAAAAAATACCAAGAACATCACAACAAACGAAAACTTTTGAATTCTGAATTGACCTATTACGGGCCACTGTCTCGACTTGGTAATTTTCTCGTATTGAGCGTGCTGCTAGCACTTCTTACATCATTTTATCAATTTAGCTTTGGATTTATTAACTCAAACATTATTGCAGCAATTGCGCTTTCTCTTGCATTTACTACCTCTGTAATCGTTCTTTTCGCATGGTGGAATATAAGGCGAAACCTAAATTACTGGTTTGAATTGCTGGAGGATGAGAAAAAATAAAGTGACAGCTCGGAAACTGGTAAATCAGGAATGTTGATTTGCGGTGATCATAGTAACTGCTAGTGGGCTACAGCTTCCATCATCAAATATCATGGTTAAGCTGCCATCCTTGCCCCCAAATTGATTTTCAATAGACACCCCACACCATCCCTTGCCTGACTGGCAACAGATCTTAAAATTGCCGCAAATTGCGGCTGGTAATCATTGGGAGATTTTCGGAAGGGCTGAAAATATTTCCTATGCTGAACAGACAGAGCCAACAGAGAGAAAAGGGGCTACGCTGAACACGTATCCCCTTTATTTTTGGAATTCTTTGTTCATGGAATGTTATTATTGTATTTTTGGTATGTGCTTAATGTGTGCTTATTCAAAGAAAAAAGGCTTAACCATTTCTGGCTAAGCCCCTGATTTCTTTGGAGCGGGAAACGAGATTCGAACTCGCGACTTCAACCTTGGCAAGGTTGCACTCTACCACTGAGTTATTCCCGCTTTGTGAGACAGTGTTTTTAGCAAAAAGAGAAATTGCTGTCAATTACTTTTCTGGTTTTAATCTGAATATTATACATCAGCCAAGAATAAAATCCGGAAATGCTATTGCAATCTGTTAGAAAAAAGTATTTTAGAAAAGTTGTTTTTTATTTACTGATCACAGTCTTCACGCCACAAACAGCTTTCTTGCCCGCAAAAATCTGATTTACCGGTTGAAAAACAGGGCTCGTTTAGTTCTGCCAGCTGTATCTGTCTGACAAGATCCGCTTTGCGTAATTTCCCAGGTTTTACACCAAATGCTGCTGCTATCTTTTTAATATCATCCAGCTTCATATAGCCTCCTTTTATGTATATTCGCTTTGAGAATTATACATACTTTTGGAGGGGGGTCAAATTTTATGCAAAAAAATATCTTGATATACAACAATAGGAATAGGATAACTTAACGAATATACTAAATTGTTATACCTGCCAGTTTCATAAGTGCCTCTTTGTATTTTTCACCTGTCTTGTTAACGATCTCTTCAGGCAATGGAGGGGCTGGAGCTGTCTTGCCCCAATCCAGAGTCTCAAGGTAGTCTCTTAGGAACTGTTTATCAAAACTGGGTTGTGACCCACCGGGCTTGTACTGGTCTTTAGGCCAGAATCGGCTTGAATCAGGAGTCATGCATTCATCAATGATGATCAGTTTCCCATCATACAGACCAAACTCAAATTTGGTGTCAGCTATTATGATTCCTTTCTGATCAGCAATATCACGTGCACGGCAATAGATTTTGATTGTTGCTTCACGAGCCTGTTCAGCGAGATCTTTGCCGCATATTTCAATCATTTTATCAAAGCTGATGTTTTCGTCATGAGTTCCAAGCTCTGCCTTGGTTGATGGGGTGAAGATTGGCTCTGGTAATCTGTCGGATTCTTTTAATCCCTCGGGTAGTTTTATGCCACAGATTGCTCCGGTATCTTTGTAATCCTTCCAGCCTGAACCTGAAACATAACCTCTGACAATGCATTCTACAGTCAGAGGTTCAGCTTTTTTCACCAGCATGGAACGGCCTGCAAGAACTTCGGCATATTGCTGGCAGATAGAAGGAAAATCTGCGACATCAGTAGATATAATATGATTCGGAATGATGTCTTCAATCTGGCCAAACCAGAACTTTGATATCTGGGTAAGCACTTTGCCTTTATCCGGTATCGGCTCATTCATTATCACATCAAAAGCGGATATCCGGTCAGAAGTAACCATTAAAAGTGCATCATCCAGGTCATAGATATCTCTGACCTTGCCGCGATTAACCAGTTTAAGGGCAGGGAAGTCGGTTTGCTTTACAGGTAGTGACATTGAGGTCTCCTTTACTCGTTAATGGCGGTAAATGCCGGATTAATTACAATCTTGGATTTGCTGCGCAATTCTTTTAGCCAGTTTCTTAATGCCTCTTCCTGTTTTGCCGGTAAAAGCCTCTGCTTGATCTCGGTTTTTTGTGATTCAAATTCTGACTGTGGCGCTTCGATACGTTGTTTAAGACGTATGGCATACCAGCGGTTTCCCAGCAACATTGGTTCTGTAAGGGATGGCGCGGAAGCTGTTAGATCCATTACCTTTTCGATAAGGGATTTAGAGTTGCCAATTCCTGGTAAATCGCCTTTAGGATTATATGAAAAGAGTGCAGTCTGTTGCAGTTTTAGTCCGGTTGTGTCTGTTGCAATTTTCTTTTGTGCTTCTACAGCTTTTTGTTTGGCAAGATCGGCAGCTTTGGCAGCTCTCAGTTGTTGTTCAACAGAGGATTTTACCTGGCTTAGTTGCGGTAATTCCGCAGGCTTTTTCTCTTTGATTTTAAAGATATAGATCCCTCTCTGTGTTTCAATCGGTCCGCCAAGCTCGCCTTGCTTCAACTCAAAGGCTTTTTTTATAAGAGCAGGTTCAGTGATAAATAATGCTGGAGGTGTTGATGCTGTAAAGAGAGCTGTGTCCTGGATTTTTACCCCAAGTTTGCCGGCTACCAGTGCTAAATCTCCTGATTTTATGTTCTGAAAAAGGGTGTCGGCAGCTTTCTCATACAGGGCTTTTGATTCCTTCTGTTTCAGGGCATCCTGCTTAACTCTCTCCTTTACCTGTTCAAATGGCAGTGCGGTATTGTCTTTATCCATATAGCGATCAAGATTTTTACGATAAAAGGAGTCTAGCTCATCATTTGTTACCTGATGATTGCCAGGTTGTGAGGAATGCTCAAGGAGAAACCAGGATAGAGCAATCTTCTCCGGAGTCTTGAACTTCTCTGGATTTTTGGTGAGATAATCTTGCAGGTCAGCATCAGTGAGTTTTACTTCATTAAGAAGTTCAGAGGCAGAGTATGTTACGTAACTAAGTTCAAGACGGTCTTTTTCTTTATGAAACTGTTTAAGCGCATCTACATCAGTTATTATTGCCTTGTCCATTATAGCTTTACGGGTCTTATCAAGAAGAATTTCACGTTTTTTGGAACTCTCAAAATCTTTTGGCGTTATTCTGTTTGCTTTCAGCATCTGCTGGTAAAGGGCAAAATCAAAACTTCCATTCTGCTGAAAAGCAGGCATGCTAGAAATTGCGTTTGATATATCTTCCTTGCTTACGGAAATCCCCTGACTTTTTGCTGCTTTAAGAATAAGAACACTGTCAATGAGACGATCAAGGGTCTGTTGCCGGAGGTTGAGTTGTTTTTCCATCTCAGGTGTGAATGCCTCGCCAAAGAGCTGGCGGTAGGTTTCGGCAAGGTTCTGATAGGCATTTTTGTAATCTTCAAGAGAGATGGTTGTTCTGTCAACCTTAGCCGCATAGCCGCCTGATCTTCCCAGCCCCTCTTCACCCTTACCCCAGACCAGGAAGATGGTTCCGATAAATGATAGTACAATAATGATAAAAACAGCCTTGATTATAACAGATTCTTTCTTCTTTCTTATCAGATCCAGCATTTAGCGGGGCTCCTTGCTTGCATCTTGAAATCACCTTCAAAGAGGTTGCATACTATACTAGCGATACAGATAAAATCAAGATGTGATTCCATGGATGAACAGGACTTAAACTACCCTTGCAACAGTCTGTATTGATGTGATAAGTTCCGTCAGTTTCATTAACCTATTTATTATGCTAAAGGAGTCCTGAAAGTGAATATTCGTACCTCTATTAATGTAACAGCTGCTGTCTTTGTCTTTGCAACCCTGGTTGCATGTCAGGGAGGCAGCTCAACCTCCACGGATAGCTCCAGCTCATCTGCGAGCAAGAATGCCAAGGTGATTGCCACAGTCAATGGAGCCAAAATCACCAGTGAAGATTTTGATCGTGAAGTGAAGACCTTGCCTGAGTATATTCAGGCTATGGCCAGCACTCCTCAAGGTAAGCAGGAGATGATTGATACTCTTGTTATGCGGGAGTTGATCCTGCAACAGGCTGCCAAAGATGGTATTGATAAGAGCAAAGATGTAGAGGGAAAACTGGCTGAGCTTAAAAAGCGCATTATTGTTGATACCTACCTGAAGAAAAAGGTTGAGGCAGACTCAAAGATCAGTGATGAAGAGCTGAAGAAATTTTATGAGCAGCATCTGGATAAGTTCAAGGCTGGAGAGCAGATCAGGGCAAGTCATATTCTGGTTAAGACCGAGTCTGAGGCTCAGGCTATTCTGGAACAGTTGAAAAAAGGGGCAAACTTTGAAGAACTGGCCAAGACCAAGTCTGTAGATTCCTCTGCAGCCAAAGGTGGTGATCTGGGTTGGTTCGGCAAGGGGAATATGGTTCCTGCATTTGAAAAAGCAGTTTTCAGCCTTAACAAGGAAGGGCAAATTTCCGGTATTGTTAAGACAGATTTTGGTTATCATATTATAAAATTTGTTGGAAAGCGTCCTGCTGGAACCAGAACCTTTGATGAGGTAAAGGAACAGATTAAAACAGCAATCATGCCTCAAAAACAGCAGCAGGTTTTCATGAAACTTAAAGAAGACTTGAAAAAGGGAGCCAAGATTGAGCTTGCAGAGCCTCCGGCAGCTCCGGCTAAACCTGAAGCTGCGGTACCTGCTCCATCCGCACCGGCGCCTGTTCCTGCTAAAAAATAGGATTATTTCTTTTAATATCCAATCTTGATTCAGACAGGGTAGCTATCAGCTACCCTGTCACTCTTTGAGGTCTACATGCATTCCTTACGTCTTTTGTCTTTGCTCCCTTTTGTTTCAATCATCCTTTTAAGCGGCTGCGCCTCAAATCCTGATACAGTGCCGGATGCCGATATAAAGCAACCGCCACCCAGTCTTACTGTGCCTAAGCTGCCACCAATGCCGGCAGGGGCTAAAAGGGTTAGTGGCATAGCCGCAATTGTGAATGATGATATAATTACCTTTCGGGAGCTGTTACGTGAGTCTCAGCCTGTGATTCAAAATGCTGAGAAAAAAGGTATGCTTGATGACAAGGGGCGCAGGGAACTGCGTGCTATGGTTTTGGAACGCCTGATAGAGAAACTTTTGACCGAGCAGAAGGTTAAGGAAATAGGAATCAAGATTGGTGATGATGAGATACGTCAGTCAGTTGAAGATGTAAAGCGCCAGAACAATAATATGTCACAGAGCCAGCTGGAATCAGCTCTTAAGGCTCAGGGATATACTATGGCACAATATGAACAGCAGATACGTGAGCAGTTGGAACGTCTCCGTCTTGTCAGTATTGAGGTTCGTTCAAAGGTACAGGTAACAGATAAGGAAGCAGAAGAGTATTATCAGACTCATCTCGATAAATACTCTGAGGACGAGGTATTTAAGGCTCGACATATATTTATAAAAATAGATGAAAAGGCTCCGGCAGATCAGATCCAGCATGCTATGGAAAAAGCCTTGAAGGTTCTACATGAAGCCCGTCAGGGGAAAGATTTTATCGAACTGGCAAAACAGTACTCTGATGACCCTGCTGCAAAAAAAGATGGAGGGGATCTTGGTTCTTTCAAACGTGGTGAGATGCTGCCTGATCTGGAGAAGGCGGTTATCCCTCTTAAGCCAGGCGAAATAGCTGAACTTGTTTCTACTCCGTCAGGTCTTCATATTGTAAAACTTGAAGAGCGCTCAAGCAATAAGCATAAACCGTTTGAAACGGTAAAGTCTGATATAAGGGAGATGTTGTATCGTCAGAAGCAGGATGAGCGTTTTACCAGCTGGATGAAGGAACTGCGTTCAAAGGCAAGCGTTGTGATAAAGGATAGTAGCGGAATTGTCTGATTTTATTATTTTCTTAATCATATCCTGTTTCGCAGATACTTCAGGAACTCTTCCCTGCTCAGTTGTTTTTTGCTTACCAGATGGGCAATTTCGCGGCTCATTGCTGCCTTTTCTCCTTCTTTAAGTTCTTCCTTCAGGAGGACAAAGACAGGCATATTCTGGCTGTATGGGAACAGCCTGAATTTATCAAGAAGCTCAAATGCCGACATGTCCGGGAGCATCAGGCTTGTAAAGGCAAGATATTTTGGATGCAGGGATGTAAGGGCAAGCGCCTCCTTGCCGGTATAACCTTTAATAACCTCAAATCCAATGGAATCAAGCAGTTTTGATACTGCTTCCTCGCCGTTTCTGGAGATTACAAGTGCCTGAAGATCCCAGGTTTCCGCCTCTTCAGTAAGTCCAAAAACTGCAAGTCTATCAAGAAGATACGGTTCATCAACTGGTAAGGTAAAACATCCTGCAACAGGAAATACTCCGCCAACCTTTCCCTTTTCACTTAAAAAAACTGGCAATACAGGTATATTTCGATATTGTGCATCTTTTTTTATTCTTGTAAGCAGTCCCCAGCCATCCTCTGAATAAGGAGAAATATCAAGCACAATACCTAAAGGTCGAACACCGTCTGTGCTAAAGATATCTGCAACTCTCGGACAATAACCGGCAGAGGCAAGATAATCAGAAATAATCTCTTCACGACCCTGTCCTGGGGTGACTCCCATTATCCAGAGTTCTGGACGAGAAGAGTATTGCTCTGGCTCTGAATGACTCATCGTTTTACAGACATCCTTTTCTGCATCTTGCCACCCATCGAAGCCATTTGATGTTTCTGTAGCTGCCCAAGACTCTCAAGATGGAATTGGTACCACGGATCACCAAAACTACGCATTTTCATTTTGCGTCCAGCCTGTAGATTTTCAAGGTTTTCAAGCAAATGTGTGTCAGCAGGCAGTTTTTTGAGTCCTTTTTCAAGTATTGTTATTGCCTTGGTTTTATCGCCACACTCTTCAGCAAGGCAATAGGCGTAAAGGTTCCATAGCAAGGATTCTTTTCCGCTCCACTGAACGGCTTTTTCAAATGTCTGTTCCATTTTATCCCGTTTCTGGCGTTTCATATAACTGATAGCCAGCATAGCCATGGCAACCCAGTTTTTAAAAAAGGCTTTTTCCAGATACGGAAAGGCATTCGAAAAATCACGTTTTATATAGTAGGCAGTTCCAATCTGAGAATTTATCTGGGCGGTTACATAAAGCTGCCAGGAGCCGTATTTAAGAGCATCTTTCATCTCCCTGATAGATTTTTCAAAACGTTGCGCCTGAAGATCCCTGCCAGCCTGCTCAAGTATATCCATAAGTTTTTTGCTGATATAGCGTGATACTAAAGCAAAAGCGATTGAGAACAGCACAATTCCAATCAGAAGAGAACCCCACCAGGTAAGTTTGAAAGCAAAGAATAGAATTATGGCTGCAAGAAAACCAAATGCAGCTGAGATCAAGATTGAATACATGCGGTAGAACCTCTTTGTTGAATAGTTAGATGGTTTTTAAGGTGGTCAGCTTTTACTGCTTGCTGATTTGTCAGATTTTGCAACAATCAGACGTTTACCCGGCTGAAGAATGAAGGCTTCTTTAATGTTATTCCATGTAGCAAGTAGTTTTGTAGAAACCTTGAAACGTCTGGCCAGGCTGTATAGAGTGTCTCCACTACGAACAGTGTAGTAATGATTAGTTGTTTGGGAGATAATATCCGGCCTGTTTCTGGTGTTAGCTGCAAGAGAGACGGGCTGTTTTGCCGGGACTATGAGTTTACGACCGGCTATTCTATGCTTGTGGCTTAATCCGTTAAGTTCAGCCAACTCCTTGGTGGTTGTACCGAATCTGCTCGCAATCTTTTTCAGGTTATCCTTGCGTGATGCAGTGTAATGCATAAAGAGGTTCTTCTCTGTGAATCTTTTCTCATCAGGAATTGAGGAGATACCCTGTAAAAATGCTGTTTTGGTTCCCTTTGGTATATTAAGTTCATATTCTGGATAATCAGGTGGGGTACACCAGTGACGCAGCGCAGGATTAAGCTGTTTGATCGTCTGATAGGTGGTTCCTGTAAGCGAAGCTGCCAGTTCAAGATCTGTTGCACTCTTTACTGTTACTGTATCGTACTCAACAACAGGTAATGTACCAGTCTCTACAAAGCCGTAATGAGCCGGATCTTTTGCAATAATAGCGGCAGCCAGCAGTTTGGGGACATATTCTTTGGTTTCCCGTTTAAGATACGAACCTTTTGAAAGTTCCCAGAAATCATTTGTTGCATACTTGTCAATTGCCCGAAAGATCTTGTTTTCACCGGCATTGTATCCTGCAGCGGCCAGATACCAGTCATTGTTGAACATTCCATAAAGATCTTTCAGGTACATTGCAGCTGCCATCGTTGCCTTTACAGGGTCTTTGCGTTCATCTATCCACTGGTTTATTCGGAGAGAATAACGTTTGCCTGTAGCTGACATAAACTGCCAGGGACCTACAGCATTCGCTACAGAACGTGCATGGAGCTGAAAACCGCTTTCAATCATGGCAACATATACAAGTTCATCTGGTAGACCCTCTTTCTTGAGGATCTCCTTCATCATCGGAATATAACGGGTTGAGCGGGTAAGCCAGCGGGAAAAAGTAGTGCGACCCTTTGTCTGAAAATAATTTAGAAAATATTCAACCTTCTCATTCAGAGCCAGAGGGATATCGGCTGCAGGTTCATCATCGGGGAGGAGGAGATCGTTTAGTTGAATTGTGCTATCTTTCAGCTCTTTAAGAGAAAACAGCACGGTTTCTTCTGTCTGCGGTGATTCCTGGCTGTCTTTATTGGTTAAAGCGGAATGAGGCTGAATAAGCTCGTTAAGTAATGATTGAGTAGCCTCGTTGCCAAGAGCCGTTCCATTGCATAGCAGAATTAAGAGTACGGCAGAAATCAATATTCCTGGATTCATCGCTTAGACCTCTTTAGAGTCAAAAAAGTGGAGGAATTATAGACTTTATCCAAGATAATGTCAATGCATATAACTATTTGATTTTATTGTATAAAACGTCAGCCAGGCTTGTGTTGCAGCAGTCTGGCTGTTGTTTTATATCCTGCAACTTCCTTTCTGCTCTCTACGGTATGAAAGTCTGAGGCCGCACTTCTGGCACCGCCAGAAGAGAGTTCCTCATGCTGGCAAAAGAACCATCCGACCCTTGCATTCAGGGCATTCTTTTTCATTCTGCATCTGATCTCTCCATTCAGGTTTCTATGAATTTATTACGGTTACCGAAATTTTACCTACGCCTTCAATGATTGCTTCCATTTTGTCGCCGGAAACTACCCTGCCAACTCCGGCTGGTGTACCGGTAAGGATAATATCTCCCTCTTCCAGAGTAAATATTCCTGAAAGGTAACTGATTATTTTTGCAACAGGATGTATCATCAAACCGGTGGATCCGTTCTGTTTCTCTTCTCCGTTAAGTAACAGGCGAATTATAAGGTTTTGAGGATCAGCAATCTCTGCTGTGGCAACAAAATCTGAAAGAGGGCAAGCTGTGTCAAAACCTTTTGCAATTTCCCACGGGAGTCCTTTTTTCTTAAGATTCTCCTGAACATCGCGTAAAGTCATATCAATAGCTACACCATATCCGGCAATATATGACAGGGCTTCTGTCTCTGCGATATTTTTCCCCTCTTTTCCAATAAGGACTGCAAGTTCCGCTTCATAGTGGCAGTCCGAGCTGAATGCGGGGATTACAACCGAGTCGCCGTTAGCAATGACAGAAGAGGCAGGCTTCATAAAAACTACTGGAGCCGCAGGCGTTTCGTTCCCCAGTTCCTTGATATGGTCAACATAATTACGACCAATACAAAGTATCTTGCCGATGATAAATTCATTATCAGTTGATGGAATATTGACGGTTTTCATATCCTCTTCCTTTTCTTTAAATTTTATATGAATGCCGGGTCTGTTTTAACAAAGTTAATCAAGTAAGTTTGAAGATTTTTGTGAATATTTAGGTTTCAAACAGGTTGTCTTGAATCCTGACATTTCCTTTTCAAGGTTCTTTATCTGTTCCGAGAGTCCGGTAACGGCTTCTTCCATAATTTTAGTAGTGTCCAGGTAACCTGTTGCTGTTTCTTCCATCTCCCTGACATTGTTTACAATCTGTTCACTTGATGAAGACTGAACCTGACAGGCTTTTCTGATATCTTCTATCATCTTGACTATTATCTCAGTTGAATCAGCTATTATATTACCGGCGCTGTTGTGAGAACGGGCGTTTGCATACAAATTGCTGGTAAGTTGCTGCATCGCGTCAGCAGCGTTGTTGATTACCTCTGTGTCTTTTGTCTGTTGACAGGAAGAACGGGTAATCTGTTCAACCATGGCTCCCATTTCATCCATGGCAAGACGCATATTTTCTCCCTTAATTGCATGTTGTTCTGCGGCTGCCGCAATCTCGTTAATCTGCTCTGCCGATATCTTTACACCGTTCAAAATTTTGCTCAGAGCTTCACCAGAGCGTTGGGAGAGGTGTTCTCCTTCAATTACCGACTGTTCGGACAGTAAAATAGCCGATACTGCCCTTTCAGTCTCTGCCTTCACGCCATTTACAATCTCTGCTATTTCACGTGTTGAGGCGGTTGTTCTGCGTGCCAGCTCTTTAATTTCAAATGCCACAACACCAAAACCTTTGCCATGTTCTCCTGCCTGAGCGGCAATTATTGATGCGTTCAGTGCAAGAAGTTTTGTCTGTTCTGCTACTTCGTCAATAACCTGCAAAATAGTTCCGATGTTGCCTGCATATACAGAAAGGTTGTTAACAGCCTGCTGAACAGTCTTTGAGGCGGTACGTATCTGTTCTATTCCGATTATTGTGCTTTCGACAGAGGTGTTACCAAGCTGGGCATCCCGCAAGACATCAACAGAGATCCTTGCAGTAGTCTGAGCCCTCTGTTCAATCTGGCGTACAGAATGTTCCATTTCGTTTACCAGAGTACCTGTCTTGATAGAGTTTTGCATCAGGTGGTTAACATTGCCGTTAATTTCGTTCTGGTCAGATGCCATTCTTCTTATTGAGTCGCTCACGAGATCTGCTGAACGAAGCAGTTCTTCAGTCAGCTGATTAATCTCTGCAGTGCTGGATACCATCTGTTGTATCGAAATAGCATTATTTCTTGCAGTTTCAGTAAGCCCTTCAACTGAATTACCTACATCCTCAACTGACTTGCTGATTTGTCTCACAGCGACATTCGTACGATCTGCTAAATCTTTTTGTCTCTTAGCTATAGAAAGTCCTTCAGTTGCAACCTCTCCGACGTTACTTCCAATATTTCTCAGCTGTTCGACGGTATTTTTAATGCTTGAAACAATACCGGAAAGCCGATCAAGCATATCGTTGAAGTTACTGTTCAACATCCCGACTTCGTCAGGAGAGAGATCTTCTCCCCTGACCGAGAGGTTGCCGCCAGCTGCCTGATCCATTACAGAAGCCAGACGTTTTACTCTGGTTGTAAGCTTGCGGGCGGCAAGAGTAAGCAAAACAGCCAGGTAGAGTATTATATTTATGGCAAAGAGAAACCTATGTCCGTCAGATGGGATGCTGGAAAAAAAGGCTCCTGCAAGTGAGAGCAGAATACCGGCAATGAGTAGAATTCTTATAAGCTGCGAACCAAATCCTAGATTCTTCATTGGGATAGTCCTTATTGAATAGAATGCAATATCATTCCGGTTTGTCGGCCGGTGGGGAATAGCATGAGTCTCTTGGTACTATCTTCGGATCTGATGGATCGCTCCGATAGTGTGGCGATATTATCTGTACACCATAATAGTTAAAGGTGTCCTTAAAATTTGCTATTAATTTTTAGACAGCTCTATTTATACAAGCAATATTGTATGACTATCTTCGGAAGTGAAGCAAAGCAACTATCTTTGTCGAACCCTGATGATGTCGTTTGCATACTGAATTATCTGAAAACCTTTCTGCGCAAGGCCGTTGGCCAGATAGAAGGGGTTCTCAGGAAAAGTTACCTTCAAACGGCCAATCCCCTCTTCACTTATCTCACCGACCCAGGCAATCTGCTTCAGTTGATCTCTGACAGCAAAGGTCTGTTCAGGCGTTGTCACATTATCCACTACGACTGTAATCTTGTTTGCAAGCTCATGCATCCGCTGATTAATCTTTTCCATTATTTCTGGGACAGCCTGCTCGGCAAGATTATTCAAGGCGGCATTGCGAGCATCCTCGGTGTGGGGGGCAACTCCCACTGCTGTTGCGGTTCCTGAAGCAAGAATCCGCATGTTACGTTGACTGCCAGGGGTTAAAAGACGGTAGACAAGACGCACTGTAACCTTATTGAACGGCATACTGATGCCATATCCCACATTCTCACCCTTTGCAGTAGAGTGCGTTGATTCAATCTTTCCAACCAGCATGGTGTTGGCGTGATAACGATAAACCAGGGGGCGAAGCGCAAGAAAGTCTCCGGTATGGAGAACACGGTCAAGAGTTACTTTAGAAAGCGGACTTTTTCGCTGAGCCAGATCCAGTACAGTGAAGCCACGCTGGATCAGGGCATTACTCAACGATTCAGTAAAAACAGTGCTGTCCTCGTAGCCTGTATGTTTTATTTGCATTGCCGGAATAAAAAGGCTGACTGAACTGTTAATTGCCAAAGGGGCAACTGCATTACGAGCCAAGGCAGGTTCAACACAGGCGTTGATCCGTACCCTGATAGTGTCAGCCTCCTTTTGTTCAGCGAGAATCCTGCTGTTGGTCACGGCACCACGTGCTTGTGTGGTAATGAGATCCTCCAGTAGCATAGCATCACTTAGCACAGTCCGACCTTTTATCTCAACACCTGCAACCTGCTCTACGGCAGACCAACGTGCTCGACTGACAGCCTCTGTTCGTGCCGAAGGCAAATCGCCCTTTACAATAGCAGCTTCTCCGTCAACATCAATGCAAACCGGTTTTGCCGCAATCTGACCGGCACTTATAAACAGCATAGCCATAAGAGCAAAGATTATCCTGTGCACGCTCATATCCCCTCTCAAAATTGCACCCCTGCCAGATGCATCAGTTCAGACGATACAACGTAAGAATCTTATCGCTACCGACCAGCAGGGAGGTTCCATCAGGCGTCATTCCCAGAAGGTCAACCCGTTTCTCAGAACGGTATCTCCTTAGTTCAGTACCATTTTCAGGATTCCAGAAAATAATCAGTCCGTCACCTCTATTCCTCTCACCGGTAACCATTGTTCGGCCATCATGGCTGACTGCAAGATGGACGATCTGGTTCAGATGTCCACCAAACTGGCGGATCACTGTTCCTTTTCCCACATCCCAGAGATAGCCTCGTTTGTCACTGCCAACTGAAAGTAAACGCTTTCCTCCGGCCACAAAGGCCATCATACGGATATCATTATCATGCCCATCCAGGCGACGAAGCAACCTGCCGGAGGAAGTATCCCAGAGCAGAATCTGCTTCTCTTTTCCCGCAGTGGCCACTATACGTCCATCAGGACTGAATGCCACTGCCAGCACATCATTGCCGTTCTTAAGTATCTTGGAAGTATTGGTCGATCTGTTCCAGATCCAGGCATTTTCGCCATCAGAAGCAATTGCCAGTAATGTTCCGCCTTGTGAAAACTCCAGGTCAGTCGGAGTATCCTCAACCGCAAAAGAGGCAATCTGTTGCCTCTGGGCGATATCCCAGACAATTACCCGTTTGTCTTTACCACCGGATGCCAGCAGTTTTCCGTTCTTACTGATGTCAACCGCCGTCACATCTCCCTTGTGGGCATATATTAGATCAAATTGGCGCTTTCCCCGCAGATCTAGCATAAGCAGACGCCCTTCACCATCACCGGCAACAGCAAACGTACCAGTTGGGGATACTGCAAGGCTCGTTAAAGACTCTTTGGGGTTAGAAAAAGAGGCAAGGACTACCAAACCGTCAAGAATATGCCCTTCTTCTTCTAACTTGCGCTTTTTTTCAACAGCTTGCTGTTCTCTCTTTATTCTTTCTTCTTCATCTTTTCTGTTCTGTTCAGCCAATCGTTCCTGAATCTCTCTTTCATGATCCAGACGCTTCTGTTCATCAACCTGTTGCTGTAACTCTTCTTCACGCCGCAATGTTTCTTCTATATATACACTGCTTACCTGCTGTCCCTCCTGTACACACCCATTACAAGTTTCATTAACCAGAACTCCCAGGGACGTTTTTTCACGAACATTGACAATTTTGATATGCCCCTTGTCGTGGTGTTCAACTGAAAGCACTTCACCGGTCTTGGGATGTCGCAAAGGATTCCCTTCAACAAATACATTGAACAGCAGGCCTGGTATAACGCCGGCATGGCGACCCAGATCAATCATGACATTTTTATCTTTACGCTGTACAACGTAGCCTTGCAGGGGAAAATGTTTTGCGAGCCTGGTAGAAAGCCGGTGTACCAGTTCTCGCAAGCTTGAAGTTGAACCGGCACGTATCCGGTCAGCAGTAATGATGGCACCAGTTTCAACATTTATGAGACGCACATTCAGCTCAAATGTTGCCTCATAATGCTGAACAGTTCCCGCCATGACTGTCTTTACTCCTAGAATGCGACCAATCCGGGCGACACCCGAAGGGTCAACCAGTCCAGAATTGCTCATCTTCTGTTCATTAAGAATCTGCTGTAGCAGTCGGCGTTCAATGATCTCAAAACGTCCGGTTTCAACCAGACTGGTGGTAAGCCATTCTGCAACTATCCTGCCGATTCCTTCTGTTTCAAAGTGCCCCTGCTGCTGAAAATCGAGCACAGCCACCTTTGTTTTCCGATATTCAGCTGCATATAGTGTTGTTGTCAGGAGGAAGAGCAGAGAGGTCAAAATGAAATACGACAATAATTTTCGCATTGGCAGCTCCTTTCAGACGAACCGCACAGCTTTACCGAATTACATGATCTTTAACAGCGTGGTGCACCATTCTGCAAGGGGAAAAATAGCATATCACAGGCCTCCATTTACAGGGTATGGCAAAAGGAACGAATTCTATAATCCTACCAACTAAATTTACCGAATTATTCGTCAAGGTGTATTATGGCAAAGCATTAATGATGAAGGGCAGAAATTTAAGCGTGGTGCAGAAATAAACAACGAATACGGCTCTTATTCAGTGGCGTGTCGTCATACAGGATAACGAGTATAAGCAATCTGTTGATTGTAGTTTCCCCAACAGGTGGTACGATGTAGTTGTTTCAAGTGAACTTTCGAACCAATGCACCGTCAGACTTTCAGGTTTTAGGAGGTAGAAACCATGAAGCTCATCAGCATTTGTCAATTTCTCTTTGCAATCGGTTTCACTTTTCTGGTTTCAGGCTTACCTGCATCATATGCTGCCACTTGTATGCCCATTGATTGGTTTAAATCAACAATGAGCACAACCCTGGATTTGAAAACCGATAAAACCTACAACCAGTCTGTCCTCATATACAAGGGCGGAAATCCTCCCTGGAATATCAAATTAGTTTCAGGTTCGCTTCCACCGGGGCTTACTCTTAAGGTTGTGCCATTTACAGGCGGCTATGCCCTTGGTGGTTACAGCGGCGATATTTATTTAATCGGCCAGCCCACTGTTGAAGGGGACTATTCTGCACAGGTTCAATTGACGGATAGCTGCCCCAATGGCGTACAATCAAAAACAGCTTCGTTACTTTTAAAACCGAGATGCGGCCAATTTAAATTCATTGACGGTCTTACACTTCCCCAGGCAGTGTTGGGTAAACCTTATTTCTTTCAATTCAAGACGACCTGCGATCCTAAATACAAGTGGCAGGCATTTAGCGCGAATCAAAGCACTGTGCCTCAAGGTCTCTCTATCAGTGATTCCGGGTTTCTATCAGGTACGGCAACGAAACTCGGTACGTACAATGTCGGTGTCTCCGCTATTGCTTACGGCACTAATGCTCAAAATACCGGCACGAAGCTCTTCCCCTTACAGGTAGTTGATAACATATCACCAACCCTTACCTTCTTTGACATTACAAACAGATTTATTAGTTATCAGGGAGGGAAAACTGATGTCATTATAAAGGCAAGCGACAATGGCTTATTGAGACTACCTCAGATCACCGTAACATCACCAGAAGGAGCCCAGTGGCGCTATATTGCCGGCTTGAAAAGCGGAACCAATTCTAATGGAGAATTTTTGGCCACAGTAACCTTGCCAGCCAACAATAAAAACACGGATGTTGTTTATAAATTAAACGTGATAGTCCAGGATACTTCGGGAAACATGGTTACATCTCCAACTCGTTTTATAACAGTTTCCAAAATGCCGATAAAAATTCAACCCCAAACCAAGAATTCGCAGGGGGTAGATATGAACAGACAACCTGCTGTTCAGAAACCTGTGCAACGTTTTCCTGCACGCTAGCTGGATATATAGTGCGTTTAATTACAATATTATTTTTAGTATTGTAATGTCTCCATCCTGACATGTGATGGAGGTTTCTATGACAAGACTTGCCATACCGCTCAAATGTGAACCAAGGGTCATGCAAGAACTTTGAGGAGCCTCAAAAGCAGATACAAACGTCGTCATGGCACCATTAATCTGTTTGACACTAGATTCTGCGCAGTGCGACAATCTGACGACATGGAGCGCCAAACAGATAAAATAGCCGTTGCGATTGCCAAATCAGCTTCCTTTGCTATAATTCAAATGGAGCCGGTCTAACAAAGGAGAATGAAAGCATGAAGAAACTTTTACCGTTCATCGTGATGCTGTCCTGTTGCCTGCTTATGACTACAGCCATTGCCGTTGCCGAGGAAGGCGGTTGCAACAAGACTCGTTCCTTGCCGGTCAAGTCCGGCAGACTGTACAAGGACTACTATGGCAGCGCCGTCACCAGCGACAAATCGATCCTGCATGGCTATCGCTGGGGTATAACCAACCTAAAACCGCAAAGTATGGCTCATTTTGGCGGTACCATGAAGGCAACCGGCTCTTTTGCCCATTTCCGCGCCAAAATCTACATTGATGATGGAATCAAGGCCGCAATGGTATTTGACTTCAAGAATGAGGATCGCGATGGTGAGGTGTTAAAATCAGTCACGGTTGCGCCGGGTGAGACGGTTGCCGTTGATTTTGATACTGCTGGCAGTAAAAAGATCTTTGTGCAGAGCGAGCTGCGGATCAAACATGACACTGCCAGACGGATTGTGATCGGTGAGCCCGAGTTTTATAGCTGCATAAGCAAGTAGTCTGCATACACCGGCTGACAAGATTACGTCACTGTTTGGGTTGAGAGTGGAAGAGTTGGTTTGAACCGTATCAGTTTGAAGTATACGCTACAACAGAAACAGAAAAGCCCGTGAGGTTATCACGGGCTTTTCTGTGCTCAACCGGTTGAACCGGAATTTAATTTTGGCGTCCCCAGCCGGATTTGAACCGGCGTCGCCGCCGTGAAAGGGCGGTGTCCTGGGCCGGGCTAGACGATGGGGACGCATGATGGTGAGCCGCGTTGGGATCGAACCAACGACCACCTGATTAAAAGCCTCTTGGACATGCCCAAAAAGCACTATATTCCAATATGTTGCAACACAAAAAGAGGTGTACCCCCAAGGCATCCCTGTGGAAAGAAAACCCCATACTGTGGCCACCGGATGTGCATCTGTGGTGTGTGTACTGTTACTTCTCAAAAACACGGACTATTTTGTATAGGATCTTCTGGTATTCCTCACTCATCCCACCGATTGCATCCTCAATATCCTTTAACCGATCCTCCGAATCATTCAGGTGCATGTAGTCGAACAGTTCCTTGATGGGCACATCCAGAATTTCGGCTATTCTTGCCAGTCGCTCTATGGATGGAGAACTGTAGCCACCTTCTACCCTGCTGATATGTCGGGGTTCCACTCCTACCAATTCTGCCAGTTGTTCCTGGGTGAGGCCTTTGGCTTTACGCAGCTCTCTGATCCGTTCTCCCAGTAGCTTTTTGATTGGTTTCATAGCGCCCCTCCGACACTGCAATATGCAATGTTCTGGAGGGGTGATACATGGCCCCAAATATCATATTCGTGTTGACAATATGTGCTTTTGTGTCAAATTAAAGACATCTAAGGACAAGCAAAGCAAAGAAGCTGATGTATAGAGTCAACTCGTCTAGCCTTCCAGCTGTGAGGTATCTTGTGAAAGAAAAGATCAAATCTTTTGCCGAAAAATCAAAAAATGCCGTCTGTCAGGCAGCAAACATGCTTGGCGATCTGAACGGAGACGGCAAGATTGACGAAGAAGATGCCAAGATAGCGGCTGCATGGGCAAAGAAAGCTGCACACTCTGCAGCTGAAGAAGTTTCCAAGTTGGGCAAAGAGGCGATGAAGTCGGATATGGTCAAAGATGCCGCAGCAGGTGCAGTTGTGGGAGCAGCTATTGCTATTCCTGTGCCTGTAATCGGTCCGCTGGCGGGTGGTGCCATTGGTGCCGGTCTTGGAGTGTACAAGAACATCATCAAAAAAGAGTCGTCCCAGCAGAAGGTACAAATCGAGGCTCCTGTAGATGTCCATGCAGAATTAGTGAAGTTCGATGAGTTGAGGCAGAACGGCATTATTACTGATGCAGAATTCGAGGTAAAAAAGAAGTCACTTCTTGCAGGCCCATACTAAAAAAGCTCAGCCATATTCATTAATATCCTAAGAATACGAGGACTTAATCGTGAAATTTAAAACAATATCTTTTGTTGTTTGCGTCTTATTATCCATTGCGTCCTTTTCTTTCGCTAAGCCTATTAATTCAGTTTGCAATACCCTTGACGATGCTATCGATAATAGCATTAAAAAAATAGCATTGTTGTCTATAGATGGCTCATCTGACAAAAGTGCTGTTCAGCAAACGGCAAGGTCCATTGAAGTTTCAAATCAATTACAATTGATGCAAATAAATCTGCAAATACATTCGCAGCACAAATGTCCAATCAGAAAGTCAGCAATAAACCCGTATGCATTTAAAAAAAGTGCTCTTTTATGCTATCTTAACTTACTTAAAGATGACAAAGAAAAAACAGAAAGAACTTGCAATTTTAAAAACTGGATAGAAGAGTTACAGTAGCCATTAACTATTACTGAATTACATTATAACTCCTATCGCTGGTACTCCTGCAAGTACATGCGGTGCATCATCAGCAGCGTTTGTGCCTGCTGTTCAGAACCTTATAGGTTAAACAATTCAGCAAGTTCCGAAACATCTGATTTAATGATTGATTATTATGCTACATACTGCCACCCCATTGGCTCCCATGCCGGTGTTTTTTGTATCCAGAATCCGTCCAATCCGAAAGGAGGTGACTCCATGTGACCCATGACGCAGTAGTAGCGCACCTATCCCAGCTCATAGACAACCCTACCTCAGACATCCTTTACGCCATCACCCTGCACGACCTCCTCACCGCCATAGCCCATCGTATGGGGACAGATGCATTGTCCCTGACAACCGAAGATCTCCAACTGGCCAGAACAGACGCCCTGTCCGTCCTCCAGCACCGGATGGACCACAGGCCATACTTTGCCGAAGCCCTGGATTGCTGGGAAATCGTCCGCAAACTGTAATCTCAACACACATATTCCGTTGTTGCCAACCCCATAGGACACTGTCCGTGGGGATTTTTTGTATCTGAAAGGAGATACCCATGCTTGTATTCCTGTTGTTTGTTGTCTCGTCCCTGCTCTGCTACTACCTCGGCATCCTATCCATTGTATTGGTCCTGCTATCCCTCTTCTGGAAACTGGCTGTTGTAGCTGCCCTTGCCTGTGTCGTTCTGCTGATATGGCGACGGTATCGTGTACGGCCTGTCACTTGGAGGCAACCATGAATGCGGTCGTGGCCGCTTGGGTAGAACGTCTATCCCCTGACCTGCAAGAACTCTGGGAAGAGAGAGCCGCCATTATGCAATTCGATGCAGGACTGGATCGGGAGTACGCCGAATGGCTGGCCATGCTGGATGTACTGGATTTCGCATTTCGCGAAGAACGGTATCTTATCTGGAGAGGAGAAAACCATGTCCGAAGCAACAACCACTGACCAACTGGAAGCCACCAAGACAGCCAACTGTCCCAGTTTGGCCGGATCATCCACATTGACCTACGAGGTCGGTACCACGGAGGAGGACACCTACTACCGTGTTGTGGGCAATTCCGCTGCTGGCCTGTTCTGCAAAGATTGGATACCGCTGTCGCAAATTACACCCCTGCTGTCCAACAGCACCATTACTTCGGGAACGCTGAAAGAGCTATACGAAGGACGGTCAAACAACAGTCCGGGCTTTCTGTTGGCTGTACTCAAAGCTGAAGGATTGGTCCGGCAGGTGGAAGGGAAGTCTTTCCACTATACCGCCACCACTAACCCGCCTGAGAAAAAAGCCAAGAAGAAAGGCAAAGGTGACGAGGAATGTTAGCGACTCTGGCTTTCTTTGGTTCCATCTACTTGCTGTTCAAACACACAACCATAGACCGCTGGTGGCTCTGCTACGCCGTCATTATCAGTCTGGTGGTCAAGCTGGGATATGAACTCAGAATGACCGGCGTGATCGTGAGCGTTGTTGTCTGGAAAATCATTAGCGATGTCTGCAGAAAAGAATAGGAGATCACACCATGACCATAGTACGTATACTACTCACAGAGTCAGAACGTATCCAGTACCCAGCACAGCTGTTTGGTACTTTCTTCCCGTTTGACATTGAACCGGTTATCTTCAATATGGCCAACTATATTGCTGCTGAGTACAACGGTGGCTATTGGTTGATGTACCGCCTGAACAATGGCGGCTTCTACATGCACCCCGATGCAAAAGAGCCGTACACCGTAGTTTGTGACAACTACTACCAAGGGGAACTCTCGCCAGATGCTTTTGGTATTACCGCTTGCCTGTACACCTACAGCTACTTGTCGTTCTCAGACAACGAAGAGCTGGCGCAAATTGGAGCAACACAGTACCACCTGCTCAGAGCCTTTGCCCTGGAACATCCAGAAGCATGGGCTATACTGGCGGCCATCGACTGACGGGCAGAAAACCAGCATCTCAGATTTTCAGGATTCCAGTTTTTCAGTTTTTCGCCCGGAACGCACGGACGGGGGAGGCCGAAATTCTGGAAACCTGAAAACCTGCGAATCTGAAAACCTGAAAATCTGAATACGCCTACTTTGGCTTTGTCTGCTCGCTGAATACTTTTGGTGCCTTGCCAAGTATCAAAAAACAGTTCCTTGCCGGTGCTCACTACTAGAAAGACGTCCAGAGCATATCTTTTGTTACCTACTCAATACACCGTTCCTCCGCTCTGCTGAACATACCCTGCTGAAAGTCTCCACAAGCCCCTTTATCGGAAACACAGTGTAGAGGCTTTGCATAGCTACTGACCCGTTGAATTAGCCCAGAAAAACTTGATTCTGGTTAATACAATCGCTTCGGCGAAAGAAGGAACAAGCTATGCAAGCAACAGAAACTTTTACCAACCGAACGATCCTTGCCAAGGATATCGTTCCACCCACGTGTAGGTCCGAAAATGAGGAAGTCGCTACTCTTCCTCATGAACGTGCGGTAGAAAGCTCGAGCGCCAATCAGCTTTCTATACCGTCTACCACAACCCTTTGTGAACAGGTCGTTACCACACAACCTGCCGATGCTCAGTACATCGAAACTCCTTCTGATCCTCCGGTTCCTGTCGGTTTTGCTTCTCAGTTTGGGCTATGTAAAAAAGTAGCCGACGCCTACATGCTATGGACTAGCATTGATCTGCCAGTATCTATCCTTAATCCAGCCACCATGCAGTTGGATCAGGATGCGCTACAAGATTCAAAATCTGCTATCCATGCCTATCTGATCTCGCATCCAGACCGTGTTTTAGCCTGCTCTCCTGACGAAACTTTGCTTGTGGTAGAGGGCACTACACCGGAGGGCATTACTGCCTTGCGGGATGCAGAAAAGCAGCATGCTGCTCAACCGGCATTGGTGTTCAGAAACGGCACAACTGAGCACCACTTCTTTGGATGCAAAGCAGGGAACATCCCCAAAACAGCAAATATTTTTGGTGTCTCTCTGAAGACACTTGGGGACTTGATCTTGTTGCCCCCATATCCCGGTGTCTCGGTTCTGGAACCAGAAACTGTTAGCTTGGACCTGACTCTGGTTGCAGCGCCAAAGTCTTTTCTCTATGCAATCTGCAGCCCAGATGCTCCAGTACCGGAATGCCTTGCTGATTCGCCTGAATTATCTAAGCCTGTGGTGGATACTCCTGAATTGCAACTGGCCAGTGTACCTGAAACACCTGCGCTCACATCTGTGGTGGCTCCATCACCAGCACCCCCTACACCGGTGTCCCAGCTTGTCCCTCCAGCAACCAGAATTGCTCTAACCCGATATTTTATTGATGATCTTGATGACCTAGAGAGGCAAGCACAAGCACAGGTGCCGATCTTGGGACTGATTGTTCTTGCTGGGCAGGCAACCGTGATCTATGCCAAGCACAACACTGGAAAAACACTGATTATGTTCAGTCTGATTATGCATGCTATTCAGAACAAAGTTATTGATCCTGAAAAATTAGTCTATGTAAACATGGACGACAACAGCACCGGCTTGATCGAAAAGGCTCGTATTGCCCAGGAGTTTGGATTCCAGATCGTTGCCGATGGCTACCACGGTTTTGATGCCAAAAGCTTTTGGAAGGCTATGCGACAAATGATCGAGACAAACACAGCTCGTGGACACGTTATCATCTTGGATACATTGAAGAAATTTGTAAACACTATGGAAAAGAAAGAAAGCTCAGAGTTTGCCAAACTGGTTCGACAGTTTGTGATGAAGGGTGGCACGGTTGTAGCTTTGGCCCATGTTAACAAGCGCTCCGGTGCCAACGGCAAACCGGTTTACGCTGGTACTACCGATATTCTGGATGACTTTGATTGTGGCTACACCATCGATACTATTGACGAAAATACAGACACTTGTACAAAGGTTATCGAGTTCGAGAACATCAAACGCCGTGGCAATGTACCGTTATCTGCTTGCTATGCGTTTTCTACTGAAGCGGGGCTTTCCTACAACGAACTGTTGTTATCTGTACGGGAGATCGCGCCAGATGCCGTTGATACACTGAAAAAGGAACAGGAGCTTGTGTCTGATGCTGATGCTATCTCTGCTGTTGAATCTTCGATCCTCAGTGGAACCAATACCAAGATGTTGCTTGCGGAAGCTGTTGCCGAACGGGCCTCGATCAGTAAGCGGCAAGCCATTCGGATTATCGAGAAATACACCGGAACTGATCCTGCTGTACACCGGTGGTCCTTTGTAGTGAAAGATCGGGGTGCCAAGGTTTTTGTGTTGCTGGAGCAGCCTGCTGAACATGCTTCTACCTTGACCGACAGCGCCGACTAAGGTTATCGGGGGTCTGGTCGGCACCTATACATGTCGGCCCGGCCCCCATGCCTGCCCCCTCGCCCCGGCCCCGAAAGCGGCAGAGTCGGGCAGTCTGGCGGCCACTCCGGCCCGGCCCGCCTCCACCGCCCCCCTCGGGCAGTTCTCCAGTTTCGCAGGATTCCAGGTTTCCAGATTTTCGGGGGGGGTGTGCTGGGGGGGGGAGACAGGGAGCGAAAAACTGAAAACCTGCAAAACTGAAAACCTGAAAATCTGAAGAGACCTTTTACAGAGGGAAGCTGAAGAGGTCTCTTATCGTTAATTAAACGGCTTGCTGCCGTAGATGTGCCAAATGGTAGTTTGTCGAAATTGCTGCAAAGCTGTACCGGAAAAATCCCGGACTGCTTGTGGCCCCCACCGTTCGCCATAGCAGATTCTAGCACCAACCAGAAGTACCGTTCCTTGTGTCCCAACCACCACTGCAAACTCACAACACCGTCTATGGACCGTTGCCGGATTTGGTATTTCCAGTCCGGCTCGGTATGCATGGCTTTCTGTTGTTTGCACCACTGACTAAATGACCGTTCTACACTTTTTGAGGAGGTACAATGACCAAACTGACCCACAAACTGATTGATTCTCTTTCCCACGATCCTGCATCGAAGTCTGCTGTTTTGGAGGTGTCTGATGGAGAGGTACCCGGACTGAAGCTGGCTGTGACCAAAGCAGGACACAAAATGTGGTGGTTCCGATTCCGTATCCACAGCACCAAGAAGATGGTGAAGCTTGGTTCCTATCCGGCCCTGTCTTTGTCTGAAGTAAGGCAGCTTGCTCTGGAGCTGAAAAACCAGATACACCGAGGTATCGATCCTACCGTACAACAGCAACAGCAGTCTGTACCAACTGTGTCCGAATTTGCTCTGCAGGAATATCTACCGTGGGCCAAACTGAACAAACGATCTTGGATGGATGATGAATCACGACTACGGAGAGAGGTTGCTGATCTGATCGGCCAGAAACCCTTACACGAGGTGACGACCAGAGATGTGATGCAGGTGCATTCTTTTGTGTACCAACACCATTCTGCTGCTACGGCCAACCGCTATCTGTCTCTACTGTCCAAACTGTTCTCGCTGGCAAACCAATGGGGACATATTGAGCGCAATCCGGCCAGGGGGATTCAGAAGTATCGGGAAGCTGGCCCTCGCCATCGCTGGTTGTCTGGAGACGAACTGAAACAATTTCTGATGGCGCTGGATGCTGAACCGAACAGAATTACATCCTATGCACTGAAGCTATTGTTGCAGACCGGTGTACGCAAGATGGAACTTTTGTCCTTGTGCTGGGCTGATGTAGATTTGCAAAATAGGTCGTTCCGACTCCAGCGAACCAAGTCAGGCAAATCGAGGGTTGTTGTTCTGAATAGTATGGCCTACGAACTGATGAGCCAGCTACACAGCAACAAGGAAGAAGGTTGTCCTTGGGTATTTCCAGCTCGTACCGGTACTGGCCATCTGGTGGATTTACGGAAGCCGCTCCAGAGAGCTATGGATCGTGCCAACCTGCAAGACCTCCGTCCTCACGATTTACGCAGGAGCTATGCTTCACTTTTAGCCAATGCAGGCGTGGATATCTACCAGATCAAAGACCTGTTGGGGCATAGTTCGGTTGCAGTCACACAACAATCTTATGCTCATCTCCAGCAGAGCACACTCCGTACTGCCAGTGAGGTAGTGGCCAGAACTCTGGAAGAAACATTGCGGGGAACAACGGAGGTGTATGCCGGGGTGTAGTTCTCGGTCCGCGTTCTCGGTCCACAGTCCAAACTACATACATGCTGGCGAGACAGTAGCCTATGGGAGTTGCCAAAAGGAGGGTACCGTGGAAAACCGACTATGGACCGTGGCACAAAATGTCTGGCTATCTGCTTGCTGAATTTACTCTTCCACATTGGACAACTAAAAACAAAAAGCCCCTGATTTCTCAAGGGCTTCTGTGCTCAAACCGGATATCTCTATCCGGGATTTATTTTGGCGTCCCCAGCCGGATTTGAACCGGCGTCGCCGCCGTGAAAGGGCGGTGTCCTGGGCCGGGCTAGACGATGGGGACGCATGATGGTGAGCCGCGTTGGGATCGAACCAACGACCACCTGATTAAAAGTCAGGTGCTCTACCATCTGAGCTAGCGGCTCAAGGAATTAATTGTTTACTGCAGAATAAGAGAGTTTGTCAAATGTTTTTTATGCCTCAAACGGATTTTTTAATAACATTGTCTGATCGCGTCGTGGCCCGACAGATACAAGGACAATAGGGCATCCTGACAATTCTTCAAGTCGTTTCACATAGTTTCTTGCCTTTTCTGGCAGTTCGTCAAAAGAACGGACATCGGATATATCAGACTTCCAGCCTGGCAGTTCTTCATAAACAGGCTCACATTTTTCAAAGGTTTCCAGTCTTGCAGGAAGTGTTTCAAGCTCTTTGCCTTCAAAACGATATCCGGTGCATACCTTTATGGTGTCGAAATCGCTTAAAACGTCAAGTTTCGTAAGTGCTATTCCGGTAAGACCGTTTATTCGAACGGCATAACGTATTACCATGGCGTCAAACCAACCGCAACGACGCGGGCGTCCTGTTGTCGCGCCAAATTCTGCGCCGACCTGACGGAGCTTTTCTCCGCTTTCGTCAAGAAGTTCTGTAGGAAAGGGACCGCTTCCCACACGAGTTACGTAGGCCTTTGAGATTCCGATTATCTCATGGATATCACGTGGAGAAACTCCTGAGCCGGTTGCAGCTCCCCCTGCGCAGGTTGAGGAGGATGTTACAAAGGGGTAGGTTCCGTGATCAACGTCAAGCAGTGTCCCTTGGGCACCTTCAAAAAGCAGTTTCTTTCCTGCTTTCAGCTCTTTTGAAAGAACAAGAGCCGTATCAGCCATATATTTTTGCAGGGTCTGTGCAAAATCCTGATAGGCACGATATATCTCATTGTAGATCAGAGGCTCTTCACCCAGACGCTCAAGCAGAATATTCTTCTCTTCAAGATTTTCTCTGAGTTTGCGTGAAAAAACTACAGGATCAACGAGATCCATAAGGCGGATGCCTCGACGACCGATCTTGTCTTCGTAGCATGGACCTATGCCCCGTCCTGTAGTTCCTATCTTTTTGTCGCCACTTTTTGCTTCACGGGCAATGTCAAGGCGCTTGTGATAAGGCATTATTATATGCAGTGATTCGGAAAGAAGAAGTGTCTGGTCATCTTGAAGTCTTCCGGCCTTTTTCAGGCGCTCCACCTCCATGATAAAAACTTCAGGGTCAAGTACAACGCCGTTTCCGATAATGCATCGTTTACCCTCATGGAGTACGCCGGAAGGGATCAGGTGCAGCACAACCTTTTCATTGCCAACAACCAGGGTATGTCCAGCGTTGTTCCCGCCCTGGTAACGGACGATTTCATCCGCAAACTCGGTATAAATATCAACAACCTTGCCTTTTCCCTCATCGCCCCACTGGGCGCCAACAACCACTACGTTTGCCATTGATTACGCTCCTGAATAGTTTCAGCCTCTGTTAGTAAAAAGCTCCCAGAGCTGAGTTCTGGATAATATCTGTTCTTTTCTGTCTTTTGTCTGTATCAGACGGTACTGCTTATTGTCAGCTGAATTGTTATTGTCTTCTATTACAAGCAGCGCGTTTATGCCGGCCTTCAGGGCATAATCCAGAGATGCGTCAAGATCTCTCCTGATAATATCTCTTGCCACACTGTAGCCAAGTCCTCTTAGTGTTCGTGATATCTCCAAAGCTTCGCTCTTGTCGTCCGATGCCTCAAATACAAGGAGATCGCGATGTTCATCTGTGCTGTTTCCCTGCAGCTCAAGAGCCTGCATAAGGTTTATCAGGTTGCAGGTAAAGCCGGTTGCCGGCGCATTAAAGCCGTATCGTGCGGTAAGAGAGTCGTAACGACCGCCTGAAAAGAGAGTTTCTCCCAAACCAGGTATAAAACCTTCAAAGGTTAATCCGGTATGATAATCAAGCCCCCTTGTCTCACCCAGATCGATAGTTAGACAATCTGATATTCCGTGCAGCTTTAGTATTGCCACAACTTCATTTATGTTTTGAAGGGCTGCACTGGATCTGGGGTTGTTGACCATCTTTGCAGCCTCTTCAAGAACTTCAGAGCCGCCGAAAAGACGTGGGAGCAGACGCAGTTCCTTCTGCGACTGGGCAGATACCGGAAAGCGTTTAAGCAGAGTGTCAACAGCTGATGCATCCTTTAAGGCAACCGCCTCACGAACCAGACCAAGGGGTTCTCCTGTAAGACCTGATTCATCAAAGATCCCTTGGCAGAATGCAACCTGACCAAGATCCACCTTGAAGTCCCGAAGCCTTACCGACTGCATAACCTCGACCGCCATTGCCACCATTTCGGCATCAGCCTCTGGAGAATCAAGTCCAATCAGTTCAACTCCAGCCTGCATTATCTCTCTGCTTCTTCCGCTCTGAAGTTCGGAGTGGCGAAGAACCCTGCCAGCATAGCTGATTCTGTGCGGCAGTGGTTGACCTTTCATCCGGGTGGCAACGATCCGTGCTATCTGGGGTGTAATATCAGGCGGAATTGCCAGAAGGCGTCCTGACTGCCAGTCGTCAAAACGAAAGGTGCGTCTGCGCAGACCTTCCCCCATGCCTATTGCAAGGACATCCTCAAACTCAAGGGCAGGCGGTATAAAACGTTGAAAACCCCAGGCTGAAGCAACCTTAAGAACCTGTTGCTCCAGGACAGAGAGCATAGCTGCCCTGGTTGGAAGGTAATCAGCAACCCCGCGTGGTAAACCGGTATCAAAATGGTTGTTGTTCAGAATTATTCTCCATTTAGCTGTATCAAACGAAAAAGAGTTGAAAGTATGCCACATTAGACAATCACTGTCAAAACAAAGGCGGCGGTACCTACAGAAACAGTAATATCTTGGAATATCGACTATTTCTGGCTTATTGCAAGAGCCTGATCCAGATCGGCAACAATATCATCTATATGCTCAATTCCAACTGAGAGGCGGATAAGATCCGGACTTACACCTGAAGAAATCTGCTGCTCTTCAGTCAGCTGGCGGTGGGTTGTACTGGCCGGGTGCAGTACGGATGAACGGGCATCTCCGACATGGACAACCAGAGCTATCAGCTTGCATGCCTCCATAAACTTTTTGCCTGCTGGCGCTCCCCCCTTGATTCCAAAGGTAAGTACCCCACCGGCTCCTTTAGGCAGGTACCTTATAGCCCTCAGATGGCTGGGGTGACTTTCAAGCCCAGGGTAACAGACCCAGGAAACAGCGGGATGTTTTTCCAGATGACGTGAGAGCGCCAGTGCATTCTCGCTGTGTCTTTGCATCCTTAGAGGCAGGGTTTGGAGTCCGTGGTAGAACAAAAAAGCGTTCATCGGCGCAACTGTCGGGCCGAGATCCCTCATAAGCTGAACCCTGCTTTTTACTATATAGGCAGCCCTGCCAAACTCCTTAAGATACTGCATGCCATGATAACTGTCGTCCGGTTCTACCAGTTCAGGGAACTTACCATTATCCCATTTGAAAGTGCCGCCATCAACAATTACCCCGCCAACGCTTGTTGCATGACCATCTATAAACTTGGTTGCTGAATGGACAACGATATCGGCTCCATGTTCAAAGGGGCGGCAGAGGTAAGGGGTAGCCATGGTATTATCAATAACCAGAGGCACCTGTTCCGCTTTTGCTATTTGTGAAAACTTTTCGAAATCAAGCACATTCATGCTCGGGTTGCCTATTGTCTCGGCATACAGCAAGCGGGTTTCAGGCCTGAAAGCCGCCCTTATCTCTTCAATCGAGGCATCAGGATTTATAAATGTTGTCTCTATGCCAAATTTGGGCAGAGTTGCAGAAAAAAGATTATACGTGCCACCATAAAGTGTGCTGGCCGCTACAATATGTTGCCCTTGACGGCATATATTAAGTATTGCCAGTGTTATTGCAGCCTGACCGGAAGAGGTTGCCAATGCGGCGACTCCTCCTTCCATCTGGGCAATCTTCTTTTCAAAGGCATCCGCTGTCGGGTTCCCCAGACGGGTATAGAAAAACCCGGGAGCATCAGGGTCAAGGTCAAACAGTCTTGCAACATAATCTGCATTATCATATTTAAATGTTGTGCTCTGAACGATAGGAACGATTCGGGGCTCTCCTGCTTTTGGCTCATAACCGCCCTGAATTGCGAGAGTTTCAATTTTCCAGTTCTTGTCCATTTATACGATTCCCCCCTTTCTACAATAGGCTGCTTATTATGAATGCTCCAACTCAAAGGGTCAATGCTTTTGGGGCACAGTTTTACAAAACTATTACAGTAGCTATCTGTTCAACTTGCTATGATTGCCTACAGGAGCCTGTCGGACTTAGGATAAATCTACTGCAAATTTGCCTGGGCGGTTCATATTTCGCCGTTTTCTCGGTCAATAGAACAACTATTAACCTTCAAAAACGACAAAATCTGCTTTCGCCCAGACAAATTTTCGCTACGATTTCCTAAGTCCGATAGACTCCTAGACACCTTAATAACCGGAGGCTCTTAAATGATAAAACCTTTGAAGATAGGAAAGCATACAGTCCGTTACCCTCTTATTCAGGGGGGAATGGGCGTAAGAATCTCGGGGGGCAATCTGGCCGGTCATGTCGCAAAGTGCGGTGGTGTCGGACTGGTTGCATCGGCAGGGATAGCGCTTAATAGTGAGCATTATACAGGCACCAACTATTTCCAGGCTGAGATTCAGGCATTTCAGACAGAATTGAGAAAGGCTCGCGCCATTTCGCCTGATGGGATTATAGGTGTTAATGTGATGGTTGCTCTCTCCGATTTTGGGCCGCTGGTACAGGCAGCCATAGAGGCAGGGGCGCAGGTGATAGTATGCGGAGCCGGACTTCCTCTGTCGTTACCTGAGCTTACTTCACACGCACCTGATGTCGCGCTGGTTCCTATTGCCTCCTCTGTCAGGGCTGCCCAACTTATAGCCCGCACCTGGGAAAAGCGGTATCACAGACTGCCTGATGCTGTGGTGGTTGAAGACCCTGATACCGCTGGAGGGCATCTGGGAGAGAAGATGGAAAATATCGGGACTGGAGAGTACGACCAGTACGGTACAGTCAGGGGGATAAAGCAGTTTTTTCTGGATGAGTATCATACAGAGATACCGATAATTGCAGCCGGAGGTATCTGGGATCGCGCCGACCTGGAGCATGCGTTGGCAGAAGGTGCAGACGGGGTGCAGATGGCCTCCCGTTTTGTATGCACCGAAGAATGCGATGCTGCCGATGAATTCAAGCAGGCTTACCTTGACTGCAAAAAAGAGGATATCGGACTGCTGATGTCACCGGCAGGGCTTCCCGGGCGTGCTATCCTTAAAAACATCAACAATATACGTCAATATGACCTTGATCATAACAGCCCGTGCAGAATGGGCTGTCTGAAGAAATGCTCGTACAAAGAGTCAGGCGAAAGGTTCTGCATAGTTACTGCGCTTGACCGCGCACAGCGTGGCGATACAGATACAGGTCTCATATTTTGTGGAACAAATGCCTGGAAGTCTGAAAGGATCACAACGGTTCAGGCAATTTTTGATGAACTGTTCGGTTAATTTACAGTCCGGCTTTTGCCAGCTCTTCAAGCAGCTTTTTCTGTGAGCTGTTAAGCCCTTCAGGCACATGTATACCGATCTTTACAAACAGATCTCCTTTGGCGTTTGACCCTAGCGCCTTTATTCCGCAGCCTTTCAACCGGATCTTTGTGCCAGGCTGAATACCTGCAGGCACCTTGATCCGTTTGGGCTCATCAAGGGTTGGAACCTCAATCGATACACCAAGGCAAGCCTCGCTGAAACGGATGTTCCGCTCAACAAAAATGTCTCCTCCATCACGTGTAAAGACCGGATCTGGCTTAACCTTTATATCAAGGAACAGGTCTCCGGTCGGTCCACCATTCTCTCCGTCAGAACCTTTGCCCCCTATTCTGATCCGGCTTCCATTGTCTACCCCTTCTGGGATCTTTACCTTTAATTCTTCACGGACTCCGTTTCTGCGGAAGGCTATCAGCTTTTCGGCTCCTGTTGCCGCCTCATGAAAAGAGATAGTTACCTCCATTGACAGATCTGCTCCCCGCTGGGCTGCCTTACGAAAACCTCCCCCTGCGCGTCTGAAGGCGCCACCAAAGAGGCGTGAAAAAATATCTTCACCGCCACCCATCCCCATATCCTTGAATGTGCCTGAAAAGTCGAAATTGCGGAAGATATCTTCCTGACTGTACTGCTGATGGAAGTCTGCAGAACCGAACGTATCGTATTTCTTACGCTTTTCTGTGTCTGAAAGTACAGCATAAGCCTCGTTTATCTCCTTGAATTTCTCTTCCGCAGTCTTGTCCCCCTGATTGCGATCAGGGTGGTATTTAACTGCCAGTTTGCGGAAACTCTTTTTGATATCATCTGCCGAGGCATCTTTTGCAACTCCAAGAACCTCATAATAATCTTTATCAGCCATTTCTGTTTACTCCTTTCATGCTGTTCATATAAGCAATCTAAGCAACTATTAATATTATGTCAACGTCGCTTGACAGAGTACAAGGTCAACCGTACTATTCTATAATCAGAGTTTTAAGGAGCAGGAATGAAAAAAATACTGGTAATCGGTGGAGGGATATCAGGGCTGTCTACCGCATGGCTGCTGGATAAAAGGGCTAAAGAAGCGGGACTTTCCGTTGATATAAAACTGCTTGAGCAGGAGCCACAGGCTGGCGGCAAGATAAAGAGTGTCAGGGAACAGGGGTTTCTGTGCGAGTGGGGGCCTAACGGTTTTCTGGACAGCAAACCGCAGACACTTGAACTATGCAAGGAAATGGGTATTGCAGACAGGCTGCACCGAAGCAACGACAACGCCCGCAAACGTTTTATATTTACCGGTGGAGAGCTTCACCGCCTGCCGGAAAACGGTCCATCATTTCTAAAGAGCAGGCTTCTTTCCTGGCCTGGAAAGTTTCGCCTCATTGGCGAGCTTTTTGCAGCAAAACATCCAGGCGGAGATGAGACGCTGGCCGCCTTTGGTCGTCGCAGACTTGGCGATGAGGCGCTCCGTAAACTTATCGCCCCTATGGCCTCCGGTATATTTGCCGGAGATCCTGAAACCATGTCTCTTGTTTCCTGTTTTCCACGGATAGCACAGCTTGAAAAGGAATACGGCGGCCTTTTCAGGGCGATGATCGCTCTTGGAAAGAAGAAAAAGCAGGAACGGAAGGAAGGCAAGATAAGCAGTTCAGCCGCAGGTCCTGGCGGTACGCTTACCTCTTTCAGGGAGGGACTGCAGTTTATGACTGACAGCCTTGCAGCTCAACTGGGAGAACGTCTTGTCACCGGCGCAGAAGTGGTTGCCCTTAACAGTGATAACGAGGGATGGAAGGCGAGAACTGCAGACGGCAATGTTGAACAGGCTGATATAGTTATCTCTGCCTCCCCTGCCTATTCGATTGCAGATATGCTGCAAGCTGTAGACCCAGCAATAACCGATACCTTGCGGCAAATCCCTTATTCCAGCTTAAGTGTCATCTGCACCGGCTATCAGACCGAAGGGCTTGGACATCCTCTGGATGGCTTCGGCTATCTGGTGCCAAAAGAAGAAGGGCGCACAGTGCTGGGCACTTTGTGGGACTCAAGCATGTTTGAAGAGCGCGCGCCATCCGGGATGGGCCTTTTAAGGAGCATGGCCGGAGGAGCCTGCAGGCCGGAACTGATAACAGTTACCGATGATGAGCTGCTGCAAAGGGTGCAGGATGACCTTCAGGCTGCCATGGGGATTACGAAAAAACCATCTTTCAGCCGGATAATAAGACATAAGCAGGCAATACCGCAGTATACCGTCGGACATGGGAAAAGACTGGAGCTTATTGAAGGAAGGCTGTCAGCGTTTTCCGGTCTGTTCTTAACAGGAAATGCCTTTAAAGGTGTTGGATTAAATGACTGTGTGGCCTCATCGCAGGCTGCCGTGGAACAGGTAATGAAATATCTCAAGAGGAGCTGATCCATGTCAGAGTGGTTTAAGAACCTCCGTATTTCAATCAGGGTAATTCTGTTTCTTTCCTTGCTTTCTCTGCTCTTTATCTTTTTTCTTTCCGCTTTTATCTCTATTGTTGCGCGAGAAAGCTTCTTGCCGATTGTAGTAACATCATTTTCTACCATCATATTTCTTCTCTTTTTTCTCTTTTTAATTATTCAAAGAGCGCTTAAACCTCTCGAACATCTTGCAATTCATCTTGAGCAACTTGGGAATAAAGCCGAACAGGAACGCTTTCTGCCTGTGCATTCAAAGGATGAGATAGGGAGACTCTCATCAATTATAAACGAGATGCTTCAGGAACTTGATGATGATGCAGCTGCCCAGCAGGAGACTAATGAAGTTTTCCGGATTGTAACGGAGTTTGCATTTTCTGTTATAATCTGGCAGCTTGAAAACGGTGATATCCGTTATATCTCTCCCAACTGCAAGGAATATTTTGGATATCTTGATGCAGAGTTCTATGCGGTTCCTGATCTGTTTGCCAGCCTAATCCATCCTGATGATCTTGAATTATGGAACAATCATATAGTCGGCAGTTGCAGCATTGGAGGGTTAGGTTTAAAGATTCGCTGTATTGCAAAAGATGGCTCTGTTCGATATTTCCGGCACTACTGTAATCAGGTCTTTAATCATCAGGGTATTAAAAACGGGATTCGTAGTAGCTGGACAGATATTGGAGAACAGATTTTAGCTGAAGCAAAGATGGAAGAGCTGTTCAGACAGGTTGCACAAGCCAAACAGGAGTGGGAAGAGACCCTGGATCATCTTCATGATTTCATAATCCTCTGTGATTCTGAACATAAGATAAGACGTTACAACCGGATATTAGCCGATATGAGCGGCAGATCGATTAAGGAACTGGTTGGGAGTGACTGGCGTCAAATTTTGCAGGAAGTCGGTTTTAAATTCATCAATTTCAATGCCTTTTCCGGTGAGCTTCTCCACTCGAGATCGGGCAGAACCTACGATATTAACCTCTATCCTATAAATGACGAATCTGCAAACTTGTCCGGATTTGTTGTCTCTCTTAACGATACGACTGAACTTCGCCTAACCACAAAGGAACTTGAAAAGGCGATGGCTGAGCTTAACAATGCTCAATTACAAATCTATCAGCAGGAAAAAATGGCTTCCATTGGTCAGCTGGCCGCTGGAGTGGCGCACGAAATCAACAACCCGATGGGATTTATTACCAGCAACCTGGGATCGCTGGATAAATATGTCAATCGCCTGTCCGAGTTTATTGGAGCGGTTGACCAGGCCATGCAGGGTTGCTGTGCTGCTGAACAGAGCGCTCCGGTCTTGGAGGCTCGTAAGAGGCTGAAGATAGACCGTATACTGGATGATGCCCATCAACTGATTGCCGAGAGTCAGGATGGAGCTGGGCGGGTTCGGCGGATCGTGCAGGATCTGAAGAGCTTCTCCCGTGTTGATCAGGCCGAGACTGCGCTGATTGACCTGAACGAGGCGCTTGAAACCACCATAAACATCGCCTGGAATGAGATCAAATATGTTGCGGATGTCCAGCGTGAATTAGGAGAGATTCCCAAGGTTAAATGCTTTCCGCAGCAGTTGAACCAGGTCTTTCTGAATCTGCTGGTTAATGCTGCCCATGCTCTGGGAGACACACACGGCACTATCACCATTCAAACTGAGCAGGATGGTGAAAACGTGCTGGTCAAGGTCAGCGATACAGGTTGTGGCATGCCGGAAGAGGTGCAGCGCCGGATCTTTGAGCCGTTCTTTACCACTAAAGAGGTGGGCAAGGGGACGGGGCTAGGGCTTTCAATCAGCTACGACATCATCAAGAAGCATGGCGGCAGCATTGATGTGCAGAGCGAGGTCGGGCGAGGCACGGTCTTTACTGTGCGTCTGCCTGTCGATGATAACGAGTCGGCTGCTGTAGAGGATAAGTGATGAAGATCGATACCCTTAGCATGCTGATAGGGTTAACAATCCTCTGTATAGGGTTTTCGATTACCATGCTGCTGGTCTGGCGGTTTCTGGTGCCGATGCGGGCGCTGTTGCTCTGGGGCTGCGGTATGGGCTGCTACGGCTTTGGTGTGTTGTTTATTACGCTTCGTGACCAGGTGCCTGACATATTATCGCTTCCGGTTGGCAATCTGTTGCTGCTCTGCTGTTACAGCCTGATCTGGATTGGTATTTCTTTGTATCGCGGAAAGGCTCCCTGGTATCGAACCATCCTGCTCATTCTGCTGCTGTTTATCCCATGCTATAGCTGGTTTGTCTGGGGAAGTCCTAATATAGCTCTGCGTACAGTCCTTGTGCGGCTCTTTCTTCTGATGTTTCTTTTCGGCATACTGGGTACCCTGATCGGCAGACGATCGCACAGTCTGTCTTTCATAGAAAGGGCGGTAGTTTGCGCCTTTATCCTGGATTTTGTCCTCAGGCTGGGGCTGATTCTGATTCAGATGGCCAACCTTTCTCATCTGGAGCCGTTGCAAAAAAACATGATTACCGCTGTTTCATCAATCTTCTCAATGGTTACCATGGTGAGCTGGGGGATGGCGGTTTTATTACTGGCGTTTGAGAACATTACCCATGACCTGCAGGCCGCTGTTGTAGAGCGTGAAGAACAGATCAATTTAAACCTGTTACACCAGCAACGCTTACAGGCATTGCTTGAAATAAGCCAGCATTCGGTTGAAGACATACAAGGATTGCTGGATTTTGCCCTGGAAAAGGTGATCCAGATTACCGGCAGCCAGTTCGGCTACATCTACCACTACCATGAAGAACAAAAGGAATTTGTGCTGAACAGCTGGTCAAAAGGGGTGATGCCAGCCTGTAGTGTTCTCAATCCACAGACTCTCTACCAGCTGGATAAAACCGGAATCTGGGGGGAGGTGGTAAGGCAGCGTCGCACGATTCTGATTAATGACTTTGCAGCGCCTGATTCGCTGAAAAAAGGTTATCCCGAAGGCCACGTCCAGCTCTCCCGCTTTCTGACTATACCGGTATTTGATATAGACCAGAAAATTGTGGCTGTGGTGGGAGTTGCAAACAAAGAACAGCCTTACACAGAGCAGGATGCTACCCAGCTGGAACTGATGATGGCCGAGGTCTGGCGGATTTCCAAGCGTCTGGAACTGGAACAGAGGCTGATCCGTGCTGGCAGGGAATGGCAGACAACTTTTGATGCTATCAGCGACAGTGTGGTTCTGCTAGATCTGGATCAGCGGATTCTGCGCTGCAATCTGGCAAGTACCCGGCTTTTTGGCCGGAGCTACAATGAGATCATCAATCACCACTGTTACAAACTGGTACATGGCAGCACCCAACCGATAGACGACTGTCCCATGGTGCGAGCCCTTATAAGCCGCAAAAGCGAGAGTCAGCTGATCATTGAGGGTGGCCGCTGGCTGCATGTGACCGTTGATCCGCTGCTGGACGGACAAGGTGAGGTGACCGGCGCCGTGCATATTGTGCATGATGATACGGAACGGGTTACGGCAGAGCAGGCGAAGCTGGAACTGCTGGCCATGCTGGAAGCGGTGCATAACGAGCTGTACGTTTTTAGTCCTGACACCCTGCAGTTTGAGTATGTAAACCAGACCGCACAGCAAAATCTGGGCTACTCCCAGAAACAACTGTTACAGATGACCCCGCTGGATCTTAAGCCAATGGTTCGACAAGAGCTGATTATGCAGATTGCCCCGCTCTTGAGTGGAAACGTAAAGTTAAATCGTTTTGAGACCATGCACCGTCGTGCAGATGGCAGTCAGTACCCGGTTGAGGTCAATCTGCAGCTGGTAAAGACCCATTTTGGTAACCGCTGTCTGGCGGTAGTTCACGACATTACGCAACGAAAAAGTGATGCACAGTCACTGCTTGAGATGCAGGCTCAGTTGCTACAGAATGAGAAAATGGCCTCCATAGGTCAGCTTTCTGCAGGAATAGCGCACGAAATAAACAACCCGATGGGGTTCATCAACAGCAATCTCGGCACCCTTGAAAAATATGTGGAGAAATTTGACCGCTATATCAGCTGCCTTGAAGAGGGGTTGCGGCGTTCAGGTAGCCCGTCTGACCAACAGGAGGCGGAGACGTTGCGAAAGAACCTCAAACTTGACTATGTGCAGCGGGATATACACCAGCTGCTTGTAGAATCTGCTGATGGAGCTGAACGGGTGATGAAGATAGTCCAGGATCTGAAGACCTTTGCCCGCAGCGACAGCTCCAAGATCGGTCGAGCAGATATCAACCAGTGTCTGGACAGCACCATCAATATTATCTGGAACCAGATCAAGTATCTTGCCGAGTTACAGCGCGATTATGGCGATTTGCCCAAATTATCATGCAATATCCAACAGTTAAACCAGGTCTTTATGAACCTGCTTATAAATGCCTGCCATGCGATTGAGGCTTGCGGAGCAGGTGCTCTTGGCCGGATTACGGTTAGAACCAGGGCAGATGACGAACATCTCTGCATCAGTATCAGTGACACAGGCTGTGGAATGAGCGAAGAGCTACAGCGCAGGATATTCGAGCCTTTCTTCACCACAAAGGAGGTGGGAAAGGGTACAGGGCTGGGGCTTTCCATATCATACGACATAATCAAGAAACATGGCGGTGAGATTCTCGTGGAAAGCAGGGAGGGCGCAGGAACTACGTTTACGGTGCGAATGCCGCTTAACCCCCCTGAATTGCAGGAATAAGTCAGGTACAGGTGCTATCCATGACAGAACATGACAACATATCGGAAACAAACGGTACGATACTGATTGTTGATGATTCCAAGGCAGCCCTGATGCTGATGAAGGTACAGATTAGCAGAGCAGGATATACTGTCTTTGCAGTGGAAACAGGTGAAGAGGCTCTGGATATAGCCTTTAAAAAACTACCTGATCTGATCCTTCTGGATATCAACCTTCCAGGTATAAGCGGATTTGAGGTGCTGAGACAGTTGAAAGAACAGTCAGACAGTTCAGTAATTCCTGTAATTATGATTAGTTCAGCAGGTGACCTTGCGACCCAGGTAAAAGGTTTCAGCAGCGGTGTGGTCGATTTTGTTATCAAGCCGACCATGGAGCCGCTGCTTCTGGCCAGGATCAGACTGCATCTGGAGTTGAGCAGGATAAGGCGGGAACTTGAACAGAGCAACCGGCGTTACCGTTTGATAGCCGAGAATACAACTGATCTGATCTGGTGTATGGATCCAGACAGCGGCCGCTTCAGCTATATCAGTCCCTCGGTGTACAGGATGCGCGGTTATACTTCAGATGAGGCGATGTTACAGAGATTGGATGAGATACTTACGCCGGATTCATGCCTTATTGCCCGTAAGATTATAGCGGATAAACTTGCAGAGATAGCCTTTGGCAACTATTCAGATCTGTTTGCCCAGGTTGAGCTTGACCAGCTCTGCAAGGACGGCAGTATCACCAGGGTTGAGGTTTCAGCCTCCTTTGTGCTTGATGCTGAAGGTCTATTAACAGAGATTGTAGGGGTGTCCCGCGATATAACTGCCCGCAAGGAGGCCGAGGCTTCGCTAAATACCATGCAGGCTCAGCTGCTTCAGAATGAGAAGATGGCATCCATCGGTCAGTTGGCAGCCGGTATTGCCCATGAAATCAATAACCCGATTGGGTTCATCAACAGCAACCTGACCACCCTGGGCAAATATATCGAAAAATTTGATAAGTACCTTGCCGGACTTGAACAGGTTGTACAGCAGCATGCAAATGACGAGTCACAGCGATCTATTGCTGAGCTGCGTAAAAACCTTAAAATTGATTATGTGCGACGGGATATAAGGGCTCTGCTTGAAGAAAGCGTTGAAGGTTCGCAAAGGGTTTCCAGCATTGTTAAGGATCTGAAGACATTCTCTCACAGTGATAGCACACGGATGGAAGAGGCCGATATAAACCAATGCCTGGACAGCACCATCAATATTATCTGGAATCAGATCAAATATGTGGCAGATCTGGTGCGTAACTATGCTGAGCTGCCCCGAATTGTCTGTAATGCCCAGCAACTGAACCAGGTCTTTCTGAATCTTCTCGTAAATGCCTCGCATGCCATTCAGGCCAAAGGAGAAGGGCAAGGTACTGTTACGGTCAGTACCTGGGCAGACCATGCTAACATTTATATAGCTGTTAGCGACACCGGCTGTGGCATCGACGAAGAGCTGCAGTGCCGGATCTTTGAGCCGTTTTTTACCACCAAAGAGGTGGGTAAGGGAACCGGCCTGGGACTATCAATCAGCTTTGAGATCATCAAAAAACATGATGGCGAGATAACGGTGCAGAGCGAACCTGGCAAAGGGACAACTTTTACCATCAGGCTACCGCTGAACGTTCAGGTTTAAAGACAATACCGTTCAGTTAAGCAAAACATCTGTCATTCCGGCAGGCTTCAGGCCGGAATCCAGATTCTAACTGACTGTAAAAGCTGGATCCCCGACATAAACCTTCGGGGATGACAAACTCTTAACTGAACTGTATTGGGGTTTTAAGGAGACAGCATGGCCAAACTATTGATAGTTGATGATGACGGATTCAGCCTTAACATGCTTAAACATATCCTGGAGCAGGGAGGCTATGAGGTCTGTTCGGCGCCTAATGGGTCTGTTGCACTGGAAATAGCGCATATAAACAAACCTGATCTGATCATTACAGATGTGCTGATGCCGGTTATGGACGGCTTTGAGCTCTGCCGACGTTGCAAGGCTGATCCTGAACTGGAATATCTGCCGATTATTCTCTATTCAAGCGATTACACAACTACTGAAGATCAACAGCTTGGTTTGGGGTTTGGCGCATCCCGTTATCTGATAAAACCATCGCCGCCGGATATCTTGTACAACGTCGTTGAAGAGCTGCTGGCTGAACAGAAACAGGTTGTAAAACCTCAGACAGAGAGTATGCAGTTTGATGAAGAGATGAAGCTGTTGCGCAGCTATAACGAGGTGCTGTTTAACAAGCTGCAAGCCAAGATGCAGGAGCTGGAGCGAACCATTTCCGAACACCAGCAGGCAGAGGATGCCCTGAAGGCGATGCAGGCTCAGATAATCCAGCAGGAAAAGATGGCCTCCATAGGTCAGTTGGCAGCCGGGGTGGCACATGAGATTAACAATCCGATGGGTTTTATCACAAGTAATCTGACCTCACTCGGCAAGTATGCCGAGCGTCTGGACAGCTATATCGCCGCCTTGCAGCAGTCGTTGTTTGCCTGTCCTCAGCATCAGGGGCTGGATGAGCTGGACAAGCTGCGTCAGAAACTGAAGGTGGATTACATCATTAGTGATGTTAATGAGTTAATCAATGAGAGCCTTGACGGTGCAAACCGTGTACGTCGTATTGTTCAGGACTTAAAAAGCTTCTCCCGGGTTGATCAGGCTGAAGAGACCCATGCCAATCTTAATGACTGTCTTGAAACTACCATAAACATAGCCTGGAACGAACTTAAGTATATTGCAACGCTGAATAGGCAGTTCGGGGATATCCCCGAGATTGTCTGTAATCCCCAGCAACTGAACCAGGTCTTTCTAAACCTGCTGGTTAACGCTGCTCAGGCAATGGAGCAGCAGGGGACTATTACGGTCAGAACCTGGGCCGATCCGGGCTGGGTCTCTGTCTCGGTTGCCGACACCGGCAAGGGAATCTCGAAGGAGGTTTCCAAACGTATATTTGAACCGTTTTTTACAACAAAGCCTGCTGGAAAGGGTACCGGCCTGGGACTCTCCATATCGGCTGAGATTATCCGCAAACATCACGGCAAGATCTCGGTGGAGAGTGAACCGGGCAAAGGAACTGTCTTTACAGTCAGTCTTCCGGCAACTGCGTGAAAAATTTCGAAACTGCGGTATAAATAGAGGGGGAGAAAAACATGTCTGTTTCCGATCTACAGGTTAAAATCCTCTTTGTTGATGATGAGCGCAATGTCTTGCGTTCTCTGGAGCGAGTCTTTCTGGATGACGATTATGAGGTAGTCACTGCCGGTTCAGCTGAAGAGGGTTTGCAGATTATGGAGGAGTCAGGTGACAGTTTCCAGGTAGTGGTATCAGACTACCGGATGCCGGTGGTGAACGGGGTGGAGTTCTTAAAGCAGGTCTATGAAAAGTGGCCGGATACGGTGCGGATTGTACTCTCCGGTTATGCCGATGCAGGGGCTATTGTTGCGGCTATCAACGAGGGGCATATCTACAAGTTCATCCCCAAACCGTGGAATGATGAGGAGTTGAGAGTTACCATTCATAACAGTCTTGAGCGTTACAGTCTGCTTAAGGAAAACCGTGAACTGCTGGCCCAGTTGGCAGAGACCAATCATGATCTTGAGGCAAAGGTGGAGCAGCGTATGGAAGAGCTGGAGCTCCGCAACAGGGCGCTTGAGTTTGCACAGACCATGCTGGGAGAATTACCGGTGGGGGTGGTGGGCATTGATGAGAGTGGTCTGATAGCCCATTGCAACTCTGTAGCCGCCGCACTTCTGATGCAGCTCTGCAAAGATTTTTTCGGGATAAAAATAGAGCATTTCTCTGATCCGCAGTTCAGAGAGTTGGTCAGGAATGTGAGAGAGGTTAAATATCTGGAAACAGTAGAGAACTTTGCTGGTCGCAAGTGGAAGGTTTTGGGCAAGACGGTCAGATTTTCTGACAGCGAGTCGGTAGTGCTTGTATTTCTGGAGGTTACGGAATGAGAACCGTACTTTTTGTTGATGATGAAAAACCTATACTTAGAGCACTGGAAAGGATGTATCTGGAGCGGGACGATCTTCGCTGCCTTTTTGCCTCATCCGGCCAGGAGGCTCTTGATATTATGGAACGAGAGGAGGTCTGGGTCGTTGTTTCAGACTATCTGATGCCAGGGATGAGGGGTATAGAACTCCTCTCAAAGGTAAAGGCTCGCTGGCCAAATATCTTCAGGATTATGATGACTGCATATGCGGATCTCTCAATTGCTATTGATGCGATAAACAAGAGCGAGGCGTTCCGTTTTGTGACAAAGCCCTGGAACAATCTGGAGCTGATGGAGACGGTTGATGAAGCGGTGATGCGTTACCAGTTGATCCAGTCACTTGTGACTGATGATGAGACGGTATATCTCTCTCTTGCTCAGACGGTTGAATTGAAAGACCCTTATACCAAGGGACATTGCGACAGGGTGGCAAAGTATGCAGTAACTCTGGCAAAGGCTATAGGCCTTGGCGATGCCAAGCTTGAAGAGATTAAGCATGGTAGCTGGCTGCATGACTGCGGCAAAATCGGCGTGCCGGAACGGGTGCTTAATTTTCCTGGCAGGCTTAACGAAGGTGATATGGAATCGGTTATGCAGCATCCACGCTGGGGAGCGGAGGTTGCGCGTCAGGCCAAGATGTCTGAGAGTGTTGTGAATATTATTCTGTATCATCATGAACAGTATAGCGGAAACGGCTATCCTTCAGGGCTTAAAGGGGAGGAGATACCTATAGAGGCAAGGATAGTTGCAATAGCGGATGTCTTTGATGCCCTTTATTCAGACCGCCCCTACCGCAAGGCTTATTCATTTGAACGTGTCATCGATATCCTGCAAGAGATGACCCCTACTCATCTTGATCCTGAGCTGGTGAACAGATTCATTCTGCTGGCACGGAAGGAGAGGGGAAACAATGAATATTGACGAACGTCGTCCCACAGTTCTGTTTGTAGATGACGAGGAAAACATCCTTAAGGCGCTTCAGCGGCTTACTATGGATGAGGCGTTTGAGACCGAGACTGCCAATTCGGGGGAAGCCGGCTTGCAGAAGCTGACCTCGTTGCAGGAGGTGGCGCTGATCGTCTCTGATCAGCGGATGCCTGGCATGAACGGCGCCGAGTTTCTGCATCAGTCACAGGCTCTGGCTCCTGATGCGCTCAGGATGCTGTTGACCGGATACTCGGACATATCGGCAGCGGCTGATGCCATTAACAAAGGAGGAGCCAGCCGCTATCTTAATAAACCCTGGAATGATGAGGATCTGTTGCAGACCCTGCGGGGGGGAGTGGAAACCTGGCGGCTTACCCGGGAAAACAAGCGGCTTCAGGCGGTGGTGCAGGCTCAGAACGAAGAGCTTAAACAGTGGAACGACAATCTTAAAAACAGGGTGCTACAGCAGACAACTGCAATAAGGAAAAAGGCCGATGACTTAAATGATGCGCTGCTTCATCTAAGGGAGAGTTACAACGGGATAATTAGCGCATTTTCCGGTCTTATCGAGATGCGGGGTCAGAAGATGCATCAGCATGCCAGAAACGTATCGGAGCTTGCTGTAAATGCAGCCAGAGAGTACGGACTTATGCCGGAGGAGATCGAAACCGTAAGGATTGCCGCTTTGCTGCATGATATTGGAGAAATAGGCATTCCTGAAAAGCTGCTTGAAAAATCGCCTGATTATATGAATCAGGATGAGTTTTTGGTCTACTCCCAGCATCCGGTGCGTGGACAGATGGCGATTGACGGTATTCCTGAACTGCGAGCTGCCGGGGTTCTAATAAGGCATCACCATGAGAATTTTAACGGAACCGGTTTTCCTGACCGGCTTGCGGGGGATGAAATTCCGCTTGGAGCACGGATAATCGGATATGCGGATCAGCTTGATCGTGCAATGACATCCGGCGGAGACAGCTCTGAACAGGCACTGGCTCGTGTTGAGTTAGGGCTTGAAATCAAGCTTGACCCGGGTCTGCAGCGGGTGTTCCGAAAGGTTGCCCGCTATGCCTTTTTTAACATGCCTGAGATAGACCCGAATGCCACAGTTGAGCTTGAGCTTAAGCCTGAAGAACTGCGCAAAGGGATGCTTCTTACCCGTGATCTGCTTTCCGGCACCGGTCTGATGCTTCTTAACAAGGGGGTTGTGCTTGATTCAGTAAAGATAGAATCAATACAGAGATACTACAAACTTGATCCTCCTCTGCATGGGGTTTTTGCCCTGGTGCATCAGCAATAAAGCGTTCTGTAGGTGCTAACTTTAAAAAAAGGAGACCACAGTGAAAAAAAATGCCCTTGAATCTCCTTTTTTAACTCTGATTTTTCTGCTTTTTCTCTGCTTTTATCCTTTCTATGCATTCGCCAATAACGGTTTAGAACTTTCAGACGCAGAAAAGGAGTGGCTTAAACAACATCCGAAGATAAGAATCGGGATGATGGATGCCTGGCCACCGCTTAATTTTCTGGACAAGGCAGGCAATCCAAATGGATTGGGAGTTGATTATGTAGCACTGCTGAACAAACGGCTTAATAATGCGATAATTCTTGTGCCTGATTCTTTTAGAGTAAATCAGGAAAGAGTGAAAAGACAAGAGCTTGACGCCATAATGGATATAACAAAGCGCCCTGACAGGGAGCCTTTCTATAACTTTACCCGCCCATACATAGTCATCCCTCATCTGATTGTAGGCCGCAAGGATGGAGAGTACTTCAATAACGAGAAGGGACTTTCCGGTAAGACAGTCGCCATTGAAAAGGGTTTTCACAATGTAGTCTACTTCAGAACCAAATTTCCATCTGTAACTGTCCGTGAATACGAAACAACCTCTTTGGCTCTTGATGCTGTAAGCAGGGGAGAAGTGGACGGATATGCGGGAAACAGGGCAGTTGCGTTGTATCTGATAGAAAAAGAGCTGCTTACAAATTTGAAGCTTATGGGACGTCTGTCTGAACCTGAATCGGTTCTACAGTTTGGAGTGCAGAAAGAACTGCCTGTTCTTGCATCGATTCTCGACAAGGCGCTCAATTCAATAACGCTTGATGAGGAAAGGGTAATCAGACAGAAATGGCTGCATGAGAAGGGGAATGAATTTGAGCTTACCGATGAAGAAAAGGGATGGATAAAGCGACATCCGGTAATAAAGGTGGCATTTGACCCTGTTAGCGCCCCTTCCGAGTTTATTGACCGTAATGGAATACCACAGGGGATCTCTGCTGATTATCTGCATAGAATCGGAAAAATGACAGGGATTCGTTTTGAGATTGTAAAAAACAGGAACTGGCAGCAGTTGATAATGTCAGCCAGGCAAAGGGAGCTGGATCTGTTCTCTGCCATAGCCAGGACAGATGAACGGGAGAAGTTTCTGCTGTTCAGCGACCCTTATCTTACAATGAAGATAGGGATATTTACCCTTAAGAAATCCAAATATATCGGGTCGTTAAAAGAACTAAGCGGGAAAAAGGCATTGGTGATAAAGGATCATGGCACTGAATATTTTCTTGAAACCAATCATCCCGGGATTAACCTCATTCAGGCTTCAGATGTAAGAGAAGCTCTGAATAGGCTCGAAAACGGGGAGGCTGACGCATATATAGGGAGTACCATATCTACAGGATATTATCTGGGAGAGATGGGGATTGATGATATCAGGCTTTCAACAGAAACCCCTTATCGTTATGAACTTTCGTTCGGAGTAAGGAACGACTGGCCTGAACTGCTTAATCTGATGAACAAGGCGTTAAGAGCCATGCCCGAGAGTGAAGAAGGCTCAATATACACAAAATGGATTTCTTTGCGTCATGAATCGCTAATAAACTATGCCATGTTCTGGAAGATTATTGTGGCAGCGCTACTGGTTATAGGAGTTTTCTTCTTTTGGAACAGAAGGCTGCAGCAAGAGGTAACCATCCGTTCTGAAACAGAAGTACGTCTGAAAGAACAACAGCTGAAGATGGAGGAAATACTCAAGGAGCAGGTGGCTCAGGCGGCTGAACTGCAGATTGAAAAAGAACGGGCTGAGGCGGCTGACAGGTTGAAATCTGCCTTTCTGGCAACCATGTCGCATGAACTTCGCACGCCGCTCAACTCAATCATCGGTTTCACAGGGATACTGCTACAGGGTCTCGGCGGCCCTGTGAACGATGAGCAGAAGAAACAGCTTATGATGGTGAAGAACAGCGCAAACCACCTCCTTGCACTTATAAGCGATGTACTGGATATCTCCAAGATAGAGGCAGGGCAGCTTACAGTGGGCTTTGAGCCGTTCAATCTGGCCAATTCGATCCAGAAGGTGACCCAGATCATCCGGCCTTTGGCAGAGAAGAAAGGGCTGCTGCTGGAACTTCAGATCTCAACTCAGGTTGGAGTTATGGTCAGTGACGAGCGGCGTGTTGAGCAGGTACTCCTGAATCTGCTCTCTAATGCGGTCAAGTTTACCGATACAGGGGGCATAAAGGTGCGGGCAGTGCAGGATGACGACAGCTATCTTGTAACTGTTACCGATACCGGTATCGGTATTCAGCCGGATCAGGCCGATCGTCTGTTCAAGCCGTTCTACCAGGTGGATACCGGTCTGACCCGCAAGTATGAGGGAACCGGTCTGGGACTCTCAATCTGCAAGAAACTGGTGGAGCTGATGGGAGGAACTATCTGGCTTGATAGTGAGCCTGGCAGGGGGAGCACCTTTGGTTTTAAATTGCCGACAGAAAGGAACAAAACTGTATGAGTAAGCATATACTGTATATCGAAGACAACGAGCAGAATATGTATCTGGTTACTTTCCTGCTCGAAAAGCATGGCTACACTGTGATTCCCGCTACGGATGGACAGGAGGGGATCGACAAGGCGGCAGCTGAAAAGCCTGACCTGATCCTGCTGGATATTCAACTGCCTAAGATGGACGGATACACGGTGGCTCGGAACCTGAGAAGTAACCACGAACTTGATGCAACGCCGATTGTAGCGGTTACCTCATATGCGATGGCCGGCGACAGGGAAAAGGCGCTGGCCGCCGGTTGCAACGGCTACATTGAAAAGCCTATCAACCCTGATACCTTTATCCAGCAGGTGGAACAGCATCTGCCGGCATCTTGAAACGGAGCCAAGCTAATGAAAACAGTTCTGATTGCTGATGATCATGCAGAAAATCTTTATTTTCTGGAAGTTCTTCTTAAAGGCAATGGTTTTGATGAGGTCTATTCAGCTGAAAATGGCGCCCAGGCATTAAAACTGGCGGAAGAGAAACATCCGGATCTGATTGTTTCGGATATCCTGATGCCGGTAATGGATGGATATGCTCTATGCCGTGAACTGAAGGCGGATCCTGAACTGCAGAATATCCCCTTTGTATTCTATACCGCAACATTTACTACATCAAAGGATGAGGCGCTTGCGTTAAGCCTGGGTGCGGACAGATTTGTGATTAAACCCCAGGAGCCGGATGCGCTTGTCCGTATAATAGAAGATGTTATGGCTTCTACACCAAGAAAGCCGGAAGATGAAAAGACATGGCAGATGAAAGAGTACAGTGAGGCGCTGTTCCGCAAACTTGAGAAGAAGATGGCGGATCTCGAACTGCTTAACGCCGAACTGCAAAAAAAGAACCAGGAACTTCAACGTGCGCGTGAGGATGCAGAAGCGGCAAGCCAGGCTAAATTGAGGTTTTTGCAGATCATGAGCCATGAACTGCGAACTCCGCTGAATGTCATACTTGGCGCACTACAGATTAGTGAATATGAAAAGAAGTATGATCCTGAGATGACGGCTGATGCCAAGACGGCGCTTTTCTCTATGCTTGGCACTATTGACAATATACTTGAGGTATCGAGACTGGAATCGGCTGAACACAGTTTCAGACAGGCGCCGGTCAATCTTGAGCTGATGCTTTCAACACTTAACCGGCTCTTTTTGGTTGCCGCCAGCAACAAGGGTTTAAGATTGCATTTTTCAATATCAGATCTTCTGCCACGTCAGATAGTTGCAGATGGCAGTCACTTGCAGCAGATTTTGGCTCATCTGCTTAATAACGCCATAAAATTTACAGAAAAGGGGGAGGTCTACATCTCTCTTTCACGTGAGGAAGGGAAGTTGGCTGATCGTGCTTTCTTAAGGATTGATGTGAAGGATACCGGCATAGGTATAGATCCTGATAATCAGAAGAAGATCTTTGAACTTTTTACACAACTGGATGATTCCGACAGGAGGCTCTATGAAGGAACGGGGCTTGGATTGTCTCTTACAAAACGTATCACAGAGCTTTTGGGAGGCACAATCACTCTCCAGAGTGCGCCGGGAAACGGCTCTACATTTACACTCCTGCTCCCTTTAATTGCAGAGTCTTGAGCCTTTATCGCCATGATTGAATTTGATGAAACAAATAAAAAACTGGTGTTGAAGATGGTCTATTACGGCCCGGCTCTGTCAGGCAAAACCACCAACCTGCTCTCCTTGCATGACAAGCTGCTACAGGAGGGACGTGGAGAGCTGATGATGCTTGATACCACAGAAGATCGCACTATCTACTTCGATCTGCTGCCGTTCTTTTTTCAGGCTCCATCAGGCCTGAAGATAAAGCTGAAGGTTTATACCGTGCCGGGTCAGGTAAGGCATGATGCAACCAGAAAAGCGGTGCTGCAAAGAGCGGATGCGATTGTATTTATAGCAGATTCACGGATATCCATGCAGGCTGTTAATGCGGAGAGTTTTTCCAATCTGGAGGAAAATCTGGCTCTTGTCGGGCTTTCAATAGAAAATTTGCCGCTTGTTGTACAGTTTAATAAACGGGATATGCAGGATCTTGTCTCTGAAGATGAGCTGCGCTCAACATGGGAACCTACAGGTCTGCCGGTGATAATGGCCTCTGCATTGTTCGGAACGGGGGTATTGGAAACATTCAAGGCTGCGCTTGAGAGTCTGTTTGATGCTGTAGATAAGAAGATTGGATTGCTGGACAGATATCAGGTTGATAAAGAAAGTTTTATAACTGCAATTATAAAATTATAGGAAAACAGGACAATGACTGAAGCTGCCCCGTATATCGAGTTTTTAATTGGTGAGGAAAAGCGGTTGGCGGATATTATCGCCAGGCCTGAAGTTGAACCTCTTTTCCGAAGCGCTGTCAAGTTGGGGCTAAGCCGGGCGGTATTGCTTGATGAGAAAGATTTCCCGTTTGTGACGGTTGATGCTGAGGATTCATCCATAACAGAGCCTGAGAGAAAAATGTTTCCTATTCTGGTTGAAGGGGAGCCTCAGGGGACATTGCAGGTTGAGGCTAAGGAGCTTACCCCTGCAATTGAGGTGCTGGGCAGACTCCTTCATGATGCCCTGCAGCTTATCGTGACCAATAACCTTAAGCGGATGCTTACCACAGAAGTCCATACGAGCATAGTCAAGGAATCATATGAACAGCTGGTAGCTACCAACCACCGTTTAATGGAGTCGGAGCGCCGATATCGTAAACTTGCCGCTGAACTTGAGGTTAAGGTAGAAGAACGGACAGCCGAACTGCGTCAGGCATACAACAGGATGCTGCAACAGGAAAAACTGGCAGCAGTCGGACAACTGGCTGCCGGTATGGCTCATGAGATAAATAATCCGCTCGGTTTCATTTTGAGCAATCTTAAGACTTTCAAAAAATATCAGCTTCGTATAGCCGAGATGCTTGGCCGGTATCGTGAATTACTCACAAATGAAGAGTCATCTCTGATAATCAGACAGCAGAGTGAGGCGCATTGGAAAAAACTAAAGATAGACTTTCTGTTGGAGGACAGTGGGATTTTGCTTGGGCAATCTCTTGAAGGAGTTGAAAGGATTGCAAAAATAGTTTCAGAGCTGAACGGTTTTTCTCATCTTGAAGGAATGGATGAAAAACCGATGCAGATTAATAAGGAGCTTGAAATTTTGCTGGCAGGCCTTGCGCCACAGTTTCCCCCATATACGAAGCTGACAACTGAATTTAAGGAAACTCCGTCGATTATATGCCGTCTACCCCTTATGAACCAGGCGTTTGCGAACATATTGGACAATGCCTTGAAGTCCCGTTCAGAAGGGCTTGAATTATCTGTGGCTACAGAGCTTGATAAAGGAGGGATAGTTGTTACAATAACTGACAACGGTTGCGGAATATTGCCCGAAAATCTCCCCAGAATCTTTGATCCGTTTTTTACAACAAGGGAGGTTGGCAGCGGCACCGGTATGGGACTTGCTGTGGCGCGGGAAGCTATTAATTCAGCTGGCGGCAGTATTGAAGCAAGCTCAACTCCAGGTAAGGGAACGATAGTCAGGGTAATGCTGCCTGTCAAATAGTGAGGGGTTTATGGAAGCTGACAGCAACATCAGTGCAACAGAGCCGGTTGAAGCAGCCTTCTCGCTCTTGATTACGGATGATGAAATCAAGGTTCTCGCTGTTACCGTCGCAGTTGAACAGTTGCTTGGTTTTCAGTCTGAAGAGTTTATCTCCTCAAAAGTTTCTCTTAAAGACCGGATCCATCCTGATGATCTTGATATAGCCTCAATCCTTTTTTCTCCTGAAGGATCAAACAATTCCGGCAGCTTTAACATTCGTATAAGAGATGCTAATGGCAAAATCCGCTGTATCAGGGGAGAGTATAGTAAAAGGCCTGCAAGCATAACCGGAGCCTTTACCCTGGAACTGCTTCTCCAGGATTCAAAGAGTCTGAAAAGGACTATGGATTCTGCCGAAACAATGACAAATTTTATAGCTGTAATGGAGAATACAGATGATTACATCTATTTCAAGGATCGCAATCATGTCTTTACCGGAGCCAGCCAGACACTTGTTTCGGTCTGCTATCCTGCGGAACATTGGAGGGATCTGCTTGGGCTGACCGATTATGATGTTTTTCCTGAAAACTACGCTGATATATACTACCGTCTTGAAAAAGAAGTATTCGCAGGGGCTCAGGTAGCTCGTGAAATACAGGAAGGTATGACCAAGGATGGTGAGATACGATGGGTTGATAACAGAAAATATCCGATAAAGAACGAACTGGGTGAAATCATCGGTCTGTTTGGAGTTGCCAGAGATATCACAGAACAAAGATTGTCAGAAAACAGCCTGAGAGACAGCGAAGAGCGCTTCAGGGCTCTGAGTGAGGCCTCTTTTGGCGGTGTAGGGATTCATGACAATGGAATTATACTTGAGTGCAACAGTGGACTTTCCGAACTGACCGGTTTCACCCATGAGGAACTTGTTGGTATGAAAGGGCTTAAGCTGATTGCTCCCGAGTATCTTGATAAGGTTATTCATAACATTCAGGCTGAATATAAAGAACGGTATGAAGTTAAAGGGGTTCGCAAGGACGGTTCTGTTTATCCGCTTTCCATCAGGGGTAAAAATATTGCCTATAAAGGGAAAAATGTCAGGGTAATTGAATTTACCGATATTACTGCCCAGAAACAGACGGAAGAGGTTCTCACCTTTCTGGCTGATTATACTAATACAGATTCAAAGAGAAGTTTCTTCAACCACCTAGCCCTGTTTCTTGGAACCCATACAGGAATGGATTTTGTCTGTATAGACCGTCTTGAAGGTGACGGGCTTAACGCAACTACACTCTCGGTCTGGCATGACGGAGTTTTTGAAGATAATGTAAAATATTCCCTGAACCAGACTCCTTGCGGAGAGGCGGTTCGAAAAAGGGTCTGCTGTTTTACCTCAGGAGTTGCAAATCTCTTTCCGGATGATGATCTGCTTAAAGAACTGCAGGCTGAAAGTTATGTCGGACTGACATTATGGAGCCATGCTGGAGTTCCAATCGGTCTGATAGCTCTTGTTGGGCGCAAGCCGCTTCAAAACAGGCGCATGGTTGAAACTACACTTCAGTTGGTCTCTGTAAGGGCTGCAGCCGAACTTGAACGGATTGATGTGGAATCTGCGCTTAGGAATTACCAGCTGATGCTTGCCAGGACTGAGGCTATCTCGCATGTAGGTGGCTGGGAATGGAATCTGTCTGACAACAGGGTCAGATGGTCTGAAGAACTTTTCCGTATATTCAAGATGGAACCTGCCGCAGAGGCTCCTGCTTATTCAGAACATGTCAGCCTCTTTCCTTCCGCTGATTTCATGAGATTTAAAGAGGTTGTCGAGAAGGCTGTTAATGAGGGGAAGCCTTTCAATATTGAACTTACTGTCATCTGCTCTGATGGGAGTTTGAAAAGCTGTCTTTCACGAGGCACTCCTGAAATGGGCGCTGATAACAGGATTGTCCGGCTTTTTGGCTCTCTACAGGATATAACCGAGCTTAAACAGGCTGAAAAGGCGCTGGCAGAAAGCGAAAACCGTTTCCGCTCACTTATGGTGAATATACCTACGGTTGCAGTGCAGGGATATCTGATTGACGGGACTACAACGTTCTGGAACCGCGCTTCAGAACTTCTGTACGGATATACCGAAGAAGAGGCTCTGGGAGCAAATCTGCTTGAGCTGATAATACCGGACGAGATGAAGGAGGATGTAAGGGCGGCAATAAATAATATGGCGGAAACCGGTGAACCGATACCTGCAGCAGAGTTATCCTTGATGCGTAAGGATGGTTCTCTTGTGTCTGTCTTTTCAAGCCATGCACTAATAAAACCGTTGGGTCGGAAGCCGGAGCTTTTCTGCCTGGATATTGACCTGAGTGAAAGAAAGAGAATTGAAACAGAGCTGAGGGATGCTAAGAAGGCGGCAGATGCCGCTAATCAGGCAAAAAGCGAATTTCTGGCAAATATGAGCCATGAGATACGAACCCCGATGAACGGTATAATAGGTATGAGCCAGTTGCTTGAAACCACGTTTCTTACTTCTGAACAGAAGGAGTATATATCGGCGCTGAGCTGTTCATGCAACAACCTGCTTTCAATTATCAACGATATTCTTGATCTTTCAAAAATTGAGGCCGAAAAGCTTGAGATAAACCTTTGTCCATTTAATCTCCGGAAATGCATTACAGAGCTTGTAAGTACCCAGAAGAGCCGAATTGAGGAAAGGGGGCTTTATTGCAGGGTAGATATTGCCCCCGAGCTGCCGGATGAACTGATTGGGGATGAGTTCCGTATAAAGCAGATATTGTTGAACCTTCTTGTAAATGCGATAAAATTTACAAAGAATGGCGGTATAACTGTCTCGGCTTCATTGATTGAACGTCTGAATACAGTATTTGTGATTGATATTGCTGTAAAGGATACCGGCATTGGAATACCGGCCAGCGCTCAGGCTCATATCTTTGAGCCATTCAACCAGGCTGACGGTTCTATAAGCAACCGGTTCGGTGGCACAGGTCTGGGACTGACAATCTGTCGTCATCTTACAGAGCTTATGGGGGGCAGCATCAGGCTGGAAAGCACGGAAGGCAATGGCTCTACATTCTACCTCCGACTTGCACTGAATTATGCCGATTCTGCGGAAGAGAGTCTGCAAAAGTCAGATGATTTGGTAATGAACTTGGACGTAACCGGTCTTAATGTGCTTCTGGCAGAGGACAACCAGATCAATCTGCTTCATTTTACTGCGCTTCTCAGGAAGATGGGCTGCCATGTAACTGTAGCCAACAATGGCAGAGAGGCTCTTGACAGATTAAAAACCGGCAAATTTGACGTTGTGCTGATGGATATAAAAATGCCGATAATGAATGGCGATGAAGCGCTTCGACTTTTAAGGAAGGAAGAGTCTGAAAAAGGGGGACATCAGCCGGTTATAGCGCTTACCGCATTTGCCCTTAAAGGTGACAGGGAGAGTTTTATTGAGAAAGGGTTTGATGGCTACCTTTCAAAGCCTATTATGGCTGACGAGCTTTCAGCTGAACTTGCCAGGGTGCTGAATGATAAGCATCTGAAGAGTATTTGAATCTATCGGATAACTAAATGACATCTTATTCCCACCTTTTTAAATCTTCTTCCGGTCAGCCAAAACCTGCTGATGAACCCCTGGAACTTGAACCGGATGCCACAGAACAGGAACAATTTACCCTGCTGTTTGTTGATGATGAAGAGGGGGTGCTTAATGCCCTGCGCCGGATCTTTATGGATGAAAACTATATAATACTTACCGCAAACAGCGCGGATAAGGCTCTGCATATATTGGAAGAGAAGCAGGTGCATCTCCTTGTTACTGACCACCGGATGCCGGGAATGACAGGCGCTGAACTTCTGAAAGTGGTGCGTGAGCGTTGGCCTGAGACTATAAGGATAATGCTTACAGGCTATGCGGATGTGAACTCTATTATGGGTGCGGTTAAGGAAGGGGCTGTCTACAAATTTATCACGAAGCCCTGGAACGATGAAGATCTGCGTCTGACAGTTTCTTTGGCTCTTCAACAGTATCTATTGATGCATGAAAACCGTCATCTCAAGGAACTGGCGCATCAGCAGCAGGCCAGAATAAAGAACTATGCAGGGCTGTTTGAGGAAAATCGGGGCATGCTGGGTGATATACTGCTCAAGTCAGGTCTGATAGGCCAGGAGGAACTGCTTCTTGCAGGTAAACAGCAGGAACATGGAGAGTTTCTTGGTGATGCTCTTATCAGGCTGAAGCTCCTGAACGAAAGCCACCTGATTGCCGCGCTTCAAAAATCTCTGGGTGTTGAGTACCTTGATCTGCGTGAGTTGAACATCCCTTCCAATGTAGCCAGATCCCTCCCGCGTGAACTATGCGAAAAAAGCCGCATTATTCCGGTAAAACTGGATGGCAATCAACTGACCATTGCAATGGCGGATCCTTCAGACATTCTGAAATGCGATAATATTTCAAGGGTTACAGGACTGAAGGTGCTCTCTGTGCTGGCATCTTCAACTCAGATATCAGAAAGGCTGAAACAGTGCTGGGAATCAGGAGATATCTCTATTGATGATTTCAGCGAGCTGGAGCCGCTTGATGAGATCGATATTGTCCTTGATGAGGAGGAAAAAGAGGTCTCAGTCGAGGAACTTATAGGCTCTTCAAAGGTGCCGCCGGTAATCAGGATAGTAAACGCCATAATTTCTGAGGCGATCCGTTACGGCGCCAGCGATATACATATCGAGGCGAAGACCAAGTATTCCGTAATTCGTTACAGGATAGACGGAATGCTTCATGCCAAGATAAAGATCCCCTCTGACCTCCATGCGGCTGTGATTTCAAGAGTCAAGATACTTTCGAGGATGGATATTGCCGAGCGTCGCAGACCACAGGATGGAAGGATTACTGTAAAGTCCGGCACAAGGATAGTTGATCTGAGAGTTTCATCTCTTCCAACAGTTAACGGCGAAAAGATCGTTATGCGGATTCTTGATAAGAGCGCTTCCATCAAAAGGCTTGAGGAGCTTGGAGTCCTGCCTGATGATCTTGATAAAGTCGCTATTATCAGCAAAAAGCCGCAAGGTGTTATTATAGCGACAGGCCCTACAGGCAGTGGTAAGACCACCATGCTCTACTCGTTGCTTGCTGCAATGATGAATCCGAACAAAAATTTTGAAACTATCGAGGAACCGGTAGAGTATTTTCTTGAAGAGGCCAATCAGGTAGGTATTAATGAAAAGATAGGGTTGTCGTTTGCTCAGGTGTTACGCGCCACAATGCGTCAGGATCCTGATGTTATACTTGTCGGTGAGGTGCGGGATTTCGAGACGGCTGACACTGCGTTTAAAGCGGCACTAACGGGGCATTTGGTGCTTACAACACTGCATACCAACAGTGCCGTAGCTTCTATTACCAGGCTTATTGATATGGGAATTAAGCCGTATATACTTGCTTCAGCTCTTGAGGGGATTGTTGCCCAACGCCTTGTTAGAAAGATCTGTGAAAACTGTCGTGAAGAAATCCTGCCGGATCCTGAACAGTCAAAGCTGTTAAGGGTGCCGGATGGTTTCTTTGGAGGCAGGGTTTACAGGGGGGGCGGCTGTTCCAGATGCAATAATACCGGATACAAGGGCAGGCTTGGTGTCTTTGAAATCTTTTTGATGACAGATGAGTACCGCCAGTTAATAGGAACAAGTTACAGGGAATCCGAGATTCTGACTATTGCTAGGGCAAACGGTATGCGTTCGTTACTTGAAGATGGGCTTGAGAAGGTTCGTCAGGGAATGACGACTATGGATGAAATTCTGCGCGTAATTGGGCCGGCTGTGAAGATGGAGCGGCTTTGCGATCACTGTGGCAGACTTATGGAATCGCGCCACCTCTTTTGCCCTCACTGTGGTTCATTCCGTCAGAATTGCTGCCGTTCATGCCATCAGATACTTGAGGCGGATTGGTCTGTCTGTCCTGCCTGCGGCACAGTGCGTTAAACCGGAATATTATAAAAGGGGATATCTATGAATCATATTCTTTTGGTTGATGATGAACAAAATGTGCTGAATGCTCTGACTCGTGCGCTTTTTGATGAACAGCTTGAAATAAGCTGTGCAAAAAGCGGGGAGGAAGCGCTGAAAATAATTTCCACAAAGCCTTTTAAACTGGTTATCTCTGATGAGAGGATGATAGGGATGCAGGGTAGCGAACTCCTCGCTATCCTGAAGGAAAAATATCCTCAAACATTGAGGATCCTTCTGACCGGTCATGCAACGCTTGATGCGGCTATGAAAGCGGTTAATCAGGGTGAGATCTACCGTTTTTTTACAAAACCCTGGAATGATACGGAGTTGAAGTTTGCAATAAGAACCGCTATTGAGAGATTTGACCTTGAGGCGGAAAACCGGAGGCTTCTGGCAACTGTAAGGAATCAGGCAATGGAGATAAAGGTGCTTGAGAAGCGTTATCCGGGTATAAGCAGGGTTGAAAAGGACAGCCAGGGCAGTTTTCTGCTTCCAGAGCTTTCAGAGACTGAAATTATGATGATGCTGGCGGAGTGCGAAAAGGATTATAAATAATCCAGCAGCGACATCTGGCTTATCTTGGCTGTTGAGGATAGTGTTGCCTCAAAAGCGGTCTGCTGCTGAGTAAGCTTTACCCCCAGTTCGGCGTAATCTGCGCTCTGTATGCCGTCAAATATTGTAAGCAATGTGTTTTTTGTGCTGTTATTCATTGTCTGCGCGCTATCAAGACGGGTAAGCCTTGTTGATACTGTTGAGATGGCGCGCTCCAGCTGTAAACCCCCTGCATACAATGCCTCTGAACCGGCCTGGATTGCAGCCGCATTTGTAGGGTCGGTTGTAATAGTGCTGATAAGGTCGTCTATAGTCTTCAGTATATTGGTTGTTCCAAAAGGTTGAGATGTTGCCTCATCAGGAGTCAGAACCTGGCTTCCTATCAGGTTCATGGTCTCTGTCATCTCCTGCCCTATTTCAATATTCAATGCAGTTTCATCACCGCGATAATATGGAGCTGCGCCTGTATGAAACGGTGATGGTGACGTTATCCCTCCACCAAAGATATATATCCCGTTTAACTGGGTATTTCCCATATCAAGCAGCTGCTGCTTGATGGCCTTTAGCTGATCAACAGTGTTGTTCTGTATGTTGGAATCCGTTGTTCCGCTTGCTATTGAGGAAACCAGGCTCTTTGCCTGATTTATATATGAATGCATGCCGTTGAGGGCTGTATTGGTCATGTTAAGCCATATATCGGCTTTTGTAATATTGCTGTTGTACTGCTGTGAGGCTGCCAGCTTGTCGTTAAGCCCCAGAAGCAGTCTGGAAGATACAGGGTCGTCACTTGGACGGTTAATGTTATGGCCTGAGGCTATCTTTTCCTGAAGATTGTTAAGAAGGGTTCTTGACTTCTGGATATTATAAAGTGAGTTTTGCGAAGTTATATTAGGTGTTACTCGCATGGCGGTCTCCTTACTGTACCATGTTGATCAGTGTGTCCAGCATCTCGCCTGCAGTGGTTATAAGCTTTGCCGATGCCTGATATGAACGTTGATATTTAATAAGGTCAGTCAACTCTTCATCCAGTGAAACACCGGAATTGGAATCCCTGAGGGTTGTAAGCTGTTTCATAAATGCTTCGTCTTGCGATACAACTTTCTGGGCAGACTGGACATCCAAGCCTACCTGTGCAACAAGCCCATCGTAATAATTATTGAATGTTGATGTTCCGCCTGACATTGTCTTTGTGTTTGCCAATGCGGCAAGTGCAAGAGCATTGCTGTTGTCGCCTGGAGAGAGGGCATCTTGAGAGGCAGCGATAAGGTTTGTATTTGAAATATCTACATTTATTGTGCGTGCAGTTGTGCCTGTAGTGGTGAAAAAGTTGACGCCGGTACTTGGGACAAGGGTAAAGCCTGTAGAGTGGATGGCATTTACTTCTGTTACTATCTCGTTTGCAAGGTTGTTAACCTGTGTCAGATATCCTGGTATTGTAGTGTCTCTCATAACCATTACCGAACCCAGTGTTCCGGTAGTCGGTGCTATGGTTGTTGTTGCGCCTCCACCGGCAGGTGTAACCTGCACGACTTTTCTCGGAGTGGTACCGTCAGTTGCCAATGTTCCGCTGTTTATAACAGTAAGTGTTGCAGAGGCAGAACCGTTGATCAATGAGTATGTTCCGGTTCCGTCTGTATAAGAGATGTCAGTTGTGCCGTCATCCTGTTCATCTATGCTGACAGCCATGTTTTCTGCCAGCTGTCTTATGAGATAATCCCTTTCGTCACGCATCTCATTTGCGTTTCCGCTTATCATTTCAGTTACTTCTATCTGGCCATTCAACTGAGCTATATTGCTCAGGATGTTGTTGATGTCGTCAGCCATCGGCTCAACCGCATCATTCTGGGCAATGGCTGCATCATTTAGCGTACGATAGATGTAATGAAACTGATCCGTCATAATCTGTGCATTGCTTAGTACAGACTGTCTTTCAGCTCCTCCGGTAGGGTTAAGGGAGAGATCCTGCCATGAATTGAAGAAGTCTGTAATTGAGGCTCCTAGACCATCCTGAGCGATCTCATTGAAGATAGGTTCGATCTGCTGCAGGACTTCAGCTTTCTTCTCATCATAACCTGATGTAGTGCCGGCATTTACCAGCTGCTTTTGCAGCAATGAGTCATAGTATCGTTCAACTGTTTGAATCTGAACGCCGGATCCCAGGGGGAAACCGTTGTGTGTTGTGGGTGGAGCGGTTGCAAGTACCACACGTTGTCTGGAGTAGCCAGGTGTATTAACGTTGGCAATGTTCTCACTGGCAACCTCAGTGGCTACCTGATAGATACGCAAACCTGCCTTGCCTATTTCTAGAGCTGCGCTGAGACTCATCTTAAGCCTCCCTGTTAACCATTACTGCGCCTGCCTGGGTGTTCGAGAGATAAGTACCACGAACTCCGTAAGTGTTTGAGGTGTTTAGGATTCTCAAAATATACGCCAGTGAATCATTAACCACAGACAGGAAACGCTCCAGCATCCCCCTGTTCTGATTTGCCAGGACTGAAACTGATGAACCTGTCAGCTTTGTCGCCTGTTGTAATGGCTGTAGCTGCTCTCTCATCTGATTTGGCATTTTATTAATTATTTCCGTAAGGGTTGCAGAAGGTGGCAGGCCAGTTTGCACGGCGGTTTCAGCCATTACGGAATGGAGCTTCTCCGTAGCCTTTCTCTGGCGGATAATTATCTGCTCCTTCTGCGTATTAAGGGCTTCCATATATGTAGTGTCAATGTTGACTATAGCTTTTTGCTCTTCCTGGAGGGTCTGTTGAAGCTCTTTTAAGAGCTCAAGCTGTTCTGTCAATACTTCTGTTAAACGGTTTGCTGTTGCCATTAGAGTTCCTCGCTTTTTGCCCCGTTTGTTCCGGGTGAGACAGGGGATGAATAGCGTTTAAGCAGCTCTTTCTCGACCATTGATGCTATGCTTTTTGCTCCACCACGCTTTGCAGCTGCCGCAGCGTACTCTTGATCCAGCATGTATCTGAAGGTTTCTTCTGCCTTTCCTCCGCCAGTCAGTTTATCTTCCGGCACTGTTTCTCTCATTGATTTTAACATCATGCCTGTAAAGAGTGCTTCAAAGTCCTGTGAAACCTTTTTAATCTCCTTGCGCCTGGCTTCGGTCAGTTTTTCACCTTTGCCGCTTGCGCTGGAGGCCAACTGCTCTGCCGTTTTCTCCTGCATCAGGAGTTGAGGCGATATAGTTAAGTTGCTGTCCATTATGGTTATCCTATCGGTAGAATTTGCCGCTTACTGAAATGGTCAGATTATAACAAGCTCTGCCTGCAGGGCTCCTGCGGATTTTATGGCTTGCAGTATTGATATCAGATCCCTTGGGGTTACTCCGAGTAAGTTAAGACCGCGTACAACGTCCCCAATGGTGTTGCCTTCCGGTATGAATGAAAGACGCTTCTGTTCTTCCTGAACCTTCAGTTCGGTTCGTGGCGCCTCTTTGGTTTCTCCTTTTGAGAGAGGTTTTGGCTGGGAGACCTTTGGAGCCTCTTTAACGGTAAGCGCCAGATTACCGTGAGAAACCGCAACAGGCGAAATCCGAACCTTGTCTCCCATAACAATGGTGCCTGTTCTTTCGTTGACTACTACCCTGGCAGGGGTATCCTGAGTAACCTCAATGTTTTCCATCTGGGCGATGAATTCAACAGGTCGTGAGAGAAATGAATCAGGAAGCTGTAGCATTACGGAGCCTCCGTCAATGGTAGTGGCAGCATTTGGAAACTGTTTATTGATGGCTGCAACTATCCGTGAGGCTGTTGTAAAATCGGATTGATTCAGGTTCAGCCGAAGGGCAGACTTGCCTGCAAGAACGTTTGGCAGCTCACGCTCAACCAGAGCGCCTGCCGGTATTCTTCCGGCTGTAGGATGGTTTTTGGTGGCAGATGCACCCTGCCCGCCAAAGGCGAATGAATTTGTCAGGATAGAACCCTGCCCGACAGCGTAGACATTGCCATCCGCTCCTTTAAGAGGAGTCATTACTAATGTTCCTCCTGCGATAGTCTTTGCATCGCCAAGAGAAGAAATAGTCAGATCAAGCTTGGTACCCTGTTTTGCAAAAGGTGGAAGGGTTGCTGTTACCATTACTGCAGCAACGTTTTTCACCTTTACATCAGCACGATTGATAGTAACGCCCATACGTTCCAGTACGTTTACAAGGGACTGAACAGGAAACTTTGTCTGATCGCTGTCGCCGGAACCGTTTAGACCTACAACCAGACCATAACCTACAAGCTGGTTGTCCCGCACTCCGTCAAAAGCCGCGATATCCTTTATGCGGGAGCCATGGCAGATGACAGGAATGGCTAAAAAGAGGAGTAGGGCAAAAGTTGAGATTGTTTTCATGGCATCACCTAAAATGGCCAGAGCTTGTCGATAATATTCATCAACCAGCCCGGTTTCTGTCGATCAGAGATTATTCCCTCGCCTGAGTAGCTGATCTGGGCATCAGCAATAAATGCTGAGTTTATAGTGTTTTCTGCAGAGATGTCACGTTGGCGGATTATCCCTTTAACGGTCAATATCTGATCTTCATTATTGACCTTTACGTTACGACGTCCTTCAATCTTCAAATTACCGTTTGGAAGGACATCTATAACCTTGGCTGTTATCGTGGCTGTTAGAGTTTCCTTCCGGGATGTAGAACCGCTGCCGTCAAATGATGAACTGGCGCTTGCGTCTATCAGCTTTGATAGATTTGCCTCTTTACCGCCAAGATTGTTAAGAAGTATTCCAGCACCTTCCAGACCCATAAAAGCAGGAATGCCGGCGCTCATTTGGCTGGTTCGTCCTGTGGCGGTAGCTGCCTGCTTGCTGGCACTGGCTGTTTCTGTGATGATGATAGTGACTATATCGCCGATTCTTCTGGCATTTCCGTCTTCAGTCAACGCTACGGCGGATGCCTGCCAGATAGAGCCGTTTTTGTAACTAGGCTCCGATTGTTTAAGTTGTTGATCAAATGTTGGTGTTACCACCTCGGTCTGCTGAACTACGCAGCCTGAAAGGCAAATGGCGCAAAGCGCCAGAAGGCAACGTTTTTTCATCATAATCTCCTGTTTATTAAAAACCGATAACAACAGTAGAGGCATCAAGAATACGGGCAGGTATTTCCTTGTTGGAGGTGAGATTCTGGACACGGATCAGGTCACCTATTCCGCCAGCGCTTCTTGCTTTGCCAGATACGGTAATTCGGATGCCGGAGTTTTCAGCAACTATGGTTACCATCTGTCCGGTTACAATCAGAGGAACAGCGGCAAGTTGATTGCTTTTTATAGGGGCTCCGGTTCTTACAGCTGTGCGAAGTTTCTTGCCTGTTGCATCTTCAAGGTTATGAACAGGATAACCGCCGGCCTTTGCCAGATTCTCTTTTTGCAGCTGAATGTCGTCAGGGCTGATTATTGTGCCGCCAAGCAGCTGTCGTTTTGCCACTACCATATCGGCAAGTGCATCTACATGTAATCTGATAGAGAGATTCTTTTCAATAACCCCGTTAACCCTGACTATCATTGCAACAGTGACAGACCCCCACCCCTCCCATCTGTCCGGGGCAACAATCTCGATGTTGCAGGTGCCTTTTGAAACCTTTATCCCTTTGGGTAAGGAGAGTTGGCGGATTGATGTATCCCATCCCCTGCCTTCAACCTTTTCTGCCACAAAACGTTCAATGGCGCTCTTCATCTGCTGTTCAGAAAGAACAACCTGATCTGAATGGGTTGCAGAGCATGGAACAGCGCAGAGCAGAGAGAACAATAAAAAAAACGATATAAGGTGTTTAATCTGCATGAATTAACGCTTCAGGTTGTTTGCCAACTGCAACATTTCATCAGACGTGGTGATAGCCTTTGAGTTTGCTTCGTAGGCTCGCTGTCCGATAATCATGTTTACCATCTCTTCCGCCACGTTTACGTTACTCATTTCCAGAAATCCCTGTGTGGTTGTTCCAAGTCCGTTCTGACCCGGAGTTCCGGTGGTGGCATTGCCGGATGCGTCTGTCTGCTGGTAAAAGTTCCGACCCATTGAGGAAAGCCCTGTGGGGTTTGTAAACATCGCCAGCTGTATATTGCCTACTGTTGAGGCGGCTGTTGAGCCGGCCTGAACTGCTGAAACAGTTCCGTCAGTGCCGATGGTGATCTTGGATGAGTTGTTGGGAATAACAATTTCAGGCAGCATCGGGTATCCCTCAGGGGTTACCAGACGACCGTTACTATCCATCTTGAAGGCGCCAGCCCTGCTGTATGCTGTGCTTCCGTCCGGCATCTGGATCTGGAAGAAACCGTCCCCTTCAATGGCTATATCCAGCGAACCGCCGGTATTCTGGTAATCACCCTGGGTAAACTGTTTGGATACTGCCGCGAGTTTTGCCCCCATGCCGAACTGGATGCCAGCCGGAATCTGTGCGGCATTGGTAGATGGTGAACCAGGGTTCTGAACAGTCTGGTACATAAGATCCTGAAAGTCAGGTCGGCTCTTTTTGAAGCCGGTTGTATTTACGTTAGCCAGGTTATTTGCGATTACATTAATATTCTGGGTCTGGGTATTCATTCCGGACGCTGCGGTCCATAAAGATCTCATCATGGCATGTTACTCCTTTATTTCATTAGACTCTTGCCAGGTCATTTATTACCTTGGCAGCCATATCATCAAAGCTTCTAACCATACGTTGACAGGTTTCAAAGTGGCGACTGGTTTCCACCATCTGCACCATTTCAGCTATTGTATTTACATTGGATTGTTCCAGTGAACCTTGTGCGACAGATGTAAGCGGAGATGCCTGCTGTGGTGAAACTCCATCATTGGCAAGAAAGAAGGTTCCGGCAGTTTTGGTCAATCTGTAAGGTTTGGGAAAATCAAAGATGGCAATGGTGGCAATCGGTTCGCCATTCAGTGTTATATTTCCCTGGCTGTCCACCACAGGTTTATCTCCGCTGGTTTGAGCGGTAATATCAATCTTTATCGGTTGGCCGTCAGCAGGGTTGTCACCCGCCTTGGAGAGGACTGTATAGCCGTTGGCTGTAACCAGCGTGCCATCGCCTGAAAGACGAAAGTTTCCCTGTCTTGTATATGCTATCCCTTCAGGAGTTCTTACAGCGAAAAAACCGTCTCCCTGCAAGGCTACATCAAGGGTATTGCCTGTCTGGACAAGTGCGCCTGAGGAATAGTCAGTAGTCATCCTTTCGTTCAGTAAGACCGGGTCTGCTGTGCTGGCTGGAGGAACTGCCGGAGGGTTCTGATTGCCTGCAAGTACACTCTCAAAGGCGATTCTGTCTTGTTTAAAGCCGTTTGTTGAAGCATTTGCCAGATTTGAAGCAATTATATCCAGCCGTTTCATGGCTGAGAGATTACCGGACAAAGCCGAATACATACCACTGTTCATATCTTGTCTCCTTATCTTCTGTCAGGGGCGGAAGGCCTTCATCTTTGCCTTAAGGCGTATCATTGCCTGACTCAGGATCTGGCAGATTCGTGATTCTGTCAGAGCCAGCACAACGCCGATCTCTTTAAGATTCATCTCTTCATAGTAATACAGGGTAACAGCCAGTCGTTCTTTTTCAGGCAAGGCTTCGATTGCATTGCCAATTGCTTTTGCCGTCTGTCCGGCAATTGCCAGATGCTGCGGGCTTTTTTCCTCTTCATCCCCAAGTATATCAGCCAGACTTAACGGATGTCCTTCATCATCATCCCAGCTGTCATCAATACTGATAAAGCTGTATTCATGGATATCCTCCATAAGGCTGTAGTAATCATCAATGCTGATATGGAGAGCCTCAGCCATCTCATTACCGGTAGGATTCCGCCCCAGAAGATGTTCCTGAACGTGCATTTCTCTTTCTACCATTTTACATTTGTCACGCATCGTGCGACTTAAGGAATCGTTTGCTCTCAATTCATCAAGAATAGCGCCTCTTATATGCTGTTCTGCAAAGGTTTTGAACTGTACGCCCCGCTCAGGATCAAAACGATCTGCCGCATGTATCAATCCTATTACTGCAGCGCTGGCAAGATCCTGCGTGTCAAGATGAGAAGGTAATTGCGCTGCAAACCGGTTTACCAGATAACGCACCAGTGGCAGGTGTGAAGTGATCATGGTCTCACGCAGCTGCTGAGTCCGATCCCCTGCCTGTTCCTGATATGCCTTCAGGTTGCTCATGCTGCGTTCCCCTTTGTTCCTTCCAGGTAACGCCGGAAGAAAAACTGGATGTTACCTTTCAATTTTGACTGGCGGGAATTCTCGATTACACGCTTTGCCAGAGTTGTAAAACAGTTTGAAGCGTCAGAATCAGGATATAATTCATAGACTGCCTTCTGCTTTTTTACAGCATCAATCAGACGTTCATCACGAACTACACAGCCAAGATAGTCCAGTGATATGTCGAGAAAACGCCCTGCAACATTTGCCAGTTTCCGGAACACCTCCAGTGCGTCCTCGCTGTCTCTTGCCATATTTATCAGAACCTTGAAATGATGTTCTGAATAGCGGGTGGCCAGTAACTTGATAAGGGCATAGACATCGGTGATGGATGTAGGTTCCGGCGTTACAACAACCAGAATCTCCTGGGCAGCCACGGTAAAATAGGTGACATTCTCAGAAATACCGGCCTCAGTATCAATAATCATGATGTCAAATTCTTCTTCCAGCATATCCAGCTCATCAAGTAGCCTCAGTTTTTCATGCTGTCCCAGGCTGGTATATTCCTGTACGCCTGAACCTGCAGGTATCAACTTGATGCTTGGAGTTACTTCTACTATAATCTCCGGCAGACTTTTTTCACCTGACAGAACATGATTGAGGTTGTATTGAGGAGAGAGGCCAAGTAGAACATCGAGGTTACCAACGCCTAAATCTGCATCAATTATAAGGACTTTCTTGCCTAGGAATGCCAAGGCCAAAGCAAGATTTGCCACTATGTTGCTTTTACCTACACCTCCTTTGCCGCTTGTTACAGAAATAACCCGTATTCCGTTCTGCTCATTCAACGAGGTTTCCGTGTTTGCGGATTTATCAGATACCCTGGCTGTTCTGGCCATCTTCCGAAGGGTGTCGGCCTGGTCGCCGGTTCCACGCACAGCGCTCATTCTGCTCCCTCCTTAAGGATCAGTTCAGCAAGTTTTTCAGGAGTTGCGACCTCAATATCTTCAGGCACTCTCTGACCGGTGGTAAAATAGGCTATCTGGAGGTTTGCCTTCAGAAGCAGGTTTATGATGCATCCAATGCTTTCTGATTCATCCAGTTTTGTAAAGACTACTTTACTGATCGGAAAAATGCTGAATCGGTTGAGTATTTCTTCAAGTTCTTTGTCTTTTGTTGTTGCTGAGAGGCATAGATAGATGTCTGAATGAATAGATGACTCAAGAAAATCCTTCATCTCCTCAAGTTTTTCTGAATCCTTGTGGCTTCGTCCGGCTGTATCAATCAAAATCAGATCGCAGTCTGAATGACGCTCTACAGACCTTTCAAGCTCTTTGGGCGTTGAGGCCACCTCAAGCGGAATTCCCATGATTCTTGTATAGGTTTTTAACTGTTCAACCGCTCCGACCCTGAATATATCCATTGTGATTAGTGCAACCTTGTTGCCTTTGCTTAATGCGTACATGGCGGCAAGTTTGGCTGTTGTGGTTGTTTTGCCAACCCCTGTAGGCCCGACAAGAGCAATCACACGCGGCGTGTTTTTTTTCATTCTAAGAGTGCCGGCAAAGGATATCAGTCGTGAAAATGCCTCGCCAAGACGTCCTTTGAGTGTCTCTTCTCCAGAGTTTGCCGGTAGTTTGTTTACCGTTTCAATGATTTTACCCTGCAGTTCCGGTTCAACCCCCTGACGGTCAAGTTCTTTTACCAACTGCGGTTTTTCTGACTGTTCAGAGTTGTTTGACAAAGCTTCAGGGAATTGAACCGATTTGATAGCTCCATCCTGGTTTTTGACAAGGGTGTTAAGAAGAAACCGCTTAATCTCTTCAAGATCCTGACGTGGTATATTGTTCAGGTTTATGTTGCCGTCACCGGATTTTCGAGCGGCACTGTCAGGATTAGAGTTTTGTTCACTCTGGCGCTGGCGTAATTCCTCTTCCCTCTTTGACATAATCTCTACTTTTTCACGCAGATCCCTGAGCTCCCTTGCCAGAGGGGCAAGCATTGAGCTTTCAAACTCCTCTTTGGCAGTCTTTTCTCGCTCCGGTTTTTCCCTGACAGCAGGAGGTGGAGGAGGTGAAGGGCGGTGTGGTTCTATGGCGGCGGTTACCTTGACTACATCTTTACTAAAGAAACCCAGGATTCCACCCTGTTTTTCTTTTTTAGTCGAAAGGATCATGGCATCAGGGCCAAGTTCAGCCTTTACCTGCCTTAAAGCCTCTGCCATTGTCGGGGCATGAAATGTTTTAACCAGCATGGAAGGTCACCACTCCTAATGACTGAATTTTGACATTCTGTGGAATCTCGTTGTGAGAGAGCACAGCAACATTTGGCACAAATCGTTCAATCAATTTTTTGACATGACGTCTTATTGAAGGTGAAGCCAGTATTACCGGCTGAGCGCCATACATGCCAAAACGGTCAATCATCCCTTTAATTGAGGCTATTACCTGTTGTGCCGAACCAGGCTCAATGGCAAGGTAACTCCCCTGATCGGATGGCTGTATTGCCTCTGCTATTGTGTCCTCAACTTTTCGGTCTATAGTTATAAGATACAGGGTTTCTTCATCCATTTTGAACTGATCCACTATAAACCTTCCAAGCCCCTGACGTACAAATTCGGTCAGGACATCCGGATCCTTGGTCAGGCCTGCATAATCTGCGAGACTTTCAAGTATAGTCCGCAGGTCTCTGATTGAGACCCCTTCTTTAAGCAGGTTTTTAACGACCCTGAGGACAACGCCCAGATTCAGCTGTCCAGGTATAAGTTCATCAACAACCTTGGGCGCTGTTACTGCAAGGTTGTCAAGCAGTTGCTGCATCTCCTGACGTCCAAGCAAATCCTGTGCATAACGTCTTATTGTTTCGCTTATATGGGTGGCTATAACGGTTGTGCTGTCAACAACCGTGTAGCCGTTAACCTGAGCCTGTTCCCTGTCCTCATTTCTAATCCAGACTGCTGGCAGGCCAAATACCGGTTCTTTTGCCGAAGGGCCTTGAAGTTTTGCTATGACTCCTCCCGAATCCATGGCCAGATACTGTCCGGTCAACTCGCTCCCGCCTACTCGTGCTCCACGTATAAGAATGTTATATTCATATGGCTTAAGCTGGAGGTTGTCATGAATATGGATAGGAGGAACTACAAAACCCATCTTCTGGGCAAACTGGCGTCTTATGGAACGAATCCTCTCAAGCAGCTCACCATTTTGTGCTGCATCTACCATCGGAACAAGTCCATATCCAACCTCAAGCTCCAATGTGTCTAGCGGTCGTATTGCTGAAGACTGATCCTGGGCTTCTTCTTCACCGGCAGCCTCGGCTGCAGCAGCCTCTTCCTCTACCACTTGAGCCATCTCCTTTGACATCCTTGCAATTAACCAGGAGACCCCTGATAAAAGGAGAAAGGCAAAGTGAGGCAAACCAGGTATGACTGCGAAAAGAAGCATTACACCTGAAACAACGTAAAATGCCTTCGGGTAGTTAAGAAACTGGTTGGTCAACTCCTGACCAAAATTATTTTCATCTGCTGTACGGGTTACTATTACGGCTGCTGCAGTTGAGATGATTAACGCTGGAATCTGAGCCACCAGCCCTTCACCAATTGTAAGGAGTGTGTAGTTTGTAAGGGCTACGTCAATAGCCAGCCCCTGTTGCCAGATACCTATGATCAATCCGCCAAATATGTTGACGAGCATGATCAATATCCCGGCTACAGCATCTCCTCGGACGAACTTGCTGGCGCCATCCATTGCTCCGTAAAAATCTGCTTCTCGCCGGATTTTTTCGCGGCGGTTGCGAGCCTCTTTCTCTGTCAAAAAACCGGCGGAGAGATCAGCGTCTATAGCCATCTGCTTTCCTGGCATTGCATCGAGTGTAAACCTTGCAGAAACTTCGGCAATTCGACCCGCGCCTTTTGTAATAACAACAAAATTGATAATGACCAGTATAAGGAACATAACGGCACCAACCACATAATTGCCTCCGACAACAAAGGAGCCGAATGCCTTGATAACTGAGCCGGCAGCCTCAACTCCTTCGCGCCCATGCAGGAGTATAAGTCTTGTTGAGGCCACATTAAGTGAAAGACGGAACAGTGTTGTTACTAGCAGGACGGATGGAAATACAGAAAAATCAAGGGGATGTCTTGTATATAGGCAGACGAGAAGGATGGCCAGAGCTATGGTTATATTAGTGGCAAGAAAAATATCAAGAACAAAAGCCGGAAGAGGAATAATCATCAGTGCGAGTACGCCAATAAGGGCAATAGCAATATATATATCTGAGTTTTTTCTAAAATTGCTCAGTTCAAGAGCCTGGACTGAAGTCGCATTTGCCATGTCTGAAACTTATCCTTGTGTCCTTGATAATGAGGAGGTAAAGGGGTAATTGCTACTGCTCCCCAAAATTATATGCAGATTTCGTGCCGTCAAAAAACAGTCACAAGGTTAAGTGATGCAATGGGAATGTATAATGATTACAGAGTATTTTGATTTTTGACAGATTTTATATTTGGAGGTTTTGTCATATATTTGACTTTGACTGAAATATGACATCTTTTGAGATGCTCTACATTGTTCCTTTTAGTCGGAAAACATATGCAAGAACTTCTGCTACAGCGGCATAAAGCGATTCAGGAATTTCCTGGTTTTCTGCCACCTGTTCATACAGTTCTCTGGCCAGAAATCGGTTCTCTACCATTGTAACTTTGTTCTCACGAGCCAGTTCCTTGATAGCCAGTGCCATTTCGTCGGCACCTTTTGCAATTACCATAGGGGCTGCCATCTTGCTTCGGTCATATTTAAGTGCTACTGCAAAGTGTGTCGGGTTTGTTATAACAACATCTGCAGTAGGAATAATTTTTGTAAGACGTCGCCGTGCTGACTGATACTGAAGTTTCTTGATCTTTCCTTTGACTTCTGGATTCCCTTCCTGTTCTTTATGTTCGTCCTTTACCTCCTGCTTTGTCATCTTGAGATTTTCTGTATAGCGCCATTTTACATATGCAAAATCCAGTATTGAAATTACAATCAACATTCCGGTGGTGTGTGTGACGATTTTGAATGCTACATGTCCGGTATAGGCAAGTATTCCCTTTATGTCAGATTCTGCAAGGATGGTGATGTTTTGAAGTTCATCTCGCATAACCTGATAGGCTATCCATCCTATTACAAAAATCTTGATAAGTGATTTTAGTATTTCAACCAGCGCATCTTTGTTGAACAGCTTGCCAAAACCACTTATAAAATTCAGCTTGTTTATATCAAAGGACAGACGACCCCATTGAAAATCAATCCTGCCATTATCCTGAAGGATATGGGAGAGAATTCCTGTTGTCATTATGGCGATTATAATCGGTGCGAGCAGCATTATTATGACACCGAATACCCGAATCATCATGGAATAAACATTTTTCTCGGTCAGTTCAAAGCTGCCAATCTCTGAATATATCTGAACCGTAGTGCTTTCCAGTCCATTCAGCAGATAACCGCCAAGAAGATAAAGGCTTACAATCCCTGCCAACAGGGTAAGGCTTTGGTTGAGCATCTGCGAGGTTGGCGGCGCGCCTTTTTCTCTCGCTTTCTCAAGTTTTCGCCCTGTTGGCTGTTCAGTTTTTGAGTGTTTATCCTCGTCTGCCAGTTATCATCCCCCCTTTGCCAGAATCCTGAAAATAGTTGTAACCTGTACTGACAGGTTTGCAAACGATATCTCAAGAACATGAAAGAAGAGAAGAAGAGTCATACCTAAAACCATAAATCCAAGCCCTATATTGAGTGGGAAACTTACCATAAAGACGTTCATCTGGGGGAAAGCCCGTGCCATTATGCCCAGAACAACACTGGTTAGAAGCAGCGCAACCATTACCGGAGCGGCAAGCCTTACTCCAAGGATAAATACATCTGTTGTTGCCTTCAGCATAAAATGGATTAGCGCCTCGCTCATCTGCCATCCTCCGATAGGAATTACAGAAAAGCTGTCGACTATGGCATGTATGAAAACATGGTGGATATTCAGGGACAGAAACAAAAGGGTTGCCAGTAAAGTTTGCATTACAGACATTATCTGTGTCTGGTTACCCATAGTGGGGTCTATTACCGAGGCTATGCTGAACCCCATCTGAAGACCGATTATCTGTCCACTGAATTCAACAGCGGCAAATATGATCTGGGTTATAAATGAGAGTGTCAAGCCGATAAGTATCTCGCGGATAACCAAAAGACCAATGGATATAGTGTCTTGAGGCATTTGGGGTGGTGTCAATTTCAATATTGGAAAGCATACAAGGGTAATAGAAAGGACAGCAACAATCTTTATTCTTGTAGGAAGTCGGCGACCGCCAAAGAGAGGAAGAGCAGCAAAAAGACCGGCTATTCTGCAAAGTACCAGCGCAAACAGGAATACATCTGAAGGAGTCGGTAGCGGGGAGATAAATGGAAACACAGTGATTCTATTTACGCATTACAGCTATCAGTGCATAGATCTCGCGTGTGAAGTCACTCATGTAGCTCATCATCCATGGGAAGAAGATGATAACTGCCACCATTACGGCAACGATCTTCGGGGCAAAAGCAAGGGTGGCTTCGTTGATGGAGGTGACAGCCTGAAAGACGCTTATGGCTAATCCAACCACAAGGCTGAAGAGAAGAAGAGGAGCTGCCAAAAGCAGGGTGGCCTCAAAGCTTCGACGAGCAAGTTGCACAACAAGTTCCGGAGTCATTTTGCCTCCTTTCTATCCAAAGCTCTTCACAAGGGAGCCGATAACCAACCCCCATCCGTCGACCAGTACAAAAAGCAGTATTTTGAAAGGTAACGAGATCATAACAGGTGGCAGCATCATCATGCCCATGGACATCAGAACGGAAGCCACGACCATATCAACGACAATAAAAGGTATATAGATCAAAAATCCGATCTGGAAGGCAGTACGTAGTTCAGAGATCATAAATGCCGGTACAATAGTGAGTGTCGGGATTTCATCTGCATTTTTTGGACGTCCCTGTTTGGAAAGGCTTATGAAAAGCGCCAGATCTTTTTCCCTTGTTTGGGAAAGCATGAATTTCCTTACCGGTTTGACCGCTCTTTCAAAGGCCTGCTCCTGACTGAGTGAGCCTGATTTGTAAGGCTGATAGGCTTCAACGTTAATCTGTTGCCAGACCGGAGTCATGATAAAAAAGGTAAGGAAAAGTGATAATGCCAGAATTATCTGGTTTGAAGGAGCTGATTGGGTTCCCATCGCAGTTCTGAGAAAGGAGAGAACAACCACTATTCGGGTAAAAGATGTGGTCATAATCAGAAGGCTTGGAGCTAGTGATAGAACCGTAAGCAACAGGAAGATCTGAATTGTTGTGGTAACTTCAGCTGGTTTGGATGCAGTGCCTACCCCGATATTAAGAGAGGGCAGTGGTACAGGAGCGGAGTAGACAACGGTAGAGCAGAGAACAAGTGTAGTCAGCATTAATGCAGTTATCAATAAACGTTTGCAGTTGCAGTGAGTCATTTGTTGTTCCAGAATAATATCTTTTGTCTGTCAGTTGCGTGAAACCGAACGCTTGAGTAACTCAATGAAATTGTTTTGTTTTGAAGGATTCTCATCAATTATCTCAATTTCTTCCAGCATATCAATCTGTTTTATCAGAGAGAGTTGTTCACCGGAACTTGACAGCAATAGATACTCGCCACTTATCTCAACAAGTATAAGGGATTTGCGGGGTCCCATCTGGCGAACTTCAAGAACCCTTATATGCTGACCGCCTGGGCGGATTGCAGGCATCTTGCGAATTAAGCGGGTTGAAATATAATAGGTAAGCAGAATCAATCCAATTACAAGGAAGAGGGCGGCAAGCATCTGAAAAAAACTGGCAAGAAAGCCAAAGCTGCTTCCGCCTGGCTGACTTTCAACTCCCTGTGCAACTGCTGGCAGCAGTACCAGAGAGACGAGTAGCCGGTTTGTCACAAAATCTTCTCCACACGTTCATTTGGACTGACTATATCAACAAGCCGGACTCCGAACTTCTCGTTAACAACTACAGCCTCGCCTCTTGCAACAAGCTTTGAATTGACAAAAATATCAAGCGGTTCACCTGCAAGCTTTGTAAGTTCAACCACCGCTCCCTGATTAAGTTGCAAAATATCCTTTACCAGAAGCTTTGTCCTTCCAAGTTCCACTGTTACCTGGAGCGGTATATCAAGTATAAATTCAAGATTTTTACGTTCCTGTTCGACCTCTGCGGGATCATGTTTGTCGTTCACTTTTTTTCCCCTTGTTTGACAGGATGTTGCTGACCTGCAACGCTTTGTTGCCATGTCGTATGCCTGGAATGCCCAGGTATTTAGGAACACCTTCAACCTTTACCATAAGTTCACTGGTACATGGTTTGTCCAGCATTATAGTGTCTCCTACCTCCAGATCCAGAAGCTCTCTTAATGATATCATGGAATTGCCCAGTTCAACTGACAGCTCCAGCGGAGCATCAAGAATTTCTGAAGAGAGACGGAAAGACCACTGAGGGTCAATCGCCATAAGGTCAAACTGCATTCCCTCTTTCAGTTTGTCCCTGATCGGTTCGATTGTCATAATCGGCACTACAAAAGTCATGGTGCCGACAGTCTCTTCAATATGAACCTTGAGGGTCATCGTAACAACCTGGTACTCTGGAGGTACGATTGTTACAAGTCTGGGGTTCATCTCCATACGAAGTATATTCAGCTTTGCAGGGTATAAGGGCGCCCATGCTTTTTCAAGATCTGACATTACATCAGCTAATACCATCTCAACCAGTCTAAGTTCCAGGTTTGTAAAAAGACGATTGAGTGTGAGTGAGTTTCTGCTGGTACCTCCCAATACGCTATCCACGATGGCAAAAGCAAGAGTGCTGTCCATAGTAAGCAGGGCTGCGCCCTTAAGTGGATCAAGCTTGAAAATAGCCATGCAGACCGGTGATGGAAGTGTTTGCAGAAAATCATCAAACTTGTATGAGCGTGCACCAACCTTCTTTATTTCAACTACCTTGCGAAGGCGGTTTGAAAGGGTAATTCTGTTATAGCGGATATATCCATCATAAACTATATCAAGGTTTGGTACAAAACCTCGATAAGCTTCGGTATTAAAGAGATCATACTTGACTGCTGTTTCATCGGTTTTGGAAAGTTCCTTCTCAGGCTCAATCCGACCGTCAAAAACTGCATTCAGCAGCGCTTCAATTTCAGCTTTGGTTAGGATTTTCTCCATTTATATTCAGGTAGTCCGATTTACTATTGAACAACAAAATCAGTGAAATAAACCTTGGTTACCTTGCCTTGGGCTACTATTTTGCTTATTGCGGTCAGAATCTCGTCACGGAGCTGATTTTTCCCCTGAACATCCTGCACCTCCTGAAGCGTCTTGGTAGTAAGAACTACCAGAATGGCATCGCGGATAGGGGCAAGGCGTCCTTCAAGCTCCGGTTTTACCCCAGGATTGGCCATCTCAAGCTCTACCTTTACCTTAAGGTAACGAAGATCCTGACCATCGTAGATATTAACTATAAAAGGTTCAAGAGGGTAGATTGTTGTCGCTCCGGCCGCACCTCCATGTGCATCACCGGCAGGTGCGGCACCATGACCTCCGGCAGCCGCAGCAGTGGCAGCATTAGGGTCAGCCCCTTCTTTTTTCTTGTCCCCTTTGCCCATCATCATAAATATTACAACACCGGCGATAACAAGTACCGCTACTGCTGCTCCAATAATGATAAAAAGCTTTTTCTTGCTCCCGCCTTCTACAGGGGTTTCGGTTGCTGCCTGTTCTTCTTTCGCCATTTGTTCCTCCGGTGTATGCCACTGGATTTCTTATATAAAAAATTACTACTCTTTGTAAAACGAAAAACAGCTTTTTGCAACCACTTGCAGTATTTATTGCTTCTTTTCCAAGACAACTGCGCCCCCGTCCATCTGTAAACAAAACAGGCAAACGGGGGCTGTGTCAGGTTATGCAGCGTCAGAGAAACGCTTAACGCTTCAGATTCAATACCTCCTGCGTCATCTCATCAGCTGTTGTAATGGTCTTTGAGTTGGCTGAATATGCCCTCTGTGTCAGTATCATCTTAACAAATTGGGCTGCCATATCAACGTTGCTCTGTTCCAGAGAGTTTGAAAAGATCTTGCTGTTATTGCCGTTTGCCCTGCCTATGGTCGGTGTGCCGGAGGTTGGAGTTGATTTAAAAAGGTTTCCACCTTCTTTTGACAGCGCCGGAGGGTTGTTAACTGTGCCATAACCAACTTTTTTCAGCTGTGCATCAGTAGGATTTGCCATAACAGTGCCGTTACCGGTGTAATAACCTGTTCTTGGGGCTCCTGTAGAGTCAGCGTAAAGACATACAATAGTTCCATTGTTTTCTACACTGGTGATCTTCTGTAATGTGAAAGTGGCAGCTTCGCTATGAGTCTGCGGGATCATTACCGGTATTCCATCCTCATCAAGAACCTTGTATCCCATAGGTGTCTGTAGTGGTAATGCAGCGCCGGCTGTTGCCTCAGCGCCTAGCCTGAAAGTACCGGCACGTGTGTAATACGCATCCTCCGGATCTACTGCAGTTCCTGCTGCTGCTGCTGGTGTGCCAAGCGCAAAGAAACCTTCCCCCTGGATTGCAAGGTCAGTAACAACTTCGGTGCTTTCAAATGCGCCTTGACCCATTACGGTATCTATCTTCTGGATCTGTGTACCGCGACCGAGCTGAGAGCCGTTTCCTACATCCACATACATCATGTCTGCAAAAAGCATACGGTTATACTTGAAGCCGACGGTGTTAACGTTTGCCAGGTTGTTTCCAACTACGTTGATCCCTTCGGCGTTTGCCAGAAGTCCTGATACCCCTGAAAACATCGCTGATGTGATACTCATTTTATTGCCTCCTGTTCTTTGAAGAGATGCGTCATTCGGTCGGCATCTCACCGGGCTTCCTCAAGAGGGCCAGCCCTTTAATGTTAGTCAGATAACTACTGCAGAATCGATATTTGTAAAGATATTACCCTTCATCTGGTTACGATCCATTGCTGTTACAACCGTGCGATTTTTTACGCTTACAACCAGAGCTGCATCCCCCATCATGACCAGGGATTCTTTTCCGCCCTTCTGAGCAACACTGTTAACCACCCCTTCAAGCTGCTGCATCTGCTCGCTGCTAAAGGATATATTTCTGGACTTAAGACGTTCTTGGGCATGTTGTGAAAATCTGACTCCTTCGGTCTGATCAAGAATCCTGGCAAAAGGGGAGTCTGCAACCGTCTTTGTCGTTTGACTGCCGGACTGAGGCGTCTTTGCATTTGATTGAACAGGGTTAGGAAAATAGATCTGATCAATAGCATTCATGACTGGGTAACGGTGGTCACATTCGCAAATGGTACCGAAACCGCTCCTATTGTGATGTATGCTGTTCCGTTATCGAATCTTACTCCGTCAGCAATACCTTTTGTATATGTTGTAGCTGTCTGTTTATCGCCAAGCGCATCAGTGCCGCTAATGGAAAAAGAGTATGCTCCAGTTGCCAGGGTATTGCCCTGTCCATCTGTTCCATCCCACTGATAAGTTCCGTTGCCTGAAGATACGGAACCCAAATCTACAACTTTAACAGCGTTACCTGATGAGTTGTAAATAGTCAGTGTTGTGTCACTTGTAGAGGCAGGCATCTGGTAAGTCAGAGAAGCAGGATTTGTTCCATCAAAAGCGGCTTCACTTCCCAGGGCTGTAACATCTTTTCCTATCAGGGCTACAGATGTCATTGCCAGACTGTTATCTTGTGCTGTCAGAAGTTTCTCCAGAGCAGCTGTACTGTTATATGCCTGTTCAACCTGTGTCAGTTGAGCCAGCTGACCAAGAAACTCGGTTGGATCCTGTGGGCTTAAAGGGTCTTGATTCTGGAGCTGTGCGATAAACAGCTTTAGAAAATCATCCTTATTCATCCCTATTTCAGATTTCATGGCATCTGCCGCATATGTTGATGTAGTTGCAGTTGTACCAATAATAGTGGTGCTCATTATAGGATTACCTCCTTCCCTTAAAATCTTACATCAATAGTTGATTGATACTGCGGTGCAAAATAACGTACTGGTGATTCAAAATCGGCGCTGATATTTGCAGTTTTGTACTGCGATTGCTGATTTCTGTTCTGTTCTGTTGTTGCCTGACGCCATTCACCACCACCTGACTGTTGTGTGAGATTACCACTGTTACCGGTCGTCACAGTAAAAGAATCCATCTGGATATTCTGACGTGACAAGGTTTCTTTCAGGCTGTCAGACTGCTGTAGCAGAGCATCTCTTGTTCCACGGCTTTCAGTAACTATTTCCAGCTTTAACCGTTGATCTTCCATCCTCATGTTTAACTGTATATTTCCCAGATGTTCAGGAGACAGTTTAAAGGATATCTGATCGGTTCCCTGTTTAAACTCGTGTGTAACAAGTTTTTCCGAGACTTGTCGTTCAATCTGTTCCGGCAGGATTGGTTCGGGTTGTACAACGGTTTTAAGGGGATCGGAACTGATTGAACGATTTACAGAATGAATATTGACTGGCTGTTGTTCTAGAGACAAAGAAGAGAAGCTTGTCTTCTCGGAAGAAATTTCAGCGCTGATAATTTCAGGATTATTCGAAACAGGGTTTATAGATTTTTCTAACATCTGTGAACCCTGCCTGCCAGAATCAGAAGAAAGGTTTTCCTTACCCGTGTTGTCTGCTTCAGATATCATCAGATCTGTGGGTTGTGCAAACCGGATAGCATTCTGTGTGGCATTCCCATTGTTTTTTGTAACGGATGATAATTCTTGTGTTGTAACCTCTGGTTGAACAGTCTGTTGAATCTCTCTCTGATCGCCTGAAGCTGATTTAATCAGGGTTGGTTCAGGCTGTCTTGATGGCAAAAGTTCCTGATTGATGTTGGTTATCTGCTTTGAGATCTCTTCTGCTTTTGGAAGAACAATAGAAGCCTGTGATGATTGCTTCAAGTTTTCCGGTAGTTGCAACTTTGCAGGCTCAGTCAGAGTCTTTGTAATCAGTGTTTCAGAATTATCATTATTGGTTTCTTGCTGTTTTCCGGCAACAGGCTCTCCAACAAGAGTTGATAAAGAAGTATCCATGCTGTCAGTGATGGCTGGATTATTATTGAGAACACCTGTAGATTCAACTGCAAAACCAGTGATTTCCGGTTGTTGCACGACGGGCTGTTGGATCGGTTGTTGAAAGGCAGGTATTACTTGAAGAGCCATCATCTGGGCTTGTATAAGCCCTATATTGTTCTCAGTGGAAATTACTGTTTCAGGAGCTTCTGCAATAGCAGGAATGTTTTCTGTTAAGCTGTTAAAAAAAGTTGCATCAAGCAATCCTTCAGCTGCTACAGTGCCGGATGATAATGAACTTACCCGTATATCCTGTGTCTGAAAAGCCAGCATGCTGTCGGTCAGCATGTTGCCAAACTCGTCTGATAAAAACCCGGAAGATTTTGAGTCAGGAATATTTGCTACCAGAACATCTGTGCCGGCAGGGGATGGGGGCATGACCATTAACTGTGCTGAATCCATTTTTTTCACCTCCTTTCTGTTATAGATATAAAGAATATAAAAATAATACCTTTAGATCTTTTATCGGCAGAAAAGGCAAGGTGATTGACTATTTTCCTCCGCGAGCATTCAGGTTTTCATTAACCCATCGGATTGTTCGTGGCTGGTTCAGGTTGGGCACCAGTTTGGCTACAGTTTTTGTATCAAGGCGATTCAGCAACAGCTTGACTTCATCCTCCTGCATCTTGTCCAGGAGTTCTGCGGACTGTGCAGCTTTCATTGTCTTAAACAGCTTGACCATCTTGGTAACTCGCTCACTCTGAGCCTGTTTACGCCGTTCCTCCTCCTGTTTTAGCATTTCGGTATAGCTCTTTTTTGTTTCCTCAAAAGCCTTTAGCTGCGCATCGATTTTTGCCCCCAGTTTTTTCAATTCTTCTTCTTTTGCATTCAGGGCGGCTTCTTTTTCTGCAAGCTGCTGCCTCCTGGCTTCCTGGATAGCCCATTCCTCACGGGCAGTTCTTGTCAGTGGAGCCTGTTTTGGATCTGGAGCTCCTCCAGAGGTCGTTTTCGCAGGTTCAGTTGTCCCTTGTGATGCAGTAAGAGCCACTGTTGCAAAGGTACCCAGACAAGTTGCCATTATTATGATTGCAATCCAGTGTCTGTTCAATTTTCTACTCCTGCCCTTTTTTTTGGGTAGCTATTTCATCAAGAAGAAGACCTTCCTTGTGAGCCATCTCCTGCCTGAAAGCCTCTTCCTGTTTTTCTTTCAAACGTTCCATAACCTTTTTCTCTTTTGTTGCCTGAATCAATTCATCTCTTTTCTCCTCAAGCGTCCTGTCAAGAATCTCTATTGTTTTCTGATGTTCCTTGATTTCATCTCGCTTGCGGGCAAAAAAATCAGAATAAAGCTGCATTTCATCTATTGAATCTATCTGTTGTTGCCTGGATATAAAGTCTCTGGCAAGCTTTTCCGCTGCCTCTTTTTCCTTTTCAAGAAGATCACAGGCTTTATCCAGAGTTATTTTAGCAGTTGCAAAATCCTGTTTTTTCAGCTTTTCAAGTTCTGTCCGATAGCTTAGTACCTGGTGCATCTCAAAGCGTTTCTTTACTGCCATGTTATAACCTCTTAAATTTCAAACAGCTGCTGAAGTCCGGTAATTGAATCTCCCAGAGTTGCAGGAGCAGCTATTGCCTGTTTCTGATAGTTAATCATGGCATCAATCTTTCGGATGGCATTGTCAATACCAGGATTACTGCCAGCCTTGTATGCCCCGATATTGATAAGATCTTCAGATTGGCGGTAGATAGCCAGAGTTTCCTTGAACTGAGCTGCAAGCTTCTGATGCTGGCTCTCAGTTACGTCATTCATTACCCTGCTGGAGCTGGCCAGGATGTCAATTGGTGGATATATGTTACGTGCGGCAAGATCTCTTGAAAGCACAATATGGCCATCCAGAATACTCCGCATTGCATCGGAGATCGGCTCATTGAAATCATCACCTTCAACCAGTACAGTATATAGTCCTGTAATACTCCCTTCTGAAAAATTTCCGGTGCGCTCAAGGAGTTTGGGCAAGGCTGCAAAAACTGAAGGGGTATATCCTTTTGTTGTAGGAGGTTCTCCGATTGCGAGTCCCACTTCTCTCATAGCCATTGCAAATCTGGTAGCTGAATCCATCATCAGAAGCACTTTTTTGCCCTGATCCTTGAAATATTCAGCAATGGTAGTAGCAAGATAGGCTCCTCTCATTCTGACAAGCGGAGGCTGATCAGATGTAGCAACCACTACAACAGATTTTTGCAATCCCTGCTCCTGCAGATCCTTTTCAATAAATTCACGCAGTTCCCGTCCACGCTCACCTATAAGCGCAATTACGTTGACATCAGCTTCAGTATATCTTGCTATCATACCCAGCAGTGTGGATTTCCCGACACCGGAGCCGGCCATAATTCCCAGGCGCTGTCCCTGACCAGCTGTAAGGAGGCCGTTTATAGTTCTTATTCCAAGATCAAGTGGTCGTCTTATCGGTGGTCGAGTCATCGGGTTGACAGGAGTTGCGTATATTGGATATTCATCATCGAGTATCAGAGGCCCATTTTCATCAATAGGATTACCGAGGCCGTCAATTACCCTTCCAAGCATTCCGGATCCCACTTTTAGTGTAGCTTTGTCACGTCTTATGGCAATCAGGCTGTCAAGGCCGACCCCTCTTAATTCTCCGAGTGGCATAAGCAGTGTCTTGTTATCTCTGAACCCCACTACTTCAGCAGGGATTGGGAGGCCATCTCGCGGTCTTACCTCACAGATTGCCCCGACCGAGGTGTCAGGACAGTAGCCTTCAATAACCAGTCCCACCACCTGTGTAACCTTGCCATGTAACCTTATAGGGTTTATTGAATCGACTACACGATGGAACCTGCTTATATCAACTTTTTGCTGCACCATTTTAAAAGTTACTCCTCAGGCAATATTAGTGAACTGTTTTCTGTCCGTTCTTCCAATAGACGCCTGTAAACTTCATCCAGTTGAGCTGCAAAGCCGGCATCAACAGTTCCACGTTCAGACTCCACCTGACAGCTGCCAATCTCAATCGTTGAATCAGGCTTAAGAGTGAATTTAATGGATGACAGCTCGGTCTTCAGGTCTTCGCTCTGTGTTGTAGTGAGAAGCGCATAGTCATCAGGATGAACACGAATAACAAGCTCATCCTGACTGTTGAGATTCAAAAGGGCGGTTCTTATCAGTCTGAGGACAATCTTGCGATCCTGGGCTGCCTCCCTTCCAACGACCTTTCGTGTAATAGCCATTGTTAGAGCCAGTAAGTCATCTTCCGAATCTCTGAAGATTTTTTCTCTTAAAATCTGAAGATCCTCTGTGGCTGTTCTTAACCCCTTAAATACATTCAGGAGTCCCCTTTCTGCCAGATTCTTGCCGTCCTGTAGCCCTCTTTGATAACTTTCCTGCTGGTATCTTTGCAGATCGTCATCAGTTATAAATTTTCCAGGCTGTTCAGGGGTTAAGGCAGGGGAGTCAGCATGATTAGGCTCTGGTTGCTTTATATAGGAGGAACTGTTTGCAAGCTCTGATGTATCAAAAAGGTCAAATGGTCTGAAATTGTCATCAGGGCTGGAAGTTATATCTGGCTTGGTTAAGGATGTTGAATGGGAGAGGGCTTGAAAGTTGAAGCTTCCAATTCCTGATTCTTCTCCGGTTGCCTTTATGATTTTAGACGAGGACATCTTCGCTGCCCCGTCCACCAAGCACGATTTTGCCCTCTTCTTCCATTTTACGGACAATCTTGATGATTTCAGATTGCGCCTTCTCTACATCCGAGAGGCGAACAGGACCCATCACTTCAAGATCCTCTTTGATCATATCAGCTGCACGACTGGATATGTTCTTGAAGATCTTGTTCTTTACATCATCCGTTGAAGTTTTCATTGCCAGTGTGAGTGTGTCGTTTGAAACCTCACGCATTATGGCCTGAATGGAACGGTCGTCCATTGCAAATACATCTTCAAATGTAAACAGATGCTTTCGAATGACTTCAGCCAGGGGAGGACTGAGCACATCCAGTTTTTCCAGGATCTGTTTTTCCTTGCTGCGGTCAAAGTGATTGAACATATCAACAACCTTTTCAATGCCTCCGACCTTGTATCGCTGTACGCCGCCCATTGATTTGATCTCGCGCTTCATAACATCATCAATTTCCTGCAGTATTTCAGGAGATACCTGCTCAACATCGGCAATTCTCAATACCACCTCAGCCTGGAGATCCTGTGGCAGAGAGGATATTATCTCACTGGTCTGCTTTGATTTGAGCTTTGCGAGTATGACAGCAATAGCCTGTGGATGTTCCTGTGCGAGGAAGTTTGCGATGCTCTTCGGATCCATTGTGGAGAGGATATCAACCAGATCCCCATAGCTAGAGGCCTGAAGCTCTTCCATGAGCATTTGAGCCTTTGCTGGACCAAGCGCCTTCTCTAGCACTTTACGCACAAACTCATCACCTTGCGCAAAGATACCGGATTCAGGGGAGATTACCTCATTAAATTCGTCTACTACTTCATTGATGGTAATGCGACTTACATGACCAAGTCCAGCCATGCTTTTAGAGATACGTTTTATCTCCTCATCTTCCATATGTTCATATACCTTGGCGGTTACATCAGCGCCGAGGTAAAGAAGGAGTATGGCCGCTTTATCAGCTCCGGTCATGACAGTAGCCACCTTTTATCATGATTCCTCTCCCAACCAGTTCTGAAGGATCTGGGCAACCTGATATGGATTACCCTTTGCTTTTTCCATAAGTTCCTGCTGTTCTGCCATCTTCATTGCAAGCTGAGCCCTTTCGCTGGCAGACATCTTTTCCTGCGACTCAGGGACAATAGCTTCAAGCAGGTCAGGTCTGGGGGGGCGTGCAGCTCTTAGTGTATTAATCATCGGCTTTATAACAAACAACATCAAAACAAGGAACCCGACAGCGATAAGCAGATTTTTCATGAGAGTAAGCAAAAACGGGTTCATCCACCATTTGGTGCTTTCTGCAGTGCCGGTTGATTCACCAGCATCCTGAAACGGAATGTTTTGTATACTTATCTGATCCCCACGCTCAATATTAAAACCAACTGCGCCTTTTACCAGTGCGTCAATTTTCTGAAGCTCGTCAGGAGAGCGGGGTGTATACTTCGGCTTTACAGGCTTTCCGTCTTTACCGGGTGGAACCTCCTCGTATTTTCCATCAACAAGTATGGCAACCGAGACCTTGCTGAGAGCTCCTACAGGCTCTATAGTGCGTGATGTTGATCTGCTGACCTCATAATTGAGTGTCTCATCATTTTTACTCCCACCCCCAGCACCGGCAGATGTGCCAGGTGTTGTGCGTCCAAGATTTGTCTGGACTCCCGGAACTCCGGTTGAGGCTCCAGAACTACCGGCTTTTTCTTCGCTTCTCTGCTCACTTCTTACTGCAATGGTTTCCGGATCAAACTTTTCCTCAACACGCTCAACCTGTTTAAAATCAAAACTGGCGCTTACCCTGGCAACAGATTTTCCACCTCCTACAACCTTATCCAGCAAGGACTGAAGTCTTTCTTCAAGGTTCTTTTCATACAGCCGTTGGGTTTCCTGCATTGCAGTAGTGGCTTTTGCTCCGGCATCAGCCATACCGCTACCGCCTTTACTCAATATCTTTCCACGGCTATCAAGTACGGTTACATTATCCGTATTCATCCCTTCTATGGAAGCAGCGACCAGATGCACTACACCTTGCACTTCATTGTCACGAAGTGACTTGTTCCCTTTCATTTTGAGTACTACTGAGGCAGTAGGGGGCTTTTCCGCATCTTTAAACAACGATTTTTCCGGAATGACGATATGTACTCTAACCTGTTCAACTCCGCTTATTTGTGTGATGGTTCGAGCCAGTTCACCCTGCAACGCCCTTTGGTAGTTAAGTTTTTGAACGAATTCGGTCATTCCGAAATTTTTTCGATCAAATATTTCAAACCCTACTCCTCCACCCTGAGGCAGACCTTCGGAAGCAAGAGAAAGGCGGAGCTCATAGACTCGGTCTGCAGGAACCATTATCCCTTTGCCGTCCTGCGCAATCCGGTAAGGAGTTTTGGCTTCCTTCAATTTTTTGACAATCTCTCCTGCATCTTCACTCGTAAGATTTGTAAAGAGCGGACGATAGTCAGTACGGTTGGCAAGCATTATAAGGAGGGTAAACGACAGTACAGACGCAAGAACAACCCCTCCAATAAGCAATCTCTTGCCTGGAGCCAGCGCCATAAACGGTTCAATGATTCGTTTCAATCCTTCAGGCATGGTTTTCTAGTCCTTCAAACAAAATAAAACAGCTTCATACAGGCATTCTCATGACTTCCTGATAAGCTTCCATCGCCTTGTTTCTTACCTGAGACATGAAGAGAAAAGAGATACTGGCCTTTTCTACAGCGATCATGGTTTCGTGGAGATTTCTGTTTTCTCCGGTAGCCATCTTTTGAATAGCCTGATCCGACTGCTGCGACAGATCATTGACTTTGCCTACAAGTTCCTTGAAAAACTTGCCGGCTCCCTCAGCCAGATTGTCTGAAGCAGTGGCTTTGGATATGGGAAATGCAGATGAGATCCCTATTCCGCTAATACCGTTAATTTCCATTTTCTATCTCCTACTTGCTGATCTCAAGCGTCTTTAGCGCCAAATTTTTTGCTGCCTGGGCGGTCATTACATTTGCCTCGTAAACTCTTGTTGCGGTAATCATATCCGCCATTTCTTCAACCACATTTACGTTTGGCATGGCTACGTATCCTTGGGGATCCGCATCAGGGTGATTAGGATCGTATTGCATTCTTGGCTGGCTCTTATCTTCAACAATCTCTGAAACAATTACCTGACGAAGATGCTTGCCTGCAACCCCGTCAAGAGTCCTGCCAAAAGCGTCTGCAACAGGTGTCGCTGCAAATACGGCATCTTTACGTTTGTATGGCCCGCCTTCTGGTGTGCGTGTGGTATTTACATTTGCCAGATTGCTTGAGATGAGGTTCATCCTGGTTCGCTCAGCTGTTAAGGCGGATGAGCTGGTGTTCATAGCTGTAAAAAGATCCATTATTTACCCTCTCTTAATGCGGTTCTGAGCCCTTCAAATTTTTTTGCCAGAAGCTGAACGGAAGCGTTAAAAAGAACCTGATTCTGCATCATCCTGCCCATCTCATTTTCCAGTTCAACTGCATTGCCGTCACGTCCGGGAGTTTTGGCAGGAGTTTCAATAATATTTCCAGTGACACCGCTTATTCCGCTATTTGTAGAACCTTTAACTGGAATGTGCGCTGGATGGGTTGTTGATGGAGTACCTGTGGAAGGGGACGGCCTGTTTGACGTTTTTTTGACAGCAGACTGAAGTTGCTGCTCAAACTCAAGAGCCTTAGGGATATAGCCTGGAGTTTCGGCGTTCGCGATATTTGATGAGATAAGGTTCTGGTTCCTTGTACGGAGATCTACAGATTTGCCAAGTAGATTAATTGTTGTGTTGAAAAGCCCTTCAACAGGCATAACTTATCCACCTTTCTCTATATTGCAGAAAGCAATCCGTACAGAGAAAAGCAATTTTCGTGCCTTAGCGGTATCTTATTGAAATTATTAGGTCGCTATAGATTCAAAGAGTAGCATGCAGTCTAAAAAAAGATATAGATTTGTGTCGTTATTTTGACACAAACATTTTTTTGACTTTATTTTTTCTTTGACTTGGATGACACATCAGGAGAAAAGCTGCTGTCTACAATTGCCTGTCTGGCAAGGCGTTGCCAGTCAGGGTCTTTCCCCTCTTTTGAAATACGTTCAAATATCGCGCGTGCCTTTTGTATCTCTCCGTCAAGTTGTGCCAGTTCCCCCAGTTTGTAAAGAAATTGGTCTTTGTTCGGATTTTTGACGGTCTTTAAAGCAGTTTCGAGAATGGCAGCAGCATTTTTGTGATCACCAGATGCCTGACGGGAAAGCGCTGCTATATAATAGGCATCGGATGTTAACGGAGGTTGTTCTTTCAATCCTTTTGTGGCTGCCAGATATAGCTCCATTGCGTGCGCTGATTTGATGTAATCCTTTCCTTCCCACAAAGCACGTCCCAGATAATAATAACTGTTTGGAAATGTTGCCCTCTCGTTTTTTTCAAGAATCCATACAAGGTTTTTTCTGACATCTGGCATTTCATGAGCTGAAAATTGAATAGCTGCAAGTTTTTCTCTTGCCCACCTGGATTGTGCATGAACCGGGTTTCGTATCAGAAAACTCTGCAGAACCTTTCGTGCCATTACTGTGTCGCCGAGCAGTTCCGATTTTTCAGCTATCTGCAAGGAAAGGAATGGGACGGCATCTTCTCCAATCCAAGGTCGTTCAAGCAGGATGGCATACAGTGAAATAAGATCGAGAGGGCTGCCTGACTTTTCAAACGCTGTGGAAACAGCAGGTAAAAAACCAGGTATTCTTACTGCTGTTGCAAGAAAGTCCTGGTTGTCTGTGACTAATCGGATCAGTTCGGCTGGTTCCTTTGTCCAGTCACTGTTTGTGTATACTAAAGCTACGAGATCTTCCCGCATATCACGTATTACTGTACTGTATACCCCTTTGGGAAACCGTTTCTGATAGGTTGTGGAGAGGTTTAATGCTTTCTCAGGTGAGCCGTTGATTGATTCCAGAAGAGCATGTTTGAAAGTTGCCTCTTCACGAAGATTAAAATCGGAGGTCTTAGTTGCAATCTCGTTATAAAGGCAGCTCAGTTTATTATAAGTGTCAGGGGTTACATTGAAAAAATTTCTATCAGCCAGCTTTAGAGCAGCTATCTGATTTGCCTTGTTATCCTTGAATGCCTCCGACAGTGTGGTATAGATGGCCAGAGCATTTTTATCATCTCCCTGTCGGGTCAGTACATCTGCCATCCTGACGAGCAGAACCGGCGCAAACTTTTTATCTGCATTGGCGATAATAAGTTTTGCCAGTAACTGACGTCCACCGGAAAGGTCTCCGTTTCTTGCGATGCTATCACCATAATAGAACATGACTGCCGGGTTCTCGTCCAGAAATCCCTGCCACTCTTTGACCGCTTCCTTGAATGTTTTAAATGCATCCGTATAATTCTGAAGCCGGTACTGGGCTTCAGCAAGACGATAAAGTGCCAGAGGTCTTATCCTGCTTGAGTCTTTAGTAAATTTAGAAAAAGCTTCTTCTGCGGAAGTCAGTTTCCCTTTGTAAAGTTCGCCTTCTGCTGCGAGAAACATCCTCTGCTCATTGTCATCAAGTAGGGGTTTTAGAGATTGGCGATCGGTAGGAACAAACGGGATTTCAGGTTTTAGAGGTGGGTCAAAATTATTTAAAAGCTTTTCGGCGCCAAGAAAGATCCGCTCTCTGCCCGGTAGTACCTGCCGTGAGGATGAGATTTTAAACATTGAACCTATATCCAGTGATAGAGCCGGTATTCCGTCAACATGAACTATGCGCCATCCTACGCGGTTGGCAGCAATGGCAAAGGTAAGGTAGATATCATTTCCACGTTTTTGCAGGAGAAGGCCACCTATATTGGAATCCGAGTAACGTCGCAAGGGCTTGAATAGAGAAGCTTCGGTGTCAGTAAATTTTATGCGTAGTCTGTTGCCGGATATCTTTGAAATAGTAAAATCAGGTTCTTCGGTTAGATCAATGGATATTCTGGTAAAATTGCTATTGGACTTGATTTCTATTCTATGTATCTGATTCTGTATTTTAGCGGAGGCTGAATCAGGAAAAAACAGATAAGAGAGACAAAGTATAGATATAACTGCAAGCCTGATTAGTGAGGATTGACCAGCCTGCTGTATGATTCTGAATGTTATTAGTTGGATGGTAGTCGGCACAATCTTCTAACCTTGCTGGCAATTTCATCTGGATCGCTTGGCTTTATTATTATATCCCTCGCTCCATACTTTAGTGCTTTTAAAACTGCGGTTCGTGTCCAGCGATGGGCAGACATCAGTATTGGAATAGGCTGATCCTGTCTCATGGCGTTTATCTTTATGCATACTGCCAGCTCTCTGTCATCGGCATCCTGAGAACCAATTACAGCCAATCTTACATTGCCATGGGAAAATATTTCCTTTACATCCGCATTCAGAGATGCATCAACAAGCTTGAAGGATGTAAATTCAAGAGCTTCAAGCAGCTGTTTCCTTTCTTCCTCACTATCCTCAAAGATAGCAATCATATCTTCGCCCGTTGTTCCGGCTAATGCTGTTGTCTTATGTGCAGGAAGTTCATCGGATGTTTCAGGAATGTCAGTTGTGGAAAGAGTTGCAGATTCGGAAGAAGGAGCTGATTCCCCTGCTACAGAATCTGTTGCAGGGCTTTCAATGACAGGCTCAGCTGGAGGATCATAAAGGTTTCCCAATTCCAGAGGGATGAGGAGATCCAGGTGATGCATCTCCTGACCTTCCATCTCAAGACGGGAGCGGAACATCAAATAATCCCCATTTGGGAGGGGTTCGTCGTCAGAGAGAGGATCTATTTCAGGAACGTACTTCTTGGAACCTTGAAGTTTAAGGTGAGCCTTGCCGGTAAGTGATGCCTGAAAGGTGCTGTTAAGAGCACCATTAATCATGTTGCCGATTTCACCAAAGGCGTCAATATCATCAGGCTCTATTATTGAAAGGCGTTGTTTTTCTTTTATGCGCGGAGCAGGTATACCCAGCAGTAGACTGCTCATCAGAACAGCATCACGCAGATTGAATACAAGGTATAGCTGACCAGGATACTCTTCCCTCGATTCAACAGTAAGAACAAAAACACCATCATCAAGATCGGCGAAGTAAGCTGCTTTGCTGAAGGTCAAGGAGTCTGTCAATGACGCAGTGAGAGTCTGACCAAGCAACATACCGGCTTCTTCGCCAGCCTGTCGCAAGGCTGTCTCCAGCATTTCATGTAACTTTAGATAACCTTCCATCAGGGACTCACGGGAGAGATGAATTGAACTGCACGGGGTGAATTTATCACCCCGTACTTGTTGAATCGGGGGTTTAGTCTTCTTTCTTGAGGGTTAGACCGACAAGAAAGCGTTCATTTGAATCTACGTTAAACGGTATTACAACACAATCAATATCAGAAAGAGAATTTACCGTATAATCTTCACCTGCAATTACGGTGGGGATAGATAGTTTTACATCAAGACCGCCCTTGGAAAGTATCATCTTGACACTGCCACCTAGCATGTTGGCAATCTCTCCAATTGCGTCGTTCAGATCTTCTCCCCCCTCTTCAACTTCACTTTCTTCCATTCCAAGCATGGCCGCAGTAACCCTTTTAGCCAGATTAATCGGGCAATGCATTGATATAACACCTGAATAAGTGCCTGCAAAGCCTACCATCCCTGTAATGCTGCATTTAAAATGTGTAATAGGTTCTTTAAGAGGGAAATCATCCGCAGGCTCCATCATTACCATGGTGGAGAACACCTCTCGGGTTGCATTTACTATATATTCTGAGAGTTGTTGCTCTGAAAACTTGAGACTATCTGCTATTTCGGCATTTAGACTCATATGAGTCCTCCAAGTTTTTCATTGAGTTGCTCAGGTGTGAACGGTTTTTTGATGCTGTCTTTGGCACCGCTGGCAATAGCGTCGGCTATTACATCTTCGCCACCTTCTGTTGTAATCATGACGATTGGCATGGTAAATCCATTTGCCCTGACAGCCTTTACAAACTCAAGTCCATCCATGTTAGGCATATTTATGTCTGAAAGTATAAGGTCAACCGTTTTCCCTGAGGTCTGCAGAACATTCAGACCTTCAATACCGTCTCCTCCCTCAAGTATCTCATCCACCGGTAAACCAGCCTGGCGGAGTGAGCGGGAAATAATTTTTCTCATTGTGGAAGAATCATCAACAATCAGGATGTTAGACATACTACCCTCCTTGTTTGCCCTTTGGGCTTCTATGCTAAATATTTATTTATCAGATGATTTATATTAGTTTGCTTTTATCACAGGTAGTGCCAAAATTTCAAACTCTGAATCTATGCAGAAATTACTGTTCTTATAACTTTCTCGAAACATGATATTATATTAACTGAATAAGTCAAGAGAGGTAAAATTAAGATGTCTCAAGGAAACCGGATCGTCCTGGGTACAAGTAGTTGCCTTCTTGGAGAAAAAGTCAGATATGACGGTGGACATAAGCAACATCATTATATTACTGATGTTTTATCAAGGCATTTCAGTTTCATATCTGTCTGTCCTGAGACGGAATGCGGCATGACTGTTCCACGAAAGGCTTTACGCCTGATTGGAGAACCAGATAATCCGAAGATGGTTACAGTGCTTAGTGGCGAAGATTCTACCATCTGCATGAATGAATGGTGCGCCAGGCGGATTCCTGAACTTAAGGATTTAAGTCTGAGAGGCTTTATATTCAAGAAAAACTCTCCAAGCTGCGGCCTTTTCAGGGTTAAGGTTTATCGCGATAAAGGCTCTCCTGCAACCGGTGGGAGAGGTCTCTTTGCAAATGCAATTATAAAGGCATTTCCGCTTTTGCCTGTAGAAGAGGAAGGCAGGCTTGCTGATGCCAGGTTACGCGAAAACTTTATTGAACGGGTTTATAGTTATGATCGTCATTTGAATATGCTTGCTGCCAAGCCTGGGAAAAAAGAGTTAATCCGTTTTCATACTGTTAACAAACTCCTTCTGCTTGCCCATTCGCCGGAACATTATCGCAGAATGGGAAAACTTGTGGCAGATGCAGTTCAGTTACAAGAACTCCTTCCTCTTTATTCAAGACTTTTTATGGAGGGATTGAGTCTTATCGCTACTCCCTCAAAACAGTCCAATGTGCTGATGCATTGTATGGGCTACTTTAAAAAGGGGCTGGAAAAATGGGAAAAACAGGAGATGACAGATTTGATAGAGCGTTACAGGACAGGCCAGATTCCACTGATTGTTCCTGTAACAATTTTGAAACATTATATCCGTCGTTTTGGAGAAAGCTATCTCGCTGAACAGCTGTATTTTAACCCGCACCCTGATGAGCTGATGTTGAGAAACCATGTGTAAACTGATTTGGAGCTATTGATCAACCCATCTTAATTATTGACTTTTAAAAAAACCAGGAACTTGCCGGAAAGATTTTGCATCATTTATTGATGCATTTAGCCGTTAGTTACAAGCCGGATAGTTCATACACAGTTTTACTTTTATCAAATATGCCGACCTTGCCTGTTTAACTGAGAGTCAAACAATTTTATTGACAATATAATATGTTTTGTATACAAATTCCGCAGCAAAACATGTTTATATTTTGGTGGATTAGATATGAGCAGTGAATTCAATATTGGCGCAAAAATCAAAAAACTACGCTTGTCCAAGAAGCTGACTCTCCAGGCGGTAGCCAGGGAGACCGGTTTTTCTCCTGCTCTTATTTCCCAGATTGAAAACAACAATGTTTCCCCTCCAATAGCTACTCTCTCCAAAATTGCCCGTTTCTTTGATGTAAAGATTAGTCATTTCTTTGCTGAAGAAGAAGAGGAGTGCCGCTTCGAGATTGTAAGGAGTGATGAACGTAAGATTATGCATCGCGTCATCTCCCGTGCCGGCACAAATCAGGGCTATTCATATGAATCACTATCCTGGCGCAAACAGAACAAGAAGATGGAGCCGTTTCTCCTTTCAGTGACCGAGAAGGTCTCTGAGGAGAATACTTACAGCCATGATGGCGAAGAGTTCCTTTTTATCATGAAAGGCACTGCAGAGCTACTTCTTGAAGATCAGCGATTTGAATTGAATGAAGGTGATTGTGTCTACTTCGATTCATCACTCGGGCATCGCCTCCTTTCTAAAGAAGGTAAGGAAGTTCAGGTTCTAGCAGTAGTTGCCAGATAATTCGTCGGGTAATACCTGTTTCAAAGTTATTTTTAATATCAAATAGCACAGAGGAAGGATGGTTAAGATGCCTAAAAACGCAATCAAGCCCTCACTGAAGAACCCGTTTGCACCTACGGAAACCGTTGAATTTACCATTCCTGGTGAAATTCCCGGTAAAAAGGGCGGTTATGAAGAGGCAATGAAAGAAGGTCACGACCTTATTCAGCGCCCAATCAAGTCAGTAAGCATTGCCCAGATTGAAAAACAGCACTTTAAGAAAAGGATGACTGTATGGGAGAGGATTCGGGTGCTTACAGAAAATGAACCTAATATTCTTTTTCAAAACTGGGGTAAAAACCTTGATGGAGCTTCGCTTGTTACTGGTATACTAAATATTGGTGGACGTGATGTGGCTCTGTATGGACATGATTTTACAGTGCGTGCAGGTTCAATTGATGCAACTAACGGACGTAAGCTGGCTCTTCTTTTCCAGATGGCTGGTGAGAAAGGAATTCCGGTAATAGGTATGAACGACTCCGCCGGTGCATTTGTGCCGGCCGGTGTTGGCGGACTTGACGGTTATGCAGAGGCGTTCACTGCACTTCGCAAGATAAGCGGAGTTGTCCCCTCCATCATGTGCATGTTCGGTTTTAATGCTGGCGGCGGTTCTTACCTGCCACGTCAAGGCAGCTTTGTTATCCAGCCAAACGATACATTCTTCGGTCTTACCGGACCTGGCGTTGTAAAATCGGTTCTTGGGGAGGATGTTACACCTGAAGAACTTGGTGGTCCGAAGGTTCACGGAGGATCAGGCGTTGCCGACCTGACGGTTGAGGATGAAGTTGGAGCTCTTCGCGGTGCTCTGCAACTTTTGTCATATGTACCGGACAACAATAGTGTAATGGCTCGTTTCCAGAAGACAAGCGACCCTCTGGAACGTAAAACATGGGAAATAAACACATTGTTGAAGAAGGCCTTTAACTCTCCTACCGGTTTCAACACTCCATTTGATGTCTCCATCATGATTCAGCAGATCTGTGATCATGGTGATTACTTCGAACTTCAGCCTGACAGGGCTCGTGAGGCAGTAACTGCCTTTGGGCGACTGGGTGGTAATGTTGTCGGGTTTGTAGCAAATAACTCTGCCGTTGCATCAGGACAGATATCGGTTGATTCCGCCTTCAAGATTGCCCGTTTCAATCGTTTCTGCAATATTTACAATATTCCGCTCATCTTCATGGAAGACACAACCGGATTCCTTCCTGGCCGTGAGCAGGAAACACGCGGTATTGTCCATGCCGGTCGTGCAATGCTTGATTCCATAGTTGATATACGCACTCCTCGCATCCTCCTGATAATCAGGAACGCCTACGGCGGGGCATATGCATCTTATAACAACTATCCGACAGGGGCTGACCTGGTTCTTGCTCTGCCAACCACCCGTCTCGCAGTAATGGGACCTGCAGGCAAGGAGTTTGTTTACAAGGATGAACTGAGAAAACTGCGTGGAGCTGTTAAAGATAGGGTTAAACACGGTGTTCAGGAACGTGTTGCTGCAGGAATGGAGCCAGGAGAGGCAACAAAGGATGCTGAAAAGGATGTTGCCGATTGGCTTAAGCTGGAAGAGGCTGCATTGAACCTCCGTTACGAAAAAGAGCTGATGAATCCGAAAGAAGGTCTGGCACTGGGATCCATTTCATCGCTGGTTATGCCTACCGATCTGCGTAAGGTGCTGGGAGAAAACATGAACTTCCTGCTGCGCCATTATAAGCCGGGGCCAATGCAGGCCATCCAGCGTGAATTCCACTAGATATACTAATTACTCAAGTATTGGAGATACCACTATATGCCACACAATGACTACTACAAACATAACCCTCTGATCCACCGTGAACGCCGGTTAAGCAAGTCATCTTCCGGATGGGTTCGCTCCTTTTCCTGTGAAGATCTGAAGCCCCTTATAGTCTGCCGTGGTCCTATCCGTAAAGAGGCCATGGATGTCTATCATGAGATGGGGATTACTCATTATGGTATTCTGCTTTCCGAGAAGGATTCCATTGTTTACCCTAATGCTCTGGCACCTGAGTTGCGTCAGCTCACTGACTCCAATCGTGTTCACCGTGTGCCTGACTATTCAGGCGCCAGCAAGGAAGAGCGGGTTGAGCGGATAAACCAGATAATCGGAATTGCTAAAGACAATGGCTATGACTCTATTTTTGCCGGTTACGGATTCATGGCTGAAGATGAGGAGTTCGTTGCCGCCATTGAAAAGGCAGACCTGAAGTTTATCGGTCCTTGTGCAGCAACGCAGGCAAGAGCCGGTAAAAAGGATGAGGCAAAGCGGACAGCTCTGCAGGTAAATGTCAGTGTTACTCCAGGTATTGATAACGTTTCAGCAAGGACTCTGGTAAAAAAACATAGCTCAAGAGAAAAGCTGCAGGCTCTTGTAGAGGCTGAGGGGCTTGATTGCGACACCAAGATCCTGAAAGATGCCGCACTGCCTATTGAAACCGTTGCTGATCATATTCTGATGGCTTCATACCAGAAAGGTATTGACCTGTTTAGCATTGATGAACTTTGTGCACAGGTGCAGGAAGAGGTTTCCGAGCTGTTCCGCAAATATCCAAAGAGCCGTTTCCGTCTAAAGGCTATAGGTGGTGGTGGTGGTAAAGGCCAGCGTATACTTGGCGCTTCACTTCTTGCGGCGAAGCATGCCGATGAGAAAGCTATTGCCAAGGCTGCAGCAGAAGCGCCTGCAATGGTTCGAGAGGTGCTAAACGAGGTAAAGGCCAATGGTGTTGGTGACAACAAGAACCTGCTTATAGAGTTGAACATTGAGCAGACCCGCCATAACGAAATCCAGCTTTTAGGTAATGGAGACTGGTGTGTTTCACTGGGTGGACGTGACTGTTCGCTGCAGATGCATGAGCAGAAATTGTTAGAGGTTTCTGTTACACAGGAAGGTCTGCAGGCCGCCATAGCAAATGCCAAAGCGGCAGGCAGAAAGCCTGAGGTGAAGGCTCTTGAGTCTGACCTGAAGGTTCTTCAAAGGATGGAAGAAGAGTCTGCCCGTTTTGGCAAGGCGGTAGGACTTGATTCGGCATCAACATTTGAGTGCATTGTAGATCGTGACCGCCATTACTTTATGGAGGTCAATACTCGTATCCAGGTTGAGCACAGGGTTACAGAGCTATGCTACTCACTGAAATTTACAAATCCTGAAGATCCCAACGATTTCTTTATGGTTGAGTCGCTGGTAGAGGCTATGGCGCTGCTTGCCAGACATAAGAAGCGGTTGCCCAAGCCTGATCGAGTTGTCCGTTTCAATGCCTCTGTCGAGGCTCGTCTGAATGCTACAGATGCCTCCCTGTCACCTCATGCCGGAGGTATGATCCGCTACTGGTCAAAGCCTATCAAGGGTGAGGTAAGGGATGATCAGGGTATCAGCATGCTTAACCCTGATACCAATCAGTTTATGAAATACAAGGTTGCCGGTGCATATGATTCCAACATCGCCCTTCTTCTAACAAAAGGTGAAAATCGTCTTGAAAGCTACGAGCATCTTTCGGAGGTGTTGCGCAGCACAACCCTTAGAGGCAGCTCACTTGCAACCAACCTTGAGTTTCACTACGGACTGGTCAACTGGTTTTTAGGCCGCAATGTCATGGCCAAGCCTACAACCCGTTTTGTTGTTCCTTACCTGACTCTGGTAGGCACACTGAAGGAGGAGGCGAACAAGCTTGATATCGTTTATGCATTCTTTCAGATGAAAAAACATTACGCCAGGATTGTGACTGAACAGTATGGCGATCAACCGGAGGTTCTGGCAAAAGAACTGAAAAATATGTCGAACCTGATTGATCGTAAAGGCACCATGCTTACCCGTCCTATGGAACGGTTGCTTAATGATCCTCATCTGCTTGCCGGATGGCTTTCAATAAATACAAAGAACTTCAAGATTGAAAACGGAAAGGTGGTCTGGCTAAGGAACCCGATAGGGGTTCTGCGGGAAACATATGAGTATCTCCATATGTGTCGTCGCCCGCACAAGCCGGCAGCGGAGATTATCTGGGATCATGATGAAGAACTGCTTCAACAGGGTCGTGATTTCTCAGTCAAGATCCGCCAGCACTTCGGTCTTGAACTGCATGAGTATGACAAACTGAATGAAATTCTGCACAAGGAAGAGCCTCAGGGTGGATTCGATCAGCAGATGTGGGATCAGATCCGTTCTGCCCACTACGGTTTTGAAGTCGGTCTCGAGATGCTTGGTATGCTTTTCCTGATTGGTGAAAATACTAAATTCTGGGATATGAAGGTGCTGGATGACCTGGAGGTTGTAATCCCTGACTACCTTACCGATCCCGATCTTCAAGCCAGGATGAAGAAGATACTGGTGCCGCCTCCAGCTACAAAGGCGGATGAGATCGTCGCAGTATGCGGTGGTATGTATTACGGCCAGGAAGCGCCAGGTATGCCTCCATTTATTACAGAAGGGATGCACTTTGAGAAGGATCAGCCGTTGTACATCATTGAAGTAATGAAGATGTTCAACACAATCCGTGCCCAATTCTCAGGTACTATTGACAAGATTATCATGGAAGGCGGGGATGGCACTATTGTCCAGAAAGGACAACCGCTCTTCAAGATAACACCTGATGAAAAATTTGTTGAAGTTGACAGCGCGGTTATTGAAAAAGAAAAACGGGATATTACATCTGCTTACCTGAAAGCTGTTCTGTAGATACCTTTTTTGAAGGCGCTTATAAAGGCTCCAGGTTTTGGTATCTGGAGCCTTTATTGCCTGGACTGAAAATAATGGATAGTGAGGTTCGCTATGGCTGGATTTGAGAAAAGAAACTTGCAGGATTGGGAAAAACTTGCTGCAAAAGAGATAAAAAAAGATAGCAGTGCTCCGCTTTTATGGGATACCCCTGAGGGTATTCAGGTTAAGCCGTTGTATACACTGGCGGATCTTGAAAAGCTTGAAAACATTGATACCATGCCAGGTTTTGCGCCATTTATGCGTGGTCCCAAGGCTACCATGTATGCCGGTCGCCCCTGGACTGTAAGGCAGTATGCCGGATTTTCTACCGCAGAGGAATCCAACGCATTTTACCGCCGTAATCTTGCTGCCGGACAGCAAGGACTCTCTGTTGCATTTGACCTTGCCACCCACCGCGGGTATGACTCTGACCATCCACGCGTTGTTGGAGATGTTGGCAAGGCAGGTGTTGCCATTGATTCGATACTGGATATGGAAATTCTTTTCAAGGATATACCTCTGGCTGATGTATCCGTATCAATGACTATGAACGGCGCGGTGCTTCCTGTTCTGGCTCTTTACATCGTTGCAGCCGAGGAACAGGGGGTATCAAAGGACAAGCTGGCAGGAACCATCCAGAATGATATCCTTAAAGAGTTTATGGTTCGCAATACCTATATATATCCTCCGGCTCCATCAATGAAGATTATTGCTGATATCATTGAGTATACCAGCCAGAATATGCCCAAGTTCAACTCGATCTCCATAAGTGGTTACCATATTCAGGAAGCTGGAGCCAATAATGTTCAGGAACTTGCCTTTACGCTGGCTGACGGTATTGAATATGTAAAGGCTGCTCTTGACAAAGGCCTTCAAGTTGATCAATTTGCGCCAAGACTCTCTTTTTTCTTTGCAATCGGGATGAACTTTTTTATGGAGATTGCAAAGTTAAGGGCAGCGCGCTTTCTTTGGGCAGAGCTTATGTCCCGGTTCAATCCCAAGAATCCGCTTTCACTTGCACTTCGCACACATTGCCAGACATCAGGCTGGAGTCTTACCGAGCAGGATCCTTACAATAACGTAATCCGCACCACTATTGAGGCAATGGCAGCAGTGCTGGGCGGAACCCAGTCGCTTCATACCAATGCACTTGATGAAGCCATTGCGCTTCCAACGGAACATTCTGCCAGGATTGCCCGGAATACCCAGCTGGTAATCCAGGAAGAATCAGGTATTACCAAAGTGGTTGATCCTCTGGCCGGTTCTTACTATGTTGAGAGCCTGACCGCCTCGCTTATTGAGGAAGCGCGCAAGCTGATTGCCGAGATAGACGGTTTGGGCGGTATGACCAAGGCAATTGAATCAGGGATGCCGAAGTTGAAGATTGAGGAGTCTGCCGCTCGCAAGCAGGCGAGGATTGATATAGGTACAGAGGTTATTGTAGGGGTTAACAAGTACAGGCTTGCAAAAGAGAATCCGATAGAGACTCTGGATATTGATAATACAGCGGTTCGCGAGGCACAGGTTGCTCGCCTGAAAAAGCTGCGTGCAGAGCGCAATGAGTCAGAATGCCGCGCTGCTCTTGAAGCATTGACCAGAGTGGCAGAGACCGGTGAAGGTAACCTTCTGGCTGCCTCTGTTGATGCTGCCCGCAAGCGTGCTTCCGTAGGTGAGATTTCGGATGCCATGGAAAAGGTGTTCGGACGTCACAAGGCAGAGATAAAGCTGGTTTCGGGGGTATATGGCAAAGTGTTTGAGCAGAGTGAAGATTTTAATGCACTAAAGAAAGAAGTTGATGAATTTGCAGAGGCTGAAGGACGGCGTCCACGGATCCTTATTGCCAAGATGGGTCAGGATGGACATGACAGGGGCGCCAAGGTCATTGCCACTGCCTTTGCTGATGTCGGTTTTGACGTTGATATGGGACCATTGTTTCAGACACCTGACGAGACGGCCAGGATGGCTGTAGAAAATGATGTTCATGTTATTGGTGTATCAAGCCTGGCAGCAGGTCACAAAACCCTTGTCCCGCAACTGGTTGGAGAGCTTAAAAAACTTGGGGCTGATGATGTTGTTGTCGTCTGCGGAGGGGTAATACCGCGTCAGGATTATGAAGAACTGTATTCTGCAGGGGCTGCCTGCATCTTTGGACCAGGCACACCGATAACCAGATCAGCGCGCGAGACTCTGGAAGCTATCAAGAAAAAAAGCTGACTATTTGTCCAAAGGCAATTCCTTTGCAATCTCTCTGGCAACTCCGCCTATGGCTCGGCTATAGGCGGAGGTCAGATCCTCCCTGCTGTTCCCCCCTGTTTTTTCGACAATCCTGAAACTCCTGCTTGATACTTTGTCATCCGTAACAGAACGTATGCTCCAAAGGATATTGAAAACAAGTTTTTCTCTCGTTGTTTCAATACTCTGAAAATCTACATATATCCTGTATCTGCAGTTATTGGAGGCATATTGAGGGTAGGAAGAGACCTTGCCGGCTCCTACGATCTGTGAAAGATTTTCGGCAATCAGGCGGGGTATTGAACTCCTCAAAGGTTCTGCCCATCGCTCTGATTCAAGAATAAGAACCTTTGTGCCTTCATCAGGAACAACAAGTTGTGGACGATCTACCAGCTCAGGGAGCGTTATCGGCATTATGGAGACTGTTGGGTAGTTTAGGGTAGCGCCTGTAGGATCTGGAACCATGCTTGGAGTAAGGGTATAGAAATTTGTCTGAGGCGATCTTGCGCAGCCTGACAGGAGCAGTAGAGTATAGAGGCAAAAGCCGGGGATAAAATAACGGTTCATCGTCTGTCCTCCTGTTTGCCACGTATCAGCGCTTCAGGGTTCCGTTCAAGGTAGTCTCCCAAAAGTCTCAGAGATTGGGCTGCCTTTCCAAGTTCTCTCAGAGTTTCACGCAGATCAACCTGCAGTGACCCTTCGCTGGATATTGTCTGTTTTACCTCATTCAAAGCCTTGTTGGCTCCATCAAGGGTTTTTCTGGTTTCTTCCATTACCAGACGGGCTTCCGGGACAATATTTGTGTCAATGTTTTTAAGCAGCTTGTCAGCGCTCTTGAGGGTTGTATCAAGCGTTTTAATAGTTGTTTGTACGTCTCCGGCCATCTGCTCAAGTGGCATTTTTTCTAGTTTGGCGACTATCTTCATCAGAGATCCCTGAAACTGTGCCATCATCCCGACAGTTGTTGGAAGCTCAGGTGGATTTCCGTTCCAGTTGATTTTTGCAGGGGGGAGATCATCGAAAAAATCTAGGGCAACGTACATCTGGCCAGTCAGAAGGCTGCCACTTTTCAGTTGTGCCCTTAATCCGTTTTTTACCATGGAATTGAGGAGTTTTCGGGAGCTTTCTGATTTCAATTGATCGGATATTCCCGGTTTATGGGGTTTAATCCTTTCAGGGTAAAAACGGATATTGACAAGCATTGCCAGATTGTTGCTGCCTTTGGTTAACTCTGCTTTTATTTTTGTAACTTCACCAACTGTCAGCCCTTTCATCTCTACCGGAGCTCCTACAGTCAGGCCTCTTATAGATTCCCTGAAAACAAGACGGTAGTTCTCAACTATGCTGTCAGGCTGCTTCATTGCTACATCTTTTGTGCTGAAAAGTGTGAAATGATGGTTTTTTTCTGCCTGTGGCGTGTCTTCGGCATCAAGAGGTGTATCGAATGCAATCCCGCCCATAAGTATTGATATCATTGACTCGGTATTTACTCTAAGTCCGTTGGCATCCAGCTTGAAATCAATACCGCTTGAGTGCCAGAAGCGAGTGTTTTTTCTAACAAATTTATCATATGGAGAGCGGACAAAGACTTGTAAAATGACGGTGTCGCCCTCTTTGTCAAGATCGGATGATACGATTTCTCCTACTTGCATATGCCTGTAAAAAAGCAGAGAACCGGCGCTGAGAGAGCCGACATCATCTGCATGGAGGATAAACTGACTTCCCGGGATATCCATTGTCACAGCCGGAGGGGTTGCAAGACCCTTAAAACTGCTGCTAGTCTCAGTTGATGTCCCTACATCCATGCCGATGTAGGTTCCTGCTGTAAGAGTGCCAAGGCCGGAGATGCTGCTTCCTGTAATCCTTGCCTTTACAACCCAGAAACGGGTGTCTGTATTAAGAAAACCCTCGGCATCACGTGCAATATCAGCAGTAACAAGAACTTTGCTGCGATCCTTTGAAATGGTTATGGATTTTACCAGCCCTATCTGGACATCCTTGTACTTTATTTTGGTTTTGCCTGCCTCAATACCTTCACCGCTGGGAAAGCTAATAGTGATCACAGGACCCTTTTCAAGATAAACCCTTACTGCCAGGGATATTCCAATGATAAAGGCGATGATAGGGATAATCCAGATCAGCTGAGATGAACGGCGATGCCGTCGATCTATAATGGCGTCAGGCAGCTCAAGATTTTTAACTGATTCATCTGTTTGCTTCATACAGATTCCTTTTCAGATAACGAGTCCCACATCATCCGTGGGTCAAATTCCATTGCAGCAAACATAGTAAGCACAACAACAGCACCGAAAAATATTGAACCGGTTCCGGCTTTTACTGTAGCCATAGACTGTATTTGAACAAGGGCAGCCAATATCGTCAATACATAAATATCAAGCATCGACCAGCGTCCTACCATCTCAACAAGACGATAAAGCTGTATCCTGTGTTTAAGTCCCCATGTAGAGCCTCTTCTGACTGAAAGAAGGAGAAGGGTCAACACTATGAGCTTGAAGATGGGAACCATTATGCTTGCTATGAAAACTATAACAGCAATACCTGGGTTGCCATTATTCCATAGATGAATTATGCCACTCAGGATAGTGTCCTTTCTGTAGCTTATCAAGGTGCCTGTTTCCATCATGGTTAGGAGATTTGCAGGCAGGTAAAACAGGTAAGCTGCAATCAAGAGAGCCCAACACCTCATAATGCTGTCCGGCTTGCGGAAATGGAGCCTTGTGTCGCAGCGTGGACAGCGGGCTGAACTTTCCTCTTTCTGTATCGGAACAACCAGTCCGCAAACATGACAGGCGCAAAATCCCTGAGCTGCCGCAGATGATGCCGATTTTATCATCTAATCGATCTTTCCGTCATTGTCTTTGTCCAGATGTGCCCAGATATCACGAGGGTTGAATGATGAGGCCACTGAGGCGAGCATTACAGTCAGTCCTACAAAAGACCAAAGAGCGACACCTGGAATGATTCTGAAGTCCTGAACAAGCTTGACCAGCGAGACAAGTATCCCAAGCATGAAAACCTCAACCATTCCCCATGGTTTTATAATCTGAAGAAGTCTCATGATTGGCGATACTCCGGGGGGAACAAATCCAATCCGGATAGGGACAAGCAGATATAGCATAAGTCCCATCTCAAGAGCCGGCACGAAGATGGCAGTAATAAAGGTAAGAGAGGAAACAAGATGCATCTCCTGTTTCCATAGGGATTGCACTGCCTCCAGTAGCGTTACTGCATTGGCGTTCCCCTGAAGGTTTATTCCAAGTAAAGGGAAAGAATTTACGATAATAAAAAGAATTGCAGATGAAATGCTGAATGCCAGGCTGCGATTGAGGCTGTCAGGAAGGTTGCGGTACAGAGTAGCGCCACAGCGGCAGCAGCAGGCGGCTCCTTTGGGTGGAAGAGCAATTTCGCGCATCAGAAGATCGCAATGCGGACAGGCTATTAATGGTCTTTCATTCTTTTCCATTAGTCGAAACTATAATTGATAAGAGCGGAAAGTCAACTACTTGAAGAGCGGAGATCGGTTTTGAAAAGGTTTTTTAGTCTCCTCTTTCTGATAGATCAGATTCAGAGAAAACAAAGGAAAGGAATTGGCTTGACAGGTATGGATAAAGTTGGCATCAAAGAGAATATTTCAAAAACCGAATGGAAACGAGGAAGAGGGGTGCAAAACCCCCGCTGCCCCGCAGCCGTAAAGGGAACGAACGTCCAACGCGCTTTGCGCGTAAAGCCACTGGGATACTATCATTCTGGGAAGGCGGACAAGTAGGTCGCCCTGAGCCGGAACACCGCTCCATTCGCACGCTTCGGGGGAGGCATCTCATGTACAACCAGCAGCAATCCACGCCTAAAATCTCTTCAGCTTCCAGCTACATATCCAGTTTATCCAGCTGGTTACGGTAGCCAGACCATGCTTCAACCGCTACCCGCCACCATGCAGGCGGTCTCCGTGCGTGAGATCGGGTCATTTCAGTTTGAGCGCCGTCCGCTTCCCCAACCCGGAGCTGATGAGGTGCTTCTGCGGGTCACGGTTACCGGTCTTTGCCGCACCGACCTGAAGATCATTCAGGTTGGACATCGCGATCTGCTGCTGCCCTGTGTCCCCGGTGAAGAGGTAGTGGGTGAGGTGGTCGCTCTTGGTTCACAGATTGACGCAACTCTTTTACATCAACGCTGTTACGTCTACCCTGGCGAATGGTGTGGTATCTGTGCTGCCTGCCGGTCAGGCGCTGAAAACCTCTGCCGTTCCATGCGGATCATGGGCTTCCACCGCGATGGCGGTTTTGCCGACTACGTGGTTGCACCGCTCAAGAGCCTGATTCCGTTGCCGGAAGGATTGAGTGATGAACAGGCAGTCTTTGCCGAACCACTCTCCTGTTGCCTGAATGCGTTGGAACTTGCGCGAGTGGCTCCCTTTGAAACCATCGCCATCTGGGGCGGCGGTCCGGCAGGGCAACTGCTGGCTCGCGCAGCATCCGCATACAATGCCCTGCCTACCGTGATTGAACCGGATCCTCAACGAAGAAAACTGGCCAAGGGCGTAGCTGAAACACCTGACCAGCTGTTTGATGTTTGCGTGGTTGCGGTGGGCAACAACAGCGCCTATCAGCAGGCTCTGGCACACCTTGCCCCCCGTGGCAGGCTGGTAGTTTTTTCAGGGCTTGCCAAAGAAACTCCACAGATCACAACAGATTTCAACCAACTGCACTACCTTGAGCAAACGCTGGTGGGAGCCTACGGTTGCTGCTATCGCCACGGCAGACAGGCCATTTCTATGCTGCAGTCCTGTAAACTAAAGGTTAACGACCTGATCAGCCACCGGATGCCACTGTCCCAACTTGGCGAAGCCCTTGATCTGGTTGCCAGCCGCCAGTGCATGAAGATTCACCTATACCCGGAGGCCTGCAGACCATGACTCCAGAACAGTTTGGCGCACAGATCCAGGTGCTGATTGAAAAGCAGAACCTGACGCAGGAACAGAGCTATCTGCTGTTCCGCGAGTTGATGCTGGATCAGCAGAGTCCGCTGCAACAAGGTGCCTTGCTGGCTGCCCTGTCCGCCAAGGGTGAAACCATTGACGAGATCGCCGGAGCCTGGCAGGCAATTGATGAGTTTGACACGGTGCATCCTGAGCAACTACCGGACAACCTGTTTGAAAATTCCGGCACAGGCATGGACGGTTTCAAGACCTTTAACGTCAGCAGTGCTGCAGCAATTGTAGGGGCTGCAAACGGTGTGAACATGGCTCGCCATGGCGCACGTGCCATCACCTCTCGCTGCGGAACCGTGGATATCATGGAAGCGGTAGGGATTGATGTAGAATGTACCCCTGCACAGGTGGCCGACAGCATCCGTCAGGCAGGGATCGGCCTGTTTAACGGCATGTCCCCCGCTGTCCATCCCGGGGGTCTGGGGCGAATCCTTTCCCAAATCCGCTTTGGTTCTACCCTTAACATTGCGGCATCACTGGCTAACCCTGCCCGCCCCCGTCAAGCGTTGCGCGGGGTCTACAACCAACAGATGGTGATCACCACTGCTGCGGTTATGGCAAAAATCGGCTACCAACACGGCATGGTGGTACATGGTGTTGATCAGGCCAGTGGCCTGGGCATGGATGAGCTGTCAATCTGCGGCCCTTCAACCATCTGCCGCTTTCAGGGAGAACAGCAGGAAGAGTTCAGCATGGTTCCCGAAGATATGGGGCTGGTCTCTCGTCGTGGCGATGAGATAGCCGCCTGCCTCTCACGGGAAGATGAGATTAAGCGCTTTATGCAGGTTCTTTGCGGCACTGGACGTTTTACAGCCTGCGAGGAGTTTGTCAGCCTGAATGCCGGTGCGCTGCTCTGGACTGCAGGCAAGGCAACCGACCTGAAACAGGGGGTAACCATGGCACAGGAAACCTTGGGCAACGGAGCAGCCCTGAACAAACTGCAGCAATGGGTAACCTGCCAGAACATCCATGCAGAGGCTGGACTGGAACGGTTTGAACAGGTGAAAAAAGGAGCCTGCAATGCGTAAAAGCATCCTGATATTGGTTATAGTCTGCCTGTCCATGGCAGCACCGCTGTTTGCAGCCAACCTGGTGTTGCCGCCTGAGCTTGGCGTAACTGCAGAGATACTGAAGACCGAACGTGACGGCCTCTGGGAAAAGAGTCTGATTGTGCAACTTCCTGAACGCCGCCATATTCTTTCCACCAGCGATGGCATCATTAACGGCCTTGGGGTGATCAACCATGCCGCCCATCCACTGCTCTGGATGAAGCTGTCCATAGATCTTGCCACCAGATTGCAGTGCGGCGGCAAGATCTATGAGCAACAACGCAAAGCGATGGTCGCAAGCAAACTGGGGCTGCAGCCTGCAGACCTGACCCTGGTGGGTACGGCTGCAGATATGGACAACCTGGCCGTGGTCACCAAGCAGTTCGGTTCCTTTACGGTCACCGCCATGGTCACTGCCGGAGCAAAAAGCAACGCCCTGCGAGCCGGGGTTGACGAAGGCACCAATATTGAACCATCCGACCCGCCTAGCGGAACCATCAACATCATTCTGCTGACCAATGCAAGGCTGACTGACGGTGCCCTGACCAGGGCTGTGGTCACCATCACCGAGGCAAAAACAGCAGCGTTTGAGGATCTGAAGGTACCCAGCAGCTACACCAAAGGGGTGCAGGCGACCGGCACCGGTACTGACAGCGTGATTGTGGTGTCCGGTACCAGCGGCTCCAAAGTTACCTACACCGGCGGCCACAGCCGGATTGGCGAGCTGATAGCCAAGGCGGTACATCAGGCGGTATTGGAGGCACTGGAAAAGCAGAACGGATTTAAGCTGAAACCTCACCACCCCTAACCCCTCCTGAACCAGGAGGGGAACCTTTGGTCAAGGAGGAGCCGGGGGTGGTTGCAAGAATAATTTTCAACAGATGGAGTCGAGGAAGAGGGGTTAAATGCCCCCGCTGCCCCGCAGCCGTGAAGGGAACGAACGTCCATTGCGCGATGCGCAAAAAGCCACTGGGAAACTGGGAAGGCGGACTACTAGGAAGCCCGTAGCCGGAAAACCGCTCCATCTGAATACTCGAGGGAGGAAAGAAAGTATGAAGAGAAGCAGACAGAAGTATGCGGTAGTAGTGGGGTTGGTTCTGGCGATTAGCGGTTCTGCAATGGCAGAGGAAAAGACTGCACAACTGAGTGAGCTGGTGGTGACCGCCACCCGTGATGAGGTGCCGATTGAACAGGTGGGCAGCTCGATAACGGTGGTTACGGCCAAGGAGATTGAGCAGCAGCAGAAACAGACCGTGGCGGATGCTTTGCGGATGGTGCCAGGGCTGGATATTGTACGCAGTGGAGGGTTGGGTACAAATACATCTGTCTTTATGAGGGGCGCCAAGTCAGAGCATACACTGGTTCTGATAGATGGAATAGAGATGAATGACCCATCAAGTTCCGGCGGTGGCTATAACTTTGCAAATCTTACAGTTGATAATATTGACCGGATTGAAATTTTACGTGGACCGCAGAGCACACTCTATGGTTCACATGCTATAGGCGGTGTGATCAATATTATTACAAAACGTGGCGATGGCAAGTTTAAGGGATTTCTCTCGGCAGAAGGAGGAACTTTCTATACAGCTAAAGAAAATGCCGGTTTAAGTGGTGGGACTGACCTCTTACAATACTCGCTATCGCTTTCAAGGATTGACTCAGATGGTATTTCATCTGCAGGAGCAAGATATGGCAATCAGGAACATGACCCATACCAGAACACAACTCTAGCAACGAGATTTGGCATTACCCCTACAAAGAATTCAGAGATTGATCTGTCACTCCATTATACCCATTCCCGTACAGCGCTAGACGATGCTGGAGGTTCAGGTAATGATGACCCGAACAGACTGACCAGAACGGATGACCTCTATTTCAGAACCCAGGGATGGCTGTCACTTTTTAATGATATCTGGGAACAAAAGGCAGGAGTCTCTTTTGCAGATATAAATATGAGTGATAATGATGATAATGATCCTGCTCATCCATATGACTTGCTGCGGAGTTCATTTCACGGCCAGAGTGTCAAGCTTGACTGGCAGCATACTCTTAAGCCTCATAAGATAACTACAATAGTATTGGGGGTTGAGACGACAGAGGAAAATGCCAAGTCTGATACGACAGGATTTATGTGGAGCAGCAACTTTCCTGAAAAATATTCCCGTACTACCGGTGTCTATCTTCAGGATCAGCTTAATCTTTTTGATGCCTGGTTTTCCACATTTGGAGTGCGTGTGGATGATCACAGCAAGTTCGGCACTGAGGCTACCTACCGTTTTACCAGCGCCTATCTTATTAAAGCGATTGATATGAAGCTGAAAGGAAGCTACGGTACCGGTTTTAAGGCTCCATCCCTGTACCAGCTTTACTCAAGTTACGGTTCGCCAACCCTGAAGCCGGACAAGAGTATTGGCTGGGATATTGGTCTGGAACAGGGTCTGCCATTTCTTAAGACCACTCTAGGAGCTACCTGGTTCAGAAATGAATATTCGCAGATGATTGATTTTGATATGACTACTTGGAAATACACAAATGTTGCCAAGGCACACAGCCAGGGGATGGAATTGACTGCAGGTCTGCAACCGGCTCAGGATCTGACCCTGAAGGCTGCCTATACCTGGATGGAAACCAGAGACGATATTACTAACAAGCAACTGGCAAGACGTCCCAAAAACAAGGTGAGCTTTGATGCCAACTACAGCTTTCTGAAAAAGGCTAATATTAATCTGGGATTGATCTATGCAGGCACCCGCTACAGCGACACTGCCAACACACAAAAGTTGAAGGATTACCTGCTGGTAAACCTGGCAGCCTCATATAACGTAACAAAAAATCTGCAGGTTTTCGGCAGGGTTGACAACCTGTTTGACCGCCAGTATGAAGAGGTGGCTGGATATGGCACACCAGGCATCGGCGGATATGGTGGCGTAAAGGTATCGTTTTAACGAATGAGACTTGCTCCTCTTGGCATATTATTTTTCTCTCTGTTTGTGGCGCTCCCCGGTTTTTCCGGGGAGCCGCCAAAGCGGATTGTTTCACTTGCTCCAAGTCTTACAGAGCTTGTCAGTTCATTGGGACTTGAGAAAAACCTGGTTGGCGTTACCACTTTTTGCGACAGGCCTGCATCAGTTAAATCCAAACCTACTGTTGGAGGTCCGGCAAACCCTTCTCTTGAAGCTGTGCTCCGTCTTAAGCCAGATATTGTGCTTGTAGATGAAGAGGGGATAGGATCAAAGGCTGCCTTAAGGATTCAGAAGCTGGGCGTGAGAACAGCTACCTTCCATGGTTCCAGGCTGAATAAACTTCCAGAGGCAATAAGACGTCTAGGCAGAGAGCTTGAAGTGTCAGAGTCGGCGGAACAGCTGGCTGTAAGGATAGAAAAGTCATTAAAACCGGATAGAGAGGAGTATCCTAAGGTTCGTACCCTATTTGTTATCTGGCCTGATCCAATGGTCGCAGCAGGCTCAGGTTCAATGCTTGATGATGCGATGAAGATGAATCGTATGGAGAATATAGCATCCGATGTACGTTCAGGTTATCCCAGGCTATCACTGGAAGCGGTAATTTCCCGTAATCCTGAACTTATCATTGTTGGTCAGGGTGAAAAGCTGTCTGTTCCGATGCAGCGGATGATCAAACATCTGAATTCGCTGGATGCTGTAAAGCAGGGCAGGGTATGTATGGTAAGCGATGCCCTTTACCGTCCCGGGCCACGGATACCGGAAGGTATTGCAGAACTTCGCCGTTGCCTTGAAAAGACACGTAAGAGACCTGCCAAATGAAGCGCCACCCGCTTTTTATAATGCTGGGCTGCATGGTTTTTGTTCTTTTTCTCTCCTTGTCTATGGGGCAAGAGGCTATAAATCTCTTTTCTCTTGACCCTCTTCAGATGAAGATCCTCTTTGAACTCCGCCTTCCCAGAGTAGTTGTAGCCTTGCTTATGGGGGCATCTTTAGGTCTGGCCGGTGCGGTGCTTCAAGGTGTTTTCAGAAATCCACTGGCTGATCCATATATACTTGGTACTTCAAGTGGTGCAGCCCTGGCTGCTGCCTTTGGACTTCTTGCTTCTCAGGGGAGTGCTTTCTGGCTCGTTCCATCTCTTGCCTTTGCAGGAGCAGTGCTGACCAGTGGCGTAGTAGTAGCTTTAGGGAGGGATACTTGGGGAGTCCGTTCTGAACGACTCCTGCTGGCCGGAGTTGGAATCGGTTTCTTTCTGTCTGCTATCCTTATGTTGGTCATGTCACTGGCTCAGGCAGACGGTGTCAAACGGGCGTTATTATGGATGGCCGGCGATCTGGCCGGAGCAGACTGGTCACTTGTGCCGCTAGCGGCAATTTTGATGGTTATCGGTTTTCTGCTGGCTATCTGCCGCAGGCGTGGGCTAAATGCGCTGGCGTTGGGAGATGAAGTCGCTTTCGGGCTGGGTCTTGAGCCCGCGAGAGAACGGATTATTCTGGTGCTTGCTGCCTCACTATTAACAGCATCCTCGGTTGCCCTTGGCGGCATTGTAGGTTTTGTAGGATTAATGGTGCCGCATGGTGTGCGTGCGCTGGTGGGGGCTGATGCCAGGAGGGTGCTGCCGCTTTCAGCTGTAGGGGGCGGTATGTTGCTCTGTCTGGCTGATACTGTTGGAAGGAGCATCCTGCCCCCGATTGAAATTCCTGCAGGTGTTGTTACTGCTCTTATTGGAGCCCCATGTTTTCTATTTATGCTCCGTCGTTCCTCTGCAGGTGCTATGAAATGAGCGGGCTTAAATTTGAGGATGTCAGTTTCAGTTATGGCATATCCCCATGTATAAAGGGATTTTCCTGCTCTTTTATTCCAGGAGAGATGGCTGGGCTGATTGGAGCCAATGGTTCGGGAAAATCAACCCTTTTAAGACTTGGAACAGGCCTGCTTTCTCCAGATGCAGGGACTGTCAGCCTTAAAGACAGACCGGTTAGAACTTTGCGTGGCGATGAAAGAGCGGCTCTTCTTGGTTATCTGCCGCAATCAATAGATGTGCCGTTGCCGTTCAGGGTGGGGGAGCTGGTTGAGATGGGGAGAGCTGCTGCCCGAAGAGAACATCTGCTCTCCTGTCAGGAGCTTCTTTCAGCGGTGGGGCTTGATGGTTATGAACAGACTCCTCTCGCTAATATAAGCGGCGGCGAGAGGCGGCGTGCATTTATTGCAATGATACTTGCTCAGGGTGGAAAGACCCTTCTGCTTGATGAGCCTCTGGCCGGGCTTGACCTTAGATACCAGTACGAGCTGCTGGCTCTTTTGCGTGAGCTCTGCAGGAACCATAATCTTACGATATTATTTTCGCTGCATGAGTTGTTGCTGGCTCGTAATCTGGACAGGCTTCTTGTAATACGTGAAGGGCAGCTTCTTGCAGATGGACTCCCATCCCTTATACTTACAGAAAAGCTGATACAGCAGACATTTGATCTGGATCCACTGTCTCAGATCCCAACCTTGATCTTATAGCTGAAAGAGTCTTTATCCCGCCTTGATTCATACTCACTCGAAGCCCGTAACGCCTTGACATTTTTTGACTGAACATGTTATGAGCAACATCTCATTACTACAGATAAATTCATTAAGGAGAACATTATGGAGCGCACTTTTGCCATCATCAAGCCTGATGCAGTAGAACGTGGTCTTTCAGGCAAGATCATCACAAAGATTGAAGATGCAGGTTTCACCATAGCAGGTATGAAGAAGATTCATCTTTCCCTGCCCCAGGCTCAGGGATTTTATTACGTCCACAAAGAGCGTCCTTTCTTTAACGACCTCTGTAGCTTTATGTCCCGTTCACCGGTGGTTGTGTTATGTCTTGAAAAAGAAAATGCCATCAATGACTGGCGTACTCTAATGGGAGCCACTAACCCAGCAAATGCAGAGCCTGGAACAATCCGCAAAGAATTTGCCAAGAATATTGAAGAAAACTCTGCACACGGCTCTGACGCTGCTGAAACAGCGGCTTTTGAAATATCATACTTTTTCAACAGTTTTGAACTTGTAGGCTAAACGCAAGTGAAGCGGCTCTTTCAATCTCCTGAGAGAGCCGCTCATCTTTGTAACGATGCCAAATCCTCCCCTTACTGACCTCAAAAATCTTACCCTTCCAGCCCTGGAGCAGTTTCTTCAGGGGCAAGGCAAGGAACGTTATCGAGCTACACAGATCTTTAAATGGCTTTATCAAAAGGACGCCGATTCTTTTGATAAAATGTCAAACATATCCAGATTGTTACGCGCTGAACTTGAACAATCGGCCTTTATCAGCAATCTTCTGCCTGAAGCGGTTGAGGTAGGTAACGACGGGACACGCAAGTACCTTTTCCGTCTTGCAGACGGCAACAGTATTGAGTCAGTTCTTATACCGGACGAGGATCGCAATACACTCTGTATCTCAACTCAGGCCGGTTGTGCCATGCAATGTGCATTCTGTCTTACCGGTACCTTTGGTTTGACCCGCAATCTTACCGCTGCCGAGATAGTAAACCAGGTTGTGGCGGTGCATCGTGATGCAGATCTTCGTAACATTGTACTTATGGGGATGGGAGAGCCGTTACATAACCTTGATAATGTAATTGCCGCCCTGCAGATCATGCTTGAAGATAACGGTCTGCAGTTTTCAGGCAGAAGGGTTACTGTTTCAACCTGTGGTCTGGTGCCAGAGTTGGAGAGGCTTGGCAGGGAGGTTACGGTTAATCTGGCTGTCTCGCTAAATGCCACTACAGATGAGTTGAGGGACAGGATTATGCCTGTAAACAAAGCTTATCCGATTGCAACTTTGCTTGCGGCGTTAAAGAGGTTTCCTTTGCCGGGGCGGAGGAAGATAACCATTGAGTATGTTCTGCTTGGAGGGTTGAACGACACGATTGAGGATGCCAGGAGGCTTGTGAGGCTTTTATCCGACATACCATGCAAGGTCAACCTGATACCGTTTAATCCTCATGAAGGAGCCAACTTTGCTCCTCCTACCCGTGCATCACTTGATGCATTTCATCGCTACCTGCTGGATCGTAATTTTACAGTGATTACCCGTGACAGCCGTGGCGGTGACATATCTGCTGCCTGCGGCCAGTTGAAGGGTAAACTTGACAACTGTATGCCGCCGGACTCTTCACGGATTATTCCCAAAGCTACCTCTGCTACCAATTTCAGTGAGGTGTTACATGCATCCTGAACCTGATTCCCTATATCGCAGTCTTGTGGAAAACTGTCCTGACGTGATCTGGCAGACCGATCAGGAATTACGTTTTAGTTATATAAATCCGGCTGTAGTTGGACAATTTGGCTACAGTAGTGATGAGCTGATTGGAAAACCTTTAACTGAACTGCTGCTGCCTGACTCAAAAGAGTTTGTTTTGTCCCGTCTGGCAGCAAGGATTTCAGATGAGCTTAGCGGTAAAAAGACCGGAAATCGACTGCTTGAGCTTCAGTTTGTTGTAAAATCGGGCGAGATAGTTCCGATTGAGGTCTCCGTTGCTGCTATACATGATGATGCAGGAGATCTTGCCGGTTTTCATGGAGTGACACGAATAGTCTCGGACAGAGCCAGGATTGAAGAGCGGATGAGGCTTTCCGAGCGGAATTACAGAGAGCTGGTTGAACGTTCGAACAGTTTTATTATGCGATGGACTTCCGATGGCATTATTACCTTCGTTAATTCACATACCTGTGAGTTTTTTGGCTTTCTGCCTGAGGAACTGGTGGGACGTCACCTTGTTGGAACTATTGTCCCTGAGATTGAAAGCAGTTCACAGAACCTCCGGGAACTAATCAGCCAGATTGGAGCCTATCCAGAACAGTTTCAGACATCAGAGCATGAAACTATCCGTTGGGATGGAAGTCGTGTCTGGGTAGCCTGGAACAACTCTCCTGCATTCGATGACAATGGAAAAATGGAAATCCTGAGTGTGGGTCATGATGTGTCTGAAAGGCGTCAACGTGAACAGCAGCTTGCCTATCTGACGGTTCATGATCCGATGACCGGCCTTTATAACAGAGCCTATTTTGATACTGAATTTGAAAGGCTTTCCAGAGGCAGGCGCTTTCCAGTAAGCATCGTCATAGCTTCTCTTGATAATCTTCAGCAGACTAACGATGTTCAGGGACGTGAGCTTGGAGATCTGATACTTATGAAGGCGGCGCGTCTTCTAAAAGAGGGTTTCAGGGTTGAAGATCTGGTCTCCCGCACAGGTGGAGATGGTTTTGCAATCCTGTTGCCAGGTCTTAATGAACAGCAGACCGCAGAGGGGCTTGTGAGGTTCCGGTCTGCAGTGGCTAAAGCCTCTGAACTGCATCCGCCAGTTTCGCTTTGTATGGGTGCAGGGACTGCTAATAGCGGTTCGGAGATGATGAAGGCGCAACGTGATGCCTCTACTGCCATGACAGCTGAGAAGGCGCTCAGAAAAAAACAGCGTGATAAAAAGGCAAAAGAAGAACAGGAGGGCAAGACAGAATGATAGGTATAATCGGAGGCAGCGGGCTTTATGAAATGGAAGGCTTGCAGCAGATTGAAGAGGTTGTTGTTGAGACACCTTACGGGAATCCTTCAGATGCATTTGTTACCGGCACACTTAATGGAATAAGGATGGCCTTTCTGCCTCGTCATGGTCGTGGACACCGTTTTCTTCCTTCCGAGGTCAATTATAGAGCCAACATTTACGGTATGAAAAAACTGGGAGTTGAGCGGATTATCTCCGTTGCTGCGGTAGGTAGCCTTAAAGAGGCTATTATGCCGGGTCATATTGTTATTCCTGACCAGTTTGTTGACCGTACAAGAGGGGCGCGACAATCCACATTTTTTGGTGAGGGGATAGTAGCTCATGTAGGTTTTGCCGATCCTGTCTGCAGTTGTCTCTCTGACAAGCTGTTTCGGGCTTCTCAGAAGGCAGGAGCCATAACCCACAAGGGAGGAACATACATCTGCATGGAAGGACCGGCCTTCTCTACCCGTGCCGAATCATACCTTTATCGCAGTATTGGGGGAGATATTATCGGGATGACAAATCTCACCGAAGCCAAGCTGGCGAGGGAAGCCGAGATCTGTTATGGCGTAATAGCTCTCTCTACCGATTATGACTGCTGGCATGACACACATGATGATGTTACAGTTAACGCGATTCTTGAGATAATTCATCAGAATGTAACCATGGCAAAAGAGATTATCCGCACAGTTGTACAGGATGCCATCCTCGAACAGAAATGCAGCTGCGGGACAGCCCTGCAACATGCAATTATTACCGACCGTTCAAGAATTCCCTCAGAAACGGTTTCAAAACTTGGTCCGATAATCTCGAAATATATTAAACAGGGAGTATAAGAATTATGGGGATAGTAGTTGTTGGCACAGTGGCCTTTGATACTGTTGAGACTCCTTTTGGCAGGGGAGAGAATGTTCTGGGTGGTTCTGCCACATATTTCTCAACATCCGCCAGTTTTTTTACTGATCTCTCTTTGGTGGCAGTTGTCGGGGATGATTTTCCTGAAGAGCATCTGCAGTTTCTCCGTTCCAGAGAGATTGATCTTAAAGGGCTGCAGAAGATACCAGGCAAGACCTTTCACTGGAGTGGCAAGTATGGCTACGACCTGAATGAAGCGCAAACTCTTGATACACAGTTGAATGTGCTTTTGGAATTCAAGCCCGAACTGCCTGAATCATACAGGGATACAGAGGTTCTTTTTCTTGCCAACATTGACCCGGAGTTGCAACTGCAGGTGCTCGATCAGGTTAAAAATCCGAGGCTTACAGCATGTGACAGTATGAATTTCTGGATATCATCCAAGCCTGAAGCTTTAAAAGAGGTTATTAAGCGGGTTGATATTGTAGTCATCAACGAAGGTGAGGCAAGGATGTTTACAGGGGAGCCGAATCTTGTTAAAGCGGCTCGACAGATTATTGCCCTGGGATGTAAGAGGCTGGTAGTTAAAAGGGGTGAATATGGTGTCTTGATGTTTACTGCCGACACTGTGTTTGCTGCTCCAGCTTGGCCGCTGGAGGAGGTTTTTGATCCGACAGGAGCTGGAGATACCTTTGCCGGTGGTTTTATGGGATACTTGGCAAATTCTGGTGATTTTTCTGAAGAAGGGATGCGTCAGGCTCTTGTGTTTGGTTCGGTTATGGCCTCCTTCAATGTAGAGGATTTCAGCCTTAATAGGATGAAGCGGCTCAGTTATCCTGAGATTGAAGGGCGTTATCGCAGCTTCAAAGGGCTGACAAGTTTTCGCGATTTGGGGTTTAATTGACAATAGTATCAGGATCTGCTAGTTTTTACAGGCTGTTACGCAGTTCTGCCATGCAAGGAGTCCCAATGCGTTATGTAACTATGCTGTTGATTCCGGCAGTTTTGATTATAATCTCCGGTTGTGTTTCCACATCTCCAAGTGGTAAACCCGCCTCCTATCATTATCAGATGGGGGTTTCGTATCTTGAAGAGCGAGATTATACCTCTGCATTGATAGATCTGGTTGAAGCTGAAAAGCTTGATCCTGATAATGCAGAGTTGCAGTATAACCTGGGACGTGCGCTTGTCGGTAAACGACGTCTTGATCTGGCAGAACAGAAATTTCTTAAAGCCATTTCCATTCGACAGAATTATTCTGATGCGCGTAACGCACTTGGTGTTCTCTATCTGGAAACGGCGCATTGGGACAATGCTGTTCAGCAGTTTAAGGCTGTCAAGGACGATCTGTTCTACTCACATCATGATTATGCCATTATAAATCTTGCTCTTGCCTATCTGGGTAAGGGTGATTATGTAAAATCTCTTGAAGAGTTGTATGCTGTCCGCCAACTTGATCCTAGAAATCCTATAGTTATGCTGTACATCGGAAGAGTTTTTTTTGCGCAGGGCAAGACAGAACAGGCAATAAATGAGTATCGCAACGCAATATCCATTGTGCCTGATTATGCCTTTGCACAATATCATCTTGGTCTGGCGCTTATGAAACTGAGCCGTCTAAAGGAGGCCAGAACCGCATTCAAGGAAGCTGCAAGGATATCTCCAGATTCCGATTTTGGCCGTACTGCCATGACCTATGTTGATCTGCTCAGGTAGGAGCATCTAGTGGATACAGAGTATCAGCCGGTCAATGAAAAAGCCGGTCTCACTTCAGTTGGTGACACGCTTAGGCTCTGCCGCGAATCCAGAGGACTCTCTCTGGAAGAGGTTGCAGAAGCTACTAAAATCAGCAAGAATTTTCTAAGGGCTTTGGAAGAAGATCGTCTGAATGATATTTCCAGTCCAGCATACCTTAAAGGTTTTATAAGAACATATTCCAATTATCTGGGGCTTGAGGCTGACACTCTTGTTCAGTTGGCAATTGGACAGGCAGAACTGCAGCATGATGAACCGGCAGAATTAAGTGGAAAAAAGATTAGAATTCCTTTTTTTAACTGGCAACGTCTGTTTCTTCCGGCATTTCTGCTTGGTGCGCTGATAGTATCATCATTTTTTATTTCTATGGAGGAACCAGTTAAGCCACGGAAAATCCTGCCTCAGCTGCAGCCAGATCCGCCTGTCCCCGCAGTTGTTGTACAGCCTGCTATATCAACGGCTCAAATGGAAAAAGCAGAAAGCACAACAATAAATGAAGCTGCTGAAGCGCCGATACCTCCTGAAACGACTCCTGCCGCAACAAAACAGGCTGGCGGGTTTATGATAAGGATGAAGGTTATTCGTAACAGCCGCCTCTCGGTTACAATTGACGATGCGGTTTCACAGGGGTATGAGCTTACGATTGGAGATCTCATAGAGTGGAAGGCAAATTCGACCATCGGGCTTGACCTTTCAGATCCTGCAGCGGTTGAGATTGAGCTTAACGGAACCCCTGTCAAGCTGACTTCATCATCCTCTGTGATGCCAACTTATATTGTCCTTAACGCAAACGGGATTAAACATTAGATGGGAGGGAGATAATAAGATGCATGTATCAGCTCGCTGTCGCAAGTGCGGCAAGATAATGACCAGCGAACGGATTGATAACTATAGAGTCAAGTTAACCTGTTCCTGTGGATTCAGTGATTACCGGACATCTGCCGTCAAGAGCAAAAGCATTAATCCTTATTATCATAAGGCCAGTTTTGCTCCAACCATTGACAGTAATCGAGGGAACATGGCTCTGACCATGCAACGTGCCAATCGGGAACATCTTGAAATCCTCTCTCTTGAAGAGATAAGCATGCTTGTATCCTCAGATTATGATCTTCCAGAGGTATTGCAGAGTGTGGCGGAAAAGCTTGCGCATCAGTTAAAGGCCAGCGTCTGTAACATCTATCTTCTTGAAGGAAATGAGCTTGTTCCTACTGCAACACATGGCTTTGATCCTGTAAATATCGGAAAAATAAGGGTTAAAGTAGGTGAGGGAATTACCGGGAATGTAGCAAAGACGATGCAGCCTATAAACCTCTCAAATGCTTCAAAAGATTCACGCTATAAGGTGTTTTCAGAGCTTAACGAGGAAAAATACAACTCCATGCTCTCTTTTCCAATTAATGACAAAACTCAGATATATGGGGTAATCAACGTACAGACAACCTCAATGAGGATATTTCCCGAAGATGAGATCTTCTTTGTCTCTATAATAGCTAATCTGATTCTTTCAGCGATAAAGCTGCGCCGAAACGCTGCATTAAGAGGTAATAAAAAAGGTTAATCAGGCTGCCTTGACAGTTCAACACACCGTGCTAGAATTATAGCATTAAGCTATTTTGGGTTAGGGGTGATGTTGTGGCGGAGCAGCTCAAAAGAATTCTGGTAGTAGATGATGAGGAAAATACCCGGATTGCGTTAAAGCGTCTTTTGAGTAGGGATGGGTATGAGGTACAGACTGCGTCCAATGGGCTGGAAGCCCTTAAAAGTTTGAGGATTTACCCTGCTGAACTTATTATTACCGATCTTAATATGCCTCAGATGAATGGTCTGGCTTTTCTGCGTGAGCTTAACCGTGATTATCCTTCAAGCAATGTAATCATGATTACAGCCTTTGGGGAGGTGGAGTCATACCTTGAGGCTTTGAATCTGGGAGCATTCGAATATCTGAACAAACCATTAAAAGTGGATGAGTTAAGAAAAGTGATGGGTAAGATGTTCCCTGAGCTTTCCGACAAAAGGAGAGTGTCTGATGAAGCGTTTTGAGAAGATTCTGCTCGCAACGGACTTTTCGGATTATTCTGAGGTTGCCTGCGATTATGCCCTTACCCTTGCTGAAACATTTGGTTCATCTCTGTATATTCTTCACATAATTAATGAGCCTGTTGATCTTCGTGGCTTCTATGTTCCAAACATCTCATTTGAACAGCTGGAAAAAGAGATTGAGACAGGCGCCACAGAGATGCTGGATAAGTTCTGTAAAGAGAATCTTAAGGAATTTGACAGATACGAAAAGGAAATAATCACCGGAGTGCCATATGAGGAGATCGTGAGGGTTGCAAAAGAAAAAGAGATCTCGATGATTGTGATAGGCACACATGGACGCACAGGTCTTGATCATCTAATCTTCGGAAGCACCGCTGAAAGGGTTGTTCGAACTGCTCCCTGCCCTGTAATGACCATACGTATTCCCGCCAGACCCTAGAAGAGGTCAAAATTAAAAACATGCTATCAAGCAATCTCAAAGAGACTGCAACTGTTCTGGTTGTAGATGATGAGCCTGCAATCAGAAATCTGCTTTCTACTGTTATCACCCGCAGAGGATATCAGGTTCTTGGCGCCTCTAATGCTGATACAGCTCTAAAAATAGTTGCTGAACGTCATCCTGAACTGGTTCTTATGGATTATCAACTTCCTGATCTGGACGGGCTCTCTTTACTTTACAAGATAAAGGCTGAATTTCCTGAAACATATGTGATTATGGCTACCGGCCATGGCAATGAAGAAGTGGCAGTTGAGATCATGAAGGCCGGAGCCTCCGAGTATCTTCTAAAACCTTTTAATATCAGACTGCTGCTTGACAGGGTTGACTCTGTTATAAAGCTGCGTGGTATTGAGCTGGCTAACAGAGCATTGCAGGAAGAGCGGGAACACCTCCTTCTGGAGATTGAGGCATGGAACCGTGAATTGCAGATTAGAGTGCAGGAAAAGACTGAAGCTCTACATAGGGCGCAGAGTGAGATTACCCAGTCTGAAAAACTTGCCGCACTGGGATTTCTTGCAGCAGGGATGGCTCATGAGATACGTAACCCGCTTAATTCCATTTCGCTTTTCACTCAGCTTCTGACTCAGAGCAATGAAGACCCTGAAAATATGGAGTATCTTTCAAAGATACTGAAAGAGGTTGACCGGATTGATGGAATTATTCGCAGGCTTGTTGACGCGGCAAACCGTACCCGTCTTGTAGTTGATGATATAAGGATTGACCATGTTGTAAAAGATGCACTTGAGATCTTTACTCCGCAGATTGAGGCGCGCAGGATCCAGGTGCTGTTTAAAAGCCCTGCAATGGTTCTGCCGATAAAGGCAGACAAAAACGAGCTGGAGCAGATTTTTACAAACCTTATGATGAATGCCATAGAAGAGCTGCCTTACGGCGGAACCCTTTCAATAGTTATTACCAGTGATGAAAGCATGATCCATGCAAGGGTGAGTGATAATGCCGGTGGAATAGCGCCGGAAAATATTGAGGAGATCTTTAAGCCGTTTTTTTCTACTAAAACCAGAGGGACAGGGATCGGGCTGCCGGTTGCCAGGCGTATAGCCAGATTGTACCATGGGGATGTCTCCATAGAACAGACTTCCGAAAAAGGGACTACTTTTTTAGTAACAATCCCATTCAGTCAACAAAACCCGCTTCATTGAAACAATCCAGCAACTTCGATTATCCGGTTTATTAAACCATGCCATTTATTCTGCGTAACATTACACTAAGGCCAGGTGAAGACGAGCTTATTCTCCGCACTTTGGCAGCCCAAATCCTCAAGCTTTCCGAGGATGAACTCCTTCAGTTCAGAATAGTTCGCAAAGGGATAGATGCACGCCGAAAATCATCCATAATATTCGTTTATTCAGTTACTTTTTCTGTGTCAGCCGGGTTGGTTTCAAGGCTTAAAAATATGGTAATTTCAAACCTTGAATGGATTTCTGAAGAGCCTCAACCAGAATTTGCCCATCGTGAATTTAAGGAATCAGTTGTTATTACCGGAATGGGGCCTGCCGGCCTCTTCTGCGCCTTAAGACTCGCAGAGTATGGCATAAAAGTTACACTTATAGAGAGGGGAAGAACTGTTGAGGAGAGGATAAAAGATGTAAACCGTTTCTGGCGTGAGGGGATACTGGATCCTGAAAGTAATGTCCAGTTCGGTGAAGGAGGGGCAGGCACATTTTCTGATGGAAAGCTGACTTGCCGTCTGCGTGACCCTAATACAGCCTGGGTTATTGAGATGCTGGTAAGATTTGGAGCGCCACCGGAGATACGCTACCAGGCAAAACCTCATATTGGCAGTGACCGCCTCAGGAAAGTTGTATCAAAAATCCGTTCAAGGCTGCATGAAGGTGGAAATATCACCCTCTTTTCAACCCGACTTACCGGACTTTCAGTTAAAAACGGCTCTATCTCCGGCGCTATTTGTAACGGTATAGAAGAGTTGCCATGCAAACATCTTGTGCTGGCGATTGGCCACAGTGCGCGTGACACATACAGACTTCTCCTTGACCAGGGTCTTGTTATGGAGCCGAAACCTTTTGCTATAGGCCTAAGGGTTGAACATCCTCAGGGGCTGGTTGACAAGATACAGTATGGAAAATCTAATTCTGCCTTGCCCAGCGCAGATTATGCGCTGACGTGGAATAATGCCGTGACAGGACGTAGTTGCTACTCATTCTGCATGTGTCCTGGTGGCACAGTTATTGGCAGTTCGTCTGAGGAAGGTATGCTGGTTATAAACGGGATGAGTAACCTTCAAAGGGATTCAGGTTATGCAAACAGCGCTCTGGTAGTTAATGTGAGACCGGATGATTTTGAAGGGGATGATCCGTTTGCAGGTATCCGTTTTCAGCAAAAATGGGAATGTCTGGCTTTTGAGGCTGGTGGCAGAAACTATTGTGCACCCGCCCAGAATCTGTTGTCATTTATGAAACTTGGCAAGGGTAATCCGCTTTCCAGCTATCGCCCGGGTATCAAGGAAGCGGATTTGTCGACGGTTCTTCCTGACTATGTGATTAGCACGTTAAGAGAAGGGATAAGGTCGTTTGAAAACAGGATGAGAGGTTTTATTACAGCAGAGGCCACAGTTATTGGCGTTGAGACCCGAACCTCGGCACCTCTACGCATCATCAGGGATGAAAACTGCCAGTCTCCAGCTGTTGCCGGTCTGTATCCCTGTGGAGAAGGAGCGGGATATGCGGGGGGGATCATCTCTGCTGCGTTAGACGGGGTTAGGGTGGCAGAGCAGATTGCCTGCCATGGAATATAGTTTCTTTATCTGGTCAACGAACTTTTGGTTTATTTCACGAGGCTCCGCAGGAGTGCAAGGTTTACCAGATCCATACTATCGTTGTCCCCTTTGGGGGTTTCCAGAATCTTCGGAATCTTTTCAAAATGGGGATCGTTCATTATAAATCGAAACGGATCCAGTCCTAATGTCCCCTGCCCGATATGTTCATGTCTGTCGACCCTGCTTCCCAACCCCTTTTTTGAATCATTTAAGTGCAGGCATTCAAGCTTTTCATATCCAATAATGCTGTCGAACTGATTCATAACATCTGTGTATCCATCTTCTGTGGCAATGTTGTACCCTGCCGCAAATATGTGGCAGGTATCCATGCAGATACCAAAGCGGTCAGGATATCTTGAACCGTCAATTATGGTCTGAAGCTCCTCAAAGGATCGTCCAAGATTAGTGCCCTGACCGGCAGTGGTCTCAAGCAGCACAAGCCCTTCATATTCAGTCACCTCTTCAAATAACTGGTTGAATGCATCTATCACCCTGGCAAGACCTTCCGCTGGACTGTATGTAGTGTGAGATCCAGGATGCATTACAATCTTGTTTATGCCTAAGCGGCCACAAGTCATCATTTCATCGGCAAATGCCGATAAACTTTTCTCCCGTGTGTCACCATCAGGGGCAGCCAGATTTATCAGATAGATATCATGTGAAATCACTTCATGCAGACCTGAAGCTTCAAATGCCTGCCTGAAACTCGCAATATCCTTTTCAGAAAGGGGTTTGCCCTTCCACTGGTTAGAGGAGCGGGTGAAGATCTGCATAGTGCCGCAACCGGATGAGACTGCGCGTTCTATAGCCTTGTGCAGGCCGCCTGCGATGGATATATGTGCGCCAAGGTAATCAGGCATTTTCAGTCCCTCGGTACAGCAAGCATCTTGTCAAGCGCAGCTTTAGCTCTGATCCTGATTTCATTTGGCACCTTGACTATTGGTTGCATTGTCTGCAGTGCTGTGAGCAGATCCTCAAGTGATGTCAACTTCATGTTTGGACAGATAAGAGCAGGAGATGCAAGGAAAAACTCCTTTTCAGGGTTTTCATCTCTCAATTTAAAAAGGATTCCGGCTTCGGTACCTATGATGAACCTTTTGGCAGGGCTTTTGGAGCAATAAGGAGACATTCCACTTGTAGAACAGACATGGTCTGCCAGTGAGGATACCTCAGGCAGACATTCAGGATGGCAGACAAAGAGGGCATCAGGATAAAGTTTCTTCATCTCTGCAACTTTTGCAGCATTCAGGCGTTCATGGGTTGGACAGTAGCCATCCCAGAAGATAAATTCCTTTTCAGGAACGGCTTTGGCTGCCCATCTTCCCAGGTTTCTGTCAGGTGCGAAGATAAGTTTATTCTCGCTTAAAGAGCGCACAACGGAAACCGCATTTGCCGAGGTGCAGCAGATATCGGATTCAGCCTTTACGGCTGCTGTTGAATTTACATATGTTACAACCGGAACATCAGGGTGTCTGGATTTAAGTTCTTTAAGGCCAGAAACATCAACCATATCGGCCATGGGACACCCTGCATCCGCTCTGGGTAAAAGCACTGTCTTCTGTGGAGAGAGAATCGCAGCTGATTCAGCCATGAAATGAACCCCGCAGAAAACGATTACATCAGCATCTGTTCTGGATGCCTCAATGGATAATTGCAAGGAGTCGCCGGTGATATCGGCTATCTCCTGAACCTCATCCCGCATGTAGTTATGGGCAAGCAGAACTGCGTTCCGCTCTTTTAGCAAATGGCGAATTTCAGTGCGAATATCGTTGTTAGACATGGATTCTCCAATTATGACTTGTTATTGACAAGCCGTTACTTAACAAGCTATAAAACTTGAATTCGGGATGTAGCGCAGCCTGGTAGCGCACCTGCGTACATTACAGGAGGGAGTTGCCACGTACTTCCCAATTCCTCTTCTTTCTTATCACTTTACGTCAAAAGTGTCCAGCAACTACAACCTACTCCGGTTCGAAATCTCTCCCGTTCTTCCGGTTCTTCTCTGAGCTAGACCCCGTTTAGTCCACCTGCAACTCATCGAAAAATCTAGCTTTAGCGATTTACAGCACCATACGCTGCTGGAGAACAGCCAGAACCTCAGTTCTGGCCAACTGCAGGTCTTCGGTAGTCAGGGAGAATGCATCTGTTCCCATACGCAGGGCTATGCGGTGAGCAGGTTGTGCATGGTGATGGAGTAGAGGGGTTCTGAGGTAGGGCTGTCTATGAGACGGGGATAGGTGTGATACAATTTTAGTCTGGGTCATATGGGTTCACCTCCTTTCTGGTTGGGATGGATTTTTGGACACAAAAAAGCCCCACTGGTGTGGAGCCAATGGGGCGGTTAACGACAAATTCATGTAATAGTACGAAATTATTTGTTAAAACAAACGGAATCTGTAACAGTTTACTCTCCAGAATTGAATTAAGCCTCTTCCGCAGAATCTGTGGGTAGAGGGTAGTAAATATATGTTGAGTCTAGGCGCGCCAATAATAACTATGTGTGCGTTATCTGACGAATTTGGCACGGCTGTCACTTCTTCAACGCATTAACAATATTATTGGCCGCCTCTCGTACTGCATTTTCATACCCAGTTTCAGAAGATAATGGGTGTGCAGCAGAAAGCCCTTCAACCTTAAATTCCGTTAAAACTTTACTTGTATTCATGTCTTTTAACAAAATCTCTGCTTCAATGACGCTTGGACCAGCCATTACGCCTACCATTAGCCGGGCAACATTAGACACTATTCTAATACCATTGACATCCACTTCAAGGATATAGTCAGCTGGATTTGGGTAAAAAACGGAGCTTTTAAAAACACCTTCTGATACAAGACGAGCATATAATCGTTCTTTAAGCGTTGCAGCTACATTTTTTGTCTCTTCTACCTTATCGTCTGAGATTTTTCCTTCTTCATCCAGCACGTTAACTTTATCTGTTTTTACAAGAACAGACACAGATTTGTCTTTATTGATAGGTTCAAGCAATGCTTGTTTTACCGTAAAATTTCCTGAAGAGCTGCATGCTGACAGTAAAGCCATCAAAAAAAACAACGCCATAATTCGAACCATATTTAACCTCATAAGTATCCCCCCTGTGCTTGACCCCGAAGAAATATTAGCCAACAAGACGGAGCCGCTAACCTGTTGGCCAAAGCAGCAGTACATAGATTTAACCAAGAAAGATATAGGGGATTTCGTAATGGCTATTGCCAAAAGTCCCAAAACCTGCCCCCATACATTTGCTTTCGGGTAGTTACCTAACCTTGAATGTCTCTAATCTGCTACAAAAGAACATATTGTTAACAGTATTTGTCCATTTCTTTCAAGAAGTAGAAGACCGGAGGCAGCTCAGATTCATCTCCAGTCCCTTTCCGCCCCTGTTTCCTCTCTTGACGAAACCCGGTGCCGGTGCTAAAAATACAACCCTTCGGGATGTAGCGCAGCCTGGTAGCGCACCTGCTTCGGGAGCAGGGGGCCGCTGGTTCAAATCCAGTCATCCCGACCAAATTTCAACGGGTTACAGGGTTTTTCTTGTAGCCCGTTTTTTTTTGTAGCAACATGTAGCAACATATTTTGCTATGCAATAGCAACTATGCTTATCTGCATAGGCACAGGTTTTTTGCAAAATACAGTAACATCATTTTGAATTGCACCAACAGGCAGTTCGCGCTCGTAAATTTGCGCTTCTTCTCTGGTGCCTGGGTAGCTGATGTATTCCGGCTTATCTTTGCGCCCGTGGCTGATTTTAACATCTGCCAGCCAGGTTTATGGGGGTGGGCGTATACGGACATTTAATAACAACCGCCTTGACCGCTTGAGTCAAAAAATACAACTCCGCCGTTTTTTATAAGAAAACGATATAGTTTAAATCCGGTATACCCTCCCATTCTGTTTTTAGGATTAGCCTCTACGCATGTTTTATATCCATAATATGCACCATTCATATCATAAGCGTGTGCTTTAACTGGTGGTGTCCAACCTTTATAAACAGGGTTGGGATCATAAAACCTATCAAGCATATAGTTTATTATTATTTCCTGATAATTATCAGGATAATTGCCATAATCTGCTGCTGCTATCTGTTCTGGCGTTGGTTTGTTAGCCAAAGCACAACCAGCCAAGATCATGACTACAGCAGCCAACAAAAAAAGTTTTTTCATAGTTTTGCCTCCGAGTCATTTGCTATGGCCTGTTTTAATTCTTCAATCAGAATATCCTCATAAGGATGATTTTTCTTTTGGGTGCCAAAAATGCTCATCATCCATGTCATAAGATTTTCGAGTGATGATTTATCAAGCTGCTTAATAAAGCCGTGGTATTCTTCTGTGCTGTAAGGCTTTAAATCTTTTATGCGATCAGTCAGGTAGTAGATATCTGTATCTTTGTGTTCTGGCTGCATCCGTAGTAGAAAGTTAGCGATTATTTCAAGTTCGTCCTGCCGCATCTGGCCATCTGCTTTAGCAAAATATAGCAGAGCTCTTATAATTTTTTTATTAACTTCTGATGGATTAAAAACATAAGTAGGCTGATTATATTCAGTTGACTGAAAGCTGGCATATGCTTTGTCTATTTTTTTGTTTTCTGATTTTTTAACAAAAACCCATATAACTACTACAATCATTATAATTAATAGAAGTCCACTCATTATCCCTCCTGTACAATCTACCACTTTTTCCGACGCTGGATGAATACCTTATAAAAACATCCGCAGAGCAATCAGAAAAGCTGCAAAACTTGCAGGTATCACCAAACAATAATGCTATTGATATATACTTCAAGATCACTGCTCTGTGCAAGGGTATTGGAAGCGCACCAGCAAAGATGGCAGTAAAATTGAGCTGTACCAATCAAAACCGCGAATAGCCCTTTTCAGAATCAGGAGATGTAATCCAGTTTTAATGTCACAATTGTTGTTTTTTGTGACGGTTGGTATATTATTGTGTCACGAAAGATGCTTTGAGACAGAAAGGGTGTTTTGTGCCCAAGTTAATAGCAGAACAAGACCTAAAGCAGATTGAAGATCGGATTGCGGTATATCCGAAAGGGATTGGTATATCTGAGCTGGAAGCGGCTCTAGCTGCAGCCGGAATTGTCATGATTCGGCGTTCACTATTGCGCCGCCTGAGTATCCTGATCGAGAATAATCGTATTCGCGCCACAGGCGCCTTCAAAGGACGTGTTTATTGGCCAATTATGTCAGAGGCAGAGGGAGAAAAGGAACCGGAAGAATCTCTTATTCCGCTTTCTGCGGCTGGCAAAGAGGTGCGTCGCTATGTCAGTCAGCCGATACAGAGTCGTGAGCCGACAGGATACCGCCGTGATTTTCTGCTTTCGTATCCCGAAAACGAACCATACCTGGATGAAGCCACGCGAAAACATCTGCATCAGATAGGGCGAATTCACCATGAAACTGTGCCAGCCGGAACTATGGCTCGTCAGGTCATGGGGAGGCTGCTCATCGACCTCTCATGGGCATCCAGCTATCTCGAAGGGAACACATACTCTCTGCTGGAAACAGAGCGACTAATCTCTTTCGGCCAGGCTGCCGAAGGTAAAGATGCCCTGGAAACCCAGATGATCCTGAACCATAAGCAGGCCATTGAGTTTCTCGTAGAGTCTGCTGAAGAAATTGGCTTCAACAGATATTCAGTGCTCAATATTCACGCGATTCTGTCCGACAACCTGCTTCCCAACCCGGAAGCCTGTGGCAGACTCCGCCAGATTGCAGTAGGTATCGGCGGCTCGGTCTACACGCCGCTGTCTACCCCGCAACTCCTGAACGAATATTTTCAGCTGGCTCTCGATACGGCAGGCGCTATATCAAACCCCTTTGAACAGTCATTCTTCTCCCTGGTGCACCTCTCCTATCTGCAACCGTTTGAAGACGTCAACAAGCGGGTAGCACGTCTTGCTGCCAACATCCCGTTATTAAAGCACAACCTCTGCCCACTTTCGTTCATTGATCTCCCCAAGCGATCTTATATCGAAGGAATTTTAGGGGTCTACGAGCTGAACCGAATCGAGCTATTACGGGATCTCTTTGTCTGGGGCTACGAACGATCCGTTAAACGTTACCTGAGTACACGGGAAGAGTTGGGCGAGCCAGACCCGTTCCGGATGAAGTATCGTACGTTCTTGACTGAAATCATCCGTGAGGTGGTGAGTAAGTACGCTGAAAATGCAGAGGAGGTAGTTGCTACCTGGGTCTCTGAACATATTCCGCTAGAAGATCAACAACGCTTTATTGCGATGGTGTATGCCGAGTTAAAGGGGTTGCACGAGGGAAACATAGCCAGATTCCGGTTGCGACCAGCCGAGTTTGCTGCCTGGCAGGCTCCTAGTTCAAACAAGGGTTAAAACCCTTTTCAGTAAGCGTGAATGACTTGGCTTAAGGAAGCGATAATAATCGGTTTCAGATCAGAAAAGGCGTAAAATGAGTGATCTTATAGCACGTGCAATGACATTGAATGGCAAGATAAGAGCTGTGGCATGCAATACGACCGGTCTCTCAAATAAGATAGCCTTCCTTCAGGGGGCATCTCCAATCGTTTCCATAGCGCTTGGACGCGCGCTGTCAGGGGTGGCATTGCTTGGAAGCACTCTCAAAGCTGGCCAGAGAATTGCAATTAAGTTTGAGGGGAACGGCCCTCTAAAAAAAATGGTTGTAGAGGCTGAATCTGACGGTGCTATAAGGGGAACAGTTGCTGTGCCTGATGCAGTTGCTGAAACAGTGCCTCTGCTTTTGGGACGAGCCGGATTTTTGACTGTAACAAAAGACCTTGGTCTGAAGGAACCTTATAGTGGCACTGTGCAGCTCTATACCAGTGAAATAGCAGAAGATATATCATATTATCTTACTGAATCCGAACAGATACCATCTGCAATGGGTCTGGGGGTTGCACTGGCAGATGATGGCCAGATTGAGGTCGCAGGCGGTTTTCTTATTCAGTCTCTTCCACCGTCTGATAATGCAGCTGTTGAGCAGATAATGCAGAGTATCGCCAGGCTTCCATCTATAAGTTCCTTGCTTAAAGCTGGCAAGAGTCCTCATGAACTTCTTGAGTTACTGCTCTCAGGTGTTGAACATCATTTTCTGGAATCAACGGAACTGTCCTTCCGTTGCGCCTGTTCCCGTACAAAGGTTGAGAAGGCGCTGTTATCGCTCGGTGTCAGCGAGATTAAGAGTATTTTGGAGGAGACAGGAGAAGCCGTTGTAACCTGCGAGTTTTGCAAACAGAGTTTTCATTTTGGAAAGGATGAGCTTGAAAAAATCATATCGGTACAATAAGCCGGAACTCCTTGCGCCCTGTGGTTCTCTGGAATCCTTCTTTGCTGCAATGGAATCAGGCGCTGATGCGGTATATGCCGGTTTAAGAGAGTTTTCTGCAAGAGCCAGAGCCAAAAACTTTACCCTGGGGCAGATGGCCAGGATGCTTGGATATGCCCATAACCGTGGGAGAAGGATCTATATTACCCTTAATACGCTTATCAAGGAACAGGAACTGCCTCAGCTGGTTGAGACTCTGGCAGAGCTGGCAAGGATCCGTATTGATGGTCTGATTGTACAGGATATGGCTGTAGCCCGGCTGGTTCGGAATTATTTTCCATCAATACCTTTGCATGCATCTACACAAATGACTATCCATAATCTGCCCGGGGTAAAGCTGCTTGAGGAATTCGGTTTTGAACGGATTGTTCTGGCGAGAGAACTTCAGCTAGCCGATATCGCATCAATAGCTTCAGAGAGTAGTGTCGAACTGGAGATCTTTGTACATGGAGCTCTCTGTTTTTCCGTTTCCGGACAGTGCCATTTTTCTTCTCTGCTTGGGGGGCATAGCGGAAATCGAGGGCGTTGCGCCCAGCCCTGTCGCCGCCTCTATACACATAGGGGTAAGGGAGGGTATTATTTTTCACCCAACGATCTTTCAGCTCTGGAACTTGTTCCTGATCTGGTTGCTGCCGGTGTAGCCTCACTGAAGATTGAGGGAAGGATGAAGTCGGCTGATTATGTGGCAAAGGTTGTAAAGGCGTACAGGCTTCTGCTTGATTCTGAACTGCCTGTGAAAAAAGAGGTGATGTCAGCTGCAAAAGAGCTGTTAAAAGATTCGTTTGGGCGTACTCCGACAAAAGGATTCCTCTCATCAAGCAATCCAGTTGATATAGCAAACCCCTGGTTGCGTGGCGGAACAGGCCGTTATATCGGAGAGATAAAAAAGGTTGATAAGGGAGTTATCAGCTTTGAAGCCAGAGATCGTCTTCAGATTGGAGACCGCCTGAGATTGCAGCCAAAGACGGATCAGGCCGGGCAGGCATGGACGCTGCGCGAGATTGTAGTTAACAGAAAAAAGCTCCATGAGGCTGTTGGTCTTATTGAAATAGGCTGTCCGTTTGAGGCTCGTGTTGGCGATGCAATTTTCAAGGTTGGCGCTGCTGATGCCTTTGGCATGAGTGATGAAGCGGCGAACCGCAAGTTGCTTGCTGCCGGACCGGACAAGGTTCCGGTTAAGCTGCAGTTGACCTGTTTCAGGCAGAGCAGCCCTGATAATGATAGAGATTTTAAAAACAGTATTTGGGAACTGCTTGTAAAGGCCAGGCTCGGAGCCGCTACCTTTTCGTACAACTTTCTTCTGGGTGAGTTGGAACCTGCGCGGAGCGCTGATATGGAGGCTGTTCTTCTTGCCAGATTCAGCGAAACAGGTGAAACCCCGTTTAGCTTATCTGAACTTGTTGCAAAGGAATTCCCTGCTCTTTTTATCCCTCCCGCACGACTGAAGGAGATCCGGAGAGAGCTATACAAAAGGCTGGAGCAGGAAGGACAGACGGAGGAGAGAAAAAGGATTGCAGAGGCAAAAACTCTGGCTCAGGAGGATCTCAAGTTTCAAAAGGCAAAGCATCAAGGCAAGGTTGCCGGAGAAGAGCTGCTGATACTTGTTGAGTCTCCATCTGAAGTCAGATGGGCTCTTTCACAGGGGGCGGATCAGGTTGTTGTCACGCTGCACAGGGCTGCCATACATGAACTGCCCCGTTATCTTGGCAGGCTTCAGAATGAACCAGAACGGATTGTCTGGCAACTCCCTTTTATGCTTTTCGATGCTGATATTCCATATCTGATCTCCGCAGTGCAATCACTGTTTAATTCCGGTTTCAGGCATTTTGAAGTAACCAATCCAGGGCATTTCAAACTGTTGCAGAATTATGCCGGATTACATCTGTCAAGCGGCTACCGTCTGTTTAGCATGAACAGCCAATCACTTGCTTTCTGGCAGGAGCTTGGTATTCAGCGAGCAACCCTCTACATTGAGGATGACAGGGAAAACCTGTCAGATATGTTGGGATTGTCTCCATATCTGACAGTAGTGGCATCCGCCCCTATAGATGTGATGGTGACACGGGTACGGATTAAGGAGATCAGCGGTTCGGCTCCGCTTTATTCAGATCGTGGGGAAGGGTACGAGATAAGGGGGCGTGACGGTTTTATTCATATCGGTTCAGAGAAGCGGTTTTCTCTATGTGGTCGTCTGGCAGAACTTCGTAGATTGGGTTGCCGCTCTTTCCTGATTGACCTTTCCGGCAAAACAGATACCAGAAAGAGTGAGATTATTGATGCGTTCAGAATGGATCGCCCACTCCCTGACAGTACGCTGTTCAACTATGAGCGAGGTCTGGTATGAACAGGAATACCTTGATACTAATCCTCCTTGTTATCTTCTTGTCTTTTGCTGACAAGGGTGAAGCTGAAACTGTCTACGGGATGGTAAAGGCTGTCTACGATGGTGATACTGTAGCTTTGGTGGGGCGTGGCACAGGACGGTTAAAGGTCAGACTGTACGGTATTGATGCACCGGAAACAGCAAAGCCTGAAAAGCCGGGGCAGGGGTATTCCAGTCAGGCGAGGCGAGTTTTGATGTATAAGCTGTTAGGCAAAGAGGTTGCAGCTGAAATTCAGGACAGAGATCAATATGGGCGGGCTGTTGCTGTATTAAGGGCAGGAAACAGGGATATAAACGCCGAAATGGTTGCAGAGGGGCATGCCTGGGCTTATCGTCGTTATCTTGCAGGTTCATACAGTTCAAGATATATAGCTCTTGAGGAACAGGCAAGACGGCAACGGAGAGGACTCTGGCGTGAATCCAATCCGCAACCTCCTTGGGAGTTTCGTAATTCCGGAAAGAGAAGGCGCTAGTACCTTATCTTTTTAGATAGTTCCAATGCCCTCTTGACTCTTGATATAACGCGAAGCGGTTGTACCGGTTTTGGAATAAAATCAAAAAAACCGGCTCCCAGAGCTTTCTGCTCTTCATCTGTCGAGGCGCGACCGGTTAACATTATAACAGGTATGGATGAAGTGACAGGATTTCCCTTTATTGCCCTTAACAGCCCATAGCCATCCATACGCGGCATCTGTGCGTCAGTAATCACCAGTTGTGGACGGTGGGTAAGCACCATTTTCAGCGCCTCTATTCCATCCCTGGAGACTATTACATTATAACCTTCTCTTTTAAGAGCATTCTGCATAAGTGTGGCTACGGTCGGTGAGTCTTCAACCAGAAGAATTGTCTCGCACAAATCCTTATTGATAGGGGTCTTCAAATAGTGTCTGGCTATGGCATCAAGAATCTCGTTACGGGTGGCTATAATTGGCACAACCTGTAAACCTGTGATCCGTGAAATCATCTCAGTAGTCTCTCCATCAAACGGATCGGTGATGGCAACTGCCAGCATGCTCTCCTTCTGTTTTAATGGAAAGATTACTCTGTTCATTACAAATTCGGTAGGCAAAAGATTTAGTGTCTCTTCCTGATAGTTCCGGTCGTTAAAGTCAGTTATTGTTTTGAAACCAAACTGTCGTCCCAGTGCTTCAACCAGTTCATGCTCGGTTATAACTCCCATTTCTTCCAGGATTTGCCCCAAACGCTTTCCTTCCTGCTTTTGCTTTTCCAGGGCACGTTCGAGGGTTTTTTCACTTATAAGTTTAGCCTGCACCAGAATGTCGCCAAGCTGTTTTTTGTGCTCCATATCGGCAAAAGGGCTGCTCTGACGGACAAGCGCCTCCATCAGTTCAGCTTCCGTTATAACACCCATTTCATCAAGAACCTGACCCAGACGTTTGCCAGTCCCCTGTTGACGGGCAAGGGCACGCTCCAGGGTTTTTTTTGATATTATCTCGGTTTCAACAAGTATGTCACCCAGCGGTTTTGCCATCAGTTCCCCCGGAAAATCAAGACTACTTAGGGACTTTTTCCCAATCTTCAAGAAACTTCTTTATGCCTGCATCGGTAAGAGGGTGTTTGGAGAGTTGCAGCATAACGCTATAAGGAATTGTGGCAATATCAGCTCCAATCAGTGCAGAGTTGAGAACATGCACCGGATTTCTTATGCTTGCCACGATAATCTCGGTAGTATAGCCGTAGTTGTCAAAGATGGTGCGGATCTCTTCAACAATTCCCATGCCGTCCTGTGATATGTCATCAAGACGACCTACAAACGGTGATACATATGTAGCTCCGGCCTTTGCTGCAAGCAGCGCCTGCATCGGGCTGAAGATAAGGGTAACGTTTGTCTTTATCCCTTTTGCGGAAAGCTGTTTGACCGCTTTTAATCCTTCAGGAGTCATCGGTACCTTAATGACAATATTCTTGTGTATCTTGGCCAGCTCTTTGGCCTCCTTCACCATACCTTCGGCTTCCAGAGAGATTACCTCAGCAGAGATCGGGCCATCGACAATAGCGGTAATCTCCTTGATAACATCTTTAAACTTGCGGCCTGATTTGGCTATAAGCGATGGATTGGTTGTAACGCCATCTACCAGTCCAAGATTTGATGCTTCGCGAATCTCTGTTACATCTGCAGTGTCAATAAAGAACTTCATTTTAAATCCTCCTGTTTCATGGTTTATTTGTATTATCAAGCTGTTCCCTGAATTTGTTCAGGCAGTTCATGGAGCAGAAATAGTATTTTTCACCCTCAAGAGTTCCTACAATGGCCTCCGATTTGGCTATATATAAGCCACAGACAGGGTCTTTAACGGTTTCTTCACCTGCAGGACTCTTTTTTGAAGGTGGTTCGCTGTTCCGGTTGCTTTGTAATAATTTTATAAGCTTGTAAGCAAGATAAATAATTAATGCCCAGATAATAATACGAAACATAGTTCAGGTTACTCCAAAGGACGAACCAGTTCGTCCGAAATCAATCCAGCCAACAGTTCCGATACTGTGCTGTTTTTTCCAGGTATCTTGATGTCAGGGGCTATCTCTGCAAGAGGCAAAAGCACAAAACGTCTTGCTGTCATCCTGGGATGGGGGATAACAAGTTCCGGTCTGTCAATAATCTCATCTCCATACAACAACAGGTCAAGATCCATATATCTTGATATTGGTTGACTGGAGATCTTGCGTCCGAACAGTTCTTGCTCAATCCTTTGCAGCTCAGATAGCAGTTCAAGCGGATTCAGAGCAGTAGTCAATCTGACAATTCCGTTGTAAAAAAGGGGAGTATCAGGAGGCATTCCGACTGGAGAGGTCTCATAAAATCGTGACAGAGCGGTAACCTTGCTGCCATTCAATCTGCCCAATTCAGCAACAGCGCGAAGAAGATTCAACTCACGGTCGCCCAGATTTGTTCCCATGGAGATGTAGGTATCTATTTGCACGATGATAATTAAACCATACTTGTATTGGTGCGTCAATAAGGGGGCAAAAAAGCCCCCGTCACCAGGAGGGGCGGCAACGGGGGCAAGGAGACCCGAAAGGGTCTCTCAAAAAAACTTCTTTATAGTTTAGTTTAACCCCGGTTCTATTGCGCGGCAAGCAGAAAAGTGCTGCAACAGGCTGTATTTAATAATAAACTGTTATATTTTCAAAGACTGTTCAGGTCTGCGTCCGACCTGTCTGGCAGCAATTTAGAAGACAACAATCGCTGCATCGTGGCTTTGAGCGGCAGTTCTCTTTTCCAAGCTGGACTATAAGGGCATGATATTCATTAAACAGTGTTGTATCCTGAGGCAGCCGCTCCATAAAAAAAATACGGAGATCGTCGTAACATATACCCTCTTCAACCAGACCCAGTCGGCTGAATATTCTTCTCGTATAGGCATCAACCACAAAACTTGGCTTGTTTCCGGCATAAAGCAGTATTGAGTCTGCTGTCTCAGGTCCAATTCCACGGACTGAAAGAAGTTCATTCCTTGTTTCCTGCCACCTGTTTGCAAAGAGCAGATCAATATTGTTGTTATGTTTATTTTTTAAAAAATTAACAAAATCAAGCAACCTTTGTGCTTTAACATTAAAGTATCCGGCTGGACGAATCATCAACGCCAGTTCATCTTTTGTGATGCCGGAGAACCCTTCAACCGTTAGAAGCCCTGCCTTTTTCAGATTTTCAATCGCTTTTTCAACGTTGCTCCAGTTTGTATTCTGGGTAAGTATCGCCCCCACACAGACCTCAAAAGCAGTCTCTCCAGGCCACCAGTGGCGATGACCATAGCGATTGAGCAGAGTCTTGAAGATATCTGATAAAATGCTATTTTTTGCCAATGATTACCCTGATGTTTTTGGGATTTACCTTATAACCACCTGAAACAGTCAGATAACCTTTGTATAGATCGGTTTTGTCTGTGATTTTAGCCAAAAACCAGTTGCTCTGGCGCGCGTTTGATTTGTCTTGTGGTGCCTGATAAATATCATTCACATTATTGCCGTCAAACAGGATTACCATGGCGCCCAGTTTTATTTCGTCAGGCCTAGCTATTCTGGTGCGCCAGTATTGCTTGGTCCAGAGCTTGTTACCATCCTTGATTCTGAAAAACTCAGCCTCTCCCTTTGTCTTGGTTGAAGGATGAACTGTCATCTTTGCAAGGTTGACATAAATCCATGGGCGATCTTCCATGGCTTCTTCACTGATAAAGAAATCATCAGCCTGAATGTAATGGCGGTCTTCATTGGCCGCAGGCGCTTCATGACGTTCCTCGTTTGAAGCTTCGTCCTTTGCAGGGGGAATTTGTTCTCTGATTTCCTCACCACCGCTAATCAGTTTGTCAGCAGCATCCATAAAACCGGCGTATACGGTGTTTGAAGAGAGCAGCAGCAAGGCTAATAAGACCAATTTCTTCATGATTTTCCTCCAAAGTTTTTTAATAGTTACAGTAATCATTTATAGCAGAATTTTAAGTACAGTAAAGTATTCTGAAGATTAGTGGGGTAACATTTGAACAAGCTCCTCCAGAGGCTGTTTTTTTTGATAAGGCATAATCCGTACCTTTGTGGCTCCTTTTCCCCAGAGCCCGATCTCTTTTGCCGCAGCGCGGGAAAGGTCAATCAGCTGGAAGCTACGGGCTCTGCAGCGATCATTTACAATTACTGAGACAGTCAATCCATTTGCAATATTCTGAATCTTTACAATCGTACCCAGATGCAGCTCGGCATGTGCGGCGGTAAGTTTGTCCGGGTGATATCTCTGCCCTGAAGTTGTCTTCCTTCCTGTGAAACGTGAAGCATAGTAAGTTGCTACCCCTATTTGCGGATCACTTCTATCTCCCTCATGGAGCAGTACCTCCAGAAGTTCTTGGTCGCTCAGTTCTTCACGTTTGACCTCGCTGGAATAAGCCGTTGCTCTGAGCAAAATGGTTAAAGATATGATGTATACGGCAACCTTTAAAAATCTGTGATTAATCTTTATCATCTTGAGAGATACTCTCTTATTCCGTCCATAAATCTGACAGGTTCAAACTTGAAGGTTTCACGCCAGGCTCCATCGCAGATGTTCTCTTCCAGGAGCATCTGAAGCTGATCCGATGTGATCGGAAAGGCGCTGAATCCCTGCATGGCATTGATAACAGGTTTCATGATTGAGAGTGGCAGTGAAGGTTTCCATGGTTTTGATCTGCCCATTGCCTCTGCTATGGCGTTTAGCAGCTCGATATAGGTCATTCTGTCCGAACCGCAAAGCTCATAAATCCTGCCAGTGGTCTCAGGTCGTTCAAGAGCCTCCGCAAAACAACGGGAGACATCAGATGCATGCACAGGTTGAAGCCGGTAGTTGCCATCTCCCATTAGCGGCATGACTGGCGAGATACGGAGGTTTTCCGCCAACATGTTTACAAAACTGTCTTTAGGGCCAAAGATGAGAGAAGGGCGGAAGATAGTCCAGGCAAGGCCGCAGCCTCTGACTATCTCTTCAGCTCTCCATTTTGTCCTGTGGTATTGAGAAACTGCGTCAAGGCGGGTTCCCAGGGCTGACATCTGAAGATAACGAAGGACTCCGGCATGCTGTGTAGCTGATACAAGATTTGCTGTTGCCTCAACATGCAGTCTTTCAAAGGTTATTCCCTTAGCGGGGGATTCCCTGATTATACCTACAAGATTTATTACTGCATCGCATCCCTTGAGCAGAGCAGAATAACTTGAGGGTTCGTTGATATCTCCTTTGATGAATTTTATCTCTCCGGAGTCTGCCTTTCCTTCTCCATGTGACAGTAGCAGCAATTCATGTCCACGTTTTATCAGCTCTGTTGTAAGGTGGCCTCCTACGAATCCTGTTCCTCCGGCGATGAATATTCTCATGTTGATTCCCCTTTTTCCTGCATAAAATAAAAGAGTTCTGCTATTCCATGATTAAACTGATTTTACCTGTCTCTTTACAAGAATTGACGACTGATTGCAATTTTTCCGGTATCCTTGCGCTACTTTTCCTGTGGCCTTAGATAATGGAGCCTCTCTTGGTATTCTGTAGTAATTAATATTATCAATTGCAGAGGCAAGCGGATATATTGCCTTTCATGCATTCAATTAAGATAAAAATAATCATGGCAATTATATTGCTGTTTCTTCCGGAGATTAAGAGTCTGGAGGCAGAAGAGATCGTTCTGCAGGCTGCCGGTGACGTTATGTTGGGTGGAAAATGGGAAGAACAGGTTTCGAAAAATAAATATTTACATCCTTTTGAGCGGATAGCTCCGGAGTTGTTGAAAGGGGATATTACCCTGATAAATCTGGAGGCTCCTCTTACATCTCGGGGCAAGGAGTTCAGGGGCAAAAAGTACCGGTTTAGAGTTAATCCATTAGCCGCTCAAGCCTTGAAAAAATCAGGGATAACGGTTGTCAATCTGGCTAACAACCATATTATGGATTATGGAACTGAAGGATTGCTGGATACAGTGCGGCAGTTGGATAAAATCGGAATATCTCATGTCGGGGCAGGTGAAAATCTGTATGCGGCACGTAAACCTGCCATTTTTGATATTAAAGGCAGCAAGGTTGCCTTTCTTGGTTATTCTCTTACATTGCCCAAGGAATTCTGGGCTGGCACAAAAAAACCTGGAACAGCACCGCTTTTTGAAAAACAGGTTAGAGAGGATATCCTTTTGACCCGTAAACAGGCATCCATTGTGATTGTGACGGCTCATTGGGGAGAAGAGGGGAAGACTCGGCTGCGTGAGTATCAGCCTCGCCTGGCTCGGATGATGATCGACGCCGGGGCTGATGCAGTGATCGGCCACCATCCCCATATTCTGCAAGGTGTTGAAACATACAAGCGGGGGATCATCTTTTACAGTCTGGGGAACTTCACCTTTGCCAATAAAAGCAGGATAGCTGACCGCACTCTGCTGGTGAGGTTACGCTTTGACGGTGACAAGCGCACGGCAGAAATGGTGCCGATCAACATCCTGCATAAAGATGTTGGTTTTCAAGCCACACCCCTGTCCGGCAAGCGGGCTGATGAGCTGATTGAGCGGGTGAAAAAGCTGCCGCCTGCCAGGCTGGTTATCCGTAAAGAAGCGGAACGCTGGCTGGTTGATTTTTAGTGCAACAGATAGTGCTTCAACAGTGTTATGTACGCCTCCACTCAGGACGTGTCTCTCAACTACCGCCGATCCAGCAAGGCAAAACAGAGTGCTACATCAGCAGTCCGGTTGACCGGATCAAGGTCAAGCTCTTCCCTAATCCGCTGCAGACGATAGGCCAGGCTGTTGCGGTGAATGCCAAGCTGGTCGGCGGTACGACCGGCATCAAGATTGGCAGCCAACAGAGCTGACAGGGTCTGTTGCAGATAGCTACGTTCCTGCGCTGCCAACTGAAAACGGTTGTCATATTGCCTCAAGGCTATTGCAGCCTGGCCGCTTGTTGCCTGAGCCGCGAGATAGCGCACCAGAAGTTCCCGATCAAACAGTGAGCGGGCAGGCCGTTGCCGGCTGCAGCGTGCCAGGCAAAAACGCGCCTGATTGTAAGATGCAGGGTATTCTGCCGCTGATACGCTCACACAGCCTGCCGCACAGGTGATCTGGTTGTCTGAAAGCTTTGACAGAGCTTGCTGCAGCTGCCAGAGCCATGCCGGTATGGTTTTGTCAGCATCCTCATTGGCGCTCACTCCACGCAGTACAATCATCTGTTCCTCACGAAGAGCCGACAGATCACCGGCATCAAGCACTCCCTCCTGCTGCAGCCGGCTCTCAACCAGTTCTTCCATCCGTTCATCCACCAGACCGGGTGCCACCCCTTCAGCCAGCATCTTGTCACGCTGTGGTTTCAGGTCAACCACCACAACACAGCGGCTTCCCTCCAGTGTGAATCCCAGGGCACGAGCCAGACGGCGTACTTTCTGGGGCAGTTCATGACCGTCATGGTGCAGGGCTGACTCCAGAAACTCTTCACGCAGACGTGAACGAACCTGGGCTTCCCGATGGGACAGCTCCTGTTCAAGAAGCAACTCGGTTATCAGCTTTACCATCCGAGCCATATCGCGCACCTCATCCGGCAGTCCCAAAACCCCCACCACCCCCACAATCTGGCCTTCCAGCAGAATCGGCAGGTTAACCCCCTGCCGTGCGCCGGGATACCGCGACAACTCGTCGGGGAAGATCTCAACCCCGTTGCCGCTTTCAACCACATCAAGGGCTCCCTTGTGAAAACTTTTGAGCCGCTCAGGTTGCCCGGTGCCGATGATGATGCCTTCCCGGTTCATGATGTTGACGTTGCGATGCACCACCGGCATGACCGTGCCGACGATTTTCTGTGCCAGCTCTTCAGTTATGACCATATCAGCTCCTTTTTGTGCATGGTGCACAAGTACAGATACGTACTTCCTGTTTCTTCTGTACACTGCGGCCAATTGCAAAACAGCAGTTTATAACGTACCGTATACACATATAACTAGCAGATATCTCGCTGGTATCTGTTTTCTTTAAAACGGTGCGGGTGACGGACGAGAGGTCTTTCAGCAGAATATCAGAGAGAGAGGAGAGCGGCAATGGGAACCACGGGAATGTTGTTGATTTTGGCGGGAGGCATAGGTTTGATTTTGCTTTTGACCATAAAGGTACGCCTGCATGCCTTTGTCGCGCTGCTGGCAGCCTGTTTTTTCATTGGCTTTGCAACCGGTATGCCCTTTGAGAAGATCTTCAAGTCTATTGAAGGCGGCATGGGCAGTTTCCTTGGTTTGCTGGCGCCGATCTTGGCTCTGGGTGCCATTGTCGGCAAGATGATGGAGGTATCCGGCGGGGCAGAACGGCTGGCGCGAACCATGATAGCTACATTGGGCAAGAGGAACACCCACTGGGCCATGATGATAGTTGGTTATATCTGTGGCATTCCGGTCTTCTTCCAGGTCGGTATCGTACTGTTGATGCCGATATTATTCAGTGTCGCCATTGAGGCCGGCATGTCGTTGGTCATGGTTGGTATCCCGATGATCATCGGCCTGTTGACTGTACATTGTATCGTACCACCCCATCCGGCTGCAACCGCTGTTGCCGTAGGATTGAAGGCGGACATCGGCAAGGTGATCCTGTACGGACTGATGGTGGGGCTACCCGGTGCTGCCATTGCAGGCCCGATCTTCGGCAAGATGATCAGTAACAGGTTTCAGCTCAATCCCCCGGAACATCTGAAAACCAAGGCAGCCACCCCGGAAGATCAACTGCCCGGCTTCTGGATTACCCTCGTAACGATTCTGTTTCCCCTGGTACTGATGATCTCCAAGACCATTTTCGAGATGCTGTTGGGTAAGACTCATCCGGCCATGCCGTTTATCAACCTGATGGGTGAGCCGGTTATGGCACTCTTTCTTGCAGTATTCCTTGCCTACTGGACCCTGGGGTTGAATCGTGGCAATACCATGGAACAGCTGCAGAAGATCAGCGAGTCATCCATCGGCCCGATGGCTGCCATTCTCTTGATTATCGGTGCCAGTGGGGCGTTTAACAAGGTGCTGATGGACAGCGGTATCGGCAACGCCATCAAGGTAGTGCTGGCAACCTGGCAGATTAACCCGCTGATCCTGGCCTGGGGTGTAGCTGCGGCGATGCGCTTTGCCGTGGGGGGAGCCACTATCGCCATGGTGGCGGCTGTCGGGCTGGTTACCCCGATCTTGCCGCTTTACCCTGGTCTTGATCCTGCCCTGGTTGCGGTCGCCATTGGAGCAGGTGCCATAGGACTCTCCCATGTCAACGACCCCGGATTCTGGTTTGTGAAAGAATATTTTGGCATGTCCATGGGAGATATGTTCAAGAGCTACACCCTTTCCACCACCATCGCCTCGGTTGTTGGCCTGCTGGTACTGCTGGCCTTCAGTATGGTGGTCGGTTAAACCTGCACAACGAAGAAAAGGAGCATAAAGCAATGAAAGTTACCGTTATAATAGATAATTGCGTTCCCCCCTCCATACGGGGTCCGTTTATCGGTGAACATGGTCTGGCGCTGCTGATCGAGCAGGACGGCAAACGGCTGCTGTTTGATACTGGTCAGAGTGATGCGGTGGTTCACAACTTGGGGCTGTTGGGGATTCATCCCTCAAGCCTCGATGGAATTATCATCAGCCACGGCCATTACGATCATACCGGCGGCCTGATGGCGGTGCTGCAGCATGCAGCTAAACCGATGCCGATCTACGCCCATCCTGACATCTTCCAGACCAGGGTATCCATTGCCGGCAAGCGGCACTTTATCGGCATCCCGTTTACCCAGCCACAGCTGACCGAACTTGGGGCACAGTGGAACTTTTCCGACCGACCACTGGAACTGCTGCCCGGTCTCTGGTACAGCGGACGGATAGAGCGGTCTACCGATTACGAGCTGGGGGATGCCAAGCTGTTGACCTGCCCAACGGATGGCTGCTGCGTTGAAGACCCGCTTCAGGATGACATCGCCCTCTTCTGCGCAACCGGGCAGGGGTTGCGGGTAATCGGCGGGTGTACCCATTCAGGTATTATCAATACGATCCGGTACGGGTTTTCCGTTACCGGTCAGTCGCGGCTGTATACCTGGATCGGCGGCACCCACCTTGGCCCGGTGACAACGAACCAGCAGAACAAAACCCTTGATGCCCTTGAGGAGCTACAGCCTGAACTTATAGCCGCCAACCACTGCACCGGATTTGCCATGATGGCAGTGCTGAGTACCCGGTTTGGCAAACGGTTCATTCCGGCCTTTGTCGGAACCGTACTGGAATGGTAGACTGGCGCCAGCGTCAGGAGTGAAATCCGCTGTCCGCCAACAGGAGAAACAAGATGAAGATACTTATTGCACCGGATTCCTTTAAAGGGAGCCTCAGCGCTATTGAAGCAGCGGCTGCCATGGCCAGAGGGATACAGAATGTTGCACCGGATGCTGATCTGATTGAGGTGCCGATTGCCGATGGCGGTGAGGGGACGGTGGAGGCGTTTGTCCGAGCTTGCAACGGGACATTGCGGCAGGTAACGGTGAGGGGTGCGCTGGGAGCACCGGTTCATGCCGCATGGGGATTACTGCCTGACAAGACGGCAGTGGTCGAGATAGCTGCAGTAGTTGGTTTGACCCTTTTGCAGCCTGAACAGCTTGATCCCGGCCGTGCCACCACGGAAGGGGTAGGGCAACTTCTTCGTGCCATAATGGATGCTGGTATCAAGCGGGTTATTATCGGCTTGGGTGGCAGCGCCACCAACGATGGCGGTACCGGCATGCTGCGGGTATTGGGAGCTCGGTTTCTTGATCATGGCGGTTGTGAGCTGCAGGCCGATGTGGCGTCTTTAAGCAATCTGGCAAAGATTGACAGCTCCGGCCTTGATCCGCGCCTGCAGGAGCTGGATATTCTGGTGGCCTCTGATGTGGATAATCCGCTTTGTGGAGCCAGTGGTTGTACTGCGGTATTCGGGTCTCAAAAAGGGATCCGTCTGGAAGATATGCCAAAGCTGGATGCCGCCCTGACCCGGTATGCCCACATTGCCCTGCAGACTACCGGTCGTGATGCCGCCCTGCAGCCGGGAGCCGGTGCAGCCGGAGGGGTGGGAGCCGCACTGCTCTTCTTTACCGGAGCCCGGATCATGCCCGGTATTGAGGTTGTGCTGGATACCGTCCGTTTTGACGAGCTGCTTGCACAGTCCGATCTGGTTTTGACCGGCGAAGGGCGCACCGATAGCCAGACCCTGCACGGGAAAGTGCCGCTGGGGGTTGCCCGTCGTGCCCGTTTGCAAAAGGTTCCGGTGGTCTGTATCTCAGGCAGTCTGGCCAAAGGAGCGGAAGAGCTGTACCAGGAAGGGATAACCGCCCTTGTCTCCTGTGCACCGGGACCGATAACCCTGTCTGAATCCCTGTCTCAGGCCGGGTCACTGGTTGCTGATGCAGCCGAACGGGTTTTCCGGTTGATCAGGTTGGGAATGAATATTCCAGCATAGAACAACGTCAATAGGAGAGATATTTCTCCCGTAGTTTTTTGAATTGCCCTAGCCCCTCCTGCCAGCTGGAAATTGGCTGTTTTCAGATCGGTGATGGTTAGCTTAATTCCGTTACACGGTTTGCCCTTATAGGGGGCTGTCTGGCAGGGGTCGGGATACGCTAAGAGTGCCTAAGTCCGATAGACTTTCCTGGCTGTTGATCAATCGAGCGAGTTAGCCAACCGTGCGGTGGGTCAGGATGTCGATACCGGGGATGACTTCGGCTGCGGCAGGTTGAAGGTACAACAGAGTAACAGGGCAAGGCAGAGGCTTGCTATGAACTATAGTAAACATCACTTTAATCTTACAGGACGGACGTTTTTTTCAAACTGCTTAACATAGCGCCTGATTACCTCATAATCGGCATCTGTCGCAGGGTGAAAACGGGCTGTCTCCATTCCGGCAAGAATCTCTTTCCCTTGGGGGGTGTCGTGAAGTGTAATCAGGGCAGTTCTAATCTGATCCCTGATCTGAGGCGGCAGATCATTGCGCACCATGACGGAATTATTGATCAGGTGCGGCGTTTCCCAGGCTACCTTCAACCGTGCTGCCTCAACAGGATGTTCCTTCTGAAAGGCTCGCCACGGTGGAGGCCAGGTGGCACCTGCCGCAGTTTGACCCAGAAAGACATTCATAATAGATGATTCCTGTGACCCCACATACCGGTTTTCAATATCCTTGTTGATGTTAATCCCATGACTGTGAAGAAAATTTTGCGGCATGATGCAGGCAGCCAGTGCGGTGGGGGAGGGATAGCTGACTGCTTTCCCTTTCAGATCAGACGGTTTGAGAATGCGAACATCCCGGCGCACCACAAAAATACCCTTGAAATCCTGAGGATCTCCGGCCATGGCAATGACATGGTATCCTGTCTTCATGGCCTCCAGTGTCTGCCAGGGATTGGGGAGCAGCAAATCCGGAGTTTTCTGCCTGATCTTTTCTTCATATGTGCCGTAATCGCGAGACGCCTCCAGCTCCAGACGCACATCCGCAAGTTGCTTGTTAAGATGCTCGATCAGCGGAAGATACGCCTGATTAAGCTTCTTGGGATTATGCAGGGGGTGTACGGCAAAACTGAATATGGTTTCCTGCTTTTTGGCCGGCGCCGTGCTATATTTCGGTTCCTTTGTTTGAGGGGACTGGTTGCAGCCGGCAATCAACAGTGCGCATACAGCGGCAAGGATAAACAGCCGGAGTACAGGATTCATTTGGCATTTTCCCCTGATACGGAAGTGTGAGCCTGATCAAGAGGGAGGTCAATGACCACTTCCGCTCCATCGGCAGTGTTGGCAACCGATATCTTGCCCCCCATATGTTTCTCGATAATCATCTTCGAGATGTACAGCCCCATGCCAGCTCCCTGGGACTTGAACTTGCTGGTAAAATATGGGTCAAAAACCTTGTCCAGCATCTCCGGTGGAATACCGCCGCCATTGTCCCTGACCGTTACATCTGCAAACCCATCCTTGTAAGAGCAGACAATTTCAATAAAAGGTTTTGCCGGCTTCCTTAGAAGCAATGCTTCCTTTGCATTCTGAATGAGATTTAAAAGTACCTGGGAAAACTCCTTTTTAAATCCGTTTACAATAATATCAACTTCTTTAGTCAGCGTAATAGTAATATTACGGGATTCAAGGTCTGGTTTGACCAGTGAAATAGAATCCGTGATGGTACGATACAGATCAAACGGTTGACGGCTGGAATCAGGCTGATAAAACGCATAGAAATTATCGATAGTGTGGGACATGTACATCAGGAAGCTCAGGCACTGTTCCACATAGTCGTGGCATGTAAGTTCTGTGAGCGATCCGTCATCGTATTCGACGCACAGGTTTTGAACAATCAACGAGACATTGTTAAGCGGCTGCCGCCATTGATGGGCTATGTTGCTGAGCATCTCGCCCATGGCGGCCAGCCGGGCCTGGTACGCCAGGATGCGGTCCTTGGCCTGGTTTTTTTCCACTTCCTGCGCAACCCGCTGCTCCAGTTCGCTATTCAGGCGGCGCAGTTCCTCTTCAGCCTGCTTGCGCAATGCCAGCGCATCTTCCAGTTCCCTGACTTTTTCCTCCAGTTTGCTTGCCACAACCTGGCTGTACTCCCGCAGAAACTGTTCATCTCCCTCGTTTATCGCCGGATGTGCCGGTTTTTTCTGGCGCGCTTCCCAATCATTCATAATCAGGCAGGTCTTTTCCCATAGTTCGGCAGGCTCTACCGGCTTGTTGATAAAGGCCTCTGCCCCGAGAGAAAGAGCCAGTTCGTGTTCTTTATCGCCGGTATAGGTGGATGAATAAAAGATAAAAGGAATCGACTGCAGTTCAGGATCACGCTTAAGCGCGCGTAGCAGCTGAAAGCCATCCATGCGCGGCATAAGGGCATCGGATATGATGATATCCGGTTTGTGACTGGTAGCCAGCTCAAGCCCTTCCTGGCCATCCTGCGCCTCGACAACGGTGCAGTGATAGTGTTCAAGGGTCAGACGCAGCAAATTACGGGCACTAAGCTCGTCTTCAACGATTAAGACCTTCATGGTTAGCCCCCGTTTCCGGCTGTATGTTGTTCTGATACGCCAAGCAGCGCATGGATCTTGTCCATAATGGTCAGCGGATCAATCGGTTTCTCAAAATAGCCGGTGCAGCCGGCGGCAAGAACCTGATCCATATCTCCGGCCATGGCGTAGGAGGTGATGGCGATGATCGGGATGCTGCCATTGGCTCCGCTCTTGCGAATCCGCCGGGTAGCCTCAAGACCATCAAAATCCGGCAGGTTGATGTCCATGATGATGAAGAAGGGACGCACGCTGATAGCCAGCTCGACCCCCTTTTCACCACACTCTGCTGAAATCACCTCATAGCCATAACGTTGCAGGGCATAGCTGATCAGTCGCAGGTTGTCGTTGTTATCCTCTACTACCAGTACCTTTTTCATAGAGATACTCCGAAATCTTTAATGTAAAGGAGCTACCCTTGCCTAGTGTGCTGCTACAGATAATATCACCATCCAGAACTTCCACAACCAGCTTTCTCGTCAGATACAGACCAAGTCCGGTGCCGGGGGCAATGGTCTTCATGGAAGATTCCAGACGTTCAAACGGTCTGAAGAGCCGGGGAATATCCTGCTCGGCAATGCCTATACCGGTGTCGTTAACTACGATAACAACTGATGCAGGCTCTCCCGGTTGGGTCGTCTCAACGGTTGAAGTCAGGCTTATCGTACCATGTTCCGTAAACTTTACGGCATTGCTAAGCAGGTTCAGGACGCATTGCAACAGCCTGCGCCGGTCGGTACGCAGATTGTGGTGCAGCATATCCAGCTCAAGCTGCAGCCCTTTGTCACGAATATCCTTGTCCAGATACTGAATCGCCTCCTGCAGCAGGTCGTACAGATCAAATTTTTCAATGTGCACCTCGATCCTGCCTGCTTCAATCTTGGAGACATCAATCACGTCGTTGATCAGGTTAAGCAGATGTTTGCCGGAACGCTGGATGGTGGCCAGGTTTTCCTTCTGCTCCGGGCTGACCGGGCCGAGCCATTCGTCCTTCAGGATGCTGGAGAAACCGATGATCGAGTTGAGCGGTGTTCGCAGTTCGTGGCTCATAGAGGCAATGAACATCGACTTCAGCTGATCCAGTTCCTGCAATTTGGCATTTGCCTGCTCCAGCTCGTCGGTCTTTTGATTCAGATCATCGACGATATTCATCAAAGCCTGCTGGTTATCCTGCAGTTCACGGCTCCGTTCCATCAGTTCTGCCGTGCGTTGCTGAACCAGTTCTTCCTGATGAAGCTGCTGCAACTTCAGTTTTGCGGTCAGTTGTGTTTCTTCGGTAATGTTACGGGAAATGACCGAGGCTCGCTGGATTTCACCATTTTTGTCCCTAATCGGAGAAATGGTCAGGGATACGAAGATCCGCTCACCATCCTTGCGGATTCTCTCAGTGGTAAAATGCTCGATCCGTTCTCCCCGATGGATAGCCTTCATGATACCGTCCAGTTCATCCCGGCGCTCCGGTGGAATCAGCATGGTTACCGGCTTTCCCACTATCTCTTCAGTGGAATAACCAAAAAGCCGTTCAGCACCCCGGTTCCACGAAAGAATATTTTCATTCAGATCCTTGGACAATATTGCATCGTCTGATGATTCCACGATGGAGCTCAACAGATGTTCTGCGTCATCATTATTTTTTCGGTCGCTGATGTCATAGATGGTCGAGCGACTCTGCATGTAGTTGCCCTCCTTGTTAACAACTGCCGTGGCGCTCAGTAACACCGGCAGGATGGTTCCGTCCTTGCGCAACATCTCAAATTCGAGATCCTTGATCCAGCCCTGCCGCTTAAAGCGGGGAAAGCACTCTTCAAAAACCTGTCTGCTGGGTGCCGTGATCAGATCGGTAAAACGTTTTTTGCCGACGATCTCATTCCGTTGATACCCAAGCCACTGCAGTTCGGTAGCATTGATACGAATAAATGTGCCATCCCTGTCCAGCGAGTGGTATCCGCAGGGGGCATTTTCATAAAGATCCTCAATCTCCTCCGCAGCGCGGCGCAGTTTATCCTCGGTCTGTGTGTGTTCAATAAAGAGCGAGCCTATCCGGGAGATGCCTATGGCCATGACAAGTGACAACACAAGCCCGATCAGTTCATTCATCATGTCCGGCGGATGAGAGAGGTCTCCTGTCATCAAACGATACAACGGCACGATCCGGCGTACCGCCATCAGTGCCAGCGCCGCTGCGATCAGTCCCCAGGCCGTCCGCTTTTCGGTAATGTCGATCAGGCGGATGGCCATAATTGCGGCCGTGACCTGAACGGCTATCGAAAGCAGCAATAGCAGGATAATCGGAAGATACTGGCTTGTCATAGCAACAGACGCTCCTTGTTTACTCTATGTTGATTGAAGCGGCTACCGGAGCTTCAGGTCTCTTGTGGCGGTTTAAGTAAATGATAACCCCCATTAGTTGGATGTCAAGGTCAGGCCTGCCCTGATAACCAGAACCGTCAGATCATCTGGAGGTGGAGATTCAGGTGAGGGAAGTGCCAGCAGTTTGGCAAGTATTTCCTGTGCGCTGGTTGCCTGTTGCAAGTACCCTGCAAGCATCCGGTTCGTAACTTCCAGTTCGGGTCTGGCATCAATCAGCCCGTCACTGTATATAACAAGGGCATCACCCGGTTCAAATGTGAAGTTACCTTCCTGGTAGCGCTCTTTGGCAATAACTCCCAGCGGAAGCCCGCGCGGGCCAAGCTCTTCACAACTGCCGTCCGAACGAAGCACAAAGACATAGCCATGACCGCAGTCGACATAACTCAGGCAACGGGTAGCAATATTTAGATGGGCATGGAACAGTGTTACAAAGCTATCAAATCGTTCCAAATTACGCCTGATGGACTGTTCGGCCAGATGTACAGCCTCGGCAGGATCATGCTGCAATGTAGCGCTACGTATGGCTGCCATGACCGTGGTCATGAGCATGGCGGCGCTCATCCCCTTGCCCATGACATCGCCAAGCGTGATGGCAATAATGTCTGGAGAGACTTCGGTCCAATCATAAAAATCGCCGCCGACCTGCCGGGCAGGAAGGCAGCGTGCAGCAAATTCGAAACCGAAAAGGTCAGGGTCACTATCAGGCAGCAACCCTGCCTGCATCTCTGCCGCGCAGGCCAGTTCAGCCTGGAGACGGTAACGTTGTTCTTCACTTTCGCGCAATGCCTCTTCTGTAAGTTTGCGCTCAACGATGTTTTGCTCAAGCTCACGTACCTTCTCCTCCACCTTTGCCGCTACGACACTGCTATATTTCCTGAGATACAGAGTCTCTTCTTCCAGCTTTTTTTCACCGGCAGGTTGTTGGCTGCCGGTTTCCTGCTTGTGCAGAAAAACCGATAACGCATCCCAGAGCTCTTCGGGCTGCACCGGTTTAGCTATAAATGCCTCGGCACCCAGCGATATTGCAAGTTCCTTGTCTTGCAGGCCGGTATAGACAGCGGAATGGAATACAAAGGGTATAGAGCAGAGTTTGTGATCCAGTTTGACCATCCGTAGAAACTCAAAACCGTCCATGCGTGGCATTAGGGCATCAGATACTATCAGATCCGGCGCACGCGCTTTTGCCTGCTCCAGCCCATCCAGCCCATCACTCGCTTCGGTTACATGGCAGCCGTGATGTTCCAGGGTGTAGCGCAAAATTTTCCGGCTATCGGCATTATCATCAACAATCAGAACATTCACGATACCTTCCTTCCCTTAGCGTTCACTTCATTTCAGACCCAGGTTTGGAGTTTTGCTCCTCCAACTCCTTGATCCGCTCCTTCAACTCCACCATCCGCAGTTCCCTGCCGACAAAAAGGCGGTTGGTTCGCTCCAGCTCCCGGTTTTTGACCTCCAGCTCGGCGGTGCGTTCACGAACCCGCTGTTCAAGCTCTTCGGAGATGGTACGCAGCCGCTCCTCCACCAGCTTTTGCCCGGTAATGTCCTGCACGGTGCCCGCTGAGCGGATCGGCTCATCATCTTCATAGAATGTCTTGCACTCCTCATGGACATATTTGATCCCTCCGTCCGGCAGCAGCAGGCGATGGTCGATGGAGTAAGGGGTTCGGGTCTTCACTGAATTGAGATAGGCTGCGTTGACCGCCTCGCGGTCATCGGGATGAATTGCCTGCAAAAATGCCTCATATGAAGCCTCAAACGTGTCTGGATCGATCCCGAATATCCGATAGATCTCATCAGACCATGTGAGTTTATTGGTCAGGAGATCCAGTTCCCAACTCCCCAGATGTGCAATCCGCTGGGCCTCGTTAAGATCCTTGGCATTTTTTTGCAAGAGCACCTCCGCAGCCTTGCGGGCGGTGATATCGCGTACCAGTGCCAGGTTGTAGCCCTGGCCGTCGTACTCCAGGTAGTTGGCGCTGATTTCAACAGGGAAGATATGCCCGCTTTTTGCCTTGTGGCGCCCTTCAAAGGTGAGTGACCGGCTGTTTTTTAGGTCGGCCCAATGCTCGGGCCAGCGCATAAGGGGAAAGTCGGGGTCGACATCAGCAACCCCCAGGGTCAGCAGTTCATCGCGCCCATAGCCCAGGGCACGGCATGACTCCTCGTTGACATACTGGAAACGGGCCTGTTCATCGATCAGAAAGGCGGCCTCTTGTATGCTGTTCAGGGCAAAACTAAGTAGGGCAATGCTCCGTTCCGACTCTTTGCGCAGGGTACGGTTGCGCAACGCCTGGATACCGAAGGCGAGATCCCCTGCCAACTCCTCCATGAGCCGGATTTCATCCGGGGTAAAGGCATCGGGTTCCGAAGCGTAAATGACCAAAACGCCGAATACCGCTGCGTTCTCACCCTTAAGCGGCAGGGCGATGACAGAGCGATACCCGCGCTGCAGGGCGTTTTCACGCCAGGGGGTCATACGCGGGTCCGTTTCGATATCCTGGATGCAATCGGTTCTGCCGTAACGGACAGCAACACCCACAGCCCCACTGCCCCGCTCCGTATCGGCCCAGGTAACCTCTGCCGCAGCAAGCTCGTCGCCTGTCACACCGGCCCAGGCAACCGGCCGTACGATTCTGTTTGCATCGTTTTCAGGATAGCCCACCCATACCATCCGGTAACCTGCCTCCTCACAGATGATTCGGCAGATCTCGTCCAACAAAGTTTGTTCGTTTTCAGCCCGCACCAGAACCTGATTGCAGTCGCTGATGGCTCGCAATTCGCGATTCAGCCGCTGTAATGCCGCTTCCGCACGTTTGCGTTCTTCCAGCGCACTGGCAAGTTTTATGGTGCTATAGCTGAGATTGCCGATGATGACCGCAAAAATGGCATAGAATGACATCGCCGCATCTACGGTTTCCCGGCTCCAGCGGGGCACGCGATCAAGCGCTGCCAGGTATTCCTCCCGGTTGAATCCGTACCGTTCAGCCTGTAATTTAAAGGTTTCATAATCCGGGCTGTCATCCTCAAACAGGAACTGCCCCAGAAAGATATTGCCCAACTGCCGATCCCCCAGCATGATCGGAGTCGCTATATCCCAGAGGTTGTTCTTGCAGCGGTACTGTTTGAAGGTGCCGGGAGGAACGTTGCTGCTCAGTTCCAGGTCGCTTTCAATGCACATCCGGTAAGAGTCAGGGTTGACCCGATGGAATTTGGTGCAGATATCCTGCCAGCCGGTTCCCACCAGCACCTTGCCGTTGACATCAATGATAGCGCTGCTGATCCTGGTCAGCCGGTGGAATGCATCCATCAGTTTCTGAAGCTGGTCGCTGTCGATGATATCGGAGAGCTCTAACGCGCCGACATCCGCTTCCGGTGAAAGGATGGCCTCCAGCTTGCGTCGTACCCTCTGTTCGCTTTCCCGCAGCGCCTCTTCCGCCTGCCTGCGTTCGGCATTTTCGATATTCAGTTGTTCGTTGGCTTCCGTCAATGCGGCTGTGCGTTCTTCCACACGCAGTTCAAGTTCATCCCGCGCCTTGCTCAGTTCCTCCTCAGCCTGCCTGCGCTGAACAACCTCTGACCGGAGTTTGGTATTAAACCGGAGAAGGATGAAGAAGGCTGAACTTGTCAGCAGGACGATTACAATGCCTATCCCCAGAACACGAGGCGCCCATGAGTAGTCCGGCGCGGGATTCGGATCGTACACAAAGCCTTGCAGGGAATACCCGGCATCAGCCATTCCCAGCGCCAGATATGTATCTGCCATATGCCGCCAGCGTCCCGGATTCATATGGCCTATCTCAACCAGATTTGGCAGCATTAATTTGCGCATTGCCTCGGCCTCATAGCGGAGGTGATCGCGTGATTTTTTAACGCCATACTTCCTTACGATGACATCGATCATTTCTTCCGGATGGGCCATGGCGTATTCCCAGCCACGCAGGGAGGCGGCGCGAAACGCCTTTACCTGATCCGGGCGCGTATGAATTTCCTGTTCAGAGGTAAAGAGACAATCTCCGTAAAAATCAATTCCATAGGTAATGGGGCTGATGATTGACGCAGGGATGCCCTTTTGGGCAAGGGTGTGCGGCTCATTCGTGATATAGGCATTGAAGACATCCGTTTTGTCGGCAATTAGATCATCTACATTATAACTGCTTGGGATGATAGCTACTTTATCAAGAGAGACCCCTTCACTTTTGAACATGGCTAGATATTCAGCGGCATCATCTCCCTGCTTCAGCATGACCCGCTTGCCGATCATGTCTTGCGGGCTGTTAATGCCGCTTTCCTGTTTGGCCAGCATAATGATTGCCGAATGCTGGAAGATGGCGGCAAGGGCAACGACCGGCTCTCCATGCAAGCGATGAAGAAGCAGTTCGGCTTTTGCCACCCCATAGTTTGCTCGACCGGAAACAACCTCTTCTATAGGCTTTCTGTCGGAGGCACCTTCAACAATGGTGACGTCGAAACCCGCTTCCCTGTAGAAACCTTGTTCGACAGCCGCATAATAGCCCGCAAACTGAAACTGATGACGCCATGTCAACTGAAGAGTCACAGGCTTGAGTCCGGTATCAGCTGCAGTACCCTTGACAATCTGTTGTTTTTCTTCTTTTTGTTGCTGCTGTGCAGAGCAAACGCCGATTCCCATGATGGCAACCAGCAGGAAAACAAATAACAAAATTTTGCGCAGCTTTTTCATGACAGACCTTCCTCCAGCTCCCTGACCCGCTCCTTCAACGCCGCCATCTTCAGTTCTCTCCCGACAAAGGCCTTTAGCATCTGCTCCAGTTCCTGGTTCCTGCGTTCAAGATCTTGCGTGCGCTCCATCACCCGTTGTTCAAGTTCTGCGTTTAGCAGGTTAAGCTCCTGCTCTGCCCGCTTCCGTTCGGTAAGCTCCAGAGCCAGTTTTTCAACGGTCTCTTGCAGCTCTGCAGTGCGTTCCTGAATCAACTCTTCCTGTTGCTCGTACAAGATAGCGTTACGCAGAACCAGCGCCATGATGGTGGACAGGTTGTTAAGCAGGGTGAACGTGGCGCTTATCTCCTGGCTGTTCGGCAGGCCGAGCACCAGCATGGCTCCCACACGGAAGGCTCCAACGTTGAGCGGAAAAAGCATTGATTGCTGAAACCCCTCTTGCTGTAGAATTCCGGCAATGTCTGTCGTCTCTTCGCCACACCAGTGCTGCGCTTCCGGCATCTGGTGGACGGCCTCATATAAAAAGGAGCCTGCTTGTGATTCGACCCATGCTCGTCTTTGCAGTGGATGCACACTGACAATGCGGTGTTCTGCCACGGTTGGGGTACAGAGACATTGAATCAGAAGTACACAATCTGCGCCGGTAAGCTCATACACCTCTTCTGTCAGGTAGGCGCCCATCTCAGCAGGGTTGTCCGCGCGATGCAATATCTTGTCAAGAATATTCAACGCTATTGCAGGAAAGGCAGCTTTTGAAAAACAGGTGTCCGGTTGCATAAAAAACTCCCTCAGGGGATGTCAGTTGTCTTTTGAAGGTGTGCGATCTTTCCCTTTAGCTCCACCATACGCAGCTCACGACCCACAAAGAGCCGGTTGATCCGTTCCAGCTCACGGTTTTTGGCTTCTAGTTCAGCGGTTCTTTGCACTACCCGCTGCTCAAGCTCTTCATTAAGTTGCCGGATCTTCTCTTCCGCATGCTTACGCTCGGTAATGTCCATATTGATACCGATCATACGCAGCGGATTGCCGTCCTGATCTCTGAACGTTTTGGCTGCTGCCTGAATTAGCCGGATGGTTCCGTCGGGTCGAACAATACGAAATTCCGGGGCATACTCCTTTTCGCCGCGAAGGGCAGCCTGGATGGCATTGCCAACCAAGGGCGCGTCGTCGCTATGGATGCAGTGGAACCATGCGTCGTAAGCGCCGCTGAAATCGTCGCGTCTGATACCGTAGAGACGATACATGCTCTCGTCCCATAGCAGACTATCCCTGACAACATCCCAGTCCCAGATTCCTATAACGGCGGCCTGGGTAGCAAGTTGAAGACGTTCTTCGCTTTCCCTGACGGTTTCTTCAGCCTTCTTGCGTTCCGAGATATCCGTTGATATGCCGCAGAGTCCGTAGCTGGTGCCGTTTGTGTCCCGTACTGCGACCTTGATGCTGTGGTAGTAGAGAATCTCTTCCCCCATCGGCAGCTGTTCTTCAAGTGTCAGTTGGGTATCTGACTTCATAACCAGCTGATCATTCGTCATAAACTGTCGCGCAATATCTTCGGGAAACAGTTCAAGATCGGTCTTGCCCTTAACGTTATCATTGCTGGTTTGAAAGAGGTTGCACCATGCCTTGTTGACAAACTGATAGTGTCCCTCGCGGTCTTTCACGTAGATCAGGGCTGGCGAGTTGTCCAAAATGGCCTGAAGTTGCATGGCAACTTCTCTGACAGCTGAGCCGAAGTAGCTGCTGAGCCGCTGAATGAGTATGACGGCCATACAGGAGAGCACGGTTGCAATTACCAGTATGCTTACGATGCCGGCACGCTGCTCTTGGGTGACTCTCGCTACATCGATGACCAACCGTATGACCCCGATGATTTCACTGTCGATGCCCCCGCCGTAGGGAAGGACGATAACCTTTTCTTTAGCGCCGTTGTTCGCGTATCGTTCGCCTACCACGGTCGTGTTCTGAGCCAGGCATTGCCGGAGCATGACAAGCTCTTCGCCGGTCAGTACAGCGCCGTTACGGGCGGGATTACTATGGGCAATGATTCGTCCCTCCTTTGATACCAGCGAGACGGAAAGGATCTCAGGGGTCTTGGCCTTGATCTCCTCAACAAAGAGTCGAGTATGGTAAGTCCCGGAAAAGCTGACCTTATTGACCGACTCAGCAATGATCCGAGCCAGAGCCCCGGAAAGACGATCCTCTTCCTGTGATTGGAGCCTGATGAACAGATAACTTGAGGTGGCGGTGACCAACAGCATCAGCACCAGCATCACAGCGCCGAAGCTGAAGGCAAGTTTTCTGTCTACCCGGTCGATGATCGGATTTCGTGAGGAAGTCATGGGACGGCCTTTTTTGGGTTGTATTACAATACGTTCAGTTAAGGCTTAACCGTTCGCCCTGAGCCTGTCGAAGGGTGGACGGTATTGGTTTTAGCCCCCCCTCCTGTTGTTAAGGAGGGGGTTGGGGGGTGGTGCTTTTGACTTTGTTTTTGATCTTTAAGATTGATGAAAATCAAAGGCAACCACCCCTAACCCCTCCTTAAAAGGAAGGAGGGGGACAAATTTGACAACGCTGCATCGTATTACTGTTTCACAATGCGCATGGTACCACGCCATTGCGGTACAGGACTCTTCCATGGTTTGGCAAAGGCCGGGGGAATTGGCCCCATCCAGCCCGGATACAGCTTCAGTGTCTCTTTGGTGATCGGGAATACCGGTACTAATGCGTGGTAGGGTGTTGTATCACCATTTAGTAAGGCATACCCAGCCTTAAGCGTCTCGGCTCCCAGTGGTCCACAGAACTGAGCCGAGTCGATCACCGTCAGCCGCCCTGCACGGATATTTTTGACCGATGCCGGATCGCCGTCGATGTTTGCCACCATAATCTCGTTTCTGCCTGCCTTGGCCAGCTTGTCCACCACCGCCAGGCCGCCGCCATCGTTGACGGTAAAGACTACATCAATGGAGCCTCGGGCCGGAAAATCCTTCAGAATCATTGCGCCGGCCTTGCCCCCACTGACCGGCTCAACAGCGGTATATGACTTCAGCACCCGGTAGCGCTGTCCGGCCTGTTCAAGTGCCTCCAGAAAGCCGTTAACCCGCTCCACCGTTGATGAGACATGGGGGTATTCCACCAGCACAATCCGCAGCTCCTTTGTCTTGGGGAATTTTGAGGCGATATACTCGCCATCCAGATACCCGGCCTGATAATTGTCGGAGGTCCGGTAGGCTGCCAGAGTGCCACCGCTGATATACTGATCGTAGGCAACCACCTTGATACCGGCCTTGTTGGCCAGCCGTAGCGGTTCAGCCAACGCCGCGTTATCGGTTGGTTGCACAATGATCAGGTCTACCTTGTCCCGGATCAGCTCCTTCATCTGGCGGATCTGGTTTTCAATCCCGCTGCTGCTGTCTCCTGCAACCCGTATCAGCAGCTTGACGGTTGGTTTGCCTTTGGCGGTCGCTGCCGCGTTTACCCTGCGGGCCTCATCCTCCAGCCCCTTGCTCATGGCTACCTGTCCGGGGATATTACTGGACCAGTACAACACGCCGATGCGGTACTCCTTGCACCATCCGCTGCCTGCCGTTACCGTTGCCAAAAGTGTGATCAAAACCAGCAATCTGATCGTCTGCATCCGGGTGTCTCCTTTCAGGTGGAGTGACTGTCTTTTTCCAACTCCCTGACCCGTTCCTTCAACGCCACCATCCGCAGTTCCCGACCCACAAAAAGCTTGTTCATCCGTTGCAGTTCTTCGTTTTTATCTGCCAGTTCAGCGGTGCGCTGCTGTACCCGCTGTTCCAGTTCATCGTTCAGCGTGCGCAGCTCCTCTTCAGCCCACTTCCGCTTGAGGATGTCCCACATCCCCTTCAGAAGCAGAGAAACCTTGTAGTGATCCGCTTCGCCATAATCCTCCGGTTTATTTGCCACCCCGGCCACCGCCACCACCCGGTTGTTATCGATAAAGGGAACGCCCAGGAAGCGGGTCAGCTCAAGGTGCCCCTGGGGACAGCCTTTTTTGAGCGGACTGGCAGCCGCATAATCGTTGACGATGACCACGCGGCGTTGTCTGACCGGCTCGGCCCAGAGCCCGGCATCACTGAGCGGAAAACGTAGCGGTTTGTCAATGGGGCAGGATTCCATGGCTCTGACAGACCAGAGGTGGGTCTCCATGTAACTGTCGTCATCGCTGATCAGCCCCACAAAGCCGATAACGCTTCCGGTCAGGTTCACGCATTTATCTACAACAAAGGAGATAATTTCGCGCACCTGTGCCGTCGGCATCTTTTGGTACACATCCAAGAGCGCTATCTGCTGAGCCAGGTTCAGGCGCAGCTCATCTTCTGCCCGCTTGCGGTCAGTGACATCGACCAGTGACACCAGGATCTTGGCAAGGTTCTCCTCATAACCGGGACAGACGGAAAAGTGGACGGTTACCTGACGTGGCTCACCAGCCAGGGTCTTGACCTCGGCATCCCGCACCAGCTCAGTACCCCCCAGCCAGAGGCAGATCAACTCCTGGCGGAAGCTAACAAGGGAATCCGGGGTAAAGGTCTTGAGCAGCCCGGCAAACAGCTCCGCCTTGTCGGTTGCGCCGTGCAGTGCCAGGGCGGCCCGGTTCAGATCAACGATATGTGCCCGTTCCGCGCAGTGCTGAACCGCCTCTGGGTGTTGATCGAGGTAGGCGGCAATATCGTGGACTCCCTCAGTCTTCAGGCGATCAAAAAAGGACTTTACCTCTGAAAAATCTTCTTCCCAGATCGAGACAGGCGAGTTTTCAAAAACCAAGCGATAGCGATCCTCGCTGACACGCAGTTCTGCATCCCGTGCCTCCAGCCGATCCAGCATGGTGTTGAACTCCCGCGCCATAACGGCGGCCTCGTCATCACCCTCTATGGAGGAACGGGCACTCCTGTTGCCGGAGCTGACCGCATCGATGGTTTGTTGTACGAGGTAAAGCCGTCCAGTGATCCGGCGTCCCATCAGCCAGGCGAACAATGAACCGATACAGATGGCAGCAAAAGCGTAAAAGATGCCATCCCTGGTAATCTTCGCCAGCTTTCTGCTCCCCTCCTGCTGGCCGATGCCGACCCGCGCCCAACCGACATGGCAATCGGAAATCATGGCTGGGAGGATCACATCCACCAGCGACGGATTCTGACAGAGGGTAGTCTGTCGGGTAAGCGCCGGAAGATCCTGCACGTACTGTCCGATGAGGGAACGGTTAGTGTGAGCCAGTACCAGCCCCTGTTTGTCAAGCAGGATTGCAAATTGGAGTTCAGGATAGCGGAGTTGTGAATCAGCAAGTTCCTGTAACCCGGCCAGATCGTTGGAAGCCAGCCAGCCGGCCGATGAGGTGGCAAGGGTGTGGGCAAGTGCAATGGCCTGTTCGGTCTGACGTTCCAGCAGAAGCGCTCTCTGTCGATAGGTCAGATCAGCAATGAAGAGCGCCATCATCAGCGCATGCACCAATGCAACACCGATGATCAACTGGCGACGTAACGTCCCCAAAAATAGACTCTGAAGTTTCTGGAGGATCATCTCTGTTTCACCGGAATCTCTCCTGCAATTCTGTCGTCGGACGGTTGCCTGGTATCTCTGCACTGTATCTTAAACGGATCTCTCAAAGTTTAGCGCAGTTCAAGTGGAATGCAAGTCTGTTACTAAAAATCTGATTTTGGCTATGCTGCTGTTTTTGGCATCGCCCAACCTGCGCTAACAAGGAGGTCTACAACAGGCGGGTGGGGTTGGCTATCTCTGTTTCGACAGGTTTGAGCAGTGCTCAACAGAGTACCATTCCAAATCAAGAGTGATATCAAAAAGGTGAGGATTGAGGCGACGAAAGAGAACAGGCAGCAGTTTGAGTAGGCGATGAAGAGCTAACGAAGAGAGTGTCTTGAGAGAAAATTGGAATTATTCAGTATTGCAATAATCAATGATCTCCTCCATGCCGATCTCTTCCTGCAATGCGCAAATCAATCCCTCCAGGTCCTGTTCCTGTCCTTCTGACGGCAGCACCCGGATGATCCCCTGGGCATTGTCTACCGTGCTGACGGTGCAGAGTCCTTCGTAGGATTCCGCAATAAAAGTGAGGTAGGCGTGCTGACTGCGGTCAACCCGAAAAAAGCGCGGTTTCATGCGTTCACCTCGTCTCCCTGCAATGCCACCGGCAGGGAACGACCTTCAATCATCCCCATGGCTAGCTCGCAGGCCGGGGCATCAGCAATCTGAGCCCTGGCCTCGGCCAGGCTGATGCAGGGAACCTGGTTTTGAGCAAGCAGCTCCAGCAGGCGGCTGAACGAATTGCGGATCACGCCCCCCTCCAGCTCAGTATGGATGGTCAGTACATTCAGGCCCGGTTTCAAATGCTTCAGATAATACTCAGGCAGGGCCTCCGGGGTCAGACCATCGCGGCCCAACAGCTCATCGGCTGTGGGCAGGGTGGTGGGGATCTGCAGGGTGGAGAAACGCTGCCCGTTCATGACCGGGTAAAAGGGATGGCTGCCCCGGCTGTCACTGCAATAGGAGAGTCCCATCTGATCCTGCAGGGCCAGGGAGTCCGCTGAAACAGTCCAGCCCGGCGCTGCCGTGGTGGTTGCCAGTCGGTCAAAGACCTGTTTAAAGCCATTGGCAGCCTGACCCAGTTCTGATTTGGCAAAGTTTTGGTCATTTTTGAGTAGAAAATCATGCCAGTTGGTGTGATCCCAGGCATGAATGCCCACCTCATGCCCCTGCTGTTCTGTCTGTCGCATGATGTCGGCACATTTTTTATAGATCACCGGTCCCGGCAGCAGTACCCCGTACAGCATGGTCCTGAGGCCGTAGGCCGAGGGTGCGCCGGAACGCAGCGCCTTCTGCAGGAACCCTTTGTGGGTGAAGATACGGCGCAGGGCCCGACCGGTATGGTCCGGCCCCAGACAGAAGTAGAAGGTGCCTCTGGCGTTACGACGGGCCAGCAGCTCCAGCAGCACCGGTACGCCGTCCCGGGTGCCGGCATAGGTGTCAACATCAATCTTCAGGGCAACAACCGGCTGTGACATCTGAAACTCCATTCTTTGAAAGGGGGGCATGGTAGCGGTTTGGTCAGAGAGTAAAATGCTATTGATCGCTTCTTGACAACCTTGGTTCCGGTATTAATGCCAAATTGATTGCCTGGTTGCTACTCTGGTCATGCGAAGTTACCGCAGACCGGTCAGCAGTATCAGTCCGCCGCCGATCAGGCCACTCCCCAGGATGACAAAGGCCGGGTTGATGCGGGTGAAGGTGATCAGCGCCAGTGCAGCGACGGCAAGCAAGGCTGAAAAAGGCCCCAGCACGGCATTTTTGGCTACGGCGTAGACGCCTGAGCACATAAGTCCGATGGAGATCGGTTCCAGAGCGTTCTGGGCTGCTCTGCGCCACGGTCGCTCCCCGATAGAGACCCAATAACGGCCACATCCCAGACAGAGCAGGCAGGAAGGGAGGAAAAAAGCCGTCATCACAAGACCGGCACCTGCAAACCCCGCGATCTGGTAGCCGAAAACCACCACCATCAGCATGTTGGGGCCGGGAGCCAGCTGGCCGAGGCTGTAGATATTGACGAAGGTGGTATGATCAATGCCGAAGTGCCTGGCCAGCATGCTCTGCATCTCGGGCAGCACCGCCGTGCCCCCACCTACCGCCAGGAGTGAGAGTAGTCCAAAAACAAGCATGAGGTGCACAAGTACCGGCATGTCAGCACCTCGGTCGGTAGATGAAGAGCGCAATCGGCGCCATGATCAGCAGCACGCTGACCAGCGACAGCTTGGCAAAGGACATCAGGCAGAAGGTGGCGATGATGATCAGCAGTGACGTGACCTGCCGGAACAGCTTGCCGCCAAGTTTTGCGGTGATGGCGGTCAGGAGGCCGGTTGCACCGCAGGCGACGCCGGCCAGCAGCTGGTTGACAACCGGATGCTCATGACCGGAGCTGTAGGCGGCTGCAACAAGCATCACAAATGCTGCCCCCGGCAGGATAAGCCCCAATGTGGCGGCAACGGCCCCCGCCACCCCGCGCAGATAATCACCGGCCAGCACCGCCAGATTCACCGAGTTAAGGCCCGGCATGGTCTGGCTGATGGCAAGGCTGGCCATAAATTGATCCGCATCAAGCCATTTCCGTTTCTCAACCAGGAGTAGCCGCTGATACGCCACGACTCCGCCGCCGAAACTGACTGCGCCGATAATCATGAACTGAAAGAACAGATCGATGAGGGATGGTGCTGTGTCGGTGCCAGGTGGCGCGTCGTTGTGGTGGAGCATTGGTTTATCAGCCCTTTGAAAAACGGTTGAATTTTGTCCCTATTTCCCTCGCTTTACATTTTT
>CAZZMP010000003.1:0-163736 GCA_964655435.1 uncultured Geobacter sp.
GAAAGAACTTAGATGGTTATACGATTTGTCAACTCATTATTCCGGACACTAGTGTGCCAATACTTCTGGTTGGCACCTTACTAACTATTCATTTAAAGATGGAACAGCAAGATATGAAACAGCACTGATGGGGACAAATTCTAAAATGTATGACCTTGTAAAGCACAAGGGGGGGAAAGGCAATATTGAAATAAGTCAAAATAGATATGATACAAAAACAGGGAAAATGCTTGCCGGTGTTACCTATAAAGTCATCTGGTCAGACCCCCCCAAGTTTTTGAAACCTGGAGAAAAGGCGGCCTTGGATTATCAATTAAGCACAATTTCTTCACTTACCTGGAAGCCACCCCAGCAAACAGTGCATCTGAATCAAGGGCTAAATGGAGTATATTTTACAGCTTCAGACGGTACAAAATTCATCACGAAAAATCTGAAAGATAAATTGACATCGGAAAAAGTAATTGAAAAAGGGACTGCAGGAAGCAAAAGAACGATAAAGGTTACTTTAGGAAATGGATACTCGGTAATCTATACATATGAATGGAAATAATTTTTTCAGGGTAAAAAGATAGCGGATTGTAGTTTTAAATTGTGATCTGCAATAGCATACAGAGTATCCAATTTTTCAGCTTCTTTCCGTTAGATAATTGCAAGCCATGAGAATTATGTTTTAAGCCCCCCTCCTTGAAAGAAAGGAGGGGCATAAAATGCAAAAACCAAACCGGACAACGCTGCCATTTTCTAATAATTATGAGGCAACAATCTCTACCCGAGTTGCCGTCAGATATTGATTTACAAAGAAATTTGAAGTATTTATTAAATGCGAGGAGAAAATGACTCACAAATTACTACTTGTCGACTTCGAGAACGTCCAGCAAGTCGATTTAAGTCGCCTTGATGGCAGCTTTCATGTTGTGATATTTGTTGGGTCTAGCCAAAAGAACGTACCTATTGATCTTGTTGCAAGTGCCCAAAAGCTTGGAGATCGTGTTGAGTGGCAGCGTGTCGAGGGAAACGGTAGTAACGCTCTTGATTTTTATATTGCTTTCCAACTTGGACGTGTTATTGAAAAGTCACCTACTATTCATTGCATAGTACTATCCAAAGACAAAGGCTTTGACCCATTGCTTCGACACCTGAACAAAAATGGCTTAAAGTGCAAACGCATAAACAGCTTGCTTGAACTTGAGCCAAAAACCGCTACAACCGAAGAACCAAATTACATTAGAGTATTCGAGCTGTTGAGCAAAACAGAAAAAAAGTTGCGGCCTCGTAAGCGAAACACACTATCCCAACATATCTCAGCGATGTTTCAAAAGAACATTCCTCAAAGTGATGTCGACCGAATTATTGATATTCTTTTCGCCAATAAGATGATCTCGGAAGCCAATAATACTATCACCTACGAATTCTGACAGACTCAAAAACTCAAATGCTGGAGGAAAATTTTTGATGGCGAAGTTTCTAAACACCAGTGCAGTTAATTATTTTCTGGAAGAGCTTATCAAAAATGCCAAAGACAGACTTATTTTGATAAGCCCATTTTTGAAACTTAATGATCGCATTAAGGAACTTCTCGCAGATAAAAACCGCCTGAAAATTGACGTGCGGATTGTTTACGGGAAAAGTGAACTTCAGCCGGAAGAGATAAATTGGCTCAAAGAGCTTACCTACATAAGAACCAGCTTTTGCAAAAACCTTCACGCAAAGTGCTATTTGAACGAGGAATTATGCATTGTCACCAGCCTTAACCTCTATGAATTTAGCCAAATTAACAACAACGAAATGGGCGTATTAATTCGTAGATCCGATGATGTGGAGTTATACAAGGATGCATATGAAGAAGCACAAAGGATAATCCGTATTAGCGATGAAATACGCATCTCACTTGAACGTGTTGAGAATGAGGCTGAAATGAAGTCTTCGGAGTTAGAAGAGATATCTGACAAGCTGACAACATCAAAACTTGCCCATAAACTTGGAATCAAAACCAATGTGCTCAACGATAAATTAGTCGCCTCGGGTTTCCTGGAGGTACGCGACGGGAAAAATTACATTACAGCCAAAGGTAAAGATGCTGGAGGAGAATTTCGCATGAGCCCCAAGTTTGGCCCTTACTTTTTATGGCCCGAAAGCTTCCAGCCTTAAGAACAGAACTAATGCCGTCTATTTCTTATAACCGCGTGAGAAAAATATCCAACCAAGCGCAATAGCGGTGAACCTGTTGTGCCATCCGTTCGTTAACCCGATGAGATAATTAAATTAAGTCGTAAATTCCCTGATTGACATAAATAAGCTGATGACGTATATTTTTTTTATCAATATACGTCATTTCTGCTTTGAGAGGTAAGCTATGCAAACAAAGCTCACTCTTCGCATTGAAGATCAATTAATCGAACAAGCAAAATCTTACGCAGCACAAGCAGGGAAATCAGTATCGCAAATTGTTGCAGACTACTTTAAGTTGCTGACATCACAGAAAATCAAAACAAGTGTGCCATCTACACCCATAACTCAATCCTTGCGAGGATTATTACGGGAATCTAATCTTGATGAGAAAACTTACAAAAAGCATTTGGAGGAAAAATTCCTTTGAAAATGCTTCTGGATACAAACATTGTCCTTGATTTGCTGATGGATCGGATCCCCTTCACAGATGCCGCAGCGGAACTGTTTTCAAAGGTTGAAGATGGAACTGTTATTGGATATTTGTGTGCTACTACAATAACTACCATACATTATCTTGTAGCTAAAGCGGTAGGGGCACTAAGGGCAGAGGAGGAAATAAAGAAACTCTTGAAACTTTTTGAAGTGGCGCCTGTCAATAGACAGGTTCTCGAATCAGCTCTTGTTACTGATTTTAGTGATTTCGAAGATGCAGTTATTTATGAAGCAGCCTTTTATGTTGGAGCTGAAGCCATTATTACGCGCAACCAGAAAGATTTTAAAAAATCCCTGATATCGGTGTACTCCTCGGAAGAGATGGTAAAAATATTGGGATCTCAAGCTATTGGTTAGTGAAAAGGGCAAGGGAGTCTTTGGCTGTTTTTAATGATTTTACATTTGAGGGTAAATAAAAAACCCTGCACTGTAAGTGCCCGGGGATACCTAATGGGCAAAAACGAATTGTAGTTTTATAGTGTGAATTTAAGTATATAAATGTCAAATTTTAAATAATTCATGAGGAAATTAATGAGCACCGAACCAACCATTACCCCAACAGCTAACTTTCTGCGCACCATTGTCAGTGACGACCTTGCCAGTGGCAAACACAAAACCGTGGTAACCCGTTTCCCTCCGGAGCCAAACGGCTATCTGCATATCGGCCATGCCAAGTCGATCTGTCTCAACTTTGGCCTGGCTCGTGATTTTGGCGGTCAGTGCCACCTCCGCTTTGACGATACCAACCCGGTAAAGGAAGAGGCCGAGTATATTGAGTCAATCAAGGAAAGCGTGCGTTGGCTGGGGTTTGACTGGGGAGAGCATCTCTACCATGCCTCGGAATATTTTGAGCAGCTCTACCAGTGGGCCGAGTATCTGATCCAGCAGGGTAAGGCGTATGTTGATGACCTGACACCGGAACAGATGAGAGAGTATCGCGGTACTTTGACGGAAGCAGGTAAGGAATCACCGTTCCGCTCTCGCAGCATTGAGGAAAACCTTGATCAGTTCCGTCGCATGCGAGCAGGTGAGTTCAGTGATGGTACCAAGGTGCTGCGGGCAAAGATCGATATGGCCTCACCTAACATGAACCTGCGTGATCCGGTTATCTACCGGATTCTGCACACCAGCCATCCCCATGTGGGTGATGCCTGGTGCATCTATCCGATGTACGATTTTACCCACGGTCAGTCCGATGCCATTGAGGGGATCACCCACTCAATCTGTACTCTGGAGTTTGAATCGCATCGCCCGTTGTACGAGTGGTTCCTTGAGAATCTGCCGGTACCGTCCAAGCCGCGTCAGTATGAGTTTGCCCGTCTGAACCTCTCTTATACGGTTATGAGCAAGCGCAAGTTGCAGGAACTGGTGCAGACCGGTCTGGTCAACGGTTGGGATGATCCCCGTATGCCGACCATTATGGGGCTTAAACGCCGTGGTTTTACAGCGGCAGCGATTCGCAACTTTTGCGACCGGATTGGAGTTGGCCGTAGTGATGCCTGGATCGGTTACGAACTGCTGGAGGAGTGCGTAAGGGAAGATCTGAACGAGAACGCCCGGAGAGCTATGGCGGTGCTGCACCCGATCAAGCTGATCATCGATAACTATCCTGAAGAACAGGTTGAACAGTTTGAAGTGGCAAACCATCCACACAAGCCGGAGATGGGGAGTCGTAAGCTACCGTTTTCTCGTGAAATACTGATTGATGCAGATGACTTTATGGAGAACCCGTCTAAGGGGTTCCATCGCTTGACTGTAGGTGGGGAAGTTAAGCTGAAATATGCATATGTGGTCAAGTGTACAGGCATGGTCAAGGACGAGCATGGCAGGATTCTGGAACTGCATGCCGATTATGATCCCGGCTCAACCAATGGTCCGATAACTTCGGATGGTCGCAAGATCAAGGGGGTGATCCACTGGCTCTCAGTCCCTCATGCTGTCAGCGTGGAGGTTCGCCTGTTTGACCGCCTCTTTAGCGATGCCAATCCTGATCGGGGAGGTGCGGATTACAAGCAGTTCCTCAACCCAAATTCCTTGCAGACATTGCCCCAGTGCCTAGTTGAAGCCTCACTACTGGACGCAGTTCCCGGCCAAAGCTTCCAGTTTGAACGTCTGGGTTACTTTTGTGCAGACGATAAGGATTCACAGCCGGGTAAACCGGTCTTTAATCGTGTTGTGACCCTGCGGGACACCTGGGGCGGAAAGAACTGAGGCTCTCTAACTTATGGAAAATTCAAAGTATAAAGCAGGTTTTGTCTCCATCATCGGTCGCCCAAATGTTGGGAAATCAACCCTGCTTAACCGAATCCTGGGTGAAAAGATCGTGGCGGTCTCAGACAAGCCTCAGACCACCCGCAATGTGATCCGCGGCATCCTGTCCGATGAAAACAGCCAGATCGTGTTTGTGGACACCCCTGGTATCCACAATGCCCGCAACCGGATAAACAAAGCTATGGTGGATGCTGCCATGTCAGCAGTGACCGGCATTGACCTGATGTTTCTGGTGGTTGATGCAACCCAGAGGATTGATGAGCGGTTTGTGCAGGATATTTGCGGCAAGGCCGGTGCGCCAATCTATCTGGTTCTTAACAAGATTGATCAGGTGACGCCAAAAGAGAAACTCTTTGCTCTGATTGAGGGCTATACCCGACTGTATGATTTTCCCGAGATTATACCTATTTCTGCTCAAAGCGGAAGCAATGTAGAACGTCTTGTAGATCTGGTCAGGGAAAAGCTGCCTGAAGGTGAGCGATTCTTTCCTGATGATATCCTTACGGATCTTCCTGAAAAGTTTATTGTGGCAGAGCTTATACGTGAAAAGGTGTTCCGCCTTACCACACGTGAGATTCCATACAGTACAGCTGTTGTTGTTGATAGTTTTCAGGAGAGGGAAAATGGAGTTGTGGCTATTAATGCAACCATAATGGTAGAGCGTGATTCGCATAAAGGTATAATCATAGGCAAAAAGGGAAGTATGCTCAAAAAGATTGGTGAACAGGCTCGTCGTGATATTGAACGCCTGCTTGATACAAAAGTATTCCTTGAGCTGTTTGTTCAGGTTCAGGAGCGTTGGACTGAACGGACTGCCATGCTTAGAGAGTTGGGGTATGAGTAGCCCTGTTAATTACAGCTATTATTTTAGAGTTATAACGATTAATTCCTGGCTATCAAATGTAAGATAGCTTGCAAAAAGTTCTTCAATAATATATAAATTTTCTCTTTCAACTGCGGGAGTGGCGGAATGGCAGACGCGGCAGCCTTAGGAGCTGTTACCTCACGGTGTGCAAGTTCAAGTCTTGTCTCCCGCACCATTATCTATAAAAAATCAAATTGAAGCGAGGAACAGTCATGCAGGTTCAGGTAGAAGAGATCAGCCCGGTTAAGCGTAAAGTAACTGTTGAAGTTCCTGTTGACCGGGTAAATTCCGAGATCGAAAAATCCTACTCTGGAATTCAGAAAAAAGCGACTCTCTCGGGCTTTCGCAAAGGCAAGGCTCCGATGCAGATGATAAAGAAATTCTATCGTGGCACCATGCAGGAAGAGGTTATGCGTCGTCTGTATGAACAGACTCTTTTCCCTGTTCTTGACGAACATAAGATTGAACCGGTTGATGCCCCTATGATTGATGATATTGCAATGATAGAAGAAGGAACTACATTTAAATATTCTGCGTTGATAGAGATAATGCCCCAGATTCTTCTTGATGAATACAAAGGGTTGCAAGTCAAAAAAGAGATTTATGTTGCTGACGAAAAAGCCGTTGATGCAGAGATAGAGCGGATGCGTGAAAATATGGCTCAGCTCATACCTGTAGAAGAGGGTAAAGTAGAAAAAGGGATGGTTCTTACCGTTGATTTTTCAGCGGTTGTTGATGGACGCGAAGATGATAATACCAGTGGTCAGGATGCTACGATTGAAGTAGGCACAGGCCGTCTGATTCCAGGTCTTGAAGAGGGGCTTATCGGTATGTCACTTGGCGAAACAAAGGATATACCTGTAACGATGCCAGATGATACTCATAACAAAGAACTTGCCGGTCTTAATGGCACATTTACGATTACCCTTAAAGAGATGAAGAAAAAGGAGCTGCCTGAGCTTAATGATGAGTTTGCACAGCAGTTTGGCGATTTTGAAACCATTGCCGAAATGCGGGTTAAACTGGCAGAGATGCGAGAGCAGCAGGAGCTTGAAAGGATTTCTACAGAACTGAATACCCGTATCATTGATGCTCTGATTGAAAAAAATCCATTGGAAGTCCCTGATTCAATGGTTCGCCGTCAGACAGATTTCATGCTGGAAAATCTTAAAAACCGTTTGAAGAGCCAGAATACCTCCCTTGAGATGATGGGGCTTGACGAAAATGGCTTCAGGCAGCGTTTCTGGGGTGAGGCAGCACAGAAGGTTAAGGGTGGTCTGCTGGTAATGTCTCTTGTAGAGAAAGAGAACATATCTGTTGAAGATAGTGATATGGAAGCTCGCTATGCAAAAATTGCCGCAGGCAATGAGGATATGGTAGCACGAATCAAAGAATTTTATCAGGCTCAGACTAATGCCCGCAACTCCATGATAGCTGAGATAAAGGAAGAAAAGGCAATAGCCTTCTTGCTTGAAAATGCTGTTATTACCGAGGTCAGCGCTGCCGAGTTGACCGTAGTGCCGGCAGCATAAAGGGAGCCCTCTTATAATGTATGTGCCTATGGTTGTAGAGCAGAGCGGGCGTGGTGAGCGGGCTTTTGATATCTATTCCCGTCTTCTCAAAGAAAGAATCGTTTTTTTGGGTGGCGAAATAAATGATCCAGTCGCCGATCTGGTTATTGCTCAATTGCTTTTTCTTGAGGCAGAAGACCCTGACAAGGATATCCACCTCTATATAAACTCTCCTGGTGGTGTTGTAACTGCCGGTATGGCTATCTTTGACACCATGAATTATATAAAAGCGCCGGTTTCAACTATCTGCATAGGTCAGGCGGCCTCAATGGGGGCTGTGTTACTGACTGCCGGTGAAAAAGGCAAGCGTTTTGCTTTGCCACATGCACGAATAATGATCCATCAGCCTTCAGGTGGCTCACGTGGCCAGGCTACCGATATAATGATTCAGGCCGAAGAGATATTGCGTATGAAGCGAGAACTTAACCGTCTACTGGCAGATATGTCAGGTCAACCTGTTGAAAGGCTGGAGCGGGATACCGAGCGTGATTTTTTTATGTCTGCAGAAGAGGCAATGAATTATGGTCTCATTGATGCTGTAATGTCACGCCGTCCTCCGGAGGTGCCAATATGAGCCGCAAGGATACTTCTCAGCATCATCTTACCTGCTCATTTTGCGGCAAGAGCCAGGATGAAGTTAAAAAACTGATTGCAGGTCCTGCCGTCTACATCTGTGATGAGTGTATCGAACTCTGTAATGATATTATTGCAGAAGAGATCCGTATGGAGGACGCGCTTGGGCCTGATGTTGCAAAACTTCCAAAACCTCGCGAAATAAAAGAGTTTCTTGACGAATATGTAATAGGTCAGGAAACTGCCAAAAAAGTTCTTTCTGTAGCTGTTTACAACCATTACAAAAGGATTGAGCGTCCTGCAAAGCCTGGCGATGTGGAGATGCAGAAGAGCAATATCCTGATATTGGGACCGACAGGATCAGGAAAGACCTTGTTGGCACAGACCCTGGCTCGCATGTTAAAGGTTCCGTTTGCTATAGCTGATGCCACCAATCTGACAGAAGCTGGCTATGTTGGCGAAGATGTTGAGAATATCATCCTCAGTCTTTTGCAGGCTGCTGACTATGATGTTGAGAGGGCGCAAAAAGGAATCGTTTATATTGACGAAATTGATAAGATTGCCCGTAAATCGGAATCTCCATCGCTTACCCGTGATGTCTCCGGTGAAGGGGTGCAGCAGGCGCTACTGAAGATCATTGAAGGAACAGTTGCAAGCATTCCTCCCAAAGGTGGACGTAAACACCCTCAGCAGGAGTTTTTGAAGGTTGACACCAGTAATATCCTTTTTATCTGTGGTGGAGCCTTTGCCGGGCTTGATGCGGTGATTCAGCAACGGATTGGCAAAAAGACGCTTGGCTTTGGCGCGGATGTAAAGAAAAAACAGGAGAAAAAGGCAGGAGAGTTGTTGCTTCAGGTTACTCCTGAAGACCTCCTTAAATACGGTTATATCCCTGAATTCATAGGAAGGCTTCCGATGCTGGCAAGTCTTACTGAGCTGGACGAAGATGCCCTTGTTCAGATCCTCACCGAACCCAAGAATGCCCTTACCAAACAGTATCAGAAGCTGTTTGATATGGAGGGGGTACGGCTTCGTTTTACTGATGGCGCTCTTGTATGTATAGCCAAGGAAGCATTAAAGCGGAACACAGGCGCCAGAGGGCTGAGAGCCATACTTGAAGGGTCAATGCTTGATATAATGTATGAAATTCCTTCACAGAATACGGTTAGGGAAGTAGTTATAAGCGAAGATGTTATATACCACAAAGAGAAGCCATTGCTGGTTTATGATCAATCAATATCAGCTGTAGCCGCATAAATGCTGAAAAAAAACTTGACAGTACTTAACTCAATCTGATAGACACTTTCTCTCTTTTGATTCTTTCCAACCTAAAAACTTCTTTGGAGGTGTAACGTGACAAAAGCTGAACTGATTACCGCTGTTGCTGAAAAAGCCGGTCTTAAAAAAGTTGAGGCCGAGAAGGCTGTTGCTGCTTTTATCTCTGCTGTTTCCGGCTGCCTTAAGCAAGGCGACAAGCTCAGCCTTGTCGGTTTCGGTACCTTCAGTACCACCAAGCGTGCCGCACGTAAGGGGCAGAACCCGCAAACCGGCAAAAAGATCACAATTGCTGCTGCAACAGTTCCCAAGTTTAAAGCTGGCAAAACATTGAAAGATGCCGTTAACAGTAAGTAGTTAATCAAAACTGTGACTGCTTAAAGATATGGGGTTGTAGCTCAGTTGGTTAGAGTGCCGGCCTGTCACGCCGGAGGTCGCGGGTTCGAGCCCCGTCAACCCCGCCATTTTAAATAAAACATATTCATCGGGTGAATAGCTCAGCTGGGAGAGCGCCAGCCTTACAAGCTGGATGTCGGGGGTTCGATCCCCTCTTCACCCACCATTTCAAAAGGACTTAGCCAAATTGGTTAAGTCCTTTTTAAAAGCAATTAAATGGGGTTGTAGCTCAGTTGGTTAGAGTGCCGGCCTGTCACGCCGGAGGTCGCGGGTTCGAGCCCCGTCAACCCCGCCATTCAAACCCAAAAGACTGTAAACTGTTCTTGAAAATAAAACCCACCTTAATTAAGTTCTGTTCTTGTCTCTCTCCCATTTTTACTCCTGATTTTTTGCCATGCACAAAAGCTTAACAGAATCATCTGCTCTGTTCACTAGGATAAACGCTAATTCCTTGAGCCGGATGTCTCGGAGAGGCTCTGCTGACTGTTCAAGCTTTTGATTCGTATCTGGCGAGTTTATGTTTCCTACTTCAGGACAAGGGCTGCTTCCCGGGCGGAAACGGAATGCCGCCGTCAATGCTTCCATGTTCAAAAAACAGACTGCATCGTTCACAGAAAAACAGCACCGGCGAGCTATCGTAGTGGGTTGTGATCTTACGAGTTGTCCGATTACAGCGTGGACAGCGATGACATTTACGGTCAAAAAGGAAAAACGGCACAAGTACCAGCGGCACAAATAACAGCATCCACTTCTGTAGCCCCAGATATGCCAGCAGCATGATACCGGGAAAGACTGTCAGGATGACCAGTATCACAGTCCTGTTGTAACTTTTCTCCCGTTGTTCGGAAAACTGCAGCTCTTTGTATGCCCGCCCGTCAAGCCATGCCGTGCAGCCGTCTTCAGAAAACTGAAGCCCTCGGTACGGGAAACCTTTACGATATATAAGCTGGCTGTTCATCGTAGTTCCTCCTTGATCCAGGGTATTCTGGGACAGCATAATAATTGTTGACCTAACGCATCTGGCAGTTAACGCCTCCACCTTGACCAGTACCGCCACTTCCACCTTTCTCCCCGCCCAGACCGCTTCCAACTGAAGGGGGTGGATTAAAGGGTATGTCAGGCTTTGACGGGAGTATTAGCGGAGCTGTTGTAGCATCCTTGACAAAGACATACTGCCCTGCTCGTACCTGCAGTGTGGTCTGCACCCCTTCACTATTGGTGATTACCACCTGACCATCCGAAACAGCCAGATACAGGCCGGGTGGTATTGAGCCGCAGGAATCACCTAAACAGAAGGTGGCATCATATATAGTGCCTCTGATACCGATAGTTGCAGTGGGAGTTTTCATCCGGTAGCTATCCTGATTGCCTCGTTTGCCGATACTGCCGGTAATTGCCCGCAGTCCTCCCTTGACCAGACTGAAACGCCCGAGATCTTGTTTAGGGATTGCCTGGTCATATGCATACTGTTCTACTTTAAACTGTGTGTTCGGCTTCAGGGTCATCTGGCTACCATCCGTAAACTTCAACCGGGCATATGTGCGCCTGGCTGTTTCCACTGTATCACCCGCCTCAACTTTTGAGCCGATTGCAAGCGCCCTAGTGGCTCCATTTGCCTTCCGCACAACCAAAGGACCGGACAAGTGTGTTACCGTTGCAGCAGGGGCGGCAAAGGCAACGGCACTCCACAACAAAAGACTAATTACAATAAGGCAGCTGCTTGTCTTTAGCATCTGTTGCTCCTTCACGCTTTTCAGTAGTACCGGACTGAGTTTCGGTTTCTTTTTCTTCTTCCTCTTCAGTATCATTGCTCGTATCCGCTTCAGGATCTTGCAAAAGTTTATTACTTGTAAGTGTCACTTCATTATAGATAGGATTATTTGGCGGTATCGGCTGTAAACCGGAAGGGATAATTCCAGCGGAACCATTTAAAAGCTCAGTTCTTGTGATGATGCCATTTGGCGCACTTACAAGGGCATTTTCGTAAATCAGGTGGCCTGCCCGCAGATAGATGTTACCGCCAGATGAAGTCACTTGTCCATTAATGGTCAGATCATCCAGACCTCCCATCGGTGAGGCCTCAAGGGTAATATCTCCGCCGGCCATTGCACCGCTGATGCCAATGGTTAAGGGAGAATGTGCCGACAGTTTCAATATTCCACCGGCCTCCACACTACTTGCCGTGGTCACAGCTCCAGTATTGTCCAGATACAGATCACCAGATGCATAGAGGCTGTTCCAGGTAGGCGTCTTGGTCATAAAAGAGTAGGCAGGCCCACCTATGTTGGTTCCGGCATGTCCGGTAAATGAACCACCGATTACATTGACCGATCCAGCACTTCCGGTATAGATGCCACCGGCTGAGGTTATGCTCACGGCACCGGTACCGGCATTAACCGGCGAACTTATCCAGATATCACCGGAGCCAGAGTTTAGATAAATTGCACCTCCCGGGGTACTTATACCTGTTATTGTAGTAGGATTGTTAATCCCGCCGGTCGCTGATGTGACGGTAAAGCCCAGGCCGTTACTAAATGCAATGTTACCCCCGCCACTGGACTTCATCGCGATGTAGTTAACCGAATTGGTGTTACTCAGGTTGATTGCACCACCTGCGATTACGGCAAGCCCAGGTGTCATAATTTCAGCGCTGCTACTCACTGAACCCTGGGTCAAAAAGGCCAGTCGCTGACGATTTCCACCGATCCATGAGAGGGTGCTGTCCACCAGAATGTTGCCGGTCATCGTATTATCATCGCCAAATACCAGCGTTGGAGCATCCCAGGAACTGATTGGAATATCAGATGTCGCTATGCTGTTTGATGCAGTATAGGGGCGATACTGTATCTCATTGTTCAGAGAACTACTTGAAACTGCAACTGTTGTTCCAGTACCGGTAATAAGATCAGCGACCAGCTCAATCTGGCGGGTGGCCGCCCCGCCAAGGACGCCACCATTTAGATTTATAGCACCTCCGGTAGCTCCAAGTTTTATCTGATCACCTATAGTAACAGATCCGGTATTTATATCGATGCCATAACCAAATAGCTGCACTACGCCAGCGCCGGCATTAATGGGCTTGTCTACTGAAATTTTCCCTGCTCCGGTCGCATACAGAGAAACATTTCCGCTGGAGGTTATACCGACTGTCCCGTCAACAGTATCAACGCTATATGCACCATCTCCACCGTCAAGCTCGACAGACAGATTACCGGTAACATTGGCGGCCAGCAGACCTGTTTCAGGACCGGCAGTCAGATTCTGAACCTTATACCTTGTGGAAACATTACCACTGGATAGAAGTTTCAATTGTAATGCTTCTATTTGAGCTGTTCCAGTTATGCCGCCAGTTCCTGAACTTAAATATACAGCGCCAAAAGTATCAGCATTATAGTTGATACGTATATCAGCATTAAGATTTATTTGGTTACCGGCATTTAAAGCTATAATGCTGCCTGTTCCTTCAGAGGTTATGCTGTTATTGATGAAAATATTATTAGCTGCGTTAAGGGTAAGATTGTTATTGTAAAATAAGATTGGATCTACCACCGTAAGGTTACCAGTGCCAGTACCGGAGGCATTGGCTGTAGTAACCTCTACATTTCCATAACCAAGTGCTGCCTCCAACGCCGTTACCGTCAACAATGAATCCAGAACAGAGCCTGAAGCAGAGAAGATAGAAGGGCCACTAAGATTGATTGATGTATCAGTGCCAGTCATTCCAGCAGCATTTGCAGAAACCAGATCATTAGCGATCCAGACATTGGTCGGATCAAGCAGCAAAGTGCCGGCAAAACCTAAAGGTGCTGCCGTACTTACAAAAGCTTGAAAGTCAAGGTGTCCCTTACCCGATGTTTCCACAAAGCCGCCGTTACCTCCGTTTGCACCGCCTCTGGCATAGATGTTGCCGTAGGCGCGGGTTACATCATCAGCCCAGAGGATGACCTTACCCCCATTGCCATTTTCAACAGCATCGGCCTTAATGACAGTATCCGTACCCATATAGGTAGCACGGGCATTCTGGATATACATATTTTTGCCCTGATAATCACCACCAACCAGTACTGTTCCGCCACCAGTTGAACCGCTGGCATCAATCTGCGCCTGATCAATCAGGCCAACCTGCTGCCCCAGTAGTTGTACTGTACCCCCTGTACCTGTTTCTCCCCTTGCCTCAACCGTACCGCTGACTAATGTAGTACCTTCGGTGGCCTGTACGGTAATGCTGCCTCCAGCAGAACCATTGGCTGTTGTTATACTGCCAGCCGCAACCGTTGCCTCTTTGGTTGCCTTCAAAAAGATACGACCGCCAGTATCCTGCACCGCGCTGTTGGCACTGATCAGACCCTTCTGGCGTACGATGCTGCCATATACACCTACACGTCCGGCATTCGCCGTAAGGGTGCCCAGATTAAGTGCCTGACCTTCCGGTGCATTAACCACCGTGGCGATCTCTGGCGAGTCTTTCTCTACCAGTAGCAGTTCTTTGCCGGCAGCCAGTAGGATATCGCCGTTTGGAGCCGTTATAACACCGCTATTCTCCACATTTGGGGCTATCAAATATACAGAACCACCGCCAGGCGTGGTAATGGTTCCCTGATTAACCAACGACCCGGCAATCGGTCCGGCGGTAAATTTCATCCGGCCGGCCAGAAAATCTTCGTTTGTGATGTTAAGCGTTGACGCTATCAGACCATTAACGTTGATCACGGCACCAGAGCCAAACAGGATGCCGTTCTGATTGATTAGAAAGACCTTGCCGTTTGACTGTAACGCACCGTAGATCTGTGAAGAATTACCGCCAATGACCCTGTTGAGAACCGAGCTGTTTGGTGATTGCTGGATGAAACGGGTGGTTTCCTTTGCTGCAATGGAGAATCCCTGCCAGTTTATAATAGCGTTGGGACTGTTTGTAATGGTCATGGTGGAACCGCTAGAGCTAATACTGGCGGTTCCACTTACTACCTGACCAGCAGTCGGTAGTGCCAGCGCCTTGCCTGCAAACAGTGCAAGAGATGCAATTCCTGCAACTGTTAATGCCAACGGCACTCCCCTGGCAGAGATCTTCTCAGCGACAATTATCCATGTTTCCCGCATCCGGTTCCAGATCAGTCGATAGGCTCTGTTCATAATTCCGCCCCTTATCTAAAACTGCAGTTGCCCGTTAAAATGAATCCGGTGATCGCCACGTCTTGTTGTATCAACCGTAGATACCGAGTTATTCATCGCATAGCCCCAGTCAAGCCCAAAACTGAAATAATCCCACAACCCCAGACGCAGACCAACGCCGGTGCTGGTCAAAAAGTTGTCTATCTGCTCTGATGCTTGTGTTTGAGGCCGTAGATTATAGCCATACCCTCCATCAAAAAAGCATAAAAGTCGTAGTTTAAGCTTTTCAGGAATGTGGGCAATTTGGCCAAAATCAGGAGAATATATTTCAAATAACCCGCTAAATCCGGCATCAAATGCCTCTTCACGCTCTCCATAGCCTCTAATTGAGGAAGCTCCCCCCATACCAAACTGCTCACCCGGGATAAGACGATCCGGGGTATACTGTCCGTTGCCTGACACCCTGAAAATCCAGTCTGCACCCGGTCTGACCGTTTTGTTAAAGCCATACCGCATAATCCAGTAGTCTGCCTTGGCACCACTACGAATATGCTCAAAATCAGCCTGTTCCCCTTGAGCTCCCCATGGCTCGTTATGCAGCAGACCAAGATACCCTTCGACCGAAACCAGCTGACTGTTCCAGGCATTACCGTAAGTCAGACTAAAGGGGTGAGCCACCACATCGGGAGAAATATCCTGGGTCTGGTTGACAAGCCTTACAGTATTATCGTAGAGGCGGTAGTCCATGCCGGCAGACAGTTTATGTTCGTAGGCTCCAAATCTAGGCAGGGTAAGGTTGTAACGGGTTCCTGCGACGATACCCTTGCCGCTGATTGACAAGTCAGTTCCCGATATTCTGGAAGTGCCGTTATCCAGATCGGAGTAACCGCCAAACAGGTCAATCGTATCTCCAATTGAATATATTGGAATCCGGTACGAGCCACTCACAATACTAACCTTTTCGGCATGATCCGGAGAGGTTACGTACTGTAGCGCAGCCAAATGATCCAGACCCCACAGGTTGGCATGCTGCAAAAGCAGTCCCATACGGTAATAACCACTCTGGAGATTGCCGGTATTATCGCCGGTAAGAGCAACCTTCCAGGGTTTCTGATCCGTCACCTTGATTTTTGCAATGAGATCAGTTTCCTTTTTGTCACTTTTAAACTGGATGTTCAATTTTCTGGCCGGATTTTCGTTGGCTGCCCGCAGGTTTTGCGAAAGCTCCCTCGTGTTAGGTGGCTGCCCCACCTTCAGAACAGGCAGGGCATTCAGGACATTCTGCCTGCTGAAGTGACTGTTTCCATCAACCACAACCTCTTTGACTGTTGGCTCAAGCACATTGATGATAACCGTACCCCGTTCCAGCTCCTGCTCCGGGAGGATAACCGTCACCATACTGTAGCCACGCTTACGGTAGGCAGCCTCCAGTTCATCCATCGCCTCCTGCAATGTGCCGAAATCCCGCTGGGAGCCGGTATATTTGTTCAGGATTGCCGACACTTCGTGGGCAGGCAGGATGGTATTGCCTTCAAGAAACAGCCTCTTCAGATCAAATCGGGGTACAATGGTTTCTTCGGCCTGACTGATTCCGGTACAGATACATACTGCTGCCGCGCATACAAGTAGTGACTTCTTCATAGAGCCCTCTTCATTTGGTGGTAAAGGTGCAGACACCATCCCAGTCTGTTGATGGAGGTTCACGTCGATACATCTCTATCCGGTTCTGATACAGCTGATACAGTTTTCTATCCGGTTTATTCCATACGAGAACCTGTAGCATATCACCGGCAGCCTGCCAGTCTTTATGCCTATATGCCGTAATCATTCCATTAAAGCTGTTAATATCAGCAATAAACTCTTCATCAAGATCTGCTTCCAGTCCACACGGCTCAAAGATGGCCACCGGCTCATGCTTGCCCTTTACCCGAACCAGATCAAGCTCACGCCAGAGATATCCAGCTATTTTCTGTCTGGTTTCCTGACCAACGATGATCCAGATATCATATTGGCGTGTTAAACCTTCAAGCCGTGAAGCTAGGTTGACAGCATCACCCATGACGGTGTAGGCAACCCGGTAGCTCGAACCCATGTTACCCACCCGCATATGTCCGCTGTTGACCCCGATACCTATCTTGATCTCAGGGAATCCCTGCGCAGAAAACTCCTGTTGCAGGGTCACCATACGACTGCGCATTGCCTGTGCCGCCTGTATTGCATGCAGAGCATGATCAGGGTCGTTTAACGGTGCGCCCCAGAATGCCATGATGGCATCACCGATATATTTGTCCACCGTCCCCCCATGTTCGTAGATAATTGAGGTCATTGCAGTCAGATATCCGTTCATGAAGTTGGCAAGCTGTTTAGGGGTAAGCTTTTCTGAAATGGAGGTAAAACCGACCACATCTGTGAAAAGTACCGTCATGTCACGTTCTTCAGCAGCCATGGTGAAGTTTTCAGGATCTTTACTCATGGTCTGTACGATCTGGGGAGGGACATACTGACCAAACAGGCCGGTAATCTGACGTTTGGTACGAGACTCCAGCAGAAAGCCATAGCTGGCATTAAAGGCGTACAGTACCGGGAACATCACCATCTGTGAAGCCAAAGGCAGCACCATGCCGGAACGCCAGGCCCAATAGTTGATAAGAGCGGAAGAAAGCATAACAACAAGCGTAAGAAGTAACGACCATAACGGGCCAAGTACCGGCAGCAACAGACTCAGCAGCAGCCCTCCTGTTGCGAGCATGGCAAGATCAGCCCCCCGTGCGTAGGCAGGGGCATGCTTGATACTGTTATCAAGCATGCCGGCAATCATGTTGGCATGGATTTCAACTCCGGCATAAACTGAGGATACCGGTGTTGAGCGCAGATCCATCAGACCGGGGGCTGTGGTGCCCACCAGCACTATTGCCCCCTCTAGGGTTTCCTTCCTGACCTTGCCTTGTACGACGTCTGCTGCCGACAGATACAGGAAGCTTCCCTGATTACCACGATACGGGATTAGAGCCGTACTGGCACTGTCAACCGGTATCCGTATATCTGCCACCTGCAACCACTCAAGTACCGGAGTGGCACCGGGTGGAAATCCAGGGACAACTTCAGGCTGTCCAAACATTACCCGTAAAACCGCCAGAGAGAGTGATTCATAGTAGTTACCCTGAAACCTGGTCAGCATTGGGACACGCCGGGTAACACCATCTTCATCCGGATCAGGGTTAAAATGTCCACCCACATTGGTTGCCCGTTGCAGTACCGGAATATTGGCACCATAGCCTGATTTCTGTTGTATGGTTGTTGTGCCGCTGGAAAACTCCGTTGAGTCCATCACTGGCGGGGGGAGAATACCGGATGTAAGCCCTTTTCCGGCAGAGTCATTGGCAAAATAGTATCCCAGAACTACAGGACGGTCTTGCAGGCGTGATGCCAGCAGTCGGTCATAATCGAGACGATTACGTGTTCGGGTAAGCACCTGCCTGAAGACTGCGTCATTGTGCAGCTCCTTGCGGGAAAGGGCTTCAAGCTCTTTGAGGCCTGAACTGGTATCAGGTTCTGCAAACACCACGTCAAAACCGACTACCGCCACTTGATAGTGATCAAACAGCTGATCCATCATGCGAGCCACAACATTACGGCTCCAGGGCCAGCGCCCTACCTGGGCAAGTGATTTTTCATCAATATCAACGATTACTATCCGTTCATCCACTGTACCCGGCATAGTGCGTAACAACCGGTGATCGTAACTCCACAGCTCCAGTTGGCGTATTAGCCCCATCTGCAATAAACCTGCAGCATGCAGCATAAACAGCATAACAACAGCAACACTTACACTGATTCTTAGCAGATGTTTCTTCATACCGGCATCATCTCTCCCGGAGAGAACATGAAATATAAAGTAAATTTTACCATCTCTCACTACTTCTGCAAGTATCTACTCAACCAGAGAGGCTTTTCGTACCTCCGTGTTCGCAGGCGGTTCAGATAAGCCACTGTTTTACAGGATGCTCGAAAAACTGTTACCGATCTGTGCCGGATGTAGTCTGTTGATGAGGCAGTTATAAAAAAGCATCGCAGAGCAGAAAAAACGTTAAAGTAGTGGTAGTTGCCGGTTGGCTTTCTAAGAAAGGAGCTGGTGTGTGGAACTGTTTCTGAAGCTGGTCTGATTGACAACAGGGAAGTGGGAAGTATGATTTTTGGTGTTTGCCGTTTGTGAAATCGGATGGTTAATGACCCGCAATTGGCTGTTCAAATAGCCCTGACACTGTTTTAATCAGAAAAATATTTTATCTTTCCCATATCTCTTTTTTATCTTTGCCGAGATAGGCGCGTTTTACCTCTGAATTTTCGAGGAGTTCATCCGCTTTGCCTTCAATTATTACCCTGCCGGTTTCAAGCACATAACCCCTGTCAGCCAGTTTGAGGGCAGCTTTCGCATTTTGTTCTACAATAAGAATTGTGACTCCACGTTCATCACGCAATCTTTGGAGGACTCTGAAGATCTCCTGAACAACCAGAGGAGCAAGACCCATTGAGGGTTCATCAAGAAGCAGCAGCTGAGGTCTGGCCATCATGGCGCGTCCGATTGCCAGCATCTGCTGTTCTCCTCCTGACATAGTGCCAGAAGCCTGTTTGCGTCGTTCTTCGAGACGTGGAAAGAGCCGGAAGATCTCCTCCTTGTCGTTATCTATCTCAGTTTTGGATACTCTGGCTTTGTAACGAAGATAGGCTCCCAGCTCAAGGTTGTCTTCTACGGTCATCGGCTTAAAAACCTGTCTGCCTTCAGGTACCTGGGAAATGCCGAGTTTGACAATCCGATCCGGAGATAGAGTTATTATAGATTGTTTCTGAAAAAGCAGTTCTCCGGAAGATGGGGGTGTAACTCCTGAAATACTGTTAAGGACAGTTGTCTTGCCGGCTCCGTTTGCTCCTATAAGTGTAACTATCTCTCCTTGAGTCAGGTGAAGAGAGACATTTTTAAGGGCGTGAACCTTGCCGTAATAGGTATTTATGTTTTTTAAACGGAGCATTATTCGTCATCTCCAAGATATGCTGCTATCACTTCCCTGTTTTCCTGAATCTCTCTTGGTGTTCCTTCAGTCAGTTTTTCGCCAAGGTTCAAAACTACTATCCTGTCGCAGATATCCATAACAAGTTCCATATCATGTTCGACTAAAACTACAGTTACTCCAAGATCGCGTATCTTTCTGATTAGCCCGGCAAGACCCAGAGTCTCTTTTGAATTAAGTCCGGCAGCAGGTTCATCCATCAGGATCAAGCGTGGTTTACAGGCCATTGCGCGCGCAATTTCTAGCATTCTTCCCCGGCCAAAAGGGAGGTTGGCAGCTTCAATATCTGCAAGTTCTTCTATACCGACAAATTTAAGCCATTCTAAAGCTTCATTACGTATAGTTAGCTCTTCCCTTATTGCCCAGGGCATCTTGAAGGAACATGCAAATAGCCCTGAGCTGCTTCTGCTGTGGAGTCCGACCATCACGTTTTCAAGGACAGTCATCTTTCCAAAAAGCTCAATGTTCTGAAAGGTTCGCACCATGCCGAGAGCAGCCAGTCTCTCTGCAGGCAGGCCGCTTATATCCTTGCCTTCAAATATCACTTTGCCGCTTGTCTGTTTGTATATGCCGGTGACTATATTAAAGAGGGTGGTCTTGCCAGCTCCGTTAGGGCCAATGACCCCTGTAATATCCTTCTCCGAAATTTTGAAGGAGACATCCTTTAGTGCTGTTACTCCACCGAAGATCTGGGTGATGCCGTTAAGTTCAAGCATTGGCATTCCCCTTGTCCTTACCGGAGCCTGTAAGTTTCCGGAAAAGCTGAGGTATGCCACGAACCAGTCCACCAGGCATAAAGATGGTCATCAGCATTAAAAGGCCACCGTAGAATACAATGTCGTAATCATTCATAAAACGAAGGAATTCCGGCAGGGTAGTCAATAGAAGGGCTCCAAGAAATGAACCGTATATACTCCCCAGTCCACCAATGACAACCATGGTCAACAGCTCGACAGAGATGTTGAAGCCGAAAGAGGGTGGGGCGATAAAGGTCATAACATGGGCGTAAAGAGAACCTGCAATGGAGCAGATCATTGCAGAAAGGGCAAATACCTGAACCTTTAGAAGGCGTGCATTAACACCCATTACCCTTGCGGCGGTCTCGGCATCGTGAATGGCGCGGAAGGCTCTGCCTATACGGGAGTTTGCAAGATTAACTGAAAGCAGAACGCAGCCAAGAACAAAAATCCAGATCAGGTAGTAGTTTTTAAAATCACTGTCAAATATGAATGAACCGATCTGCAGGTTCGGAATGCCTGAAAAACCGGATGGGCCTCCGGTAAGTTCAACCCACTCATTAAACAGTATATAGACTATAATGCCCAGTCCCAGGGTTGCCATTGCAAGGTAGTGCCCTTTAAGCTTTAGAATAGGAAAGCCGATTACAAATGCGGCTGAAGCGACAACTGAAGCGGTGACCAGCATTGCCAGCCAGGGATTCCAGCTGTAGGTGGCAGTAAGTATGCCGGATGAATATGCGCCCAATCCAAAAAAAGCTGCATGACCAAGTGATATCTGTCCTGCGTAACCCAACAGCAGATTAAGGGCAATTGCCAGCAGGGTATGAATACCAACGAAAACCAGCACGTTCATTAGATAACTGCCGGAGAAGAGGGCTGGAGCGATCAGGATGCAGGCTGCAAATAGCAGGTATTTGATAAGTTCTTTCTTCACCTGCTATACCCGTTCACTTTCCGGTTTGCCGAAAAGACCCTGTGGTCGTATAAAAAGGATCAGTAACAGGATTATGAATGCTATTGCATCTTTGTAACCTGATGATATAAGACCTGCTCCAAGAGATTCAAGTATACCCAGGATCAAACCGCCTATGACTGTTGGAATACCGCTGGACATCCCGCCTATTATTGCCGCGCAAAATCCCTTCAGGCCAAGCATTATGCCGACATCGTACGAGGTCATTGTAAGGGGAGCGACAATTATACCAGCCAGAGAACCCATAGCGGAGCTTATCATAAAAGAGAAGAGAACCATTTTTCGGACATCTATACCTACCAGACCTGCTGCGCGTGGATTGTAAGAACAGGCACGCATTGCCTTGCCGCTTATTGTGTGGTTAAAGAACCATTTATTAAGTGAGATCAGAACAATGGTTATTCCGATTATCCAGATATGCTGGGGGAGAATGGTTGCACCTCCCAGCATTATTGGCTCATCTCCGGAAAAAGATGGAATCGCATGTGTATCTTTATCCCAGATAAGCATGGCAAGACCACGTATAAGAATTGAGCCGCCGATGGTAATAATGACCATAGATATAGGTGTGGCATTGCGAAGCGGACGAATAGCCAGGCGTTCAAACAGAATACCGGCAACGGTTGCCAACATGATTGCCAGTGGAATAGCCGCCCAAAGTGGCATTGAAAAAGCCTCAATCAGGAATAGTGTCAGCATCCCTCCAAGCATTACAAATTCACCCTGTGCAAAATTAATTATGCCGGTGGAGTTGTAAATAATTGAAAACCCTATCCCGATAAGGGCGTATATTGCCCCTGTAGAGAGCCCTGATAACAGGTATTGAAGTAATTGTTTACTTAATTCCATCTTTTATTTTTACCAGCCCTTTACAGACAGAAAGACAGGCTGATTGCCTGCCTTCTGGGAAAATAGTATCTCTCCTTCTTTAGACTGTAAGCTGCCTGTCAGAAGGAGAGATGTTATTCACTACTTTGCCAATGCCCAGTCTTTGTTCTTTATCTCGACCATCACAAAGGCATCCTTGTTCAGGCCTGCATGGTCAGTGGGAGAAAAGCTGAAAGTGCCGCCAATTCCGTGGAAATCTTTTATACCTTCAAGTGCGTTTCTGATCCCTCCAGTGGTTGCCCCGCCTTTTTCAATAGCGGTTTTTACAAGCATTACTGCATCCCATGCATGGCCGCCAAAATGATCTCCCTCAACCTTGTAATGTTTCTGGTAGTCTTTTACATATCCAAGAAGGGCAGCCTTCTGGGGGTCACTCTTTGGAAGGACATCAGAAACAACAACCTTGCCGGATGGAAGTTTTACACCTTCCGCAGCATCACTGGCCAAGGCAATGAACTTCTTGGAGGAAACTCCGTGGCTCATATACAGTGGGATCTTCATGCCAAGCTGCTTGGCATTCTTTGCAATGACCGCAGGACCAGGATTGGTACCCCAAATTATAAGAGCCTGAGCCTGGGAAGCGCGAATCTTTGTAAGTTGTGAAGTCATATCAGTATCTTTGGGGCCATATGTGTCATCCAGAACAATCTGCATTCCATATTTGCCAGCCAGAGCTTTCAACTGTTCACGGCCTGAAGAACCAAAACCATCCGATACTGTCAAGAGAGCAACCTTGTTCTGCTTGTGCTTCTGCAGATATTCATAGATTTTTGAGACAGCAAGTCCATCATTTTGAGCTGTCTTGAACACATAGCGTTTGGCCGGTTCAGTTATTTTGCTGCCTGCAGCGCAGGATATCATCGGAACTTTTGATTTTTCAACAACAGGGATTACCGCCATACTCTCGCCAGTGGTGCTAGGCCCTATAATGGCAACTACCTTGTCATCTTTTATAAGCTTTGTAGCCATCTGGACAGCCTTGGTCGCGTCACCTGCTGTATCATAAACAACCAGTTCCAGTTTCTGACCTTTAATGCCGCCTGCCTTGTTTACACTGTCTACCATCATTTTTGCGGTGTTGCGTTCAGGCTCGCCAAGGAAGGCAGGTGGGCCGGTAACGGAGAAGAGAGCGCCTATCTTGATTGTGCCGGCAGCAAAGGATACAGAGGCTATCATCAGCATTAACGAGGTAGTGATGGTGATTCTTATAAATCTGGAAATCATGGTTTGCTATCCTCCTTTATTTAAGCAGAGCCCAATCGCCCTTGGTGATTTTAACCATCTCAAAAGCTGACAGATCCAGACCGTTGTGATCTGTTGGTGACATGTTGAATATGCCGGATACGCTTACCAGCTTTTTGGCCTGTTCAAGTCCGTCACGAATCTGGGAAGCAGTTGAACCTTTGGTTTTTATGGCGTTGGTTACAAGCAGAAAGGCATCATATGCATAACCGCCAAAGGTTGATGCTTCAACGCCATGAGCCTTTTTATATGCCATGTTGTAATCCTTAAGCAGTTTTTGTTGAGGGTCGTTTTTTGGAAGTACATCATAAACCGCCAGTTTTCCTGCCGGAAGCATAACCCCTTCAGCAGCGGCTGGGCTTGCAAGTTCAATGTACTTCTTGGAAGCAACCCCGTGGCTCATGTAGAGAGGTGTCTTGATACCGAGCTGTTTGACATTCTTGGTTATGATTGCAGGTCCGGGATTTGTACCCCAGCAGATAATAGCATCAGCCTTGCTGGAACGTATTTTGGTCAGTTGCGGGGTCATGTCGGTATCTTTTGGGCTGTAGGTTTCATCAGCCACAATCTTGAAGCCTTTCTGGGCTGCAGTGGTCTTCAACTGTTCACGTCCCGAAGCGCCAAAACCATCTGTAACTGTAAGGATTGCAATGTTTTTCTGCTTCATCCTGCCCGCATACTGCAGAATCTTTTCTACCGCTACATGGTCATTTGCAGGGGTCTTGAAGGTAAACTTACGAGCTGCGGCCGGCTCTGTAATCTTGATGCCTGCGGCACAGGAGATCAGAGGTATCTTCTCTTTTTCGGTAAGAGCCAGAACAGCCATTGATTCACCGGTGGTACTTGGACCGATAATGGCAACGACCTTGTCGTTTTTAATAAGTTTGGTTGCAAGCTGCACTGCTTTTGTTGCATCTCCTGTTGTATCGTAGATTACAGCCTCAATCTTCTGACCATTTATCCCGCCTTTTGCATTAAGATCAGCCACCAGCATCTCAAGGGTCTTTTTTTCAGGCTCTCCCAGAAAGGATGCCGGACCGGTAACACTGAACAGCCCGCCAATCTTTATCGTTCCTGCGGCAAAAGCCATTGTTGCACTGCATATCAACAGCGACACCATACTGCAAACTATCATCAGCTTTTTCATACATGCCCCCCTTTACGTTTTTATAATGAGTACAACCTCTCACCTGCGAGAATGGTGAAGTTATTGGAGGATAAAGCGGCAATTGCCTTATCTGTTTCATCAAAGCGGAATATGATTACCGCGTTGCCTCCACAACGTTCAACAAATGCATACATGTATTCGACATTAATTCCATCCTTATCAAGCGCCTTCAATATGGTTGAAAGACCGCCAGGCTGATCAGGCACTTCAACCGCTACCACTTCTGTTTTGGATACGGTGAAGCCTTTTTCTTTAAGGACTGACTTGGCCTTTTCAACATCGTTTACAATCAGGCGAAGTATGCCGAAATCAGAGGTGTCAGCCAGTGAAAGGGCACGGATATTGATCCCTGTTTCACCAAGTATTCTTGTTATCTCGGCCAGACGACCTGACTTGTTTTCTATGAAGATGGATATCTGCTCAACTTTCATGGATTCTCCTCCTACAGTTTGCGATTGTCCTTGACTCGTACAGCCTTGCCTTCGCTGCGTTGAATGGTTTTGGGTTCTACCAGCTTTACTGTGCAGGTTACACCCAGCATATCCTTTATTTCTTTCTCGATTCTGTGTGATAGAGACTGCAAAATCTTTATCTCGTCAGAGAATATTCGTTCATCAACCTCTACCTGAACAAGAAGTGTGTCAAGATTATCCTTTCTATCAACTATCAGAAGATAGTGAGGTTCAACCCCTTCAATCCTTACCAGGATGGATTCAATCTGCGAAGGGAATACATTAACGCCCCGTATTATCAGCATATCATCAGAACGACCGCTCATTCTGGCTATTCTGGCATGGGTACGACCGCAGGAGCATGGGGTGTAGCTGATGCTCGTAATATCACGGGTGCGGTAACGGATAAGGGGGATTCCCTGTTTGGTGATTGTTGTTATGACCAGTTCACCCTTGTCACCTTCTGCTACTGGTTCGCCGGTCTCCGGATTGATGATTTCAGGTATAAAATGATCCTCCCATATATGCAGGCCATGCTTCTCATTAATACACTCAATCGCGACACCAGGCCCCATTATCTCGGAGAGTCCATAAATATCAATGGCATCAAGACCAAGGTTGGCTTCAATCTCACTCCGCATAGCCTCGGACCATGGCTCGGCGCCAAAAATTCCGACTCTCAGTTTTGATGATTTTATCTCAACCCCTTCTGCGGAAGCTTCTTCTGCCAGATAAAGTGAGTATGAAGGTGTGCAGGTGAGGACAGTGGAGCCAAAATCCTGCATAATCATGATTTGACGCTTGGTATTTCCTCCAGAGATAGGAATTACCGAGGCTCCAAGTTTCTCTGCCCCGTAATGTGCTCCAAGACCACCGGTAAAAAGACCATAGCCGTAGGCGTTATGTATGATATCCCCTTTATGAACCCCTGCTGTGACAAATGAGCGAGCCATAAGTTCGGACCAGTTTTCAATATCCTTTTGGGTGTATCCAACAACCGTAGGTTTGCCTGTTGTCCCTGACGAGGCATGAATCCTTACAATCTCTTCCATTGGAGCGGCAAAAAGGCTGTACGGGTATGAATCCCGCATATTCTGTTTTGTGGTAAACGGGAGACGTTTAAGGTCAGCCAGTGTCTTGATATCTTCCGGTCTGATCCCTGCTGCATCAAAAGACTGCCTGTAGAACGGCACATTGGCATAGACCCTTGCAACGGTATTCTGAAGACGTTTAAGCTGCAAAGCTTCAAGAGCTGCACGGGGCAGGGTTTCAAATTCTTCATTGAAATAGTTGGTCATGGCATCAACTCCACAAGAGTAGATAAATTTACAAGCTACGTCCCATGCTGAATGCAATAAGGTTAATCTCAAGAGCCTTCTTAGGCACCATCTTTTCAATTGCCTGCTTCCAGACCTCATCAGCTATCTGCAGACGTCTGGAAACAGCGCCAAGCATAACGGTATTTGCTGCCCTCGTGTCACCGGCTTTCTGAGCCATTCCCTGACCGTCAACCAGAAGAAAATCCGGATAGGATGTCTTGATCTTTTCAGAAAGATTTTGAGGATAGGTTGCCTGTCCCAACAGAACAGAGGGAGGGGAGATCCTGAAGTCGTTTGCTATTACTGAAGCCCCATTTTTCATAAGGGGAAGATAACGGTAGGTTTCAAGCAGTTCAAATCCGAACAGTATATCTCCGTCACCTTCAGGCACTACCGGAGAAAAAACCTTTTTGCCGAAACGGACATGAGAGACAACTGAACCGCCACGTTGTGACATTCCGTGTATCTCACTCTTTTTTACATCAAAACCTGCTAGCATGAATGCCTCGGAGAGAATTTCAGACGCCAGGAGGATCCCCTGTCCGCCTACTCCTACAAGGAGGATATTAGTTACTTGATTGCTCATTATTTTTTCCCCCCGATAGCATTGAATTTACACAACTGCTGACAGATGGTGCAGCCAGTGCAGAGTTGCGGATCAATGAATGCCTTTCCCTTGTCTCCGTTCTGATTTGGTTTCCACTCAATTGCAGGGCAGCCGATTCTGAGACAGGCCTTGCAACCGGTACATTTGCCCTGATCCACCTCAAGAACCGGAGATTTCTTGAAACGATCGGCTCCCTTGATAAGACAGCATGGGCGATTTGTTATTATGACTGATGGTTCAGGACGATTCATCTCTTCGATAATCGCCTGTCTGGTTTCCTCAAGGTTGTATGGGTCGACAATCCGGACGTTTTTAATTCCAAGTACCCTGCAGAGATCGGGAATATTGACTTCAGAAGATTCCTTGCCGGAAAGTGTGTAGCCGGAGGCCGGATTTTCCTGGCGACCGGTCATGGCGGTAATACGGTTGTCGAGGATTATGACAGTTGCAGGAGCTTTGTTCCACGCCATCTCCATAAGAGAATTTATTCCTGTATGAAGGAATGTGGAATCGCCTATTACAGCTACAACACGTTTCTGCTCTTCTTCAGGTAATGCCCTGACTATGCCTGAACCCATGCTGATTGAAGCGCCCATACAGACACAGGTATCCATGGCGTTGAGAGGTGGCATGAATCCCAGTGTGTAGCATCCGATATCGCCTGTTACAAAGGCGTTGGCGCGATTAAGCTCATAAAAAACTCCGCGATGGGGACAACCGGGACACATGTTGGGTGGACGGGGGGGAACCGGCTCGCTTTTTTGCAGGGATGATTCCTGAACAACTCCGGTAATCCCTGCCTTTGCAAATGCATCACGGATCCGTCCTGGAGAAAGTTCACCGCAGACAGGAATAAAATCCTTGCCGCGACATGAAATCCCTAACGCCTTTACCTGAACTTCAATGAACGGATCAAGTTCTTCAACAATAAACAGATTCTTTACCTTGTCGCTGAACTCTCTGATCAGATTTACTGGCAGAGGCCAGACCATTCCCAATTTCAACACACTTGCATCTGGCAGAGCTTCACAGACGTATTGGTATGTTACTCCGGAACAGATAACTCCGATTTCATCAGAGTGTAACTCAATCCTGTTTATACTTGAGGTGTCGCCAAACTCTGAAAGCTTGATGCTACGCTCTTCAACTAGTGGGTGTCTTACTCTTGCATTGCCAGGCAACATGACCAGTTTGGGAGCATCTTTTACAAGTTTTGGAGATGGCAGGTCAGTTTTGCGATCGCCAAGTTCAACAACGGACTTTCCGTGAGAAATCCTGGTGCAACTACGCAACATTACTGGTGTGTCAAACTTTTCTGAAAGATCAAAGGCCAACCTTGTAAACTCTTTGCATTCTGCCGAATCTGCCGGCTCCAGCATCGGAACCTTCGAAAAGGCGGCGTAGTTACGGCTATCCTGCTCATTCTGTGAAGAATGCATCTCAGGGTCATCTGCCGCCACAAGCACAAGTCCGCCTCTTACTCCAGTATAGGAGGCCGTAAATAGCGGGTCAGCTGCGACATTAACCCCTACATGCTTCATACATACCAGTGCTCGGGCTCCTCCAAAGGAGGCACCGATTGCAACCTCCAGAGCGACCTTTTCATTTGGAGCCCATGATGAGTTGATTTCTTTGTAATTGGTTACATTTTCGAGGATTTCAGTGGAAGGTGTGCCAGGATAGGCGCTTGCTACCAGGCAACCTGCCTCAAAGGCTCCTCTGGCTATTGCCTCGTTTCCGGAAAGAATTTCTTTCATATCGCAGTTGTCTCGCTTCAGTACAAATAAATGATAAATAAAGACGTTTTTTATACACGGTTAGAAGGTCTATTGTCAATTCGTTTACTCTTGTTTAATATCGTCAAATAGCCGAATCTTCAGGCTTTGTAGAAACTGTAATAGTGTGATATGTAATAAAGCAATTACAGTTATCCATGCTTTTACATTCTATTTAAATCCAGACTGATGTTGCAGAGGAGCCACTCAACTGCCATGCCTCCGCTTCTTGAACTTAAAGATCTGACTGTTTACGGAGTTGTTGAACATTTAAACCTTGAACTTGAATCGGGCGGGTTTGCACAGATTTGTACAGCCGGAGAGCATGACAGAGATCTGATGGTTAAAATCCTTACCGGAGAACTTTATCCCCAGTCAGGCGCTCTGATCTTTGCAGAGCTTAATCTGCAGGAACTGAACAAGGAACAGCTTTTAAGGTTGAGACGCGAAATTGCAGTTATAGAAGCCAGGCCGGCATTGATCTCAAATCTGAAGGTATGGGAAAATATAACTCTGCCTCTTATCTACCACGGTGGTTCTGTTTCATCAGAAACAACCATAATGGCCACTGGTATGCTTGAAAAATTGGGGTATAAAGGAAACATCTGGGCTCTGCCAGGCCACCTCAAGCCTGCAGAAAAGATTATTGCCGCTTTTGTCAGGGCGGTTGTTTCATCTCCACGGCTTATAATTTATGCCTGTCTTGACGACCTTGCATTTAACTATAGAGAGGCTATGCTTAATCAGATTTTTGAACTTCATAATAAAAGCGATGCACCTGCGGCAATATTCATCACAACAACTGAACTTCAGCATGGCCTGCTGAAACCGGATATCATCTGCAACCTGAAAACCCATCCGCCAACTATTACGAGGATTACATGATTACCCAACAGGATCCCAGATTCAGAAATCTTGAAAGAAAGATAGGCATCTTTATGCTGATTGCCCTCTTTGGGGTTCTGCTGGTAGTTCTGTTGGTGGGGGTGCAAAAAGATTTCTTCAGCGCCAAATATAAACTTGCCTTTACTGTTGACAGAGGCACCGGTTTTACGAAGGGGATGCCTGTAAAACTTTCCGGTTTCAGGGTGGGTCGGATTACAGATATGACCCTTAATGAACAGGCTATGGTTGATATCACTATTGAGGTTGCAAAAAAATACTCGAAATGGATTCGTACAGATTCAACCATAAAGCTGGTTAAAGAGGGGTTGGTTGGGGACAATATTGTCGAGATCTCTGTAGGTTCTCTTGATAAAGAGGAGCTGAAGACCGGAGACTCTGTAACATATCTAAAGACCAAGGCGCTTGACGAGCTGGCGGATGAGATAGCTGAAAAAGTCAAACCTGTTCTGATAGAGGTCAGGGATATTATTGGATATATAAATGATCCAAACGGTGATCTCAAAAAGACCATTCATAACCTTGAACTATTGACCCGCAATCTTGAGACAACCCGAAGTAAAGCTGATGATCTGCTTGTAAGCAGCACGCGAAATCTTGAATCAATAGGAAAACAGACTACAAATCTTCTGGATCTGACAAGCAGGAAGATTGACAGTCTTGATGTTGCCAAACTGAACACAACCCTTGAAAAGATGCCGCCGCTTTTAGATAAGACGGATGCCGCAATGGCCAATGTAATAGTCCTGTCTGCCGAAACCAGAAAACTGGCCGAGCAGTCGTTTCCCCTGATTCCTGGAGTTCTATCAAGGACAGAGGAACTGTTGTTTAGTACAGACAGACTTGTAAACAGTCTGAATAACTCGTGGTTACTTGGTGGAGGTTCTGGCAAAGCGGATGGACGCAGCTTTAAGGCAGGTGACAGCCATGATTAGATCTTGCCTGATGATGCTTTTTATGGTTGCTTTCATTCCTGTCTTTTCAGGATGTTTAGGAAGCAGGAAGGTTCCTCAGGCTGTTCAGCAGGAAAGAATAGCTGATCTGAATGAAAGGGCTCTGGACAGTTTTGAAAAGGGAATGGATCTTGACGCAGCAAAACTGCTTCAGGAGGCATTAAGACTGGCATCATCCCTGGATGACAGGGATGGTCGCACCATAACTCTTTTAAACCAGAGCCGGATTGCCCGCCATAAAGGGGAAAAGCCAGAAGCTGACAGGTTGGTTGAGCAGGCTCTCGGCAATGCTTTGGGAACCGCTCTTTATGCGGATGTTGCGCAGGAAAAGTCAATTCAGCAAATTGAAGCTGGAGAGTTGGATGTGGCATTAAAATGGGCCAAAATATCAAATGATTCTGAATCAGGGGAACTTTCAGGTAGACGTATGAATCTTCTGGCCAGGATTCTGCTTCTTAAAGGGGATTACAATGAGGCTAGCCGGATGGCTGAAATGGCGCTCTCCGCCAATAAGAGTAAGGATATCTACCTTGAGCAGGCCAACTCATTGAGAACTCTTGGTTTGATAAAGGGGAGGGCAGGTCAGTTTGATAAGGCTTTGGAGATGCTTCAAGAAGCGCTTCAGATTGACAGACAACAGGCGGCATCTCTTAAAATAGCCGCTGACCTGGAAGCGCTTGCAGAGGTTTCAGGACTAAGAAATGATCTGGAAGCTAAAAAAGATTATCTTAAGCGAGCTTTAACAGTTAAAGAGGCTCTTAAGGGTAAAACAGTAAAGAAGTAGCTATGACAAGGCTGTAAATTCAGAGACTACGAGTCCTTCAAGCAGGCCGTAATCGCTTACCTTCATCTTTGTGAAACCGAATCGCTTTAAAGTAAGTAGCGTAATAAGGCTTCCTGCAATAATCAGATCTTCACGACCTTTCTCCAATCCTGCAACATCAAGACGCTGTTCTGTTGTCAGTGGCAGCAGGAGTTCATATATTCTCTGAATCTCACTTTTATGAAGAAGGTGGTTGTTGACCCTGCGATAGTCATATTCAGACATCTCAAGTGAAATAGCTGCCAGAGTGGTCGCTGTTCCGGCAGTTCCTACAAGCAAGGTGTCAGGCGAAAAAGAAATGCCTGACCTGCTGAGCTGCAGTTCAAGTTTGTCCAGTTCACGTTCGATCTTTTCTTCCATGGCAGAAAGCTCAATCTTGCCTTCAGTCAATCGGACTACACCCAGCGGAAGGCTCTGAACAAAAAGAGGGTGGGCGTTCCGGGCAAATGTATACTCGGTACTCCCACCCCCTACATCAAACATCATTAACTGTTCCGGCTGGGTGTCAATTCCGGCCAGAACACCGGACAAAGTCAGGTTTCCTTCAGTAATACCGTCAATTACACCTAGCCGGATGCCGGTTTCGTTTGCCATCCTTTCAACAAACTCGGAACCGTTTGCGGCATCCCTGATGGCGCTGGTGCCAACTGCTCTGATTGTATCCACCTCATTTTGCTTTATGGAGTCAGCAAAATAATGAAGACAGTCTGCAGCCCTCTGAATGGCATCGTCAGCCAGACCTGTTTCACGGCTGAACCCGCCCCCCAAACGAACTATTGTCCGCTTAAGGGCAATCTGTTCAAAGTGGCCATCATCAAAAAGGTCTGCAATTAAGAGACGGGCGGTATTTGTGCCAAAATCAATGGCAGCGATACGACGGGACACGATCTATTCGCCGTCCAGAATACGCTCCTTCAACTCTTTTCCAACCTTGAAAAAAGGAAGTTTTTTGGGTTTGACTGCAATCGGATCGCCGGTTTTAGGGTTGCGACCGGTATATGCGCCGTATTCCTTAACCATAAAACTGCCCAAGCCACGGATCTCGATTCTTTCGCCGTCAATCATAGCCTCACTCATGGAGTTAAAGATCATGTTTACAACATCTTCAGCCCGTTTGTGAGAAATATCACGCTGGATAGCAAATGTTTCAATCAGCTCAGATTTGTTCATGGTACGCTCCTTGTTTATGTTCAGTTCCGACATAAATATTCAATCAGAGTGGGAAAGAAGTGCAACTGTTTCAATATGGGCAGTCTGTGGAAACATATCCAGCGGGGTGGCCTCAATCAGTCTGTAACCGGATGATTTACAGAGTATAGTAATGTCACGAGCCATTGTGGCCGGATCACATGATACATATACTATACTTTTGGCGCCAAGCGCTCCGATTGAACGAACCGCTTCAACAGCTCCGGTTCTTGGAGGATCCAGAAGGATGGTATCAAACCGAGCCTTTTGACTGACTAATTGCCTTACTTCGCTGACCACATCATTGCATTTGAAAGTACTATTGTTTACATGATGTTGACGGGCATTGTCAACTGCCGATGCAATGGATGGGGCAAACCCTTCAACAGCCAGCAGTTCCTGAACCTTTTCAGAGATAGGCAGGGAAAGGTTGCCGTTACCACAGTAAAGATCCAACAGGCGATGAGACTCTTCCGGTCTTGCATAACCGCAGACCAGATTTACCATTACCCTGTTCTGTTCCCTGTTTATCTGTGAAAAACCGCCTATCTTGTAACCGAGGTTCATTGAGATTGCAGAATCACCGCAGTGTGGGACTGTAAATTCAAGATCTCCGTCTCCAAAAACTGGCAGAATTGACTCTTTTCTTCCTGTCTGCAGAAAAACTCCGGCAAGCGGAAGCCTATCTTTTTCTTTTTGAAGCAGCTTAATCATCCCTTTGTGATCTGAGCCAATATAATGGACAATGGCAACTACGCCTGAAATCCCTTCTTCCATTGTCACTTGGGGGATACGGTTGTTGTCCGGCAGATTCTGCAGTATCTGACGCAACTGTTTCATGGCTCTGTTTATGGCTGGTCTAACAACAGGACAGCCATCAGGCAGATCAATTACATAATGGGAGCCACGCCTGAAAAAACCGACTGCAAAGCCTGATTCTGTACTATGCAGTTTGAACTGAGCCCTTGCGCGATAGCCATACTGATTAACTGAGGGAGCTGTCTTAGCTACATTCGGGTCAATAATTCCGCTTGTTCTCTGAATGGTTTCAGCCAGAAGACTCTGCTTGATATTGCACTGTCCGGAATATTCTATATGCTGCCAATTACAACCGCCGCATAAACCGAAGGCTGGACAGAGAGGGTTGATGCGAAGGCTGGATTCTTCATGCAGCTCAACCAGCTCTGCCTCACAGTATGAACGATGTTCCTTTAAAATTCGTACCTTCAGTCTGTCGCCAGGAGCTGAAAACGGAACAAAGCATACCTTTCCATCAATTTTACCCACGCCGTTGCCTCCTATGGCCAGGCGTTCAATGTAGATATCTGAAAGTTTCATAACTGAGAGGGAATGCCGCGAGTCTGTTTTTTTCTGCGTTGTTGATATTCAGTCTGTATAAAGCGAGGGGCAAAAAGATTATTTGCAAGAAAAGGCATAATTGTATGTTCAAAACGATCAAGCAGTTTCTTTTTTGAAGACTCCAGGTCATCCTGATGTACCGCCATCTGCTCAAGATGTCTGACAAATGAGACCTCATTTCCCATGATTTTACGAGCATCTGCGGCAGTTGCAGAATCAGTGAAAAATGATTCCTGTACAGGGACATTACAAACAACCTCAATCGCTACCTTCCAGTAGCCGCCGTAATAATGTTGTGAAACGTCTGTAACGGTTGCTTGAAGGCCGTTTTGAAGGGTCTGTTTAAAAATATTCTTGCCTTCAGACATATTTACCCTCTTCCAGCAGCTTCACCAGCTCAACTACCTTGCGTGTCACCAGTTCCTCAATCTTTGCCCCTTTTTCTGCCGTGGCTTTGGATGGATTGCCCCAGACTCCTCCAGGCCAGTATTTACGCTTGTTCCGTACCAGTATGCCGATAGGGAAGGCAGGATATTCTTCGGGTGAACTGCCATGTACCAGATGAGGATGGCTGTGCAAAATCCTTGAAGTTTCAATCTCTCCGGCATGCGCATCGCCTGGTGTTTCAATAATTCCCCTGCCTTCCTCCCTTGCCAGCTCATACTCAGTAACCACGGCAATTCTGAGTTCAGGCAGTTCATTAAGCAGTTCTTCTCCGGCATCCTGCAAGGCCAGACGATGGGCGCCTCCGGCATGTCCGGTAAGAACCAGTACATTTGTAATACCCTGGAAATAGAAGGAACGAACCAGATCTTTCAACAATCTTCGAAGTGTGGAGGTAGAGATGGAAATTGTGCCTGGATGGCAGTTGGTTGAGCGGCAGTTGCCATAATGGATCGGCGGGGCTACAAAAAGGGGGATCAATTCTGCAGCCCTTTTACCTACCTGATAAGCCTGAATGGTATCTGTCGATAGCGGCAGATGCAGGCCATGCTCTTCAAGCGAACCGAATGGTATAAATACGGAGTGGCATCCTGATTTGATTCCGTTTTCCACCTCTGGCATTGTCATCTCTTCAAGCAGCATCAGGCCACTCCGAGAAGATGGTGTATCTGTGGTATTACACGAACCTCAGAGAGCCTGGATGCAGCGATAGCCTGAAATTGCATCAGGAGTTCAGATTTTATAGCCAGTTTTCCATCTTTTGTTGTGACTGGCTGAATGATAAAAGGGATTTCATCATCAATCCCGGAAACAAGTTTACAGGCAGTAAGGAGATCCCCTTTTGTTGTCTTATTACTTACAACAACCTTCACAGAAAGATTCCGCTCAATAGCAATTTCAATGAAACGTCTGTGTCTGTCCCATAAAACAGGGGTTGAGGCAGAACTTGGGAGTTTGATATCCATTGCTATGAAGTCCAGATGCTCAATCAATATAGGCAATAATTCAGGTAGTGTCCCGTTTGTTTCAAGATGCAGAGGTAGCAGAAGATTGAGTTCCGGCAGCCAATGCTTAAGCAGATGGGCGTGCAGCATCGGTTCACCACCGGTAATGCTTATTGAATGGTGGGCGTCCGGCAGCTGTTTGCACCAGTTGTGTACAGTTTCTGTAACGGTTTTTAGTGATACCGGCTGAGGAATCTCTCTGAAATGACCGCTGCCAGGGGTTGTCTCTATCTTGCAGGAAGGTGGAGCGTCTAAAATAGTATCGCAATATTCACATGAGAGGTTGCATCCCGGATAACGGATGAATATCTGTCTATAACCAGCCAGAACTCCCTCCCCCTGTATGGATGAAAATATCTCTATAAGGTCTGTGGCACTATTCATAGTATTCTGCGCAGGCGTTGTCAGACTCCCATACCCCGATTCGTTCAACTTTTATATTTCCATTATCAAGTCTTTTTGAAAGCTCCTGAAAAAGATAACGTGAAATGTTCTCTGAAGATGGTGAGAGCTCTTTAAAATGTTCATGCTGATTAATATATTTATGATCCAGTTCATCCAGCAAACTGTTGGTCTCTTTCTTAAGAACCTTGAAATCTATTGCAAGTCCTGCCTTGTCCAGTTCAGAGGCGGTTACTGTAACCTCAACTTTCCAGTTATGACCATGCAGATTTTCGCAATCCCCCTGGTAATTTATCAGATTATGGGCAGCGGCAAAACCGGTTTTAATCGTTAAGCGGTACATTCAGATCCTTTCAGCATGAACTTTCATGCCATTATTTTTGTCTCGTCATCAGAATAACTTTTTACCCTGTTCCGTCCCGCCTCTTTTGCCTCGTACATGGCAGAATCAGCTGCCCTTATAAGATTGGTGCGGTCACTGGCGTCATCAGGAAAGGTTGCTGTCCCAAAACTTGCGGTAATTGGAATCAGTTCCTGACTGTCAGTCAGAAAAGTATGGTTCCTTAATAGTTCAAGAAGGTTATTTGCAACGGCCAAAGCTCCTTTTCGGGGAGTATTGGGGAGTATAACCACATATTCATCTCCGCCGTACCTTGCTCCCCTGTCAGAAGAGCGGATATGGCTACGAACAAGATGCCCAACCTCTGAAATCATCCGACTTCCTACCAGATGGCCATAACGATCGTTTACACTCTTGAAATGGTCAAGATCAAAAAACAGAAGCGACACATTGCTCTTGTAGCGGTGACTTCTGTCCAGTTCATATTCAAGGAGTTCATGCAGATGTCGCGCATTATAAAGACCTGTAAGATCATCTGTAACAACCAGTTCACTGACACGTTTGTAGTTTCTTGCATTATCTATGGCGATTGCCGCAAAATCCGCGACAGCCCCTAGCAGCGGCAGATCATCATCGTCAAAGCTCCGTTCTCCATCTGTGTTGATTAACTCTATGACGCCAAGAACCCGATCCCTTATTTTGAGGGGAACGCAGAGTATTGAACTGACAGGATAGTCTACTCTTTTAGCAACATGCGATGCAAATCTGGGATCCTTGCTTACGTCAGCAATAAGTAAAGGTTGCCCGTTTTCTGCAACCCAGCCGGCAATTCCTTCACCCTGTTTAAGACGAATCCCTTTAAGCTCCTGGGCAACAGGGGAAACGGCAATCTCAAAACAGAGCTCTTTGGTTTCATCATCCAGAAGAAGCAACGACCATGTTTTGGGTTGAAGCAGCAGCTTTACCTGAGACATGATAGCCTGCAGGACTTCATGCAGTTCCAGAGAAGAGATGAGAGTCTTTCCAATTTCCAGAAGGGATGCCAGTTCAGCATTTCTTCTGGCCAGCAGCTCAACAACCTGAACAGTTTTGTCTGTCTGTTTCATTGTCATTTCAGGCTCCTCAAAATGAGAGTCCTATCCTGTGAGCCAGGAAAGATCTCCTGCCCCTTCCCGAAGAAGTTCGATCTGATCCCCAACAAGGCTGATAACGGAGCTGACTTCTGTAGCAAGCAGGCCGCCATCAACAATAATGTCAATATTTTTACCAAATTGACGATGAATTTCCAGTGGATCACCAACAGGATCATCCCCTGAGAGGTTAGCGCTGGTTGTAACTATCGGCATGCCAAGAGTCTGTACTATAGCCATACATACAGGGTTGTCCGGAATTCTGATGCCAACTGTTTTCTGCCTTGTAGTCAGGAGATCCGGCACCTCACGACTGGCTTCAAGAACAAATGTGTATGGACCTGGCAGATAACGCTTCATTATTTTAAATGCCTGGTTTGTCAGTCTTGCGTAATGTGAAACCTCCGAGAGATCCGCGCAGATAAAGGAAAAAGGTTTCCTTTTGTCCCGCTGTTTTACCTGATAAATCCTCTCCAGCCCTTTCTTGCTGAATATGGAGCATCCAATTCCATATGTGGTGTCAGTTGGATATGCAACGATACCCCCTTTTTTGAGAATATCTACAACTTGCTCAACCCTTTTGGGTTGAGGATATGCCGGATTTATCTCCAACAGCATAATGTTTATCTCTCCGGATTCAGAAATTCCAGCTCTTTGACAACAAATATCCCGTTTTTCTGGATTATCCGGTCATCGAACCAGATCTCGCCATTATCTTTCATAATACGCACCATATCCCAGTGTATTGCGGAACTGTTACCGTTATCTGCCTCATCGTAAGCCTGCCCCGGTGTAAAATGGATTGAACCGGATATTTTCTCATCAAAAAGTATGTTGCGCATTGGGGTTTGGATATTGGGATTTACACCTATAGCAAACTCTCCAATGTACCTGGCTCCTTCATCCGTATCCAGAATGTCGTTCAAAGCCTTTGTCATCTCACCTGCTGTAGCCTTTATAATCCTGCCATCCCTGAATTCAAGACGGATGTTGTTAAACTCTTTCCCCTGATAGATCGTCGGGCAGTTATATGTTATGAAACCCTGTACGGAATTACGTACGGGGGCTGTGAATACCTCTCCATCAGGGATGTTGAAACGTCCGTCACATTTTATACCCTGAAGTCCCTTAATGCTGAATTGAAGATCTGTGTCAGACGCTTTAAGTCTAACCTTATCTGTCTGATCCATCAGCTTTTTTAGTTTTTCCATCTTCTTTGATTCAACAGACCAGTCAATATTGCAGGCTCCAAAAAGGTAGTCCTCATATTCCTCAAGAGACATTCTGGCCTCCTGGGCGGCACCCTGCGTAGGATATCGTGTTACGACCCATTTAGTATGTTTTACCCGCTGGTCAACAAGCGGGCGGGTGAGTTTTTGATATGCAGAGATTGACTTCTGGTTGCTGGTTGCGTTTACCATTGAATTTTCACCGGCGGATATCCCGATGTAGGCGGTCAGAGTCTTGTAAAAATCAAGTTTGTGTTCAGGAAATATCTCAAGCTGTCTTTTGGACGCCATATTGTAGAACTGACGATCTATCTCAGGAACCGAAAAGCTGTATTCGACATAATCCGCTCCTCTTTTCAGGCAGAGGGCATAAAGCTCTTTCACTAACGGAGCGGCCTCAAAACCTGCTGAGGATATTAAAACCCTGTCACCTTTTTTAATCCTTGTGGAATAATCAACAAGCACTCTGGCCATTTCAGCCACTCGTGGGTCACGCATAGATTTGATTCTCCTTTTTAAATCAGATCGGATGGTTTTTTTCTTTGTCTCTTTGTCACTTTGAGTTAAATTTCGGAGCCGCTTTTTAACGATTGTACAGAAGGAATTTTTTACATGAAACATCGTGAGATTGAAACCAAAATTGTAAATCCTCTTATTGGCAGCAGTATACCCTTGCCCGGGTATGCGACAGAAGGTTCTGCAGCGCTGGATATTAGAGCCTGTCTGGATACTGAACTGACGGTTATGCCAGGAGAAACAGTTACTATCCCAAGTGGAATATCTATTAGCATACATGATACAGGTCTGGTTGCTGTTCTTGCCCCGCGCTCCGGTCTGGGTATTAAATATGGGCTGGTACTTGCCAATACAATCGGTGTTATAGACAGTGACTATCAGGGTGAGATAAAGATTGGTATTCGCAATCAGGGTGGGGAACCATATAGCATTCAGCCTGGTGAAAGGATCTGCCAGATGCTGTTTTTGCCTGTTGTTCAGGTGGCTCTGAAGGCTGTTAATGAATTCAGCGAAGAGAGTATGCGTGGAGAAGGAGGTTTCGGGCATACTGGTAAGATTTGAAAATGCCAGATTTGCTTTTTATCCGATAACCCTTTTTATTTCATCTGCCAGAGCTTCTATTCTAAAAGGTTTTGATATATAACCATCACACCCCAGTTTAAGGAGTTTTTCCTTGTCGCCTGACATGGCATGAGCTGTAACAGCTATAATTGGGATATGTTTGTTTTCTTCTTTCTCCCGTATAATTTTCACTACCTCATCCCCATTTATCTCTGGCATCTGAATATCCATAAGTATCAGATCAAAATGGTAGTTTTCCCATGCTTTTAGTGTTTCTTTGCCGTCTTTGGCAATCATAACCTGATGACCAAGACGTTTAAGTATTTTTTCGGTATACATGCTGTTTGCAGGATCGTCTTCAGCTAGCAGCACCGACAAGGAAGCTGAGACCTGTTTGTGAGTAGTATTCTCAGTCGTTTTATCTGTTACATCTTCATTTTGACGAGAAGGGATGGTGCATGGTAATATCAGATGGAATGTGCTGCCTTTTCCTGGCTCACTTTCAACCGTTATGGTTCCACCCATAAGGTTAGCCAGTTTTCTGCTTATTGCCAGTCCCAATCCTGCTCCGCCGTATTTTCTGGTAAATGTTTCATCTGCCTGGGTGAACATATTGAATATATATTCAAAAAGTTCCGGCTTAATCCCTATTCCGGTGTCAGTTACAGAAATATCAAGCAGTATTGTAGACTCATGCCATTTATTAATTGCAACATCAAGTTTTATACTGCCTTTTTCTGTGAATTTAACTGCATTTGAAAGCAGATTTGAAAGAATCTGGAAGATTCTTGTCTGGTCGCAAAGGATACTGTCCGGAACCATATCCGAAACATGCTTTTCAATTTTAATCTGTTTTTCAATAATTCGTGTCTTCTGCATCATTACAACTTCATCAAGGCAGGTGCGGATCGAAAGTTCTAAAGGGGATATTTTAAGTTGTTCAGCCTCTATCTTTGATAGATCCAGAATATCGTTAATCAGTGTAATCAGGTTGTTTGCCGAATACTGAAGCGTGTTGAGATATTCCTCCTGCTCTTCAGTAACTCCTGATAATGAGAGCAGTTGAGCCATTCCTACAACTCCGTTTAGAGGTGTTCGGAGTTCGTGGCTCATGTTTGCCAAAAAAGTTGATTTTGCTATGTTAGCCGATTCTGCCGTTTTTTTGGCGAGATGCAACTCTTCCTGTGTTTTTTGTCGCTCTGAAATCTCTTCTTCAAGTATTCTAGCCTGAATATGAAGTTCTGTTTCGGCCTGTTTACGAGCAGTAAGCTCTTCCTGCAGGGATTTGGTCTTATTATTTACTTCCTGGCGTAATCTCCTGCTAAACCAGTATAGGCCTAAAAGAGAGAGTGAAGCTGTGAATATGGAGGCAAATACGATAAACATAACTTCATATTCTTTATGAAGTGGCATAAGTATTGATTCAATTGCGCGGATGTTCCCGATTTTCTCATTGAACCCACCATTGCCAGGGTATCTGGCAAGCAGTCCCAATGGAGCATCTTCCCTCTTTCCGTGGCAGCGCATGCATGGTTTGCTGTTTTGAAGAAACGGTATGGAGTAGTGTAAATATTTTTTCCCATCTAAAGTTATAATGTCAGTATGCTCTTTTATATTCCTATGCTCATTAAACATTTTAAGAACTTGTAATTCATGTTCATCTGCCTTGTTCAGGGGATTTCGTGGATTTTCAGATGCCAGTTTGTAGCGGATTTCAGGACGGCCACGTTTCACAAGCTCTTCATTGTAAAATCCGTGCATGGTTCTGACTATAAAGGTGGATGAAAATATTTCAGGTGTGTAATAACTCTTGGATATATCGCCATTTTCAATAGCCTGAAAAAAGGTGGGGTGCATTACTTTCTGGATATAATGATGCAGTCCCCGTTGGGAAAGAACCAGATTTTCAATATTTTGTTTGGCACGATCAAGAATATATGCATGAGCTGCATAGTAAACAAGAGCCGTTACCGCCAAAACAAACAGGATGGCAAGAATAAAGTCCTGCATCAGCTTATTACTTTTTTGTTGCATAAAAAATCCCTGAACTAACAGTCTGCTCTATATTGTATAAGGCTTTAAAGGTCATCAAAACATTGTTGATCCACTTTGCCCATAATCTGAATGTTCATTGAGTCATCCAGAAAAATGCTATTGGCAAGATTTTGAATATCATCAGGGAGCACAGCATCAAAACCGGACATTATTTCTTCAAGTGGCTGATAACGACCAAAGTTGAGAAAGCTTCTTGCAAGTCTGAACATGTAACTTTCACTTGATTCAAGCGACATCAGTATCTTTCCCTTAATCTGTTCCCTTGCCGTATCAAACTCTTCCTGAGGAACCGTCTCATCCTTGATTTTTGCAATTTCACCCAGAATAATCTTTATTGTATCACAACTGCGCCCTCTCTCTGTTCCGGCAAAGATGGCCATAGAACCGGAATCTCTGTATGAAGAGGGGTATGAATATACCGAGTAGGCAAGTCCGCGTTTTTCTCTTATCTCTTCAAACAGCCTGGAACTCATACCTCCGCCAAGTATGGCGTTTAAAATCATAAGGCTGTATCTTTGAGGGGAAGTGGATGATACCCCTTCTGTACCCAGACAGATGAGAGTCTGCTCCAATTCACGCTCACAAATATTAACTACTCTGCCCCGCGTTGCTCTTTTTTCAGATTGTTTGATTTCAGGATTTTTATGAGGATTAATATTGCCAAAGGTGCTTTTTAGAAGATTTATAAGAGCATTATGTTCAACTGCTCCGGCAGCTGAAATCATGATTTCAGATGGATGATACCAGCTGTTTTTAAAACCCAGAATAGTGTCACGGGTCATGGTGCCGATTGTTTCGTTATTGCCCAGTATAGGATGACCGATCGGATGTCCATTCCAGAAGCTATGATGAAGGCGGTCATGTATAGACTCTTCAGGAGCATCGTCCCGCATCTTTATCTCCTGCAATACCACCTTTCTCTCCCGTTCAATCTCATCTGGTGGAAAAGTGGAATTCAGGAAGATATCGGAAAGGATATCAACTACCTGCGGGAGCGTTTTAGCCAGAGATTTTGCGTAATAACAGACATATTCATAGCTGGTGAAGGCATTTAAAACGCCGCCAAGGGAATCTATCTCATGGGTAATCTGTCTTGCGGTTCTCCTTGCAGTGCCTTTAAAAAGCAGATGCTCAATAAAATGAGCTACGCCATATTCAAAAGGTTGTTCAGAACGAGCGCCATTAGCCACCCAGATCCCGATTGATACAGTGTGCATACCTGGAACCTGTTGTGTTATTACCTTAAGGCCATTATCAAAAACTGTCTGTTGTATCATGCCTGAAAGCTTACCAAAGTTTTGCAATTTTTCCAGTCCTCCCAACAAATATTCACAAATGAGCTGTTATCTGGTATGAGATTTAAACCTGCACAAAAGGAGATGAAACCAGGATGAAATCTGTTACTACAAGCCTGCCAGGAATACTAATCCTTGAACCAAAGGTTTTTGGTGATGAACGGGGATTCTTTTTTGAAAGTTTTAACGAACGGGTCTGGCAGCAATTGACCGGACTTGAAAACCGTTTTGTCCAACATAACCATTCCCGTTCAGCCAGAAATGTTTTGAGGGGACTTCATTATCAGATCAAGCAGCCTCAAGGCAAGCTGGTTCGAGTGGTAACTGGAGAAGTATTTGATGTTGCTCTTGATATCAGGAGATCTTCGTCAACCTGTGGTCAATGGTTCGGAACCAGACTTTCGGCTGAGAATAAAAAGATGATGTGGGTGCCTGAAGGTTTTGCACATGGTTTCTGTGTAACATCGGAATATGCTGAATTTCTATATCTTACAACTGATTATTGGGCGCCGGAGTTTGAGAGGAGCATTGCTTGGAACGATCCGGTTATATCCATTGACTGGCCAATTTCAGGTGAACCAATACTATCAGCAAAAGATATTGCAGCCAAACCGTTGGCAGAGGCGGAACTTTTTGACTAACAGGCGATCTGATACAGTCTGGCTGCTTACTATATGTTGCAGTCAGATCTTTATTATGCTGGTCTTTATCAACTACTCAGCCATCCTGCCTATACTCAAGTCTGAATGGGGAATGAACAATACGCAGGCAGGTGTCATATTCTCTGTATATCAGCTGGGCTATATAGCTTCCGGTGTGCTGCTAAGCATACTTTCAGACAGATTGAATATTCGCTGGATCTTTATCAGCGCGGCTCTATGGTCTGGTATTGCCAACCTTTTGTTTGCCTTTTTTGCGGATGATTATCTATCCGGTCTAATACTGCGTGGTCTTACCGGAATAGGAATGGGTGGAACCTACATGCCAGGTCTCAAGCTGGTTGCTGAACGTTTTAGCAGCCAACAGCGTGGTCGTGCTGTAGGGATATATGTTGGCTCTCTTGTGCTTGGAGCTTCTCTTTCTCTTGTTGTTCCAGGGATTACTGCCGGTATCTGGGGATGGAGAGGGGCTATGATTGCCTGTTCTGTCGGGGTTTTTATTGGTGTTTTACTCTCTCTGTCGGTATTCCGGGATTATCAGCCGCTACAACACCAAACCGCCCAGAGTAGCTTCAATGTTGAAATACTGCATAACCGGCCAGCATTGCTTGTGATTTTAGGCTATGCCAGCCATATGTGGGAAATGTATGGGATGCGGAGCTGGCTTGCGCCGTTTTTTGCCGCATGTCTGACAGGCTGGGGGCTTACAACTGAAAAAGCGACCTCAACCGCTTCAATAATTGCAGCTGCTCTGGTCGGACTTGGCGCCTTTTCCACCGCTTTAACCGGAACTATTTCTGACCGTTTTGGTCGTACTGCCACCATCTCTTTAGTAATGTTGGGAAGTGTTATCTGCTCATTTCTGTTTGGTTGGTTAATTAATACCAATATCTGGATTACACTGGCTGTCGGGATAGTATACGGCTGGCTCATTGTTGCGGAGTCTCCTGTGTTTTCGACTGCCCTTACTGAACTGGTTGCGCCTGGGTATCTTGGGGCTGCAATGGGTATGCAGTCACTTGTGGGTTATAGTATGGGGATGATCTCACCTACAGTTTTCGGCTGGGCGCTGGATCGTTTTCAAGGCTGGCAACCGTGGCCAGGAATAAACGGAGCATGGGGCGTTGCATTTATAACAGCAGGTCTGGGTGCGCTTTTGGGGCCTGTATTCATGTTTATATTAAGAAGAGAGCCTGCATCGGCAAAATTGGCGGAAGGTAAAAGGTAGTGCAGGTTGACAAGAACATAAAGGGCATGTTACCTAATCTGATATGACTACAGATAGCATACTTTTAAAACTTTCAAACAAGGCAATTGCAGGTCAGTCAATCAGCCATAATGAGGCGATGTTTCTCGCTGAACTGCCAAAAGAATATATTCCAGACCTTTTTGCCGCCGCATCCAGAGTGCGTGAATATTACTTTAAAAATCAGGTTTCTCTCTGTTCAATTGTAAATGCAAAATCAGGACGATGTCCTGAGGACTGCGCTTTCTGTGCACAGTCTGCACATTATATGACTCCAGCCTCCTCTTATCCTCTGCTTGATATTGATGTCCTGCTTGAAGGAGCAGCCAGAGCGGCGGAGAGTGGATCTGTCTGCTACGGGATTGTCACCAGTGGCACAGGGATTTCTGATGGAGATGAACTGGAAAGAATCTGCGCTGCCATTCAAGCAATTCGTGCTGAAGGGGTAATATCACCAGCCGCTTCTCTTGGCACACTTACAAAGAACGCAGCTGAATCTCTTAAATCGGCAGGTCTGGTTACTTACCATCATAACCTTGAGACAGCTCGAAGCTATTTCCCTCAGATATGCAGCACTCATGATTATGAAGATGATCTTGAAACGATAAAAATTGCAAAGGAGGCCGGTCTACGGGTTTGTTGCGGTGGTTTATTCGGTATAGGTGAGAATATGGAGCAACGGATTGAATTGGCTGAAACCCTGCGTGAACTGCAGGTTGATTCTGTGCCGATTAATTTTCTTGATCCGGTTACTGGAACTCCTCTGGCTGAAATGAATCAGTTAACTCCACTTTTGTCGCTTCAGATAATCTCAATCTTCCGACATATCCTTCCTGATGTTTTTATAACGATTTGTGGAGGGCGTCAGCGTAATCTGAGAGAGTTGCAATCATTTATCTTTATGGCCGGAGCCAGCGGAGTTATGACAGGCAACTATCTGACCAAGGCTGGACGAAGCCCTGAAGATGATCATCAAATGATTAAAGATTTGGGGCTGCTGATTTCAAAGGAGATAATGAGATGAATAGAGGTGTTTTTATAACAGGTACAGATACAGGGGTTGGTAAAACAATAGTTGCTGCAACAGTTGCAAGGGTCTTACGACTGAGAGGGGTTAATGTTGGAGTTATGAAGCCTGTTACCAGTGGCTGTCTTGAAAGGGATGGCGAGTTGATTTCTGAAGATGCTGAACTGCTGGCCTGGGCTGCTGGTGTTGAATATTCTGATGATATTGCTCCATATTGTCTCCGTAGACCGATTGCTCCGGTTATTGCTGCTGAAAAGGAAGGTGTAAGGATAAATTTTAACAGAATAATGGAATGTTACTATCGCCTGGCTGCCAGGCATGAATTTATGATTGTTGAAGGAGCCGGAGGTCTTATGGTTCCGCTTGCTGGTGGTTTTATGATTGCTGATCTTGTCAAACAGCTTGAACTGCCATTACTTGTGGTTGCACGTTCTACAGTTGGAACAATTAACCACACTGTTCTAACCTGTCTTGCTGCCTCTCAGATGGGTATTGAGCTGACTGGTGTCATAGTGAATCGTTTTCCTACTGATCCAAGACTGGCAGAAGATGCAATATCGCATCAGATTGGTTCTTTATCTGGCGCTCCGATACTTGGTGTATGGAATGACATTTCAGGTACAGAAGAAGAGATTGTTGAGCGTCTGGCTGAAGAGTTTAATAATGATCCTAAAAGTGATATATTGCTGCGGGAATTAGGTGGTACAGAGGTTTAATATTTTTTCTGCGGAGTTGTTGAAACAGTGAGGGCGACACAGTTTATATAAACTGTTCGCCCTCGCTGTTTTGTATGACAGATTTCTTTGAATTAGCGTAATAGCTTGAAGAGATATCCAAATGTGCCGGCCAGAGAAATACTGGTAAGTATGTTAAACATCTTTGTAAGGGAATTTGCAAACTGTACTTTTGCCATATGTAGCTGAATATCGCTGGTCTCTTCCGTAAACTCAATAATATCCAGCCAGGCTTTGTCCCACTGGTACAGCATTACGTACATGGCGGAACCTTTCCAGACAAGCGCAAAGACAAAGACTATTCCCAGACATATAATTCCGTTAACTATTGGTGAGTCTCTCATCTCCATGTAGATCTTTGCTATATAATAGATATTGAGAATGCAGAGGAAAAACCATATTACAGTATTCATAAAGCGGTAATTGCGAAGCACATAGAGAGAGGGTTTGGGGTTAATAGAAACCGCCAGTATTGCAACAAACAGAATGAGTAGTGTGCCGATATAAATTGTCTTTTTGGAACCGGCTATTTCCAGTGTTCTGGTAAAGAGATAATATTCCTGGATACCGTGACTGATTATCAGAATAGCGATCGTTCCAATCATGTAATGAATTGCAATCATTACCGTAAATGTCTCGTGCCAGGGGTTAAGCTGGAACGATTGAGACCAGAAAAGCAGGAAAAATCCTATTCCGATACTAGTCCAGATTCTGGAGTTGTTAAGGCTGAAATAGAAGCTGATAGAGGCTGCTATAAGCCAGCTGAATACAATTATAAGGGTGGGATAAGAAATAACCACCGGATTGTATATTTTAGGTAAAAAAGGAAATATTGATGTTAAAGCCTGAAAAAAAGCGGTTAAATCCATAACGCCTCCTCAAAAACCGTGCGAGTATAAATTAAATCAGACAAGAGTAACCTGAGCAATTATTGCTTCTTTCATCTCTTTGATCTTATTGGCACTGGCCAGCAATTTTGAACCTTTTTCTATTGTGCCAAGAAAATCATTCAATTTTTCGGGGTTCTTAAGCAGGTTGCCCCCTCCGATATTCATGAGCTCTTTTTCAGCAAGAGCCTTTCCAAGCTTGCCTACATACTTGCCTGCCAATTCTATTATTATTGTTTCAATATCGGAGGCAGATAATTTTGCTTCAGCCGGTTTTGGTTTTTCAGGTTCTGCAGCTGCTGCTGTGACTGCTGCAGGCTGTGTGGGGGATGAAAAGAGATTTCCTGAAGCAGCTTCCCAAAGTGAGCGGATATCAATCAATCCCGATAGATCCAGAAAAAAACCATTAGTGGCACTCATAACTCGAAGATCAACGCGTGCTCCGGGAAGAGCTGCAATTTGTTGTACCTCTCCAGCGGCAGTTTCAATGTTTTTTGAGGTGTCATGAAAAAAGCCAACTGTTGAACCGGTATGATAGAATATCAATCCGGCTCTTTCAGGAGTATAGATCTTTAACGTGGCTGTCATCTGTTCTGTTTTTATCCTGTCAAGCAATGCCTTAAAATCAATAAGCTTGATTTCCTGACTATCAATAGTTGCCTGACCACTGACCAGAGCCATAACTGCAAGGGTAATCTCTCTGGATAAACGATAAACACTGAAGGTGCCGCTTGAAGCAAGCATCATAAGGTCGACAAGTGCTTGCAGAGCCTGTTGATCCTTAATCTCTGTGCCATCCCGATGTAAAATGGCATTGACCAGAACGCCTTCATCGTATACCAGTGCACAATCTGCTGTAGGAAAGTCAAAAATGGCGCAGCCTGTCAGCTTGCCGTTTTTAAGTTTTTCCAGTGCGTCCGGTAGATTCAGTTTTGCGATAGGGACATTTTCGGCCAGTGGGTTTCCTTTTGGTAGCAGGAACATAATTAAGAACCCTCAAATTGGAAGTGGCAGGGATTATACCTGCTAGGTGTTTCAAAATATGATACAGCTGTTATACTATTGAAAACTCATGCCATTGTAACTAATGAAAACATTCTGTCAAGCTTTGAGCCTTAAAATATTTACTTTAATTCTTTTAAACTCAGCTTCATCCCTGAAATGAACCATATAATGCAACCAGAACGTCCTATTATTTTGCTATTACTTTCTATCATTTTAGGTATTCTTGCTGAATATTATCTTAAAATACCAATCTCAAATCCCTTTCCACTTATTCTTTTCATTTTATTAGCCATTGTTTTGTCACTAAAACGCCAACTCTTTTTTTTCATTTTTCTATCTTTATTCTGTATTATCTGGGGGATAACAGCCGTTGCCTCAACAGTTAATATGAATAAAAGTAATGCTGCGATCGCTCAATTTGACGGGGAAAATGTAGCTGTTGAGGGGATTCTGAGAGGCCGTCCAGCAGTTTTTGCTGAAGGACAAAGGTTCAAATTAGAGATTGAGAGGATATTTTTTAATGATAGGATCTTTGCTGTCAGTGCCTTGATTCTTGTAACAGTCGAAAATGGCAGGATAAACTATTTACAAGGGGATCGAATTCGTTGCAAGTGTAAAATAAGGGTTCCTTATAAGCTTGGTCTGCCAGGTGAATTTGATTATCCGGAATATCTGGCATTTAGAGGGAACAGCGCGACAGCATCCCTTAAAGAATCGAATACTGTAGTGCTAATGCGTGCTTTGGCAAGGCCTTCAGTGCAGCGAAATGTCGATAAACTGGCTATTAAAAGTCAGGAATTTATTAGAAACGCCTTGCCGGATGAGGAACAGAGAGGTCTTGTTATTGCTCTTTCAACAGGGAGTCAAAATGAGATATCCTCCGAACTTTCAAATAAATACGCCAGGGCTGGTGTATCTCATATCCTCTCTGTCTCAGGATTTCATCTGGGAGTTGTCAGTGTTGTCTGGGTCTTTTTAATTAAATGGCTTCTTCTGCGGTCAGAGAGGATTGCCCTTAAAGTTGATGTCAGGCGTCTTGCCCTGTTATCTGCCTTGCCGGTCATGCTGCTTTATCTGCTATTTACCGGTGGAGCGCCTGCTACGGCAAGATCTGTAGTTATGTTGTCAGCGGTTGTATTATCTATTTGGAGTGAAAGAGAAACAGATCCGCTTGATGCAATTATGCTTGCAGCCTTTCTCCTTCTGGTGAATAATCCGGCAGTTCTGTTTGACCTCTCTTTTCAACTCTCTTTTTTGGCTTTATGGGGAATTATTGTATTGACTCCTCTGCTGGTATCTCCTTTTGAGGCCTTTTTAAAAAAGGAGTGGCAGCAGAATATTCTCATCTTTTGTGCCGCTTCAACTGCCGCTATTCTCGCAACAATCGCTCCTGTGATGAGCACCTTTCATCAGGCATCTCTTAATGGAGTTATTGCAAATTTACTGATTGTGCCGCTGCTTGGTTATGGCGCTACCGTAATTGCAACGGTTGCGATTCCGATGATCTTCATCTTTCCAATGGCTGCTGATTTTTTGCTGAAACTGGCTGGTTGTCTTGTACATTTCTCAAATATATTTGTTAGTTGGATAGCCAGTTTTCCTGTTTTTCATTGTTTCAATCTGACAGGTGCTGATATCTTTGCGACAGTCTGTATTCTTTCCATTATAACTTTCACAGGATCAAAATATTACAAGTTGTTTGCCTGTTTGTCTGTATCTGCTGTGCTGATTGTTTTTCATTTCTGGCCTACTGATGCTGATGATGGAAAGCTGAGAATGACTTTTTTGAGTGTAGGTCAGGGTGATTCAGCCCTGATTAGGCTCTCTGACGGCCGTGTAATATTAGTAGATGGAGGTGGTTATCTGCATCAAAACGGAAGGGACTTTGGTGAGCGTTACATACTGCCGGCTCTTCATAAAATCGGGGTTAAGAAGATTGATATTATGGTACTAACCCATCCGGATTCAGATCATTTGGGAGGTCTGCCTGCAGTTGCTGAAAATTTTTCTGTAGAGGAATTTTGGAAAAGTACCGATGGAGATAACAGTAGGAATTACAACCGCTTGATATCAGCTCTTAATCGTCAGGGAACCAGAATAAGGAATCTGAAGCTGGGTGATAAACCCTTGATTACAGATGAGATGGCTGTTTTGGTATTGTCTCCTGATAGTTTAGAGAATCAGGATGCCGGAGATAATGATAACTCTCTGGTTTTGCTATTCAAGCAGGGTAGATTCAGTGTGCTTATGACAGGAGATGCCGGTTGTGAGGTTGAAGAAGGATTAATCAGAAATGGGATAGGTCAGATAACTGTTCTTAAGGTTGGTCATCATGGAAGTAAGAGTGCCAGTAGTGAAAGATTCATTAAAAGGATAAAGCCAAGGATATCAGTAATTTCTGTCGGCAAATCCAATAGTTTTGGTTTTCCGGATTCAAAGGTAGTAGAAAGGATCAAAAAAGAAGGTTCTCTAATATATCGTACGGATCTAGATGGGACAGTAGAGATTACAGTTGATGATGATAACCTTTCTGTAACTACTGAGGTATCTAAAGAGAGTATTTCCGCAAAATTAAGACGTTTTATTTTGACAGTACCGGATTTGCTGCGATAATAATCAAAGTTTATTCAAGTTAATGATAATTCTCCGTTTTCAGTTGGTAGACAGAGGAATCCAGCTATGGATGAAATACTGATAGTTGAAGAAGACTCTTTTTTGCGTGACCTGTATACCGAACTGCTAAGAAAAGCCGGCTATCCGGTTTCTGCAGTAGTTTCAGGTGAAGAGGCTTTAAACCTGCTGTCAAAAACCATATATGGCCTGGTTATAACAGATTTGACCATGCCGGGTATCTCCGGGCTTGAACTTCTGGTCAAGATCAAGCTTAAAGATCCATCTATTGATGTGATTCTTGTCACAGCCAATGCGGATCTTGAATCAGCGCTTTTTTCACTTAAGCATGGTGCCAGAGATTATCTGTTAAAGCCGATAAACTCAGATGAATTGGTTCATGCTGTAAGTCTATGCATGGAACAGCGGCATCTATTGAGTGAAAATGTGGAACTGCGTAATATGCTTGGTTTGTTGCAGACCAGCCAGACCTTGTCAGGTTGTCTTGACCTTGAGGGTGTATGTCATCTTGCGGTTGATGCGCTGGCTCGTGAAGTAGGGCTTAGTAGAGGGGTTGCTCTGGTAAGGATGGATAATGAGTTTGTGATAAAGGAGTTGAAAGGGATTGATGAAATAACCGCTGCAGCTGCATGCAAACATCTTGCTTCCTCATTTAACAAGCCTCCTTCTTCTAATGGTCATCCTGTAAGGATGCTTCTCCCTTCAGGATATGAAGAACTGGACAATGCAAATCTTGGAGGAAGTTTAATGGTTCCTCTTGCTACGCAGGGGAATTGCCACGGTGTAATAATACTCTTTAATGATCCCAATCAGGTTGTACCGGTTCTTAAAAATGAGAAGAATATATCTTTTCTTCAGGAACAGGCATCCAGATCACTCGAAAATGCCCTCCGTTTTACCTCGACCCGCGAACTGCTGTATATAGATGAGTTGTCAGGGCTTTTTAACTATCGTTACCTGAAGGTTGCCATGGAGCGGGAGATAAAGAGAGCTGACCGCTATTCAACCCAGCTTTCAGTTTTGTTTCTTGATCTGGATAATTTTAAAGCTGTGAATGATACGCATGGTCATCTGGTTGGCAGCAATCTGCTTAAAGAACTGGGGCAGATACTTAAAAACTCGGTTCGTGAAGTTGATGTGGTGATAAGGTATGGTGGTGACGAATATACCATAATTCTGGTTGAAACCGGTCCTGAAACAGCATTGAGGGTTGGAGAACGTATTAGAAGGATGATAGAGGGGCATTCATTTCTTGCCACTGATGGTTATAGCATCAAACTGACGGCCAGTCTGGGTTTTGCCTCTTATCCGAACGATGCTGTAGGTCTGGAAGATCTGCTTGAACTGGCTGACAAGGCTATGTATGCAGGAAAGGCGGCTGGCAAGAATCGCATATACCATATTGTTGAACAGCTAGCGACAGAAACTGAAACAGGTAAGGAGAGAGGATGAGCATCACCGCAATAAAGGGGTTTAATGATCTTTTGCCATCAGAATCAGGGCTTTGGCAGTTTATAGAAGAGACTGCCCATCGGGTTTTCAGCAGCTTCGGGTTTAATGAAATACGTGTCCCTATAGTTGAAAAGACGGAGCTGTTTTGCCGTTCAATAGGTGATACCACTGATATAGTTGAAAAAGAGATGTATACCTTTACCGATAAGGCAGGAAGCAGTCTTACTCTACGCCCTGAAGGGACTGCCGGTGTTATAAGAGCAATTGTTGAGCAAAAACTGTATGCCCAGGAAAGTATCAATAAACTCTATTATATGGGACCGATGTTTCGCCATGAACGCCCGCAAAAAGGACGTTACCGCCAGTTTCACCAGATTGGAGCCGAGGTTACAGGCGCAGCCGATCCTATGATCGACGCTCAGCTGCTTCTTATGGTAAGTCGTCTGTTTGATGAGCTTGGACTTACAGAGCCGATTTTGCAGATTAACTCTCTTGGCTGTACTGTCTGCCGTCCCGTGTATCGTCAGGCATTGGTAAACTTTCTGGATGAACGCAAGGACAAGTTATGTGAAGACTGTAAAAGGCGCATATCATCCAATCCTTTGAGGGCTCTTGACTGCAAGATGCCTGGATGCGTTGAGGCGACTCAGGGCGCTCCTTCCATGATTGAACATCTTTGCACAGAATGTGATGAACATTTTCAAAAGGTGCAGAGCTACCTTGAGACTGCTGTAGTTCCGTTCAGCATAAATCCCAGAATGGTAAGGGGACTTGATTACTATACCCGTACTACTTTTGAGCTGGTTACAGGTCTGTTGGGTGCGCAATCAGCAGTTGCGGCCGGTGGTCGTTATGATGGCCTTATTGAACAGCTGGGCGGGCCATCTGTTCCGGGTATAGGGTTTGCGCTTGGCGTTGAAAGGGTAGCTCTGCTGCTTGGAGACAGACGTTTTGAACGTACGCCAGACCTTTTTATCGCGATAATGGGAGATGAAGCCCGTTCCGAAGCCTTCCGTCTGATGGCGTCGCTCCAGTTGATGGGTCTTTGGGTTGAGAGTGATTATGAAGGCAAAAGTCTTAAAGGACAGTTACGCAGGGCTGACAGGATGAAGGCACGTTACAGCATTGTCCTTGGAGATTCCGAGCTTATCTCAGGCAAAGCTTCGCTGAAGTTAATGGAAGATGGTAGTCAGCAGGTAATTGAACTGCTGCCGGAGTTGATAACAACGCTCATAAAAGGGAAATAAAGGCATGAATTATCCGGTCTGGTATGTTCCAACCTTCGGGGGAGGACTGCTTATAGCCCTGGTTGCTATAGTGCATGTCTTCGTATCGCATTTTGCGGTAGGCGGTGGACTTTATCTGGTAATGGCCGAAAGAAAGGCTCTGCGCGAAAAAGATGAATCATCGCTGGCTTTTGTAAAGAAGCATACAAAATTCTTCATGCTTTTGACGATGGTATTCGGAGGGCTTACCGGTGTTGCAATCTGGTTTGTCATCTCACTCATACACCCGGCGGCAACCTCACTGCTTATACATACCTTTGTGTTTGGCTGGGCAGCGGAATGGGTCTTTTTTCTGGTCGAGATTATAGCGTTGTTTATCTATTTCTATTCCTTCGGGAAGATGGATGACCGGACACATCAGACCATAGGGTGGATCTACTTTGGCGCTGCCTGGATGAGCCTTTTTCTGATTACAGGGATCATAGACTTCATGCTGACTCCGGGCGCATGGGTAACAAACGGTAATTTCTGGTCTGGATTTTTTAACCCCACCTTTTGGCCTTCTCTGTTTTTCAGGAGCTTTATGAGTTTCATGCTGGCTGGATGCTATGGTTTCATTACAGCGACATTTCTTGAAGATGAGGCTAGCCGCCAAAAGATGATTCGTTACTCAGGGATATGGGCTCTTGTTTCACTTCTGCTTTCTGTTCCGTCCGGCTGGTGGTACATGTCGGTATTGCCGGATAAGGCGCGTACACTTCTTTTCGGCGGATCTCCTACAATCGCCACTGCCGTCAAGGTCGGGGCTTTTTCAATGGCTTTGCTTGCAGGTCTGGTTATTGCACTTATCCTGTTGAATCCAAAGGCTCGCATAAGGTCTATGACCGTAATTGTTATGATCGCTGCTATGGGATATATGGGAGCCTTCGAATGGACTCGCGAGGCTGCAAGACGCCCTTACATAGTTAATGAGGTTATGTACTCAAACGGGATTCTCAAGAAAGATGTTGAGAGGATAAATAAGGAAGGTTTTTTGAAGAATGCCAGATGGATTCAGCATAAAGAGGTAACAGAGGCAAATCAGCTGGAGGCCGGTAAAGAGCTTTTCCTGCATCAATGTTTTGCCTGCCACAGTCTGGGAGGAATGAACAACGATATTGTCAGCCGTACAAAAAACATGAGCTTTAACGCCATGCGCAAGTATTTGGCTACAATACATGAAAAACGGTACTTTATGCCTCCTTTTGTCGGCAATGATTCAGAGCTTAAGGCACTTGCCGCATATCTTACAGCAGGGCTTCATAAAAAGCCTCTTACTGTCGATACTACAGCAGCAGAAAATCGCGGCAAGCTGCTTTATGATGAGAACTGCGCCGCCTGCCATACAGCCGAGAGCATCAAACCGAAAATGGCAGGCTGGTCTCGTGACAAGGTTCGTAAGTCACTGGATAATCTTCCGGCTTTAAATCCGGCAATGCCTGATTATAATGCCCCTGCGGCAGAAAAAGATGCAATGTCAGGTTATCTGTTTGGCTTGAATAATCCGGATTCTGCGGCTCCTGCAAAAGAACAGGGGGCTACTCTTTATGAGGAAAACTGTGCGGCATGCCACAGCCTTCACCAGATAAAGCCGAAGATGAAAGGTTGGTCAAGGGATAAGGTCAGAGCATCTCTTGATAAACTTTCGGAGTTAAACTCAGCAATGCCGGATTATACCGGTACACCTGCGGAAAAAGATGCAATGGCTGACTATATGTCAAAGCAGCTTGGAGGTGCGAAATGAACCCAGTCAATCTGATTCCGACTGCAGATACCTTGACTGTTCACTGGGGTTGGCTGCAGTTTCTGCTGATGCTAACATTCCCTCTGCATCTGTTTGCAATGAATGCGATGCTTGGTTCAGCCGTTGCAGCTTTTATTGCTCACCTGCTTCCAGGACGACAGTATCGTGAGCTTGCATATCAGCTGGCAAAAGCACTGCCGTTTCTTGTAGCCTTTACCGTAAATCTTGGAGTGGCACCCCTTCTCTTTGTGAATGTGATATACGGCCACCTGCTTTACTCCAGCACTGTTCAGATGGGTCTATTCTGGCTTGCAGTAATCCCTCTGGTTATAGTTGCCTATTACCTGGCCTACATATACGATTTCAGCTTCAAAAAACTTGGTAATACGGCGATGTTCGGGGTCTTTACCGTAATAATACTGCTTATGTTTGTCGGGTTTATATTTACAAACAATATGACCATGATGATATCTCCGGCGAGCTGGATCCGTTGGTTCAGCACTCCAGGAGGTACGCTGCTTAACCTTGCTGACCCAACCCTGCTGCCTCGATATATCCATATAATGACAGGATCTCTGGCGGTTGGCGGATTGTTTACAGCGATATATTCGGTGACTTTTTTAAAACGTGACAGAGAGGTCTCTGAGGCAGGTTCAAGACTTGGGATGCAGCTTTTCAGATGGCTTACTGTTCTGCAGCTGCTTGTTGGCACATGGTTCCTGATAATACTGCCATCGGAAATTCTGAATAGGTTTATCGGGGGTAGCAGCCTGGCTACCGGGCTTCTTTTTGTCGGTGTTATTCTGGCTATTGCAACTATCGTTACAGCCTTTCAAGGGAAGGTAATGGCCACCCTCTGGCTTACTATGCCTCTCGTATATGTTATGTCATTTATAAGGGATGTTGTTCGTACCGGATATCTTGCTCCATACTTTGATATGACTAAAGTTCCGACAAATGTTCAGTGGTCTCCGCTTATTTTCTTTCTGGCAACGCTTGTATTTGGTCTTGTGGTGATAGGGTGGATGTTGAGCAAGCTGCCAAAGGCAAACAATGTGTAAAACCAGTCTGTTATTTTCAGGGGGTGTGATTGAAAATATTAACGACCGTTATGATGATACGGCTGGGGGATTATTTGGCGTTTTCCACTACAGAGCCGATCGGTGACAGCCGGAAACGCAGGCGATCCTTTATGACTAGATTGTAAGACAGGTAGGAAAAACGTCCCTGGTTTGCAGGTGAGTCGGTTGTGACAGTCGTAGCGGGCCAGATGGGAGGACGGATACTGCGACCGGTGATGGTCAGGATTGGCCAGGAGGTTACATCTTCTGCCGTCTGTCCGCCCGAGAGGTAAAGGTAAAATTTCTCAGTATCTCCCGGTTGCAGATCTTTGATGCTGATACTGGCTCCGACCCCCTCGGCTGCCTCGCCATAACCATCTGCTTTTGTCAGTCTGGAAGCCTCAATATTGGCGGATGTACAGATTTTCTCCAGCTTCAAGATCTTGATATTCTTTTCCTTTAGCAGGCGGTGTACCGGTACAAACACGCCCAGGTTGAAATCCTGTATAGCATCAGCCGAATGGTTTGTGATATCGAAACGGAGCCCCAGTTCAATCACGCCATGCTTCTGTGGTTTAATGGTATAATCGCTCTTCACGCTGATGCCGTGGAGCTCAAAGCCGTCTTTTCTCCAATAATAATCATGCTCACCGAAATAATTGTCATACTGCGCCACCATGCTCTCACCAGGTGGCAGAGGCAGCTTGTTCCAGGAATATGATACGTTTTCCCCCTGGGTGATTATCTGAGGCTGAGGCAGATAGGTAGTTTTTTTTGAAACTACCTCCAGCGGCGAGAAGAGGGGGTCAGACAGCAGGGAATCATCCAGAAAGGCAGGATAGCCGTTCCCCTTGAGATGCAGTCTGGTGGGGAATACGGATGTAAGAGCAACAGTGAGCGGCTTGTCACTCAGGTTGACCACCATTGTCTGGTGGTTGACGATGGGGGTGAAATTGCGGGTCTGTAATGTATCACGTTCGATTACATAGACAGGGGAGGGTTCCTTATCGGCGGCAATAACCGGCTGGCCTGCGGTGAAGCAGATGATTAGCGGTGCAAGAAAGCCGAATAGTTTTTTTAGACCCATAAAGAACCCTTTGCCCTGTTTTTAATTCAGCTTATTCAGCTTATTTTCGATAGTACTGCATCGGAGCATTAGGTCGTCCAACGAAGCACTGTTTGTTGAAACCATAGAATTTAATCGTTTCCACAGCTATCTTGGCTTCAGCTTCTTTCTGGCCAAAATCCATCATCCACATGTTGCCCTGTACGACTTTCCAGTTGCCCTGAACCTTGGCGGCAGTGATGCTGGCCGGGTTGAAAGAAATGCAGTCTTCTCCGGCTACCGGACCAACCGGCGCACGACCGTTGACGGTGTAATACTGCATCGGTGCATTAGGTCGTCCAACAAAGCACTGTTTGTTCAGTCCGTACTGTTTTATGGTCTGAACCGCCTTGTCGGCGCCGGTTTTGTTGGTGCCGTAGTCCATCATCGACATATTTCCATGGATAACCTTCCAATGTCCCTGAATAAACGCGGCAGAGACCATGTTGGGGTTGAAGGAGATACAGTCCTCGGTGAACTTGGCAGCCTCCACCTCGGCAAATTTACCATTGTAACCAACCAGACAGAAGTAACCGAGCAGATTTTTTCTCTTCTGTGCCTCATTCAGTGACCAGGCCATGTTCTGATTCTGCAGCAGGGTATAGTCCCAGAAAATTTTGTCAACCTCTTCGGATGAACCGATGGGCAGGTTTTTGCTGCCGGCTATATAGGTTCGAGGGTTATGCTTCATGATACCGTTCTTCAGGCTGTAGGGGGCGGCGCATGTGCTGCATGAGTTCAATAATATGACCGAGTTGTAGATGCCATGGAAGGGGGTGGTGGTATTGAAATCTGCGGAAGAGATCACCTCGCCGTTCCACTGTACAATAAGATCTGGATTACCGTGACCAATGTTGTTCCAGGCAACCAGATTGGTGCCATTATGCAGCACGTCCATCAATGTTGTTTTGGTGCTTTGGCTACCGATCAGCTTGCTTGCAGATCCGAAAGCCTGGGTGAAAATACCGTGAATCTGGTTTGTGAATGAAACCGCAGTCGGGATGTCGTTGCAAGGGGTGTTGGCAAGAGCGCGCGGTCCGTAGGCCTGCGGCAGCGACAGTTTCAGATTCTTGAGTATGTCTGCCTTGATCTTAATTGCTGCCGGGTTAACCGCAGCCGGTGTGTGCATGGCTGTGATGGGCGGAGTGAAGTTGTCAATCTTCTGCCTCAAAGTTACCTTATCGCCGTCCAGATCATATATTACCTTGGAGAGTGTAGCTGTGTAGATATGCCTGTCGAGAAAGACATATAGAGCCTCGGCCTGGATGCGGTTGCCGGCCTTACCCAAGATTGTCACCTTGGGACTAATCGTCGAGCTACGGCTGATGGATGGTGCGAAGTGTCGAGTTAGCAACATCTTAGCCGCATTGCCTGCCAGCAAACTTTCGTTGCCTTGGATGCCTGCCACCCTGGACTGAACTACCACCTCACGAACGCTTGGCGGCAATTGAACCGTTGGAGTCACCCTGAAAGTGCTGTCAGTAATCATCTGTCTCTGAATTGGCAATTTCTGACCGTTGTCTGCAAATGCGGCAGATGCTGTCAGAAGAACTGCGCATAATGATAGAGCCGCTGTTCTGTTCTGGTTCATTTAAGCCTCCTTTTGAGTTTGTGTGTGCCTATGGCAACACCTGCTGCTTGACTCCGTCAATTGATAAAACGACATGCCTGCTATCAGATATTCCAAATACGATCTTGTGCGATACTGCTGTATAGGTCTTGCGGTAGAGAAAAAGGCAGTTTGTCTCAAATATATGGATTTTGCCGTCAGCACCAATGAAACTGATCTTCCCGAAGATCTTTGAGCTTCTGAGCAGATCATCAGGAAAGAGACGCTTAATAAGATCCTGAGCGATTTGCTCGAGTTTCTGTTTCTCAAATGTGTCAGCTGTATTGTTTGTGTTCTCAATTTGTATGGAAATTTCGGCAGGAGCGAATTCAGAGTCCGACATGGACTGCCCTCCGTCAGCTGCAAATGAAGGGACAGAAAGTTGCAGCAGTGAAAAAAACAGCGTTATTATACCAAGCTTGGTCATTTGGCACGCTTTCTCCGGCAACCATGTCACTCTTACCTGTAGAGTATAACAATGATTACCAACAGCGGCAGGTCGAGTATTTTGTATAATTTCAGGAAACCGTTCTCACCAGAGCTATTGCCAACCTGCCAGATAAATTAGAAAATTTTAAGTTTTCATTAAAAATTTAAGAAGTGCATTATAAATAATAAAAAGGTGTATGTTTAGTCAAGAGAAAAGCCGAGAAGAATTGCACTTGACAACGGTACCGCCTAATGTAGGATATTTTAAAATCTCCATGACATCACTTAAACTCGACTTAGTTAGAGTAGTTGAAGGTTTTCATTAAACCATCAGCTCTGTCGTTGGTTATGCTTGTTCTCTAATCCGTCGACCTGTTTTATTCAAGTTAAATGGTGTTGAGTATAAAAGAAAAGAGACAGACCACTTTATTGCAGAACTAAAAACCTGAAATTGAGGGAAAGAAAAGGAGAATAAAGAATATGCGATACAACGTTTTAACTCCATTGGCTGCTGCATCTCTACTAACCCTTTTTACCGCCTTTTCGCCAGCACCGGCAAAGGCTGATATGCCTGTCACCTTTCTTGATGTTGATCCTGTGGCCGGAGCTTCATTTGGCTGGGGTTACAATCTGACAACAAAACAATTTACCGCTCCCTGCCTCAACTATAATCCAGCTATTACATATCAGTCCGGAGATCCCAATCAGGGTTCTGTCTTTGAATTTGTTGAAAACACCTCGGAGATTGCCTCCCAGTCAAATCTTACTGTTACCGCTTCCCTTAAAGTACTTGCAGGAGCAGGAACTTACAAGTTGGATAACAAGACTGAGGTTGCAGGCGGTACGGAAAGCAGTACCTACAGTCAGAGTCTTTTTGCAAATGTTTTCAGATACAATATTCCAAACTTTCTTGATATCGGTCAGGTTTCCTTTAAGCCAAATATTCTTCAAGTGCTCTCAACTCCAGGTGGTAAGGGGCAGTTCAAGCAACAGTGCGGCGATGCCTTTGTTATTGGCATTCAGACAGGACGCGAGTTTATCGGTACGGCTACAGTTATGAAACAGACTTTAAAAAACTGGACAAAGTTTGCCAATGAGACAGGCGCTTCAGCCAGTGGCCCATGGGGTTCTGCCAATGTAAATGTCAACATAGGTCAGTCCATGCAACAGGCCTTTGGAAGTAACAACATTATTGTAAGGACTTACAGCACAGGCTCTAACACCAACAATCCTACTCAGGCAAGCGAGCTTACAGATTACTACAGAACCTTTCTTAATAGCAGCGGACCTGAAAAGACTGTAAAGATCATTGTAGCTCCTTATCAGCTTGTGCCTGACTATGTCTGGGAAAATCCGCTTCAAGGGAACAGCAAGGATGATTACATAGGGATGATGATTGTAGGCTTATGGGAGTTGAAAGCTGCCATAAAGGATGCGAACTTTATAATTGATCCAACAACAGCCGGTATGTTTGCTCTTGGTACAACACAGGCTAAAAGGAATAACAGAATAAATTATATAAAACAGCTTCGCGGAGTATGGCAGCAGGAGTATGACATGCTTCTTGCCGCAGCTCAGAAGTGTGATCAGAATTTTACAACAAAATGTCAGCAGCTTGGTGACTTTTACAGTCGATATCGTAATCTCAATGCACAATGGATTTCTGTTTTGCCAGAGAGATACCTCAGTGATTGCTATCAGTCTTTAACGCTTACCGGTGGTCCATCAGGAAGCCTGGGCAAGCTTAAAGATGAATTGATGAAACCCAATTCAAATTTTGGCACTCAGGTTTATGGTGATGCAGAAACAGCCGGTGTTCCATCCCGTTTAGTAGCTGAACTTACATTCAGGCCTGATCAGACCCAGCTGAAAGGTTATCTATCTGTAATGAAAATGGAATGGAATGGAGGCAATTATGCCCCATTTATGCCTATCATGCCCCAAGATAACAAGCCCAAGCATTTTTCAACATGGGGACTCCAGACCCAGGCTACAGTCTTTGATCTGAATAATCCGGCGCCTTACTTGCCAAGTCTTGGCAGTGAAAATCTCAAACACTGCTCATACAAGGATTCAGGAGTTAAATTGAATACCATAAAAACTCCTCAGGCATTCCAACCGCTTCACAGATATGGTTTTTCACAGCAGTATACCCATGGATATATTGATGGAATTTCAGGACACGATCCGCGTGGTCAGATTCATTACGGAAACGGCCTGGGGGCTCTTGATTTCATAAAATGTGAAGTTGATAAGAAAGGGAAGGACAATAGCAGAACATGCCAGGATTTGGGAGTGCGTAACTTTATGCTTACCCTGGAAAGCAAGCAGGATTTGCAGGCGAACAATTGGGTTCAACCTTCTGTGGCTCCTCAGGTTCCAAGCGCCATTTATGCATTTAACCAGGGGCAGAATATTTCATCCGCCCAGTTTGTTCAGTTTCAGCCTCTTGTCTCAAATATGTCGGCAGTCCAGAAAAATACACTGCTTAAAAACAATGCCCAAAGGAATCAACGTTTAAGCAAATTCAAGACAAAGAGTTACAGACTGCCTTCAACTCAGCTTAACCTGATCCAGCAGCGGTTAAAGGTGGTTCCGGCTTTAAAGAAGATGCCCTAGGCAGTTAATTAATTTAACCGGATTTCTTTAAACTTAATCAAATAAAACGGAGAAGATTTGAATCTTCTCCGTTTTATTATTCAGATAAGTCCGTGTTTGTCACTATGTATTGCTATTCAGCCATACATTCAGCCTCTTTAATCCCTCATCAATGGTCACCACCGGGTGGTATCCCAGATCTGCTCTGGCAGCTGTTAAATCAAACCAGTGGGAGGTAGCCATTTCCCTGGCCACAAAACGGGTCATTGGCGGTTCACCTCTTAATCTGAAGAATTTCCAGATCTTTTCGCATATAGCTCCAGCTGTATATGCAGCCTCTGGTGATATGTTCCTCTTTACCGGTGGAAGATTGGCTGCAGCCAGTATCCTGTTGATCATATCCCATAGAGGTAACGGCTCTCCATTACTTATAAAGTAAGCCTTACCGGATACTGAGCTGCCAGGCTCCAGTTTTTCAGCAGCCTGCAGATGTGCCAGAGCTGCATTGTCTACATAAACCGTATCAACAAGACAGGGACGGTTGCCAATCCGTCTCAGTTTGCCGCTTTTCCCTTTTGCTATGATCCTTGGCACAAGATGGTTGTCTCCCGGACCCCAAATCAGGTGTGGACGGAGCGAGACGGTTGCCAGAGCTGCAGAATTGGCATCAAGTACCAGCTGTTCTGCCATGGCTTTGGTTTGAGGATAAAAGGCTTCGTAATGATCAGGATATGGGATTGATTCATTACCATTCTCAATATCGCTACCATCAAAGACGACACTTGGAGAACTTGTGTAGACCAGCTTTCTGATTCCATGCATCTTGCAGGCAGTTATTACATTCTTTGTTCCTGTGACATTTACCTGATAAAAATCATTATAACTGCCCCATATACCAGCCTTGGCAGCGACATGAAATATAATGTCGCATCCATCAGCAGCCTTGATAATCGAATCAGGATCAGCTATATCCCCTTTTACCTGTTCAACTCCAAGCCTGCTCAGAGCAGGATAATTGCCACGGGCGAGGCTGCAGACCTGAAGCCCCTTTTCCGTGAGAAATCTGGAAATTACAGTTCCCAGAAAACCGCCACCACCAGTCACCAACGCTTTCATCGCAGTTTTTCCTCTGCCCAGATAGCAAGTTTTTCACGGAATATCTTGGCATTATGCCTAATATCCACAGGAAATTCAGGATGAAACAAAATGTTTTTTATTTCTCTGGTTTGAGAAAAATCTGCCGCTATTGTCAACAGTTCAGAAAGTATCTGTTGTTTTGAGTTCTTGATTCCCTTTTCCAATTCAACACATACAACCGGAATCTGATCTCCTTTTTTCCCAATTCCCACAAGCGCGCTTCGGAATACAGCCGGATGCCTGTTGAATATTGCTTCAATCGGAATGGTAAAAAGGGTTCTATCAAAAGTTTCCACCCGGTGAGATTTGCGACCGCAGAACCAGAACCTGCCCAGTTCATCACGTCTGCCCAGATCTCCCATCCGGTGGAAGAAACCGCCGGATGGATCTTCTATCTTGGAGAGTTGATCCGCTTCAGGACGTTGGAAATAACCACGGGTCACTTGTGCCCCCTGCACTACAATCTCTCCAACCTCTGCATCTCCAATCTTCAGGTTATCGTTCCAGAGATCAATTGGTTCATCGGTGATCTTTATAAGTTCAACACGGATTCCATCCACAGCTCTCCCGATGCAGACTCCGCCCCCCTGTTCTGTAATCTTGCGGGTTTTAGACAGAATCTCGGAGCTGCCTATAGAGCAGACCGGGAGAGACTCAGTAGCTCCATATGGGGTAAAGATCTCGACACCGGGGGCAAGCATGGAGGAGAACCGTTCCAGAACAGCGGCTGGAACCGGTGCGCCTGCAGAGATTACCCTTCTCATAGTTGGCAGTTTTATTCCTTTTTCTGAACCATATCTTCCTACCCTGTTTATAAGAGCAGGTGAGCCGAACATCGTTGTGACATTATGACTGCTGATAGTAGAGATAATCTTTTGGGGGTCAACGAAACCAGGCCTTGTAAAATCCATCTCAGGTATTACTGCGGTCATTCCCATGGCAGGGGCAAACAGCGCAAACAACGGAAAGGTCGGAAGGTCTATCTCTCCAGGTTCTATCCTGTAAACCTGCTTAAGCGCATCAACCTGGGCACTGAAATTTCCGTGACTGTAAACAGCCCCTTTTGGCGGGCCTGTGCTGCCGCTGGTGAAGAGTATGGCAGCCAGATCATCGGCTTTGGTTGTGGCCATGGCAAACGGTTGGTCAGGAGACTCTCTTGTCAGGGATGCCAGATTGGCGCCACCCCAGAAAAGAGTTGTCCCTACTGTAATAATGGTTTTCAGATCACCTTTACCCCAACCAAAGACAATTCGGGCTATCTGAGCCTTTGGTATACCTATGAAGGCTTCAGGTTTGACTTCTTCAATACATCTTTTGAGATTTTTTGTTCCAAGACCTGGATCAATCAGTACCGGAACCGCCCCTATCTTGAACAGTGCAAAGGTCAGGGCAAAGAATTCCGGTGAAGGCGTAACCATCAGCACGGTACGGACGCCACGGCAGATCCCATGTTTGACCAGACCGTGGCAGATCCGATCAGACAGCCGATCCAGCTCTTTAAAGGTCAGACGCTTATTGCCTTTGGGAAAGATTATAGCCGTGGTATCCGGCTGTAACTGTGCCATCCTGGGAAGATGAGAGGAGATATTGATAAGGGAAGATACTGTCATTAACAGCTGATTTCTATCTGATATTCGTTACGCAGCATACTGGGTACTCTTCAATATTTCCAATTGAACCATAATCCTTTGACGCAAACCAAGTTTGCCAGCCCAGTTTATATACTCGGTATAACCTATCCGTAGTTGAATCTATCGACAAATCCATTTAATAGAGACTACAGATTATTTTAGACTTTGCATCACGCCAAAGATTCGTATAATTATGATGTTTAGAAAGATGTATTTTTGAAAGTTTTCTATAAAATTACAATAAATTACTACAGAAAAAAATAATATATGGAAGATACCACACAAGAACAAATTGACAAAATTTTCGCAGAACAAAAGGAATTTTATAGTACTAACGAGACAAAATCAATTGTCTTCAGGAAGCAAGCACTCAAAAAATTACTTTGTGCAATTGAGGCGAACGAACAATTACTTTCCGACTGTCTGATGCCGCTGATATGAGGACGGCGGAAACCGCGCAATACCGTGCCGCACCGACCATACTGCCGAAGGAACAGCTGATCAGGCACAAAGGAGTTAACATGAGCCAACCGATTCTGATTGCCAGAAACAGCAACACTGACTTGTACTTGCTACCTGCTATGGCCAACCGCCATGGTCTGATTACCGGCGCTACCGGCACTGGCAAGACCGTGACGCTACAGACCATGGCCGAGCAATTTTCCAGTATCGGTGTACCCTGTTTCATGTCAGATGTTAAAGGTGATCTCTCCGGTCTGTCAAAGTCGGGGGGTGGCAACCCCAAGGTTGAGGAACGGCTCAAACTGCTTGGAATCAATGAACATCCTTACCGTGCCTTTCCGGTTACTTTCTGGGATCCATTCGGTGAGCAGGGGCATCCGGTACGAGCCACTGTATCAGACATGGGGTCACTCTTGCTTGCCCGTATGTTGGAGCTTAACGAAACCCAGAGCGGTGTCCTGAATCTGGTGTTCAAGGTAGCCGACGACAACGGACTGCTTCTGCTGGATCTCAAAGATCTGAGGGCTATGTTGCAGTTTGTGGGGGATAATGCCAAGTCGCTTACTACCGACTACGGTAATGTCTCGGCAGCCAGTGTTGGAGCGATACAACGTGGTCTGCTTGGGCTGGAGGCTCAGGGGGGCGACCGAATCCTTGGCGAGCCGATGCTGAATATTAACGACCTGATGCAGACCGATCGGGGTCAGGGAGTGGTCAACATCCTCTCAGCCGATAAACTGATGCAGAGTCCCAAGATGTACGCTACCCTTCTGCTATGGCTGTTGTCTGAACTGTTTGAGAACCTGCCAGAGGCCGGTGATCTGGAGAAGCCCAAGCTGATTTTTTTCTTCGATGAGGCTCATCTGCTCTTCAATGATGCCCCTCCTGCCCTGGTGGACAAGATTGAACAGGTGGTGCGACTGATCCGATCCAAGGGAGTGGGTGTCTACTTTGTCACTCAAAACCCGGCTGACATTCCAGATAAGGTACTTTCACAGCTGGGCAACCGAGTGCAGCATGCCTTGCGTGCCTTCAGTCCCCGCGACCAGAAGGCTGTAAAATCAGCTGCCGAGACTATGCGTGATAACCCTGCGTTTGATGAGGTAAACGCTATCACTGAGCTAGGGGTTGGGGAAGCCTTGGTCTCCTTTCTGGATGAGAAGGGTCGTCCCGGCGTAGTGGAACGAGCCTTTGTAGTACCGCCCTTGGGGCAGATTGGACCGATTGATCCACAGGAACGTCAGCGGCTGATGCAAAATTCGCTGGTGGCAGGGGTATACGATAGAGCATTAGATCAGGAATCGGCATATGAGATGCTTAAGGCTCGTGCTGAACAGGCGTCACAGACACAGGCGCAGACTGCTGCTAAAACCGCACCGCACGGAGGCGCTGACCTCGCCGGTGCTGGATTAGGTGGAATGTTGGGCGATCTGCTGGGTGGCGCTGGCAGTGGTAGTCGCCGACGTGAAGGGGTGGTGGAGGCATTGGCCAAGAGTGCCGCCCGCTCCGTAGGCAGTCAATTGGGAAGGGCTATTATGCGTGGGGTGATGGGCTCAATCCTGGGTGGCAGACGGTAAGTAGCACTCTAGGAGCCTGTCGGACTTAGGATAAATCTATTCAGTGTTGCAATAAACCATAAAAACAAGAGGTTATGATATAAAATGCTACTCATGCTAGATAATTATGACTCCTTTACCTTTAATATTGTTCAGTATTTTGCTCAGTTGGGTGAGGATGTCAAGGTTGTCCGTAATGATGAAATGAGAGTTTCTGATATAGAAGGGCTTAAACCTGACAGGATTGTCATTTCGCCTGGTCCCTGTTCTCCGGAGGAGGCTGGCATATCGGTTGCTACTATAAAGGAGTACGCTGGCAAGATACCTCTTCTAGGGGTCTGCCTGGGGCATCAGTCTATCGGGGCTGCCTTTGGAGGAAAGATTGTCCGAAGCGTTTCTCTTATGCATGGCAAGACATCACCTATCCACCATGATGGAAAGGAGATCTTTGAAGGCTTGCCGAACCCTTTTAATGCTACCCGTTATCATTCTCTGGTGGTTGAACGTGAAACTCTCCCTGATTCTCTTGAAGTGACCGCCTGGGTTGAGAACTCCGAGATTATGGGGCTGCGTCATCGTTCTCTGCCTGTCTGGGGGGTACAGTTCCATCCAGAGTCCATACTTACGGAAAGTGGAATGGAACTGCTGGATAATTTTCTGAAGCTTTCCCGCCAGTATGGGGTGCAAAAATGACCGAACAGCTCAGGTGTGATTATCTGATTATTGGCGCTGGAATCATAGGTATGGCGCTTGCCCGTGATCTGCATTCCAGATTTCCATCTGCTGATATCCTTGTGATTGAGAAGGAAGCTGACGTTGCAAAACATAGCAGCGGTCGGAACAGCGGTGTGCTTCACGCAGGATTCTACTACACCGCAGATTCGCTTAAAGCCCGCTTTACCCGTGACGGTAACAGGATTTTGAGAGAGTATGTCAAGGAGAGAGGGCTTGAAATCAATGAATGCCACAAGGTGGTAGTGGCTTCGGACGAAAGCGAGGTTGAGGGTGTACTGGAACTGCAGCGCCGTGGTGAGCGAAATGGTGTAGATGTCAGTATTATTGATGAGAAGGAACTTGCGGAAATTGATCCTAATGCCAGAACTACCGGTATTGCATTATACTCTCCAAGCACAGCAACCGTTGATCCTGCACAGGTCTGCCACGCTTTAAAGGAGGATCTTGAAAAAAACGGAGTTCGTTTTCTCTTTAATCAGGGGTATCGTCAACGTCATGGTAACAGCGCTGTTGTTACCAGAGGAGGACTGGTTATAGAGGCCGGTCTTATTATAAATGCTGCCGGTCTTTATGCGGATCATATCGCAAGGGATTACGGCTTCTCCCAAAACTACACAATAATCCCGTTCAAGGGTATATATCTAAGGTACAGAGGCAAAGACAGACCTGTGCGTACTAATATATATCCTGTTCCTAATCTGAAAAACCCATTTCTTGGCGTTCATTATACCATTACTGTTGATGGCACTATTGAGATAGGCCCTACAGCTATCCCTGCCTTTTGGAGGGAAAACTATACGGGACTTGAAAACTTCAGCCTTGCTGAACTGGTTGAGATTATCGGCTGGGAATCAAGGCTTTTTCTGGATGACAGCTTCGGGTTCCGTTCTCTTGCTTTTGAGGAACTTCACAAATACAACCGCTCATATTTTACAGGGCTTGCAACAAAAATGGTTAAGGAGATTGACACTGCAGGTTTCAACCAGTGGAGCAAGACAGGCATCAGGGCACAACTGCTGAATAAAACCACAAAGGAACTGGTGATGGATTTTGTGGTGGAAGGGGATGCGCGGACAATTCATGTCCTTAATGCCGTCTCTCCAGCATTTACTTGCAGCTTTCCGTTTGCCTCCTGGGTTGTGGATAACTATATCCTGAAGCAGTAGGGGTCTTTGGTTGTGAGAGGATCGTAACCGAGGTTTGCAGTAACTGCCGGACAGCCTCCGCATACCGGTTTCAGTCTGCAATCATTGCATGCTGATGAACCTTCTCTGTAGCGTTTGGCAGCAATTGAATTGTAGATGTCATCCAGACCTTGCAGAAGGATGTTTCCGATAAGTGATGGGTAATTGTTGCAGGCATGAACCTCGCCATCTGCACGGATAGATATGAAGTTGAATGCTGCCCCGCAGCCAAAGCCCGTGCAGCCTCCAAACAGTGGCTTGCCCTGTTCTTCGTTTATGATATTTAGCAGATTGTCTTTTGATGCAAGAACAGGATGGCCTGGCATGGCAGCCAGATACTTTTCCAGAAAAAGATGATATTCCTCTTTGGATGTTAATCTGCTCTGATTCAGTTTTCCGGAATCGGCAGGTCTCTTGAAGGTAATAGCCCCGGTAACTCCCTCTAACAGTTCAGCAAGTGGGATAATCTGATCAAGATTGTTTCTGGTGATATTGACAAGAACCATACTTGGCACACCCAATTCTGACAGGAGTTTAAGAAATTCTACTGACTCTCTGAAATTGCCGCTTCCCCTCAAAGAATCGTTATGCTGCTCAAGGCCTTCAAGGCTTATCTGATAATAGACCGGACGCTGAATAGATATTATTTTTTCTAAATCTTCCCGGGAAACGGGATCTCCCAGAAATGCTGTCATTAGTCCATAATTTGAGGCGGTACTGTAGATATCAAAAAACTGAGGGTGCGATAGCGGACTATATCCGGCAAAAGAGACCTGTGGCTGAACAAAAAGTTTCCAGCAGAAATCACGCATCTCATGCATTAATGTAACAGCCCGATTGTATGGGAAAAACTCTTTTACAGTTGAATCTATTGAAGGAGAAAAGGATGATTTTTTCAGGTTAAGATCCCACTGAAGAGTAAACAGCTCGGCGCTGCTGTTCTGATTGTCCTGCATCTCTGTCATAAAAGTTTGAGTTCTGCGAATTCTGGATTGAGGAGCCAACAAGATTCCCTTGCGGACTGCATCCCAAAGCACAGAATCGAAGCAGTTAACAGGTAATCCTGTTTTAGATGCCTCTTCTTCCGGACTTATCTTTTTGTCTGCCATTTTTATAGCCAGCAGATGGTCAGGAAGGGCTATTTCAAACCTAAGATTTTTATTTGTCGGATCAGACCAGATGAGGATCTGCTCTTTACCAGGTTCAATCAGCTCCATATCCTGCTTTTTTGCGAAAGTGAGCAGTGTGAGCAGGTGTTTCCATGAAACGGTAATAAGCTGAATTGATGGATTTACAGTTAGAACCTCAATCTCATCAGTTGGTGGGAACGGAATATTCATAGCTAGATGGCATAACAACTCAACCCTTGCCAGTTCCGGCAGCCATTCAGGTTGGGTCAGACCTGCGACCTCTTCCAGTAGCCCGGGTACTGTTTCAGGAACGAGCTCTGAAAGAGGTACTCCTATCAGACAGTTCCAACTTGTCTGGCCAAGCAGTTTGCGTATAGTGGGAAAAATGTCAGCTCTCCGAAGTTATGGATATGGCTTTCTGTTAGTAAAGGGATAAAATCTAATCGGTATTAAAGCCTATGATTCAGTATAATCAGGAAACTGGCTACTTATCTGCCTTATGACTTCAATACTGTCCAGAAATATATCTACAAGTTCAGGGTCAAATGCGGTGCCGGCATCTTTTTTCAACTCTTCCAGAACAGCGGATTGATCCCAGGCTTCCTTGTAGCAGCGACGATTTGAAAGAGCATCATATACATCTGCAATAGCAACTATACGTCCAAAAAGAGGGATCTCTTCCCTTTTCTTCCCTCTGGCGGTTCCATCTTCTTTCTCATATCCGGGTAGAGGTTTAAGGGTTGCGAGGCTTATATGACCTGGATATCCGTTTCCATCCCAGCGTTCATGATGATTAAGGGCAACGGCTGCCGCTGATTCATCAAGTTCCGAATAAATATCAGGAAAGAGGCGTGCGCCGTAAACAGTATGAAGTTTCATTACATCATATTCTTCAGGTGTAAATTTTCCGGGTTTCTTTAAAATATTGTCCGATATTGCAACCTTGCCAACATCGTGCAGCATGGCCGCCATCCTGAGTATGTCGCGGTTACGGTCTATCTCTTCCTGATTCAGGCCCTTGCTGGCAGCCCAACCCTCATAAAGTGCAACAGAATAGGCTGCGACCCTGTTTACATGAGGACCTGTTTCTTTAGGATCCCTTAACTCAGCCATTCGGTTCATCCTGAGGATGATTTCCCTGGTCATCTTTGCACGTTCTATCGCATTGGCAGCAGTAACTGCAAAATAGCTGATACCGCTCTCATCGTGGCTGTCAAAAGAGGTTATACCACCTGTGCTGTTGTCTTTTGCATTAATCAGTTGCAGTACACCTACCGTCTCTCCACGCATGCTGGTAAGGGGAAGTACCAGCTGTGAAACAGTCCGGTAGTTAGTCATATCGTCGAAAGAACGGTTGAATGAGTATGGAAGATTTTTATCAAGGTGATAGACATCAGGTATATTCAACTGATTACCGGTTGCAGCTACATATCCGGCTATTGAGGTGTTATCAACACGGACAATTATGTTTGAATAAACCGATTTCCTGTGAGGCGACAACTGGTTGTTGGTGGTATCATTCTGTGAATATCTGGCTGCCAAGATATTGGCATCTTTCACATATATAGTTCCGGCATCGCAGTTTGTAAAATTTCTGGCCTCTGTCAGTATCTTTTCAAGGAGAAAGTCAATATCCTTGATCTGTGATATGTCCAGTCCGAAGTTTAGAAGTTGTTGTAATGTTTCACTATAATTCTTCATTGGATTCCCCGAATTTTACTAACTCTGTTTTACGCTTATTGTATCTAAAGATTATGGATTGGCAAGCTGCATTTTAATGATTAAAAATACACGTTTTTTTATTGCCGCTCGGCTCAGTATGCTCTAACATTGCAAAACCTTTCATGGAGGTTTTATTTATAATGTCTCGTCTTTTTGTCCTGTTTTTAATTGTTATATCAATAAGTTGTGCTTCTGTTTCAGTTGCGGAACAACGTAATGACCCCCGCGAACAGGCTATTTCAGATACCCTTGACCTTTGGAGAGAGGGCAGATATGAACAGATGTATAATCTGCTTTCTCACAGGCGTAGTATGAGCCGTGAACGGTTCGTATCAATGCTGCGTGATGCCTCGCTTACTCCTGCCTGTTGTCACCTTAAACTTAATGATTTCCGGCTGATAAATGAAAAACGTACTACATCAAAAGTCTTTGCAAAAATAGGTATGGAAGGTCTTTCCAGCAGCAGCTCCAGCCATAGTCGGGAATTTACCCTGGATCATGAAGAAGGACGCTGGAAGATGAGGTTGGCAGATATCAAGGCAATTGCCGGTGAAAGCAGATATAAAAAGAAAAAATAATAGAAGGAGCTTTTGAGATGACCGAGCCTGTGAAGATAACCCCTCTTAACAAACAACATCGTGCACTGGGAGCCTTAATGGCTCCATTTGGTGGATGGGATATGCCTATCCAGTATGAGGGGATAATTGCCGAGCATCGCTGGTGTCGTGAGCAGGCAGCCCTTTTTGATATATGCCATATGGGAGAGTTTCATTTTAGGGGGGATATTGTTGCTTCAGGTCTGGAGGATCTTTTTACCTTTTCAGTCGATGCAATTCCGGTAGGACGCTCAAAATACGGTTTTCTTCTTAACGAGAAGGGTTCTATTATTGACGATCTTATTGTGTTTCGTCTGGCTGATGATGAGGTAATGATTGTTGTAAATGCCGCCACAGCCCCTAATGATTTCAAGGTGATGAATTCAAGGCTTACTGCAGGACAATTGTCCGATATTACGCCAAATACAGCCAAACTTGATCTGCAGGGACCCCGTTCAAGAGAGGTTCTGGTTGAACTGTTGGGAGAATGGGTATCAGAGATCCCCTACTTCAGATTTGTGGAGCATGACCTTCTCGGTTCTCCTGCTATTGTAAGCCGCACCGGATATACAGGAGAGCTTGGATATGAGATATTCCTTCCGGCTGATAAGGTTGTTGAACTCTGGGATACACTGCTTAAGGATGAGAGGGTAAAGCCTGCAGGTCTGGGCGCCAGAGATGTATTGAGACTGGAAATGGGATATTCGCTGTACGGTAACGATATTGATGAAACTACAACCCCCCTTGAGGCTGATCTTGGAGCCTTTGTCAAGCTGGATAAGCAGTTTGTAGGAAGAGATGCTCTGCTGTCTGAGAAGAATAACCCTTCAGGCCGGATCAAGGTACCGTTTAAGGTGACATCCCGTCGCACACCCCGGCATGGTTTTGGTATCTATGACGGTGATAAAAAGATTGGTGAAGTGACCAGTGGTGTATTTTCTCCAATGCTTGGCTGTGGTATAGGACTTGGCTATGTTGAAACGGCATACAGCGTTTTGAATACAGTTCTTTCTATAAGACAGGACAGAGTTGGCATGGATGCTGTTGTATGCAATCTGCCATTTTATGATAAAGGGTCATTACGCAGTTAAATCCATTTTAATGAAGGGAACTGTTATGAAACGTCTTGTAATTGTTACTATTGGAGCCATGTTGATTTTACCTGCAGCTGCTTCTGCCGCAGATATGATGAGGGAAGGTCAATGGGAGATCACTTCCCAGACAGAGATGCCCGGAATGCCGATGAAGATTCCTGCCTCAACCATGACGCATTGTTATAGCAAAGAGGATGTTAAGGATCAGAAAAAGGTGATTGCTCGTGATGATAAATGCAAGGTTACCGATTACAAGGTATCCGGCAACAAGGTAACATGGGCGATGAAATGCACCGGTGAGGCTGCCGGAACATATACCGGTGAGACTGTATTTGGAAAAGACAGTTACAACTCGATTATGAAGATGAATGCCCAGGGTCATAAAATGACAGTCAAGGTAAAAGCCAAGCGTCTTGGAGACTGTCCTAAAAAGTAGTTAAATTGATTAAGACGGAATATTAAGATAGGAGGTATTTAAAAAGATGTCAGAGATTTATTTTACAAAAGAGCATGAGTGGGTAAAGGTTAATGGAAACAATGCCGTTTGTGGCATAAGCTCACATGCTGCGCATGAGCTTGGGGATATAACCTTTGTTGAGCTGCCTGCAATCGGCAAAAAGGTAAAACAGGAAGAGGTGATGGCTGCCATTGAGTCTGTAAAGGCGGCAAGTGACATTTATGCCCCTGTTTCCGGCAAGGTTGTAAAGGTAAATACAGCGCTGGATGATGCCCCGGAGATGGTGAACGAATCTCCTGAAGATGCGGCATGGATGGTTGAACTGGAGATTGATAATTCAGGCGAGTTGATAAAACTGATGACTCAAGAGATGTACGACGCTTATTTACAGACCCTGTAGGAGAAGAACATAATGGAAACCAGTCACTACTGTCCGCATACACCTGAAGAGATTCAGGAAATGCTGGCCGCTACAGGGGTTAGCAGCATTGAGGAGCTTTTTGCCTCTATACCCGAAGAACTTCGTTGCACCACATTTAATCTGCCTCCAGGGATGTCGGAATTCGAAACATTTGACAGACTTAAACAGCTATGTTCTGAAAATTGCCATGAACTATCTCTCTTTATAGGTGGCGGCTTCTATGATCATATAATTCCTGCTGTTGTTGACCATCTCTCGAACCGGGCAGAGTTTTATACAGCCTATACCCCGTATCAGCCGGAATGTTCGCAAGGCACACTACAGGCTCTGTTTGAATATCAGACAGCCATCTGCCGTCTGACCGGTCTGGATGTCAGCAATGCCTCGCTGTATGATGGCGCTACCGCTCTGGCTGAGGCGGCTCTGATGGCTATCCGTACAACCAACCGTAGCAGGATTCTGGTTGATGGCTGTGTCTCTCCTATTGCAAGACAGGTATTGGCGACATATCTGTCACACAATGATGCTGAACTGGTCGAGTTGTCTCCTCTGGATGGTCTGTTGAACAGGGCAGAGCTGATAAATCAGCTTGATGACCGAACAGCAGCTCTTTTGGTTCAATATCCAAATGTCTTTGGTTGCATAGATGATTTTTCATCGCTTGCTGATCAGGTTCATGCAAAAGGTGCGCTTCTTGTAACTGCTGTATATCCTGTCGCACTCGGGATTCTCAAATCTCCTGGTGAACTTGGGGCTGATATTGCTGTCGGGGATGGTCAGTCACTTGGGAATCCGTTGTCGTTCGGAGGCCCCTCATTCGGTTTTATGGCTGCTAAAAAGAGCCATATCAGGAACATGCCGGGCAGAATTGTTGGAGAAACCGTTGATAAAAATGGTAAGCGCGGTTTTGTGCTTACCCTGCAGGCGCGTGAGCAACATATCAAACGTCATAAGGCCACTTCTAACATCTGTAGTAACCAGTCTCTCTGTGCGTTACGAGGACTCATTTTTCTCTCTGCTGCAGGTAGACAAGGGTTGGCAGATCTTGCCCGTCTTAATTATGACAAGGCTGAATATGCCAAATCATCTCTTGCCGGTATCCCCGGGGTAACTGTTCTGAAAACGGCTCCAACCTTCAACGAGTTTACCATCAGCCTCCCAAAACCGGCTGCTCAGGTTGTTGAGGATTTGCTGGCCAGAGGTATAGCAGCCGGTCTTCCGCTTGGCAGTTTTTATGATGGTTCGGAGAATCTGCTGGTGGTGACGGTTACTGAAAAGCGTACCAGGAAGGATATTGATCTGCTGGTGAAGGAGTTGGAGGTAGCTTTATGCAACTGATCTATGAAAAATCCGTTTCAGGTCGTAGAGGTGTAATGTTGCCTGCATCTGATATCCCTTCGGCACCCTCATTACCACAGAATCTTTTAAGGGCTGATACAGCTAATCTGCCTGAAATTTCCGAGCTGGATCTTGTCAGGCACTTTACCAATCTATCCCGTCGAAACTTCTCTGTTGATACGAATTTTTATCCGCTTGGCTCCTGCACCATGAAGTACAACGCAAAGGTATTGGAAAATGCAGCGGTTCTGTTTGCCCCGTTTCATCCGCTTACAGCTCTTCTGCCTGGCGGTGATTCTCTATGTCAGGGTAGCCTTGGGATGCTGTACGATCTTGCCCAGATGCTTGCTGATATTACAGGTATGGATGAAGTTACCACTCAGCCTTTGGCAGGGGCTCATGGTGAGATGACCGGTATGCTGCTTGTTGCGGCTTACCACAAGGCCAAGGGAAACAGGAAAAAATATGTGGTAGTCCCTGATTCTTCACATGGCACAAATCCGGCGTCAGCCACAATGGCAGGGTATGAGATAATAACTATTCCCACTGCTCCATATGGTGATATGGATCTTGATCTTTTCAGGCAGGCTATGAACGGGGAGGTGGCGGCGGTAATGATGACCTGCCCAAATACCCTGGGGCTTTTTAATCCGTATATAAAAGAGATAGCTGATATAGCTCATAGCCACGATGCCCTGATGTATTATGATGGAGCCAATCTTAACGCGATAATGGGTAAGGTGCGGCCAGGGGATGTTGGTTTTGATGTTGTACATTTGAATCTTCACAAGACCTTCGGAACCCCTCATGGCGGTGGTGGACCAGGTTCAGGCCCTGTAGGGGTCAAGAAAGCCCTGATACCATTTCTTCCAATGCCCAGAATTATACATGATGAGTCTAACGGTAAACTTAAACTTCAGACCGATAATGAGCAATCTATTGGTCGTACAGCAAACTTCTTCGGCAACTTCGGGGTGATGGTCAAGGCTTATACCTATATGATTATGCTTGGTCGTGAAGGACTGATTCAGGTTTCTGAACAGGCTGTGCTTAACGCCAACTATATCAAGGAAAAACTGAAAGCATATTACGACCTGCCTTACGACAAGACATGTATGCACGAGGTTGTATTCTCGGCTTCAAACCAGCTTGCCAAAGGTGTGCATGCCATTGATATTGCCAAGTTCCTGATTGATAAAGGTTACCATCCACCGACAGTATACTTTCCGCTTATTGTCAAAGAGGCAATAATGATAGAGCCGACCGAGACCGAGAGCAAGGCCACCATGGACGCCTTCATTGAGGTGATGATTGAGGCTGCCAAACTGGCTGAGTCTGATCCTGGCTCCTTTGCAGCCATGCCGGTCACCATGCCGGTGACCAGGCTCGATGAAACCAGGGCAGCTCGAAGTCAGACCGTCTGCTGCCTGGTTTAGTACCATTTTGTGAACTCAATAAAAAAGCCGGCTGGAAGTAATTCCAGTCGGCTTTTTCAATAACGGCATCCTATCCTACGGTCTGGTTGCAATAAAGATCGCCCGCAGCGGTGCCGGGTGTCCTTCAATGGTCTTTGACCCATCTTCCGGATCAAGGTAGTCTGCCAGCGACTCAAAACGCATCCAGTCTGTCGCATGTTGTTCCCCGTGGCTGGTGCGATTGGTATTGATGCAGGCAATCTCTGTAAAACCGCAACGTTGCAGCCACAAGTTCATCGCTGGAATAGATGGCAGGAACCAGACATTACGCATCTTGGCGTAACGTCCAGGTGGCATGAAGACCGTTTCCTGATCCCCTTCAACAATCAGTGTTTCCAGAATCAACTGCCCACCCGGACGCAGGCAGCCTTTCAACTCAAGCAGATGATCCAGAGGTGAGCGGCGATGGTACAGTACCCCCATGGAGAAAACGCTGTCAAAGCAGGCAAGGTTGGCAGGCAGATCTTCAATACCTATCGGGATGACATGGTGCTCTGGATCCCGCAGGTAGCGCTGAATGACCTGAAACTGCATCACCGAAACCAGAAAAGGCTCAATGCCAAGAACAAAATCAGCGCCAACGCCACGCATCCGCCAGCCATGATAGCCGTTGCCGCAACCTACATCCAGAACCCTGCGTCCGGCCAGCGGCTGGATGTGCGGCAGAAGCCTCTCCCACTTCCAGTCAGATCGCCACTCAGTATCGATCTCAATGTCGAAAAGATTATAGGGCCCCTTCCGCCAGGGGTGAAAGCTCTGAAGCCGCGTGATTAGCCAGTCACGGCTGATTTGGCCAAGATCTCTGCCTGAACCTATGGTCACAGAGTCCTGAAGATCAATGCGGGATGGCTGTATTTCCGGCAGCATTCCCAGAGCGGTGAGCCATTCCGGCATATCGCCGTAACGTTCGAGCAGAAGTCCTTCTGACAGGGAATTCTGAAGTTGTTCTGCCCAACGTTCCTGCCCCATTGCAGCAAGTTGAGGATAGAGTGAATCGTAGAATCTCATTTTATTGCGACCATAGAGATAAAATTGAAGCACTGAAACCAAAGCTCCGAGGAGGAGAAACCAGCCTTCTGCAATCTTTTTTGATGAACAGCAAGTGTCTCCGGGATCATTACCTTCTCCAGTGCTGACCGTTTCTGGCTGATCTCCAGATAACTATAGCCATTTGCTCGCTTAAACTCATGGTGCAGTTCAATATGCAACTGTTGTTTTTCTGGCTCCCTGAATGCGATCTTTTCTGAAAGTATCAGAATACCGCCTGGATTTAGACCCCTGTAGATCATCTGGAGCAGCGCCAGTCGCTCTGGTGGTGGAATAAACTGCAGGGTAAAGTTAAGCACGACGACCGAGGCATTTTCGATAGTTACCGTACTAAGATCGCTACAGATCATTGTTACCGGAATAGAGGATCCCGTATCGAGTGACAGAAGTTCCCGGGCGCGCTCAATCATCGCCGGGGAGTTATCCACCGCAATAATGCTACAATCTGGTGTATTGATCTGCTGACGCATAGCAAGGCTTGCCGCTCCGAGGGAACAGCCCAGATCGTAGCAGTGACTTCCTGCCTGGGCGTATCTGGCAGCAATGATACCAATATTGGATATAATCATAGCGTAACCTGGAACCGAGCGCTGTATCATGTCAGGAAAGACAGCTACAACACGCTCATCAAATTGGAAGTCGATTATATCCTGTAGTGGGGCAGCATAGATGGCATCGGTTTTCTTTGTCACAGTTTTCTTATCCTGATTGATTATTTGAAACGTTGCAGATGGTACGTCTGCTGAAAAACCGCAGAAAGTACCAACAAGATAGCTGCCGGGAACGCAGTGGAGCCAGATTGGCTCTACTTGAACGCAAAGGGCAGAGATTTCCTGAACCAGGTTGACACATCACCCGCTAGATCAAGATCATTTGCCAGGTTAAGCTCTAAAGGTGAGCCCCCGTCCTGTAAATGCAGCTTGTTGAGCGAGACCCAGATAACGTTTGGGCTGGTAGTGGATTCAAAGTAGTATACCTTGCTGGTAAGATCGGCTATAGCCCGCCAACGTGTAGTAGAGATATTGGGGCGCAGCGGGTCAGCAACACCAAAAGGCGCAGATACGTTACGCATGACGCTCATAAGATATGCGACGGTTTCCCTTTTGCTCTCCGGCTTTGGAAGGCTCTTCAGGTAGCGGGCTGCGCGGACAAAACGGTCAAGGGACTGTTCCGAGCCGGGCAGCTCCCGGGTGCCGCCAAACCCTTTATAAAGCTTCAGGTTGTTCAGCTGTTTGTTGAATGGGGGAGAATTCGTCATGACTGTGTATTTGCGGTCGTGATAAATTTTCGGCTTGCCGTTGATCCACTCCACCACCGCCGAATCTCCAGTTGAGTCCGCCAGAGCCACATGTCCTGCAGCCTGTCTTTTTGTTGAGCCCATCGGGCCGGTGACTATCTGAAATGACTTTGTTTCAATGAATCTGACCGCTTCTGCCACGGTGGCAAAGTTATCAAGAAAATACTGGGTAGCAATGCTGAAAGATATCCCCGGAACAGAACTGTCCCGCTTGCCATAATCTGACTCTGCAAGCCATAACGGGTTCACCGAAAGACCCTTCTCATTTATGCCGTCAACCGTCATCATGTCATAGCCGGAAACGACGAGGCTTTCATACCTGGATACCCACTTAAGAGAGTTCTTGCCGGCTCCTCCATCCCGCGATATTCCCCGTGGGAAGGCCCACAGATTGCTTTTCATATCTTCAAACCAGTCCATATTGCGACCGACGACAACTGCCTGTTCATTATCGTTCCACAACACGCGTGAGCAGGGATACGCTGGGCAGGTAAACGAAAGCAAAAGAATACAGGTTAAGATAACTCTCAGCCATCTGTGTTGGTAGTTAATGGTCATAAAAACTCCTTGTCAAAGCGGTTGATGGTATGGCGATGCTGAAGCGGTGCTGCTTGTGTTGCCTAACAACTGGTGACTGAGAGATTGGTGAAATTAAGCGCACAGCAAGCCAGTCAGAGTTGATTAAACCGTTGGACGAAACCTTCCAAATGGAACTTTATCCTACAGGGTTGTCTATTTCCAGTAGTTCTGCCAACCGCCTGAAGTAGTCATCCAGTGTGACCGCCGTAACCTCGCGATTCAATGAGCGGGTGGTGTCACTCACCGACAACAGCAGCCCCGGCGCAGGATCAAGCCGGGCAAACAGCTCACGGAAGCTGGTGAGCGTACGGGCCTGCTGCGGTGCAGGAGTCTTGCTCAACTTGATTTCTACAGGAATCAGCTGTCCGGCTGATGGTTCAATCAGCAGATCCACCTCCAGCCCGTTGCCGGTTCGCAGGTAATAGAGCGGCGGTTGTTGGCCTCTTCCCAGAAAAAACTTGATGGTTTCCTGCACACAGAAGTTTTCAAACAGGCTGCCTGCCATCGGCCCATTGAACAGGTGAGCCTCATCCCGCACCCCGGCCAGATTGCAGGCCAGTCCGATATCCATAAAATACAGTTTGGGAGCCTTGGTAATCCGTTTACCCAGGTTGGTATAGTAGGGTGATAGCAGGTAGATCACCCGGCTGGCCTCAAGGATTGAAAGCCAGCTCTTGACCGTAGGGACTGAGATGCCCAAATCGCGGCTAAGGTCAGACATGTTTAACTGCTGGCCGCAGCGTGCCGCCAAGAGGCGTACAAGGCGTTGAAAGTCTCGCAAGTCGCCGATGTTGTAGATGCTGCGAATATCCCTTTCAAGGTAGGTTTGCAGATACGAAGCATACCAGGATTGCAGGTCTAGCGTATCATCCACCACCAGTTCAGGATAGGAGCCGGTCAGGGCAGCATGCCGGAATAGTCCGGTAGTATCAGGAAGTGTCAGATGCCGCCGTTTCTCGGCAACTGAGAATGGTAGCAGCTCCAGCAGTGCTATTCTTCCTGCCAGTGAATCGCTCAGGTTCTTGATCAGCCCGAACTGCTGTGAGCCGGTAAAGAGATACTGCCCTTTGATGCTGCGGTGTTGATCAACCCTGATTTTGATATATGACAGAAGGCCGGGGGCAAGCTGGATCTCATCAATAATGGCGCGTTCGCCAAGAGAATCAAGAAACAGCAGCGGATCAGCGTGGGCTTGCTCCCGGTAAAAAGGGTCATCCAGGGTTACATAGCTGTAGCTTGGCAAACAGTGTTTAAGCAGGGTTGACTTGCCAGCCTGACGGGGGCCGGTCACCGCCACGCAGGGGGATGAGGCTAAAAGCCGGGTAAGTCGGTTTTCTATGTCGCGGGGGATGTAGTTCATGGATGGAAGAATATCACGGGGTGGATAGCCGTTTCAATGCAAATTTAAAGTAATAATTTAAATTTGCATTAAATCTTACTTCATTGGTTGTTTTTATTGAACGGCGTGCCCGGTTCACCCGCTTCGCCCAGTTTCTCCGGGCGTGGCGGTGTGCAACCGGCTGGTTATACCTTTCCGGTATTTCTGGCGGCACTTCTAAACCTCTCTTCGGAGAGAAACAGAGGGGAGGTGAAAAACATGGAGATATCTGCTTGTCCTCAATGTGAAGGCCCAAATGAAAGCGGTTCGATTAGGTTTTATTCTGGAACCGGTGAATTTATGTGTTTTCGGTGTCTGTCGTCTTTTCGTTTTGATACTCGGATTCGGAATGCTCAATTGAAACACAACGACCAAGATTCCAAGCGTCACGTGCAACCTCTTCTAGTACGGACATAACCAATGTGTCTCTTTTTATGGGTTTTTCACTCATGGACTGAAATAGGCTCTCTATGACTGGCAAATACTTCCATAGCTCCAACTGTATTCTTATTTCTCCGCGCTCCAGTGCCGTGGCTATGATGGCTTTTTCCTCTTTTTCGGTCATTTTGAACCTCCGTAATTTGATTTTATTTCTTGGGTGTATAACGGTTTGGCAGAACACCTGCCGGGTTTTAGGGCAGGTGCTTCTGTCTGGTTATACCTCGCCTTCCTCCTTTGGTCGGCGTGGTATGGGGAGATAGTGTGAACAAACTTTTTCAATTACCACAAGGAAGGTCTTTCGTCTGTCCTATATGTGTTGGTATTCCCTTCGAGCAAATGCGGATGTATGTGGAGATAATCCCAAGCGAAGTCGCTGATGTTATGCGCGAACCCCTCAAGTACGCTTCCGAGGTCAGCGGATCTATAAATGATTCCTGCGGCTACGAGTCCTTGAACTCCGCCGTCCTCGATGCGGAGCTTATTGCCGCGCGTTTGTTTGGCAAAGTAATACCGGAGAATCTGCTTTTCATCTTCGGTCAAACTATTCAATCGCTCGGTCATTTTCAGATAAAACTTCCTCTTTCTCCACCAGTCTCTTATGAACGAAAATGTGTCTGCGAAAATAGACACAAGAAAAAGCGGCACTGTGACGATGAGAACAAGTCCAATAATCGGGCGATAATTCTGTGTAAACTCAAAGACACTCAATTGTTTAAGGATTTTTTCACTGCCAAAGAGCAAAAAGGCAGCAATGATGCCGAATGCTATGAAATATCTTGGAGCGAGCTTCAGGAACTCAAAGAACGACTTTGCAAATTCGGCGAACATGGCTGATTCCTTTTTCTCTTATTTTTATTGGTATAACGCCATAAGCCTGACCGGCATGCATTTGGGCCGGTCTTGGCGCTAGTTGAACATTCTCGCTCCATTAAAGCTCCAGCGAGATTCACGCCCCATCTGACTCTGTAGTAATTTCAAGCCCCGCCTTCTTCATTGCTTGATAAGCGTCTGCCAGTGGTTTTTTGAATACAGTTTCAGTCTTTTGGATGTGTTCAACCAGCCACTTAATCATATCTGGCCAATTATCTCGGTTGTCGCCATCTACTGGCAAACCATACCGGATGTAACTTGATTTTTTATCAGGTAATTCATCCCAACTCATTGTCTCGCCAAACGCCTCTTCAATCTGGGTCTTATATTTAAGGAGCTGCTTGAAGATGAACTTGTTCTCCTCTTTGATGTTGCGCAGTATCTGTACTTCTACTCGAATGATCTTATTGCCAAAGATCATGTTATACATACAGCCAGGATTGCCCGATGCCGCCGATAGCCAGTGATCCTTGCTCGGACTGATGTTATTGAACAATGAGGTTGAACTTGATCGCATAGCCTCCAGTGCTTTACCCCAAAATTCTTGCCGAATTCGGTGCCGGTCTTTGGCCTCTTTCTCCGTCGTCTTTACCTCCGCCTCCTTCTGAGAAATACCGATCATGTATTCGGCGGCTTCCGGTGGTGGTATGATTTGTTCAAGATTTAAGAAAAGGTGCTCACCGAGCGAATAGGGAGTTGCCTTGAAACATTTCAGATTGATGTTGTGGCCCAGTAGCCAGAGTACAGTAGATGTCACTTCCTTGCGGAAGTTGGCCGCAACAAATATCACTCGCTGCTGATTGTCTTTGTTAATGACAACTTCCCCGATGTCTGGTTCTTCCAGAAAGTTACATAACTCAGTCTGAGCATTTTTCCCCGCGTCATGCTTGTCAAGATATTTCTGATAGATTTCAACAATCTGCATCTTGGTGAGAGTAGAACAGTAGGATGCATATTTCAGTGCTTGCCATACCACGTCGCGTCCAGAGTCATCCAGCTTATTCTCAATAATGATGAGGTTGCCGTCCTTATCTACCGCCAGTAAGTCTAATCTTTCTCTGGTGTCGTCAAATCCATCAAATTCTTTTTGGATAATCAGAAGTTCTTCGCCAAGGGCGTTTGGTTCGTTTGCCAGCCATTCCTGTAAATGGGTTCTCTCGCTGAAGCCCATAGCAGAAAACAGTTTTTTCTCAAGTCGATGGATACGGTTCTGTGTTTTATCTATCTGGAACATAGCAATACCTCGGCAATTAGTTTCTCACTGATTTCCTTCATTCAATTTATTTGTTCAACGGAAATGGCTTTGACCTGCCTGCTTTTTTGGGCAGGTCGTAAGTGTCTGGCGATTTCATAATTTCTTTTGGGTAAACCCCCACCTATTTGTGGGGTATATTTACTCATTTGTAGATATTGAAAATTTAGAGTTGCCACCTCTTTAATCAACTTGTATCTCTTAATTCCTTTAGTCGTTGTAACAAGGCAACTATGTGCCCATTTTCTACCATGGATGGGAGATGTCCTTCACAAAAGCGCTCTTTTCTTACATGTAGCGTAATCAACTTCCGAATTATTTGGAGATCGGCAGACTGCAGAAGTTCTGGTTGATCTAAATAGCACTTTGCTTCTTCCTGCCAAACACGCCAGTTGAACGAAGAGACAAAACCGTTGTCGTATAGCGCACTGTGAAAATGATCCAATTCATCTGAAAAAATACAGCAAGGTAAATGTCCCGGTTCTGTTTTAAATACGGCGGGAATAAAATCTTTCATTTCAAATAGCGGAAGAAAAACCAGAATAGCATCGATTTCTGTTTGCGATGGGCAGTAGTCTAAATCTTCAAGCATTACTTTCTCCTATTCTGCAGTTTTAAACTTTACGTTCAACTCGTTAATCTACGGTTTCCCTATATAAGAAACTTGTCTCCTATATAGGATGTTTGTTTCTTATATGGGAAACAATAATGGTTTCCTATATAAGATGCTTCATATTCGTTTGCTGCCGTTCAAGTAGTCTTCAGGGATTCTGGTTTCAAGCTCGGTTCCGCGTATAAGGTGGTACGGTATCAGCCAGACTTTTAAATTTGGATCCCATTTTGCTCGCATTTTGTGTAATTTTGCACGCAGCTCGGTTTCTTCAAAAGCAACCGCTATTGGTGCAATATCGCCATCTTTGAAGCTGAATGGCGGTATCCAGGGTTTTTCTTCAACTATAATTTCTACAGTTTTCAGGCGTACACCGCGTATTTTGTCATAGCGATAGCGGACGCAGAGTAGCGATTCGCCATACTGTTCAACAAGACGCTTTGTACCCTTTTGCCCCGGTTTAAGGTGGCAGTGTGATTTCATCTCTTTAAGCACGGGTCACCATGAAGCCAACTGGCTGTTTTTGCAGGGTTGATAAAGAATTGCTCGAAAATATACGGAAGCTTTTGTAGGATGTAAATTAAATAATTCAAGGAATTTGCAAATGATCGACTTCCCAAAGGCACTGCTTTCTCAATACCTGATACAGCTTGAAAAACGTGGGGTTCCTGCTGTCAACTTTGCAGAGTGCATCAAGTGGAGTCGCTATTTTCTCGATTATTGTGCCAAGTATCCAGCACCTGGCACCCAAGCGGAGCAGTTGCCTCTTTTTATCGAGAAACTTAAATCAAAAAAACAGAGTGAGCTAGCGTGTCGACAAGCTGCATACGCTGTATCGGCTTTTTTTGAGGTGCAGAAGCAAGGAACTTTGCCACAGCTACCAGACGAGGGCGTCAGCCAGAAGCAGATTATCGTTTCTGGCGTGTCATCGGAACCATTGGTCTCCCCCAGGCGATATGCGTCACAATATTCCGAGGCCGGTTATCAGGAGAAATCTGATTCGCCGGAATGGGATGCCGTCCTTGAAACCATGGCTGGTGAGATCAAGGTACGTCATTACTCCCGCAAGACTTTGAAAACATATGCCAACTGGTCAAGGAAGTTTCAGCGGTTTTTAAAAAACAAGCCACCCCAGGAACTGACAACAGTTGATGTAAAAGAGTATCTGACCCATCTGGCAGTTGCCTGTAAGGTGGCGTCAACCACCCAGAATCAGGCATTTAATTCACTCCTGTTTTTCTATCGTCATGGCTTGAAGCGAGAATTTGGCGAACTTTGTGATGTGCCCCGCGCCAAGAAATCACTGTATATTCCGGCGGTACTTTCTCGTGCAGAGATCGACGCTATCCTTGCTCAGCTTTCTTATCCGTTTGATCTGGTGGTGAAATTACTGTTTGGTTGTGGTTTGCGGCAGTTTGAATGCCTGCAGTTGCGGGTGCGGGATTTTAACTTTGATGCAGGGATTCTTACCATACATGGCAAGGGGAAGAAGGATCGTACTGTGCCGATTCCAGAGGCGATACGTCCGGAGTTGCAGGCACAGATCAAGGCAGTAGGTGAACTGCACTACCGGGATTTAGCCGCAGGGTATGACGGGGTGTTTCTGGATGATGCGGTGGAAAAGAAATATCCCAAAGCTCCCAAAGAGTTTGTCCAGCAGTGGTTTTTCCCACAGAAGAACCTGACTACGGTTCAGGAAAACGGTCAGAGGCGGCGCTGGCATCTGCACGAATCAGAACTACAGGAGGCGCTGTATCCGGCAGTGCGCAAGGCCAAAATTCCCAAGCGGGTTACCTCCCACACCTTTCGTCACTCCTTTGCCACCCACTTGCTGCAGGCCGGGTATGATATCCGCGTTATTCAGACACTGTTGGGGCATTCCAGTCTTAAGACCACCATGATCTATACGCATTGCGTTCCGGTCAGAACGGTAAAAGAACCCAGAAGTCCGCTTGATTTTTAACAGAGATAAGGATTGGACAGGATTAGATGAATAGAGAAGATTCACAGGTTGTAATCTGGCGGTTAATTGATACCGGCTCCTGTTCCGGCAGGGAGAATATGGCGATTGATGAGGCGCTTTTTCGTTGTTTTAATCCAGCCACCTCCCAACCGGTATTGAGGCTGTATGGCTGGCAACCGCCTGCGTTGTCTCTGGGGCGGTTTCAGAAGGTCGGGGATGATCTTGATCTGACCTGTTGCAGGGCTGATGATCTGAGCATCGTGCGCAGGATTACCGGTGGCGGGGCGATCTATCATGCCGATGAGCTGACATACAGCCTGGTCTGTTCGTCGTCTCAGATACCGCCTGTTACATCAGTGAAAGATTCCTTCCGGGTTTTGACCTCATTTCTTCTTGCATTTTACAGGGAGTTGGGGCAGTCAGCCAATTATGCTGTTGATCTGGATCCTAATCTGAGCAGCCTGGGGCAGCGGACACCGTTATGCTTCGCCGGCAAGGAAAGTTATGATATTTTGCTTAATGGCAGAAAGATTGGTGGAAATGCCCAGCGTCGTTCCCGTCAGGTGATCTTTCAGCATGGTTCAATCCCTTTAAAGGATGCCACAGGGAAAGCTCTTTCCTACATGAAGCAACTGCCTGAGGCTTTGTCAGCTACATCTTTGGAGTCTGAGGGGATAGAACTGGATGAAGGGCTGCTTAAAGAAATGCTTAAAGAACAGTTTAATCGGGCATTGGGAGTTGTATTAAAACCAGTCGCCATGACTTCTGAAGAAAAATTACTTTATCAGGAGTTGCTTATGAATAAATATAGTCGTGAAAAATGGAATCTGGAAGGTGACGAGGCGTGAAGATACAACGTAAACCTGAGTGGCTGCGCAAAAAGGTTTCTTCTGGAGTGCAATCAGCAATGCGCGGTTTATTGTCTGAGCTGCAGTTGAATACCATTTGTCAGGAGGCTCTTTGCCCCAATATTGCCGAATGTTATGGTTGCGGACAGGCAAGCTTTATGATTCTGGGTAAGGATTGTACCCGTCAATGCAGTTTCTGTAACGTTGACAAAGGGGTAACTCCATTGCCACCGGATAGCGATGAACCGCGTCGTCTGGCAGAGGCGGTTGTTAGATTGAAACTCTCTAATCTGGTGATCACCAGCCCTACCCGTGATGATTTGCCTGATGGAGGTGCGGAACATTTTGCTGCGGCTGTTGCAGCAATTTATAGCCGTTTGCCTGAAATATCCATAGAACTTCTTGTCCCTGATTTTGCCGGAGATATCCAGGCGCTTAAAACAGTGCTTGCTTCTCGCCCCGCAATACTGGCTCATAATCTTGAAACAGTGCCAAGGCTGTATTCAATAAGAAAAGGGGCTGACTATGTTCGTTCTTTGAAGCTGCTTGAACAGTCAGCAGTCATATCACCGGATATACCTACAAAGTCAGGAATTATGCTGGGTTTGGGGGAAAAACCGGAAGAGGTTGAGGCTGTAATGACTGATCTAAGAAATGCCGGTTGCTGTTTTTTAAGTCTGGGGCAGTATCTGGCGCCAAGCAGACTACATTATCCGGTTATTGATTATATCAGACCTGAACTTTTTGATGAACTCCGTCAAAAAGCCATAGAATCAGGTTTCAGGCATGTTGAGAGTAGTCCGTACACCAGAAGCTCATACCATGCAGCCAACTATAAATAAAAAAAGGCCGACTTTTAACAAGTCGGCCAGAAAACCATTAATTCAAATGAGTAACTTCATGCGTAGGTTGAAAATCCTTGGTCAGAGCTTTTCACAGGTTGAGGCGTTTGCTGTGCATTTTTTTGAACCATTTCTGCTATCTGATTATTTGAATCAGCCCTCATCTTAATCATTGCAGCAGAAAGCGCCTGTTGTGTCTGTGAAGATTTTGCCAATGTGGCTGCACCTGCGATATCCGAGACGTTCATTTTGCACCTCCCTTCTTCTTGTTCCTATTATCCCATTGCTATTTAGATAATGCAAATTTTTTTTTAATTATATTGTTGGCTGCTTTTAATATTGAGGAGATCTGCTATAATCAGAAGGTAAATTTTTTCAGATCCAAAGGAGGAAAGAGTGAAGATAGAATGGTGGTATTGGATACTGGCCGGTTTTGTCCTTATCGGGCTTGAGTTGGTGATACCTTCCTTTACGATTATCTGGTTTGGGTTTGGGGCATTACTGGTAGGTATACTGCTGCTAGTCGTTCCTTTTATGTCAGATTGGCTTCAGGTGCTTCTCTGGGCACTGTTCTCAGTTCTTTTCACAATCATCTGGTTCAAATATCTTAAACCTAAAAAAGATAATACAAATGCCGGACTTTCAAAAGAGGCGATTGTTGGAGAATCGGGAATTATAATCCGTGGCACTACTGACAGCTATGCAAAGGGGACAGTCCGGTTCAGAATATCAATTCTTGGGGCGGACGAGTGGACATGTTTTTCCGATGAAACCTTAAAGGTCGGTGATTCAGTGATGGTTGAGGATATTGAAGGTCAGATGCTGAAGGTTAAAAAAATATAGATAGGAGGGGATAATGCCAGCCTTGTTTATTGTTATTGTTCTGTTTGTTGTTGTTGCAGCGACTATTTTTGCCGGTGTAAAGACCATACCTCAGGGGCAGGAGTGGGTGGTTGAACGACTTGGGAAGTTTCACAAGACATTAAAGCCCGGGTTGAATTTTATTATCCCATACATTGATAAGGTTGCTTATCGTGTATCAACCAAAGGGGATGTTCTGGCTATCGGATCTCAAGAGGTTATTACAAAGGATAATGCGGTTATTATCACCAATGCTGTGGCTTTTATAAAGGTAACAGATCCTACCAGGGCTGTTTATGAGATCCAGAACTATGAATATGCTATCCAGAACCTGGTTATGACATCATTAAGGGCAATAATCGGACAGATGGATCTTAACAGCGCACTTTCCGAGCGTGAACATATAAAGGCCAGACTTCAGGAAAATATATCAAAAGAGGTTGCAGCATGGGGAATATATGTCCAGTCGGTTGAGATTCAGGATATAAAACCTTCAGATTCAATGCAGCGTGCAATGGAGCAGCAGGCCAGCGCTGACCGTTTCAAACAGGCTACTATCCTTGAAGCAGAAGGGAAGCGTGAAGCAATGATCCGTGAGGCTGAAGGTAAGCTTGAGGCGTCCAAACGTGAAGCTGAGGCTCAGGTAAGATTAGCCCAGGCTTCGGCGCGAGCCATTTCCGATATCAGTGAATCTGTAAAGGGAAATGACCTTCCGGCTCTGTTTCTTCTTGGTGATCGCTACATCAATGCAATGAATAAGATGGCCACATCACAGAATTCAAAGATGGTGCTGCTTCCTGCTGATCTGCCTGCTGCCATCCGAGGCATGATGGGAAAGGGATAGATGGAGCGGGGGGATGAATACTGGATGGGCAAGGCGATTGCTCAGGCCAGAAGGGCAGAAGCGATTGCAGAAGTGCCGATAGGTTGTGTCATTGTAAAAAATAGGAAGATCATTGCGCGTGCACATAACCGGCGTGAGACAAGGCAGGATCCCGCCGCCCATGCCGAACTTCTGGCTATCCGCAAGGCAGCGCAAAAACTTGGAAGCTGGCGACTGCTGGAAACAACTCTGTATGTAACCCTGGAGCCCTGCGTGATGTGCATGGGGGCTATCATTCTGGCCAGGATTCCCAGAGTTGTATTTGGTTGTTTTGATCCAAAAGGCGGGGCAGCCGGTTCGCTTTATGATTTATCAAATGATCAGCGACTTAACCACCGCTGTGAACTGATAACAGGGATACGGGAGGATGAATGTTCAAGGCTTTTGACCGGCTTTTTTTCTCACCTTCGCAGTAAACGAAACAGGTTAAAAGGACAGGGTTGAGTTTTCCACCTGCATGATGTATAGACAAGACGGCCTGAGAGATCAGGCCGTTTTTTAAGGAGGGGTGTCCGAGAGGTCGAAGGTGCTTGACTCGAAATCAAGTGTGGGGCAACCCACCCAGGGTTCGAATCCCTGCCCCTCCGCCATTTAAAGCATCTGCCCCGCCATTAAATACGGCGGGGCTGTTTTATGAAAAAGAGGAATTTATGACCAGAGAACTTGCTGTTGGAACTGTAAAAATAGGGGGAGGAAGACCACTGGTTCTTATTGCAGGCCCCTGTGTGATTGAAAGTGAAGATGCCTCTTTGCGTCATGCCGAGAGATTGATGACCATCTGTAACGGTTTGGGGATGCCTTTGATTTTCAAATCATCATTTGACAAGGCAAACCGCACATCTATCCATGCCTTCCGTGGACCAGGTCTTGAGGAGGGTTTAAGGATACTTGAAAAAGTGAAAAACAGTCTGGGGATTCCGGTCTTATCCGATATCCACTCTATTGAACAGGTTGTGCCTGCCGCACAGGTGCTGGATATTCTTCAGATCCCGGCGTTTCTCTGTCGTCAGACCGATCTGCTTGTCGCCGCTGCCAGGACAGGCAAGGTGATTAATATTAAAAAAGGCCAGTTTCTTGCCCCCTGGGATATGCGTAATGTAGTTGGCAAGATGTTATCCAGCGACAATGAGAACATTATACTGACAGAGCGGGGCGCTTCCTTTGGATACAATAATCTGGTTGTGGATATGCGTTCATTTCCAGTTATGCGCTCTTATGGTTATCCGGTGGTTTTTGATGCCACCCACAGCGTGCAGTTGCCAGGCGGTCAGGGGGAATCATCCGGTGGTCAGCGTGAATTTGTAGAAACACTGGCTCGCGCGGCTGTAGCTACCGGAATTGACGGGATTTTTATGGAGGTTCATGAAGATCCGGCAGCTGCTCTATGTGATGGCCCCAATTCCATACCTTTGTCCGAACTCCCTGCTTTGCTTAAACGTCTACAGGCAATTGATGCGGTGGTGCGATGAATATAATTGAAGAAGGTAAAAAGTTGATTCTGGCTGAAGCGGAAGCTGTTGCTGCTCTTGCGGAACGTCTGGACAGCTCTTTTGAAGAAGCAGTCAGGCTGATTCTGGAATGCAAAGGACGGGTTGTTGTCAGCGGTATGGGCAAGTCCGGTCTGATAGGCCAGAAAATAGCATCTACAATGGCTTCAACCGGAACCCCGGCGTTTTTCCTGCATCCTGCAGAGGGGATACATGGAGATCTGGGGATGATAATGGCCGGTGATGTTGTGATCGGAATATCGAACAGTGGAGAGACAGAAGAACTGCTAAAAATATTGCCGGTTATAAAGCGTCTGGGAGCAAAACTTGTTGCCATGAGCGGCAATCCGTTGTCAAACCTTGCCAGATCAAGCGATATATTTCTTGATGTATCAGTAAACGAAGAGGCCTGTCCTTTGGGGCTGGCTCCAACTTCATCAACTACCGCCACCCTTGCCATGGGAGACGCTCTGGCGGTAGCCCTTCTGGTTGAGAGAGGTTTCAGGGCAGAGGACTTTGCTATTTTTCATCCTGGAGGTTCTCTCGGTAAAAAACTGTTGTTAAGGGTTGAAGATCTCATGCATTCAGGAGTTGCTCTGCCACTTGTGGCTGAATCAGTCCTGATGAAAGAGGCCATTTTTGAAATTACATCGAAAGGGCTTGGGGTTACAGGGGTTACTGATGAGCAGGGCGGATTGACAGGTGTTATAACTGATGGTGATCTCAGACGTTCTCTTGAACAGGGATTTGACGTGCTACAGAGCGCTGCCGTAACAGTGATGAGGAAAAATCCCAAACGGATTCTGCGCAGGGAACTGGCTGCAGCGGCATTGCAGTTGATGGAACGACACTCTATCACTACCCTGTTTGTTTTCGAAAATGAGCAGGGTAAAGTCCCGTGTGGCATAATACACCTTCATGATATACTGAAGGCAGGAATAGCATGAATGAAAAGCTGAAAAATATTGAGCTTCTGCTGCTGGATGTCGATGGTGTCATGACTGATGGCAGAATCATCTGGGATGCTCATGGAGTGGAGACAAAGTTCTTTAATGTAAAGGACGGCCACGGTATTAAACTGGTTCAAAGAGCCGGAATACAGGTTGGAATCATAACCGGACGAGTATCTCCTGTTGTTGATCTCAGGGCAAGGGAGCTGGGTATTGAGATTCTGTATCAGGGGGCTTTAAAGAAACTGGACAGTTACTCTGAAATAAAACAGCGCACATCTCTTGAAGATTTTCAGATAGCCTATATGGGTGATGATGTTATTGATCTGCCTGTAATGCGGAGGGTCGGTTTTTCTGCGGCTCCTGCAGATGCCTTGCCTGATGTTATTAAGGTTGCCGATTATGTCTCAAGGTCAAATGGCGGTTGTGGAGCAGTTCGGGAACTTTGCGATATGTTATTGAAATGCAAGGGGCTTTGGGATGAGTTGGTAGTTAAGCGGTATGAATTGTGATGCTATACAATCTTTGTGCCAATTGCCGGCTTTCTTAAGGTTATCCACTGGACAGAGGGCTGTTACAATGTTATGCTTCTATGTATGAAAATGCCGAGCACAAGGCGGATAAGACAGATTATTGCAACTCTCGTTTTAGCTGGTTCAGTTGCTTTGATTTCAATTATTGTGATAAAGCAGTTTCGCTCAAATCCACCTGAATCTACTTCAAAACCAATATCCCCGGAAATAGATATGTCTCTTGCAAGGCTTAATTTTTCCGAAATGAGGGGAGATGAAAAACTTTGGGACTTGACTGCCGACCGGGCTGACTATGATAAGGATACCGGGGCGGCAAAGCTGGCAGTTGTCAAGGTTGAGATATTTCAAGGCAAGGCCGGAGGGATTATGATAACTTCGGAAACTGGTAATTATCTTGAAAATCAGCATCTTGTTACCTTGTATAAAAATGTTCACGCAGTTACAAAAAAAGGGATGATTTTTGACACTGAACAACTGGAATATCGTACCAAGGCAGCTGTAATTAATAGTATAAAACCGGTTAAGGTTGTTGATGGGCGTCTTACCTTGAACGCAAACAGTATGGAGATGTATCTGGACTCTGAGAATGTTCGCTTCAAGGGGAAAGTTGATGCAATTATTGAGGGTTATCATGCAAAACATTAACCGGGCTATATTGTTGCTGATTATTTTTTTTGCAGCTCTGCTTCCTGCAACAGCTTCGCCAAAACCTTTGTCTGCACCTTCAGACAAAAAACATGACCGTTCTTCCAAGCCGATAAATATTAAGGCAGATGAACTTAACGCTGATAATAAGGGTAAAACTGCTGTCTTTATTGGAAGGGTAGTTGCACGTCAGGAAGATGTGACCATCTACTCAGACAAGTTGATTGTCTATTATGGAGAACAGTCTGACCAGGTTGACAAGATTGAGGCTATTGGAACTGTGAGGATTCTGCAGAACAACAGGATCGGTACCGGTGGACATGCCTTGTACGAAAGCAAGGAAGGCAAAATTACTTTGTCAATCAATCCCAAGGTTACCCAGGACAAGGATTCTGTTACCGGCAAGGTTATTACATATTTTCTGGATGAAGACCGTAGCCTGGTTACCAGCGGAGAAAATAACAGGGTTGAGGCGGTTATTCATCCCAAACAGGGTAGTGGCCAGAAAAAGAATGACTCAAAAAGAAAACCATAGCAGAACTCTACGCACCGAGAGGCTTTGCAAAAGTTACGGAAGCCGTCAGGTTGTTGCAGGTGTCGATCTTACTCTGGATTCCGGACAGGTAATAGGGCTGCTTGGGCCTAATGGAGCCGGTAAAACCACAACATTTTACATGGTTGTTGGTTTGACCAGGCCTGATTCAGGCAAGGTTTGGCTTGATGGGGAAGATATAACAGAACATCCAATGCATTTAAGGGCGAGGCATGGAATAAGTTATCTGCCTCAGGAGGCCTCTGTTTTTCGTAAGTTATCAGTAAAGAACAATCTGCTTGCCATACTTGAAACTGTTGAAGATGACAGGGAGCTGCAGCAGCACAGGGCTGAAGAACTTCTGGAAGAGTTCGGGATTTCAGATATTGCGGATACTATGGGGTACGCCCTTTCGGGCGGAGAGCGCAGGAGGGTGGAGATAGCAAGAGCCCTTATTACCAGACCTCGTTTTATACTGCTTGATGAGCCTTTTGCCGGAATTGATCCGATTGCAGTGGCAGATATCCAGCAGCTTATAGCCGGACTTAAAAGGCGTAACATTTGTGTATTGATTTCTGATCACAATGTGCGTGAGACTCTTGGTGTTTGCGATGTCGCGTATATAATCAATAAGGGTGAAGTTCTGGAGTATGGTTCTCCTGAACAGATTGCCGAGAGCAAAAAGGCCAGAGAGATCTATCTCGGAGAAGATTTCAGACTTTAAGCAGGGACAGGGGCGGCTATGGCGATGGAGATGCGCCAACAAATGAAGATGACGCAGCAGCTGGTGATGACTCCCCAGTTGCAGCAGGCCATCAAGCTGCTTCAGATGACCAGGATAGAACTTCAGGATCTGGTTAGCCAGGAGTTGGAAGAAAATCCTATTCTTGAAGAGTTGCCTGAGGTTGAAGAATTACATGGAACAGAATCTCTTCTGGAGGCTACCGAGGTTGAATTGCCTGATGAGTCACTTGTTTCAGGAGATTCTTTCAAGGAAGTTGAAGCCGGTGAAGAAACCCTCAGGGATTGGGATAGTTATCTTGATGGCTACAATTATACATCAGGTGAGCAGTCTGGCGATGAAGATGATAAGGTTTCATTTGAGAATCTGCTGACCCGTAAAGGTTCTCTTTTTGATCATCTGCACTGGCAGCTGCAGATGGGCAAGTATACTGATGAAGAGCTTAAGGTAGGCGAAGAGATTATCGGAAACATTGATGATGAAGGTTATTTCCGCTCTTCCGTTGCCGAGATAGCGGATACCTGCCAGGTTACGGAATCTTTTGCTGAAGTGATGTTGCGCCGGATTCAGGAGTTTGACCCCAGTGGCGTAGGAGCGACTAATCTGCAGGAGTGTCTTCTCATTCAGGCTCGCAGCCTTGGTATGGCCGGTAGTCTTGTTGAATCAATACTGCTTCGTAATATGACGGAGCTTGAAAATCATAATTATAAACAGATTGCGCGTGTACTTAAGGTTGAAATAGAGCAGATCCTGGCTGCTGTGAAGGTTATTCTCGGTTTTGATCCCAAGCCTGGCAGGCTTTACAGTAGTGATGATGCCTATTACATATCTCCTGACATCTTCGTTCACAAGGTAGGGGATGACTATGTTGTCATGTTGAATGAGGAGGGTCTTCCAAATCTTCGTCTTTCCCCTTATTATATGGAAGCTCGTTCCGGTGGGGGAATGGATGCAAAGACTGAAGAGTATGTTGGCGACAAGATGCGTGCAGCCCAGTGGTTGATAAAAAGTATACAGCAGCGTCAGCGGACTATTTTTCGTGTGGCCAAGAGTATCGTCAAATTTCAGAGGGAGTTTCTGGAAAAAGGTGTCGAGGGGTTACGCCCCCTGGTTCTAAGGGATGTTGCTGAAGATATAGGTATGCACGAATCAACAATAAGTCGTGTTACGACAAACAAGTATATGCAGACTCCCCAAGGGTTGTTTGAGCTAAAATACTTTTTTAACAGCGGTCTTTCAACTTCAGCGGGAGATTCGGTTTCATCGGAGAGTGTCAAGAACCAGATCAAGGAGATGATAGATAAAGAGGATTCTGCAAAACCGTTATCAGATCAGAAAATTGCGGAAATGCTTTCAGATGCCACTGTCAATATTGCTCGACGTACCGTTACCAAATACCGTGAAATGATGCGTATCGGGTCGTCGTCAGAAAGACGGCGACATTTCTGATATATATAAACCTTTAAGGTACTAAACAGGAGGAGGAACCAAAATGCAAGTAACAACAACCTTTCGGCATATGGAACAGAGTGAGGCTCTTAAGAGCTACGCTGAAGAGAAACTTGAGCGTGTGACAAAGTATATCGATGAGCCAATTTCTGCACAGGTATATTTTACAGTTGAAAAGATCCGTCATATTGTCGAGATAGTTATATCAGGTCGTGGAATTACCACAAAGGCATCCGATACAACAAACGACATGTATGCTGCTGTTGATGCTGTTCTGGACAAGATTGAGAGACAACTGAAGAGATATAAAGAAAAGCTTAAGGCTCATAAACCGTCCAACGACGAGAATGGTCGAAAGGTCTCCAAGAAGATTTATGCCGCCGAGAGCATTGAATCCAGCCCTGAGCCGATTATAATTACAACTAAAACCGAAGTGGCAAAGCCAATGGCTGTTGAAGAGGCTGTTATGCAGATGGATCTGTTGCATAAAGATTTCCTTATATTTACAGATGCAAAATCGGCTGAGATTAATGTACTTTACCGTCGTAAAGACGGCAACTTTGGTCTTATTGAGCCTCAACGGGGTTAAGGTAGGGCAGGGGAGGCACTTTTAAAGTCGCTCTCCCCTGCTCACCGCTGCTTACAGTGGACGGTATCGCCCTTAAAATACAGGATCTGCTTGATGAAACCGAGTATGGTCTGGATCTGCACCTGATTGCAGGTTCAACCGGACTTGACCACCTTATCAGCTCATCACGGATACAAAAGCCAGGGTTGGCGCTTACCGGATATACCCAGCATCTTCATCCATCCCGGATTCAGGTGTTGGGCAACACTGAAATATCATACTTGTCACAGTTTGATGATGAACGTATCAGACATAATTCCGAAGCACTCTGCTCATTTCCCATTTCATGCTTTATTGTAACCAAAGGTCTAAGTCCGCCGCCTCCTTTTCTTGAGATTACAGACAGGTTTGGTATTCCTGTAATGGTCTCTCCTCATCAGTCTTCAACTTTTATCTCTTTAATCACCAAATTTCTTGAAGAGCGGCTTTTGCCTACCACCCATTTGCATGGAGTGCTGGTTGATGTATTGGGGGTAGGGATTCTCCTTACCGGAAAGAGTGGCATCGGCAAAAGTGAGTGTGCCCTGGATCTTGTTATACGTGGCCACAGGCTTGTAGCCGATGATATGGTTTTTATAAGAAAGAAAATGCCGGCCAGTCTGGTTGGTCAGTCGGAACAGCAGATCCAGCACTTGATGGAGATCCGTGGTCTCGGCATTATAAATATCAAGGATCTCTATGGTGTTTCCTCAATTCGTGAAAAGAAGATAATTGACCTTCTGCTTGAGCTTGTAGAATGGGATCCAGCTCAGGAGTATGATCGTCTGGGGCTTGACGAGAAGACAGTTACAATCATGGGTGTTGATCTTCCTCATATTATCATACCGGTCAGACCTGGACGCAACCTTGGTTCAATCATAGAGGTTGCGGCCAGGAACTTCCTTCTTAAAGGGATGGGCTATCATTCTGCCAGAGATTTCCAGGAACGTTTGATCAATCGGATGGAGATAAGGCAGCTTGGAGATGAGGTTGAATAACTGATGAGAATTATCGTTATTACGGGGATGTCCGGTTCTGGAAAATCAACAGCCGTTCGTGCCCTTGAGGATGAGGGCTTCTACTGCATTGACAATCTTCCTGTTAGGTTATTCCGCCAGTTTATTGAACTGATTGAAAAATCAGGAGAGACCTTTAAAGGTGTTGTACTGGTTACAGATGTAAGGGGGAGGGATCTCTCTACCGGCATTCTTGATTCGTTCAGGGAGCTTCGCAGTATTGGACATACTCTTGAAGTAATCTTTTTTGACTCCTCTGATGAGGTTTTGATAAGGCGTTTTTCAGAGACCCGTCGGCGTCATCCGGCTAACGAGAACTGCACTGTACCTGAAGGTATAAGAATAGAGAGGGAGCGTCTGGCTCCTCTGCGCCAGAATGCAACTCTGGTTATGGATACTTCCGAATTTAATGTTCATCAGCTTAAGGAACAGGTGATTCTTGTCGTAAGAGGAGAAAAGGGGAGCAGCCACTTTACCGTCGAGGTGCTTTCCTTCGGTTTTAGATATGGTATTCCTCTTGATGCCAGTATGGTTATGGATGTTCGCTTTCTGCCAAACCCTCATTTTATACCTGAGCTTAAACCATATAGCGGTCTTGAACCGCCTGTGCGTGATTTTGTGCTGGGAAAACCTGCCGCAATGGATTTTCTTGAACGTTTTACCTCTCTTCTGGATCTTCTGATTCCATCTTATCGCAGTGAAGGAAAGAGTTATCTTACTATTGCCATTGGCTGCACAGGTGGCAGACATCGTTCAGTGGCTATTGCTCAGGCTTTAGCTCTGAGATTTGAGTCAGAAGGTCTGAAGGTAAGGATTAATCACCGAGATATTGAGAAGGGATAAAGTTAAGCTATGATAGGACTGGTTGTTGTAACTCATGCCGGACTTGCCACCTCTTTGATTGCTGCTGCTGCCATGATTACTGGCAGCACGGAGTTCTGCGAGGCGGTTGAACTAAATCAGAATGATCCACCTGATCAACTGGTGCCACGTATAAGCAAGGCGCTTGAAAAGATAGGGGATGATGGAGCTGTTATAATGACTGATATGTTTGGCGGCACACCATCAAATGCTGCTATCTCCTTCTTGAAGGAAGGGAAAATTGAAGTGGTTACAGGGGTAAATTTGCCTATGATGGTAGACTATTTTTCCAAACGGGAAAGGGTTTCTCTGGATGAATTGTCTGCCTCACTTTTGAAAACAGGCCGTGAAAGTGTTATTATTGCAGGAGAATTTCTTAAATAGAACAGGTGGCAAAATGCAACAGCAGGAATTTGAGATAGTCAACAAGCTTGGACTGCATGCCCGTGCTTCGGCGCTCTTTGTCAAGACTGCCAGCAGGTTTCAGTCGGAGGTAAAGCTTGCCCGTGAATCTGTAGAGGTTAACGGCAAGAGTATTATGGGGATAATGATGCTTGCCGCCTCCAAGGGTACGAAGATTCGCTTGACGGTTGAAGGCTCAGATGAAGAAGAGGCGATACAGGCTATTGGCGCCCTGATTGTTGATGGATTTGGTGAGGAGTGAGTATGCTTCCGCTTCAGTTTATGGCGGTGTTTGTATTTTTATTTGGAGCTGTAATAGGTTCTTTTCTTAATGTATGCATTTACCGAATACCGCTTGAGCAATCGGTAATTTCTCCACGATCCCGTTGCATGTCGTGTGGTGCAGAGGTTAACTGGTACGACAATATTCCTGTACTGAGCTGGTTTTTACTCAGAGGGCGTTGCCGTTCATGCGGAGTCTCTTTCTCAATCAGGTATCCAATGGTTGAACTGCTTTGCGGGTGCCTTGTGCTCCTGCTTTTTCTTCGTTTTGGGTTAACCGTACCGTTTTTTGTATATTTTATACTGGTCACTTCTCTTATAGTTATTACATTTATTGATTTTGACCATCAGATAATTCCTGATGAAATATCTATCCCAGGTATAGGGATAGGTTTTATTGCCTCTTTTTTCATGCCTGAGCCTGGTTGGCTTTCTTCTGCCCTGGGTATCCTTGCAGGCTGGGGAGGTCTGGCGTTTGTGTTTTACGCCTATCTCTGGCTGACCGGTCGTGAAGGTATGGGTGGTGGAGATGCCAAGTTGTTGGCGATGCTTGGAGCCTTTCTGGGGTTAAAGGCTGTGCCGTTTATAATATTCGTTTCATCACTTGTCGGAACAGTTGTAGGAGTCACAATTATGCTGCTTCAGCGGAAGGGACGTCATCTGGCTATACCGTTTGGCCCTTATCTGGCGTTTGGAGCGGTACTTTATATATTTTACGGTTCCTGGTTAATAAACTGGTATCTCTCTCTGGGTAAATAGCTGATGTATAAAGTGCGGCCAAGCCTCACCTTTTCAATTCTGGCCTCATTGGCCTGTCTGCTTGTACTGACCTGGTTGTTGTTCAGTCTCCTTGCCTTCAAAACTGCGGAAAACGATCTTTATGCCCAAAAAGGCGACCATGCAAGGATGCTGTTATCCACATTTGTAACCCAGTTGCCGGAAGAACTGCCCAGGTTTCCGGAGGGGATGCTCTCAATAGATTCTCCTGCCGCCATATATGCCGCAAAGCTATCTGAAGAAACATCATTTATAAGGCTTACACTTGTTGATAAGGCTGGAAAGATTATATTTACCGTTGGCAGAGATGGAAGCGATCTTTACAGTCCTCTCGCTTTTTCCGGTTTCCAGCCTGAAGAAGGGGGTATACTGCCAGGCGCTCATCTTGTTCGCTCAACCCGGATTTTAAGAAAAGGTGAGGTTGCCGGACGTGCCGGTCTTGTTCTATCGCTTTCTGATGAACAGAAAAGAATCAAACGTACAAGACAGCTTCTGATTACCTATTTTACGCTTGATTTTATACTTTTGCTGGGACTGGGAGCATTTATCCTTTCAAGGATAGTGGTTGCACCTGTCAACCGTCTTCTTACAGCAACAGAGAAGATTACCAGCGGCCTTTACGGCCATCAGCTTGCTGTAAACGGGGCTAAAGAACTGGCAATGCTGGCAGATTCTTTTAATGCAATGTCAAAAACGCTTGCCCAGAAAGAGCAGGAGGCGGATTCCTATATTAATGAGCTGGAAAAGCTTAACAGCGATCTGCAGCAGGCGAGAGAGGAAGCTATCCGAGCGGAGAAGATGGCCTCTGTAGGGCTGCTTGCAGCCGGTACGGCACACGAAATAGGAACACCGCTGGCATCTGTAATGGGCTACATAGAGATACTTGCACAGGAACTGGAACAGGAACCGGCTCAAGCTGATTATCTGCGGCGTATGCAGGAAGGTTGTGGCAGGATTGACAGAATCGTCAGGGGTCTGCTGGAATATGCGCGTCCCAAGCAGGCTGTATCTGAAAAAGTGGATCTTTCATCACTTCTTGAAAGCACCGTTGAGCTTCTCCAGCACCAGGGACTTTTGAAGCGTATAGAAATTAATATATCTGTTGATCACTGTTTACCGCTTATATGTATTGATCAGCACCAGCTGCAGCAGGTCTTGATAAATCTTTTGATAAATGCCGGTGATGCGATGATTTCCGGCGCCGGAAAACTGAAGCTGATTGTCAGGCAGCTGAATGATTCGACGCAACTTATCGAGATATGGGATAACGGTGCTGGAATTGCGCCGGAACATATAGGCAAGTTGTTTGACCCATTCTTCACAACAAAGGCGCCAGGGCATGGAACCGGTCTTGGGCTGGCTATTTCTGCCAGGATTATTGAAGGTTTTGGCGGGAAGATTACGGTAAAGAGTAAATTGGGAGAGGGAAGCTGTTTTACCATTCACCTTCCAAGGAAAAAAAATGGGCAGGATATTTGCGGTGAGGGGCATTCAGCATGAATCAACAGCATATTCTTATTATAGATGATGAAGAAAATCTCCGTTTCATGTTGTCAGTAATGCTTCGCAAGCAGGGATACATTGTAGATGTAGCAGAAGATGGAAAAGCCGCTTTATCTATGATGGCTACTCATACATACAACTATATACTTTGCGATATCCAGATGCCAAAAATGGATGGAAGAGCCTTTTTATCTGAGGCAATTGCAAGAGGGATATCTGCGCCGATTATTATGATGACTGCCTACGGCACTGTTGATACGGCTGTAGCCTGTATGCAGGATGGCGCATATGACTTTATTTCAAAGCCGTTCAAAAGGGATGAGATTGTAATAGTCCTTAAGAAGGCAGAAGAAAGGGAACACCTTAAGGAAGAAAATCGTACACTAAAAACTGAAGCTGCCTTTAGAAACTCTTTTTGTGCACTGGTGGGACGAAATCCGGCAATGCTCTCAATATATGAACAGATACAAAGGGTGGCTGATTTGAAGACAACAGTTCTTATTCAGGGGGAATCAGGCACCGGTAAGGAACTGGTTGCAAGAGCAATTCATAATTCCGGTGCACGATCCAAAAAAGAATTTGTTGCAATAAACTGTGGTGCAATACCTGAGAATCTTCTGGAAAATGAACTCTTTGGTCACGTTAAAGGCTCATTTACAGGAGCTGTTTCAGACAAGACAGGTCTGATTGAGCAGGCAAATGGTGGGACACTCTTTCTCGATGAAGTAGGCGAAATGCCGCTCTCTCTTCAGGTAAAGCTTCTGCGTGTGCTTCAGGAAGGAGATGTCAGACGAATAGGGGCTTCCAGTTCAAGGCGTGTTGATGTAAGGGTTGTCTCAGCTACAGCGCGAAACCTCCAGGAAGAAGTTTCGTCAGGACGTTTCCGTGAGGATCTCTATTTCCGCCTGAATGTATTCTCTTTGCAAATGCCACCTTTAAGGGAACGACTTGATGATATTCCGTTGCTTGTACAGCAACTTGTTAAAAAGTGTGCATTAAAAATAGGTAAGGAATCTGTACCCAGGGTTAGTGCGGAGGGGATGAGAAAACTGCTTTCCCATACCTGGCCAGGGAATGTTCGTGAGCTGGAAAACGTACTGGAAAGGGCTCTTGTTCTCTCTGATGGCGATCAGATGTCCGAAACCTCGCTTCCAGGCGCCCCTTCAAAAGAACTTCCATCGTACCAGATGGATGATGACAATCTTTCCATCAAACAGGCAGAAAAAATAATGGAGATTGAATTGATCAGGAAGGCTCTGGAAAGAACCGGGGGAAATCGTACCCACGCAGCCAGGATTCTTGAGATCAGCCATCGGGCTCTTCTGTACAAGTTGAAGGAATATGCTCTTGAATAAATAGTTTACCTTCGTAAACGGTTTGACTTTCCGGTTTGAAACTAAAATAACTTAAACCATCTGTATTATTAACTGAAAAGAGTTAAAATGAAATCAATTGTTGCAATAGTAGGACGCCCTAATGTGGGTAAATCTACCCTGTTTAACAGAATAGTGGGGGAGCGGCGCGCCATTGTCGATGATATGCCGGGTGTTACCCGTGACCGTAATTATGCGGTGGTGGAACGGTATGAAAAACCGTTTATACTCGTAGATACGGGTGGATTCGAACCTGTCACAGAGGATCGTCTCTTACAGCAGATGAGAGAACAATCGATGCTGGCGATGGAAGAGGCAGATATCATTCTGTTTATGATGGATGCCAAGCAGGGGCTGACTCCTGCTGATACAGAGGTGGCCACCATGCTGAGGAGGGTGGTTAATAAACCTGTTTTGTATCTGGTCAACAAGGTTGATGGCGATAAGATTGAGAATGAGGCTGCAGAGTTTTATGCTCTGGGCATTGAAAATATGCATACCATCTCTTCGGCTCATAATCGTGGCATCAGGGATCTGCTTGATGAGATTCAGGCTCTACTGCCTGATAATCCTTCTCAAGCCGAGGATGATGTAACTAAAGTAGCAGTGGTAGGACGTCCAAACGTAGGCAAATCATCTCTGGTAAATCGTCTGCTGGGGTTTGAACGGGTTGTTGCAAATCCTACTCCCGGCACTACAAGGGACTCTGTTGATACATTTTTTACATGCAACAGGAAAAGGTACTGTCTTATTGATACTGCCGGAATCAGACGTAAGGGAAAGACCAGTCAGAAACTTGAAAAATACAGTGTGGTTGATGCCTTGAAAAGTATTGAGCGGGCTGATGTCGTATTGATAGTTCTGAACGCTGAAGACGGGATTACCGAGCAGGACAAACATATTGCTGGATATGTTTATGAGGCGGGTCGATCATGCCTGTTTGTGGTAAACAAGTGGGACACCCTTGAAAAGGATAATAGGACTATAGGCAAGTTTGTCGAGCAAATCCAGTATGAGTTCAAATTTCTTGCATTTGCTCCTATCATCTTTGTATCAGCTGTTACCGGACAGCGGATTCACAGGATTATGGAAGAAACCGCTGAGGTCGCAGAACAGTATTCAAGAAGGGTTACAACATCAGAACTTAATCGTGTTTTCAAAGAGGCTGTTGAGGCTCATCATGCTCCATTGCATCATGCGCGGAGGGTGAAATTCTATTTTGCTACCCAGGTTGCGGTCAAGCCACCTACATTTGCAATATTTACAAATCAGCCAGACGGTGTATTGACACCTTATCAACGTTATCTCGGCAACAGATTTCGTGATGCGTTCGGGTTTAAGGGAACTCCGTTTAGGCTGCTTTTTCGTGGTCGTGAACGAAAGTCTGAAAATAGTAAAGAAAGAAAAACGTCTAAATAGTGATATGGCTTTACTGATCTTCGGCTCTGGTTTATCATTGGCACAGATTACTCAAGAACTATAGATATAAAGGAGTTATTGTCATGCAGATGCAGAGTGGACTGCATGGAAAACTTGAAGAGCTTGGGCTTGACGAGATCCTCCAGATTATTGGTGTGAGTCGTCGCACCGGTAAGCTTAACCTGAAAAGCAGGGGCAGAGAGGCTGTTCTTGAGTTTCGTGACGGCCTTCTTGTCAGGATAAGTTCCACCGGCTTTACCGAGAGTATTGGAGAACTTCTTGTTAAGAACGGTTCTGTATCGCCTGAGGTTGTAAAACAGGCGCTGGCAATCCAGCAGCAGGAACGGTTCAGGGAACGTATAGGCTCAATACTTCATAACCGGTTCAATGTTGATCTACAGATGATTGAGCAGACCGTTCGTGAGCAGATACATAATGTGTTGATGACCCTGTTTACCTGGACAGACGGAACATTTGACTGCTCCCAGACAGATGTAGAAACGGTTGATGCAGCTTATCTGGATCCTTTACAGCTTATACTTGAGATGGGCGGAGGAGTTCTGCTTGAAGAATCTGACACTGTTGAGAATGATTCAAAGTCAGACAGCAGCGATGAACCGGTAGTATCCTCTCTTGTATCAACATTGCCTGAGCTGGTTATTGTGGATGATGACCCTGTTTTTGCAAATGCCCTCTCTAATGAACTGAAAAACTGGTTTGAAGTAAAAGTTTTTACACGTCTTGATGAACTGTTCAAGCAGGTTGACCTGATTATCAAACCCGATTCAACCCCTCTGTTTATTGTAGATCTCATAATCCCTAAAAAGGATGGCGCCGGTGTCCTGGGAGGGCTTGATCTGATCCGTTTTCTTCATAAAAAATTCAGCAATCTGAAGGTTTATGCTGTTTCTGATTTTAATTTTGATGAGGCAGAACAGGAGGTTGAAAAGATGGGTTACAGGTTTTTTAATAAACCTAGGCGTGGGGATATTGATGGTGAACTTTTTACTTCTCTTATGCATAACCTTAAAGATGAGCTTAATATAACATATTGATTTTATTATTGTACTTTATTGAGTTTTTGGAGGATTCTGTATTGTGAAGTTGTTTACCATTCTAATAGTTGATGATTCAACAGCGATGAGATCTCTTCTGGTTGCAACCCTTGAATCCCTTGGAAACATAAGGATTGTACAGGCAACAAACGGTTTTGAAGCATTAAGGATACTTCCTCGTGAAGAGGTGGATCTTGTACTTACAGACATAAATATGCCTGATATAAACGGATTGGAACTGCTCAGTTTTCTTCGAAACAATCAGGTTTATGAGGTGCTTCCTGTTATTGTCATATCTACCGAAGGTAGTCATAAAGATATTGAAAAAGCTATTTCCCTGGGAGCCAATGAATATCTTGTAAAGCCGTTCCAACCTGAAAAACTTCTAGAGCTTGTCAAAAGGTTTATATGAGCGGTTCATCTTCCATATCTCCCAATGTCGTAAGGGATTTTCTTGCGGAAGCTGAAGAGATTGTTGATGAGCTTAACACTCAGCTTTCCGATCTTGCCGATATGTTTAAAAATGGAGAAACAGACCCTGATCTGCTGAATGCCATTTTCAGGGGTGCTCATTCACTTAAAGGGCTGGCAGGGATGTTTGGTTTTAACATAATCTCTGAAGTGGCTCATAATGCTGAAAATCTCCTTGACTCGCTCAGAATGGGAAAGGTTGGGCTTTCAGATGCTGTAATCAAGATACTCTTTTCTTCAGCTGAACTGTTGGCCACACTTTTACGCGCCTGCTCTGAAGGCACGCTTGAACAGCACAAAGATGAGGCAATCGCATATTCCTCAGTGATCTCTGCCTGCCTTAACCCGGTAAAAAACGATTCTGAATCTTCAATCATTGAACAACTTGGACTGCCTGATACATTGACCGGAGCCCTGACCGAGTATGAAGAACATCGTCTGAAAGAAAACTTCACAAAAGGGCGTAGTATTTTTATTATCCACGCATCTTTTGAACTGCTCACTTTTGATACAGGACTTGCCGAACTAACTGAGGTTCTCAAAATAGCAGGCGAGGTTATCAGCACTCTTCCGACTGTTGGTGATCAGATTGAGACTCATATTGATTTTGATCTGCTGCTTGGCACAGAAAAGACAGAAGAGGAACTGTCATCGCTCTTGAAAGATAAGGGGGTTTCCATTACCCCGGCCGCCTTGTCATCGAACCACTCCAATAAAGCTGCAGACCATAAAGAGGCAGATGCGCCTTCAGACGTTGCAGCTGAATTTCCAGTTGACTCAACAAGCCATAAACCTTTGTTATCACCCAAAGCAGCAATCCAGGATGAATCCGTTTCTGCCAGGAGCATGAGCTCAACTGTTCGGGTTGATATAGGTAAACTGGATGAGCTTATGAATATAGTGGGTGAACTGGTGCTTGCCCACTCCTCTATTTCCTCTATTGCCAACAGGATGAGGGCTGACAAGTTTTCCCTTATGGCTATTGATTTGGGAAAGGCGGCGAAGGAACTTGAACGGCGTCTTGCGGATCTTCAAAAGGGGGTCATGGATATACGGATGATTCCTGTTGGACAACTGTACGAAAAGATGTCCAGAATAATCCGTAAGATATCTAGGGAGCAGGGAAAGGATATCGAACTTAAATTGTTTGGCTCCGACACGGAACTTGATAAACTGATAGTTGAGAGTATTGCGGATCCTCTTATGCATATTATCCGTAACGCCATAGATCACGGTATTGAGTCTCCTGAAAAACGTCTGGCAGCCGGTAAAAATGAGCGTGGTACGCTTCGTCTTTCCTCATATCAAAAGGGGAATCATGTTGTGATTGAGGTGGAGGATGACGGAGGTGGAATTGATATTGAGAAGATCAAGCAAAAGGCTGTTTCCAAAGGCTTGATAACAGATGTCGCCACAATGTCTGAGAGGGATATACTGGATCTGATCTTCCTGCCAGGTTTTTCAACAGCAGAAAAAATTACAGATATCTCTGGCCGTGGTGTTGGGATGGATGTTGTCCGCAACAATATTGCTGCAGTATCAGGCATGGTTGATATTGAAACAAAACTCGGGCAGGGTTCTCGTTTTACCATCATACTTCCTATAACTCTGGCAATCATAAAGGCTCTCATCATATTTTGTGCAGGTCGCATATATGCCATCTCTATAACATCCGTTATTGAATCTATTCTTCTCTCCCCTTCCGATATAAAAACAGTTGAGGGAAAAGAGGTGATAAGCCTTAGGGAGCAGACTCTTCCTCTTTTAAGGCTTGAACGTCTCTTTAATATAGAACGTATCGGCAATCCTCCTTCAGAACAGTATGTGGTGGTGGTAGGTGCGGCTGAGAAGCGACTGGGTATCGTGGTGGACGATCTTCTTGGACAGCAGGATATAGTAATAAAACCCCTTGGTTCCGCCTTTAAATCACTTAAAGGGATATCCGGAGCTGCAGATCTTGGTGATCAACGCACAATTCTGGTTCTGGATGCCGGTGGTATAATCTCCGAAACCATGCGTGCCGGAGGGGGATAGGGTGTACAAGGAGTTTTTTGGATTAAAAGAAAAGCCTTTCGGTAAAACTCCAGATCCACGTTTTCTCTTTCTTTCCAAGGGACATGAAGAGGCGTTGGCAAGGCTTGAATATGTTGTTGAAGAGAGAGATATAGCTCTATTAACAGGTGATGTCGGTTGTGGAAAGACAACCATCTCCCGCGCCTTGATGGATCGTTGCGGTTCGAATTACCGTTTTGTGCTTGTCTTTAATCCACGGATGTCTGCGCTGGAATTTCTCAGAACTATCGCTTTCGGATTTGATATCACCGAACCTGCGAAAACCAAGGATGATCTGTTAATCCAGATTACCGGAACTTTATATGAACTTTACAAGTCTGGCATCTGTCCGGTGCTTGTAGTTGATGAGGCGCAGACCATTCATGATATTGAACTGTTTGACGAGATCAGGCTGCTTACAAACTATCAGCTGGATCAGCAAAACCTTATAAGCGTTCTGATTATGGGTCAGCCGGAGCTGCGTAATCTTCTGCGATATCAGCCAATGGAACCACTGAGGCAGAGGATATCAATGCATTTTCACCTCAATCCACTATCGCTTGAGGAGACCATGGAGTATCTTGATTTCAGGATTTTAACTGCCGGAGGGGTTTCGGGGCTGTTTACACCTGATGCAGTTCAGGCAATTTATGAATTGTCTTCCGGTGTGCCGCGCAAGATTAACACAGTGGCTACAAATGCCCTTCTGGTTGCATATGGTTCTGATTCTGCGATTATTGATGCTTCCATCATAGAGGAAGTTTGTGATGAGGTGACACTCTGATGGAACTGGCCAAGATCCGTAACAAGGCTAAAATTCAAGAGGCTCTGGTTCCTGAAGAGGGATATTCTAATCAGGATGGGGAGTTGTTTTCAGATCAGATTGAGCCTTTGTTGCCTGAACCTCTTCAGGTAGCGGATGACCTCTTTAAGCCGGAACCTCCGGCTGATTCCTTTCTTAAATCTGTTTCCCAAAAAACGCCAGAACATGCTGTCCCATTTGATCCATTGTCTCTTGTTCTTGCAGGTAGAGAGCATGATCGTTTGGCGTCCGATAATATCGCTTCTTCTGAACCGGATAAAGAGGTGATCTCTTCAGATTCTCCGGTAATGTTTTTAGAAGAGTTCCTCTGTTTCAACCTAGCTAATGAGGAATATGGCGTAAACATCATGGAGATTAAAGAGATAATCAAACTCCGTGAGTTAACTGACGTTCCTCGCACCCCTTCCTTTATTGAAGGGGTTATTTCCCTTAGGGGAGTTATAGTCCCTGTGTTTAATATGAGAAGGCGTTTTGGCATCTCATCCGGATTCGACAAAGTTCAGGAACGGATAATTATTGTACGTTATGCTGATGGTCTTCATGGTTTAAGGGTTGATCGAGTGACTGATGTTGTCAAATTACCAATGGATCTGCGTGAAGGGGTGCCAGCCATTCTTGAAGGGGTTGCCCGTGAGTTTGTTTCAGGGATTGGCAGAACCGGAAAACGGATGATTATTCTGCTGGATATATCTAGGGTTGTTGATACTTCACTGGGTGAGGTTTATTAAGATGGTTACCGGGATAAAAGAGCTGCAGCTGGCCGGTTTTCATCTTGGAGATAATCTCTTTGCAGTTGATCTTATGCGGATAAGGGAGATAGTCACCCCGCAAAAGGTTACAGGACTTCCTTTGCAAAGCTCCGGCCTTGAAGGGATGATCAACCTCCGTGGCCAAGTGATACCGGTGTTGAACCTTCGTGCCCGTTTTGGGCTGCCTCCAAGAACAGCTACGCAGGGGAAGCTTATCATACTCTCTGTGGCTGGACGTCTTGTGGCTCTTGATGTTGATGAGCTGGATGAAGTTGTCACAGTTCCTGTCTCCGCTCTTTTGCAGCCACCAGAGATGCTTGACGAGCTGGTTGCCGAATATCTGATTGCTGTAACCATGGTTAATGACCAGATCTGTCTTCTTATTGATATTGATGCGCTGTTTGTTGCAACAGAGCGATATCCTGGACTGTCTGACCGCCAAGGGGGGGCTGATGACGAACTCTGATATTTATCCTCTGTCAGATGAAAAGAATGAAGAGGCGCGTTACGGAATAGTTCAGAAACAGTCTGGTCTCCCTTTGAAAGAAAGCCGTAATATACTCTTTGCTGCCCTTGGAGATGCAAGCTGGCGTGTACGGAAGAAGGCAGTTGAAATTTTGCTGTCAGAAATATCAGCAGATGAAGATCTGCTCCATCTAATCGAACTTTTGCGTGATGAGGACAATGCGGGGCTAAGAAATGCCGCAATTGAACTGTTAAGCAGGCTTGATAAAAAATCGGTTAATCTCTTGCTACGTTATCTGGATGATGATGATCACGATCTGCGAAAGCAGATAGTTGATATACTTGGCACCATATCGGGGGAAGAGGCGCTTGCAGGACTTGTTCGGGCGCTTTCTGATAAGGATGTTAATGTCGCGTCAGCCGCTGCAGAAGGCCTAGGGGCTGTTGGAGATAAAGCTGCTGTCTCTGTTTTGATTGACCGGCTTGAATCGGCTGAAGACCCTTTTTTCCAATTTAACGTGCTTGCTGCTCTGGGAAGGATTGGGGTAGCAGGACCATTGCCTCCCGTAATCAGACAACTTGCAGGACATGAAATGCTGCGTCGTGCGGTGTACGAATGTCTTGGAAAGATTGGCGCTGATCTGGATGCGGTTGATCTTCTTGTTGAAGGACTTTTCTCTCAGCTTCCAAGTCTGAGTCAGGCGGCAATCAGCTCGCTTTCACAAGTTCTTAAACGGCTTGAACCTGCCGAACAGCAAGAAGCAGGTCGTAGATTACGTAAATTCAATGATTATGGGATGCTTGAACGCCTGACATCTTCAGTTTCAGCAGATGATCTTCTCCTTAACGAAGCAATAGTAAATCTATTGGGAGTAATAGCCGATTCAAGGGGATCGGTTGCCTTGTTTAAGCTTTTGTCAGATGAACGGCTTGCTCCAGCCGCGAGCCGTGTCCTTAAATCTTTGGGTAAAGATGTCGTAACAGTTGCTATTGACTCCTGGAATATTCTGGATTCTGATGAAACACGAGCGGCTCTCTGCAGATTTATGGGAACTCTTAAGGAATCGAGATGCACTGTGGCCATATCGCAGGCATTTGACGATGCCTCGCCAATAGTAAGAGCTGCTGCTGTTGAGGCGGCCGGATATGATGAGGCTGTTTTCCCACCACTACTTATAAAGCTGCTTTTTGATGAAGATGCAACAGTTCGTTGCGCCGCCATCAAAGCCTTGAATCCTTACAGCGCAAGATATTCAGCGATGATTAACACAGCTGCAGAAAAACTGGCTTTATCCCTGGAACCGGAAAAGAGGAAAGAAGCAGCTAGTATATTCTCTTCTATTCAAAATGTTGATGCCATTGCAATTCTATTAAAGGATGAGGAACCGATAGTCAGAGAGGCTGCCTGCCGTGCTGCCGGAGAGATAAAGGATAATAGGAGTTGTCACTGTCTTCTTCCTGCTCTTATGGATGAGGATGCCGATGTCAGGATCTCTGCTGCTGAGGCACTTTCGGTTTGCAATGATGCTGAGGCTATACCTCCTTTACGTCTGCTTATAAAGGATGAAGATCCATGGGTGCAGGCTACAGCTTTGCGCACTCTGGTTAAACTTGCTGGTAATGATAGTCTTCCTGAAATTTTGGAATCATGGTCAACCGGCAGTGAAATTCTTCAACTGGCTTGTATCGATGCCTGTGATCTGTTGGGGACTCATGAATGCCTTGTTCCAATTTCAGAGGATCTTGGAAATCATAACGGAGATGTTCTAAAAGGTGCTATCAGGCTTTTGCATCGGCATGATTATTCCCTGTTGCTTCCCTGGTTCAGCCACATTCTCTGCCATCCGGACTGGGATGTCAGATTGACAGCTGTAAAGGCCACAGACCGCTTGGAACCGGAACAGAGGATTTCATTATTAAAAGAGACACTTGAATATGAAGATTATGATCTGGTTAAAGCTGAAATCAGGTCGCTTCTGCTCAGGAATCCATAATGTCTCCTTTTGAAGTCAGGATACAGATGTCCGAAGAGGAGTTCCGTCTTCTGCGCGATCTTGTCTACACCCATTGTGGCCTCTGGTTTGATGATCAAAAATCATATCTGTTGGAAAAACGCCTTATGCAGCGCCTTGCTGCAAATCAGATCAAATCATTTCAGGAATATTACCAGTTTCTACGTTTTAATCGTAAAAGGGATCAGGAACTTGAAGGGCTGATGGATCTTCTTACAACGAACGAGACCTATTTCTTTCGTGAGGAATATCAGCTTAAGGCATTTAGTGATGAAATTATCCCGGAGATATGCGAATCAAAAAAGAGAAACGCTGGCAGCCTTGATAACAGGACAATAAGGATCTGGAGCGCAGGTTGCTCAACCGGTGAAGAACCTTACACCATAGCCATGCTTTTTATGGAGATGGACTTTCTTAAGGGATGGACAATTGAAATAACAGGTACCGATATCAGCCAGCGGGTTTTGCAGTATGCGAGGCGGGGCGTTTACGGGGAGTCTGCTTTCCGATCAACCAGCGAATATTTCAGGAATAAATATTTTGAAAAACAGCCTGAGGGCGGTTATCGAATATCTGACAGCGTAAGAAAGCTTGTAACCGTAAACCATCTGAATCTGCTGGACAGTACAAGGATGAGGATGCTGGGAAGTTTTGATCTGATCTTTTGTCGTAATGTGATTATATACTTTGACCATGCTGTAAAGAAAAAGGTGGTTGAGTCTTTCTATCAGATGTTGAAAGGTTCCGGTTATCTGTTGCTTGGACATTCGGAATCACTCATGAATATCACTACACTCTTTACCTTGCGTCATTTTAAGAATGATATGGTCTACCAGAAACCTTCATCTGCAGGGGTGTCTTTGTGAAACCGTTCAGGATACTGGTGGTTGATGATTCCGCCTACAGCCGTCGCAGTATCAGCAAGATGCTTGAGGCTATTCCAGGTGTTGAAGTGCCTGGTTATGCGGTTGATGGTGAAGATGGTATCAGGCAGGTCATTTCTCTGAAACCGGATCTTGTTACCCTGGATCTTGAAATGCCACGTATGAATGGTTTTACGCTTTTACGGATATTGACAAACCGTTTTAACCTGCCTGTTCTTGTTATAAGCGCCCTCTCTGATGCAGATAAGGTTTTCAAGGCTCTGGAGATGGGGGCTCTTGATTTTGTAGGGAAACCCCAGCAGGGTGATCCGCTCGAATTAAAAGGCATTGAGCATGATTTGCATTGGAAGGTGAAGCAGGTAATGCTGAACCTTATCAAGAAAAATTCCGGTTCCTTAGATTGTGTGCTGGATGAAGACAAAAAAGATAAAGAGTCTGAATCTGTTAAGCATAAACCTGTTGAGCTGGTGGCAATAGCGGCTTCAACAGGAGGTCCGCCTGCAATGCAGAGTATCTTTACTTCTTTTGAAAAAAACTATCCATTTGCTATCCTGGTTGCTCAACATATGCCAGCCGGATTTACCACGGCATTTGCAGAGCGTCTCAACCGGACATCACCTTTTACGGTAAGAGAGGCTTCTGATGGCGACCTGGTGGAGCCTGGTATTGCATTTATTGCTCCAGGCGGTTTTAATATGGTTCTGGAAAAATCCGGTAAAGATATAAAGATTAAAGTTAAAAAAGCTGGTTCAGAAGATCGTTATCTGCCTTCTGCTGATGCCCTCTTTAAATCATCTGCATCTGTTTACGGCAGCAGGATGCTGGCGGTTGTCTTGACAGGTATGGGCAATGACGGGAGCAAGGGGATAGTCGAGGTTAAAAAAAGAGGCGGAAAGGTTCTTGCAGAGTCAGAGCATACCGCTGTTGTTTATGGTATGCCGAGAGAGGCTGTTGCAACAGGCTGCGTTGATCGTATAGTAGCCTTGCCAGGAATCTCTCAGGCGATTCTTGAAATCGGCGGTTTTGAAGATAATAGATGAAACTATAATAAAGAGGAGCAAACGATGTCAGCAGAACATAAATATGTACCATCAGAGATTGAGGCAAGATGGCAAAAAGTATGGCAGGATCAAAAGACATTCAAAGTAACAGAGGATCCGGCCAGACAAAAATACTACCTGCTTGAGATGTTTCCATATCCCTCAGGCCGTATCCATATGGGGCATGTCCGTAACTATTCTATAGGTGATGTAGTTGGCAGATTCAAACGGATGCGTGGTTTTAATGTCCTGCATCCGATGGGCTGGGATGCCTTCGGGATGCCGGCGGAGAATGCAGCTATCAAGAACAAGAGCCACCCGGCTGTCTGGACTTACGAAAATATAGCTTATATGAGGGAACAGTTAAAGCAGATGGGACTTTCATATGACTGGGATCGTGAGCTTGCCACCTGCGATGTTTCATACTACCGCTGGGAACAGAAACTGTTTGTTGAAATGTTTAAAAAAGGGATTGCATACAAGAAACAGTCCTTTGTCAACTGGTGTCCATCCTGTGAGACAGTTCTTGCCAATGAGCAGGTTGAAGATGGCGGCTGCTGGCGCTGTGATACTGAGGTAGTGCAGAAGGAGCTGGAACAGTGGTTCTTCAAGATAACTGATTATGCAGAAGAACTGCTTGATTTTACCAACAAGCTTCCGGGTTGGCCTGAACGTGTTCTGATAATGCAGCGCAACTGGATAGGCAAGAGTATCGGCTGTGAGATCGATTTTCCACTTGAGACCGGCGGAGAACCTGTCAGGGTCTTTACCACCCGTCAGGATACCCTTTTCGGGGCAACCTTCATGTCGCTGGCTCCTGAACATCCCAGAGCGCTCGAACTTACCACTCCTGACAGGCGTGCCGAGGTTGAGGCATTCATAGATAAGGTAAAGAAGACCGATCGAATAATGCGGACAGCTGATGACCTTGAAAAAGAGGGGGTATTTACCGGTTCATACTGTCTGAACCCTGCAACAGGACAAAAGATGCCGGTATATCTGGCCAACTTTGTGCTTGTGGAGTACGGAACAGGAGCTGTAATGGCTGTTCCGACGCATGATCAGCGGGATTTTGAGTTTGCAAGAAAGTATGAGTTACCGCTGGTTGTAGTAATTCAGCCGGAAAATGAACAGCTTGATCCTGCAAAAATGGCTGCAGCCTACACCGAACCCGGGGTAATGACCAACTCCGGTCAGTTTGACGGACAGAAAAGTGAAGCATCCAAAGAGGCTATTGCAGTCTGGCTGGAAAAAGAAGGCAAAGGGAAAAAGACGGTAAACTTCCGTTTGAGAGACTGGGGGGTTTCCCGTCAGAGGTACTGGGGTTCTCCTATCCCTATAATCTATTGTGATTCCTGCGGAACGGTTCCTGTGCCTGACAAGGATCTTCCGGTTGTGCTGCCAAAGGATGTCAAATTCACAGGTGAAGGCGGCTCTCCGCTTGCAACCCTTGAGAGCTTCTACAAGGTTGATTGTCCTATCTGTGGTAAACCTGCCTGCCGTGAAACAGACACCATGGATACTTTTGTGGAGTCATCATGGTATTTTCTCCGTTACTGCTCGCCTGATTTTGAAGGGGGAATGCTGGACAAGGAGAAAGCCGGTTACTGGATGTCTGTTGACCAGTATATCGGAGGAATAGAACATGCTGTGCTTCATCTCCTTTATGCCCGTTTCTTTACAAAGGTGATGAGAGATTTGGGTTACGTTGATGTTGATGAGCCGTTTACCAACTTGCTTACACAGGGGATGGTTATCAAGGACGGGGCAAAGATGAGCAAGTCAAAAGGGAATGTAGTTGACCCTGATGCCCTGATAAAGCGCTATGGCGCAGATACTGCCCGTCTCTTTTCGCTCTTTGCCGCGCCTCCTGAAAAGGATCTGGACTGGAATGAACAGGGTGTTGATGGTTGCTTCCGTTTTATTAACCGTGTCTGGAAGCTTTTGCATGAACATCTTGAAGCAGTAATCAAGGCGCCTGCTCTCGATATTCCTGCGCTTACCGATGAAGAACGCTCATTGCGCCGCGCAGTACACAAGACCCTTAAAAAGGTGACAGAGGATATTGATGAGAGGTTCCATTTCAATACCGCCATTGCAGCGGTTATGGAGCTTATGAACAGCCTTCAGGGTGCGCGTCTCTCTACGCCACAAGGGGCTTCAGTAATGAAAGAGGCTCTGGAAACAGTTGTTATCATGCTGGCGCCGTTTGTTCCTCATGTCACTGAAGAACTCTGGCAGTCTCTCGGGCATAAAACCCAGCTTTCTGCTACCCCCTGGCCTTTGTTTGATGCCGGGGCGGTAGTTGATGAAGAGCTGCTGATTGTTGTTCAGGTAAACGGAAAGCTTCGTTCAAAACTTTCCGTGCCTGCCGGAATTGATGAGGAGGCTGTTAAGAACCTTGCAATGTCGGATGACAAGATAAAGGTATTTACTGATGGAAAACAGATCCGCAAGGTTATCTATGTCCCCGGAAAGCTGGTGAACATCGTTGTCGGATAAACTTACAAAATACCAACCTGTTATTCTGTTTCTGATCCTGCTTCTCCTTCTGCCGGCCTGTGGCTACCACTTTACTGCGGATACAGCGACACGTCTTAAAGCGGATCAGAAAGTCTGGGTGCCTTACTTCAAGAATGCAACCGTCTATGCCAATGCATCTGTTGCACTTAAACGGGCTGTATTTGACCAGTTTGCAGAACAGCGTAACATCCTGCCAGCTGCCTCGCCCGAAGATGGGGATCTGATCCTTGAAGGAACTCTTACCGGCTATGGCGCAGGAGTTGTCAGTTACTCTGCAACAGACACAGCAAAAGAATACCGTCTGACTATCTCTGCCGATATAACAGTCCGAAGAAGAGACGAGCCGAAAGAGGCCAAGCCGCTTTGGAAAGGGAGTATTTCTGCCTGGCAGGATTATCCGGTGGCTACCACTGTTGAGCTTCAGCGTAGCAGCGAGGATGCGGCTCTTGCCGCTGCAAGCCGCAAACTGGCGCAGCAGCTAATCTGGAAGATTGAGCAACAGTACTGATGACAGAACAGGAATTTGAAAAACAGATAAAGACCGGTGCTTTCCTGCCGGTCTATTTCTTTTATGGTGAAGAGCCGTTTCTTGCGGAGAGAGCCGGACGCCGCTTAATGGAAAAGGCTGTTGATCCAACCATGAAGGACTTTAACCTTAACATCTACTATGGGTCTGATTGCAAGGGAACCGAGATACTTGATACATCACAGACCCTTCCGATGTTCAGCGAACGCAGGGTTGTACTGGTAAAACAGGTTGACAAGCTGCCGGTGGCAACCCAGGAAGGCTTGATGCCGTATCTTTTAAACCCCTCTCCTGAAACCTGTCTGATATTTATAGCTGCAAAACCGGATATGCGACGGAAGTTCTTTGCGGAACTAAAAAAACAGCCAGGCGCCCTCGAATTTAAAAAGCTGTACGACAACAAACTATCACCGTTTATAAACAATGAAGCCTCCCTGCATGGTAAAAAGATTGATCCTGCCGGAGCGGAACTGCTTGCTTTCATGGTTGGCAACAATCTTCAGGAGCTTGTCTCACAAATTGAAAAGGCTGCTATTTACATTGGCAAACGTCAGTTAATAGATATCAATGATATTAAGACCATTGTAAGCCAGAGCAAGAACTTTACCGCCTTTGAACTTGCCCGTTTTATCGGAGATAAAGAGCTGGCAAAAGCCATTGCTACACTCCAGTCAATGCTGCAAAACGGCGAGGAACCGATAATGATTATTGGAGCCCTTGCCAGCCATTTCCGTCGTATCTGGCGGATTAGAGAACTGCTGGATCAAAAGATAGTGGCCTCTGAAATAGGTAAACAGCTTAAGATCTCTCCTTATTTTTTGCCTGAACTGCTCGCCCAGGCAAAAAAATACCCTGTCAGAGAGCTGAAAGAGTTTTTTAACCGGCTTTATCAGGGAGACGTAGGGATTAAAACCGGTGCATTCCCATCAACGGTACTCCATAGTCTGGTATTTGATGCCTGCAGTGAAACTCTTCTTTGATACAGCTCTCTGTAATCATCTGCTGGTGCTGTCCCCCTCATCCGGCCTTCGGCCACCTTCTCCCTCGAGGGAGAAGGAAAAGGTGTAACCCCTCGCCCTTGAGGGAGAGGGGCAGGGGTGAGGGGGTAGAAGCAAATTTTAAAAAAGTTTAACCATGAAAATTTTAGCCGGTATAGTTACCAGTTTTTTTACCCCCACTACTTTTGCAGAGCAGGTGCCGTACATGGCTCGCCGGCTGACCGGCAATGAGCAGACCCCGCAGATAAGTGGCAATGATGCGGATCTGCTGGCGGTTTTAACCGGCAATTGACTGATTTGAATTTTTATAAACAGCCTGTACTAAAATGATAACTTATCACTCGACAAAACAGACTCTTTTGAATACTATGCCAAAGATTATGTATACACTATCGGACGCTGTTCCGAACCTTCATTACGAAAGGAGTTTTCCAAATGTCTGAGAAGCCGTTCGTTTATCAGGAGCCATTCCCGCTTGGCAAGGATGAAACCGTTTACTACAAGCTTGAAGGTTCAGAAAAGTATGTGTCTGTTGTCAAGTTTGAGGGGAAGGATGTTATAAAGGTTGACCCTGAGGCGCTAACCGTGTTGACAAATCAGGCCATGAAAGAGCTTTCATTCCTGCTTCGCCCAAGTCATAACGAGCAGGTTGCAAAGATTCTTGCTGACCCTGAGGCATCTCCAAACGATAAGGGGGTTGCCCTTGCGTTCCTTCGTAACGCTATGGTTTCAGCCAAGTTTGAGCTTCCTTTCTGTCAGGATACCGGCACAGCTACTGTTGTTGCCAAAAAAGGCCAGCAGATCTGGACAGGTGTAAATGATGAGGAATATATCTCCAAAGGGGTTTACAAGACCTATACTGAGGAAAATCTTCGTTATTCTCAGACCGTAGCCCTTGATATGTACAAAGAGATAAATACCGGCACCAACCTGCCGGCTCAGATTGATATAATGGCAACCGATGGAGATTATTATAAATTTCTCTTTGTAGCCAAAGGTGGCGGTTCAGCCAACAAGAGTATGTTCTATCAGGAGACAAAGGCTCTCCTTACTCCTGAAAAGTTGGAGAAGTTTCTGGTAGAAAAGATGAAATATCTGGGCACCGCAGCCTGTCCTCCTTACCATATCGCCTTTGCAATAGGTGGAACTTCAGCTGATGCCTGTATGAAGACAGTCAAGCTTGCAACAACCCGTTATTACGATGAACTGCCTACAACAGGGAATGAGCATGGCAGGGCATTCAGGGATGTTGAGCTTGAAAACAAGATGCTTGTTGAGGCACAGAAGACCGGCATTGGCGCACAGTTTGGCGGTAAATACTTTGCACATGATGTCCGTATAATCCGTCTGCCACGACATGGCGCATCATGTCCTGTCGGCATGGCAGTTTCCTGCTCTGCAGACCGTAACCTGAAGGCCAAGATTACCCGCGATGGTATCTTCCTTGAGCAGCTGGATCGTGATCCAGGCCGTCTGTTGCCAGAAGAGTACCGTATGAATGTTCCTAATGATGGCCACAAGATTGACCTCTCCAAGCCTCTGGCAGAAACCCTTAAGGAACTTTCTAAGCTTAAGGTGGGAGATGCACTTCGTCTGACCGGCACCATTGTTGTGGGTCGTGATATTGCACATGCCAAGTTCAAGGAGATACTTGACAGTGGCAAACCAATTCCGGAATATCTTACCAAATATCCAATCTACTATGCAGGCCCTGCAAAAACACCTCCAGGAAGACCATCAGGCTCATTCGGTCCGACAACTGCAGGACGGATGGACTCATATGTGGATCTGCTCCAGAGCAAGGGTGGTTCCATGATTATGATAGCAAAAGGGAACCGTTCACAACAGGTTACAGATGCCTGCAAGAAATACGGTGGTTTCTACCTCGGTTCTATTGGTGGCCCTGCTGCGCTGCTGGCTGATGAGAATATCAAGAAGGTTGAGTGCATTGACTTCCCTGAACTGGGGATGGAAGCTGTCTGGAAGATTGATGTGGAGAATTTCCCTGCATTTATCCTTGTTGATGACAAAGGAAACGACTTCTTTAAGCAGCTTGGTCTGTAGATTAATATTCACTTAATGAACAGAGGCTCTCATCCGGAATTTTGGATGAGAGCCTTTTGTTGGCAGAATCTTTAAGGACGTTGTTTTTATTGTATACGCTTTGATGCAGCAAAACCTCTTGGCAGCTGCCTGTTTGGCGTGCTAAAAAAAACATCCACCAAGATAAATTCAATCAGATTCTAACTTAATACGAACGGGGTGTTGCCATGGCCAGGATTACACGGGCGCTTATCAGTGTTTCTGACAAGACAGGTGTTGTTGAGTTTTCAAAGTCGCTTGCAGGGTACGAAGTAGAGATCCTCTCTACCGGAGGCACTGCAAAACTTTTGCGCGAGGCAGGTCTGACTGTAAAGGATGTATCTGAGTTTACAGGTTTTCCTGAAATGCTGGATGGACGTGTAAAGACGTTGCATCCAAAAGTTCATGGCGGACTTCTGGGTATTAGATCAAACCCTGAGCATCAGGCAAAAATGAAGGAACACGGGATTGAGCCGATTGATATGGTGGTTGTAAATCTCTATCCGTTTGAGGCTACAGTTGCAAAGCCTGACTGCACACTTGAGGATGCTATCGAGAATATTGATATCGGCGGTCCGACTATGCTCCGTTCGGCTGCAAAGAATAACCGCGATGTGACAGTTCTGGTTGATTCTGCGGATTATGCCGTTGTGCTGGATGAGATGGCAGCCAATTCCGGCGCTGTCTCAGAGAAGACAAACTTCCGTCTTGCGGTCAAAGTTTATCAGCATACAGCAGCATATGATGGCGCTATTTCAAACTGGCTTGGAGCCCGTCTGGAGGATGCGCCGGTTGAATTTCCTCAGACCTTTACTATTCAGGTCAAGAAGGCGCAGGATCTGCGTTATGGTGAAAACCCGCATCAGTCTGCGGCTTTCTATGTTGAAAGCGGTTTCAGCGAACCATCAGTATCAAATGCTGTACAGCTGCAGGGTAAAGAGCTTTCCTTTAACAATATAATTGACCTTGATGCTGCGATTGAAACTGTAAAAGAGTTTACTGATAAACCTGCGGCAGTAATCATAAAACATACAAATCCATGCGGAGTTGCTTTGGGTGATTCTCCTCTTACAGCCTATCTTAAGGCCAGAGAATGCGACCCTGTTTCGGCATTTGGTGGTATTGTCGGATTTAACCGGATTGTAAATGCTGATGCTGCTCGTGAACTTACTTCAACCTTCCTTGAAGCTGTTATTGCCCCTGGCTATGATGAAGAGGCTCTTGCCATATTTACAGCCAAAAAGAATGTACGTGTTATGCAGGTTCCGCTTCTTGCCGGACACAAGCAGACCGGCTATGACATGAAGCGTGTAGTTGGGGGTCTCCTTCTGCAGGGTCGTGATCTCGGCATGGTTCAGGCAAGCGATTGCAGGGTGGTAACTCAACGTCAGCCATCTGAATATGAGCTTGCCGCTCTTGATTTCGCCTGGCGTGTCTGCAAGCGGGTAAAATCCAATGCCATTGTATTTACAAGCAAGGATCAGACTGTAGGTATTGGAGCAGGCCAGATGTCTCGGGTTGATTCATCCAAGATCGCTGTTCAGAAGGCGTTACTGCCGATTAAGGGAACTGTTCTTGCCTCTGACGCATTTTTCCCTTTTAGAGATGGAGTTGATGCTGCGGCAGATGCCGGGGTTACTGCCATCATTCAGCCTGGTGGAAGTGTGAGGGATGAAGAGGTGATTCAGGCGGCCAATGAGCACGGGATGGCGATGGTCTTTACCAATATGCGTCATTTCAGGCACTAGCCTTTAGCTGCTTCTGAAATAAGGGGTTTGAAATGAAAGTTCTGGTTATAGGTGGCGGTGGTAGAGAACATGCCCTGGTCTGGAAGATAGCCCAGTCCCCTCTGGTTGCTCAGATTTTTTGTGCGCCTGGCAATCCAGGCACTGCACAGATTGCTGTAAATATCCCTATAAAGGTTGAAGAGATTGATAAACTCCTGGGATTTGCCAAATCCGAAGAAATTGATCTGGTTGTAGTGGGGCCAGAGCTTCCGCTTTCTCTGGGTATAGTCGATCTGTTCCGTGAATATGGCGTCAGAATATTCGGTCCCAGCCGTTTTGCAGCCCGTATAGAGGCAAGCAAGGCCTTTTCCAAAGACCTGATGAAAAAATATAATATCCCCACGGCTGCTTATGGAGTATTTACAGAAATCAGTGAAGCGGAAGCTTTTATTAAACAGACTGGTGCCCCGATTGTGGTCAAGGCGGATGGTCTTGCCGCTGGAAAAGGGGTTATAATTGCACAGACCGAAAAAGAAGCGGTTTCGGCTGTTAGAGAGATGTTATCCGGAAATGCCTTTGGCGATGCAGGCTCCCGTGTTGTTATTGAGGAGTTTCTTACCGGCGAAGAGGCTTCTTTCCTGGCAATTACTGATGGCAGGATCGTAATTCCTCTGGCTTCAGCCCAGGATCATAAAGCCATATTTGATAATGATCAGGGGCCAAATACCGGTGGGATGGGGGCTTATTCACCTGCTCCGGTGGTAACCCCTGAGGTGCATCAGAAGGCTATGGAACAGGTTGTACAGCGTGCGGTTGACGGAATGGCTGCAGAAGGCTACCCTTATCAGGGAATTTTGTATGCCGGTCTGATGATTAAGGATGGCGAGGTCAAGACTCTGGAATTTAACGCCCGTTTTGGAGATCCTGAATGTCAGCCTCTGTTGATGAGGATGAAATCCGATCTGGTGCCTCTGCTGATTGCTGTTGCTGATAAAGACCTGTCCGGTCAAAAAATAGAGTGGAATGAACAGGCAGCGGTCTGTGTTGTTATGGCTGCTGAAGGTTATCCCGGGGATTACCCCAAAGGAGATGTTATTGCCGGAATTGAGGCAGCCTCTGAACTTGATGGGGTAACGGTATTTCATGCAGGCACAGTTGAACAGGATGGTCATATTGTTACAGCCGGTGGTCGAGTTTTAGGTGTTACAGGATTGGGTAATGGAGTAGCGGAAGCTATTAAAAGGGCTTATCTCGGGGTTGAGAAGATATCCTGGCGTGGTCTGCAGTATCGTAAAGATATAGGCAGAAAAGCCTTGAAATATTCCTGATTCTTAATTTGGTATGCTTAATGCTTTACATATTTAAGCTGATATGTTTTATTTTTTAGAGCTGTTTACACAATTAAAAGGAGACCGTAACTATGAAAAAAGCTTTTATTGCAATGTTGGTTGTTGTTGCTTTTGCCGGTTCAGCTTTTGCTGCTGCAAAAGACAGCTATGAGTACAAAGGTGGCTCATTCGGCAAGGTTGCCTTTCCTCACAAGGCTCATACAAAGCTGGGCTGTACCAAGTGTCATGAAGGTGGCATAAAGAAGATTGATATAAACAAGGCTGTTGCCCACGATAAGCTTTGCGTCAAGTGCCACAAAGATATGAAAAAAGGTCCGCAAGGCTGTAAAGATTGTCACAAAAAATAATTCTTTCTTCTAATCCTTGACTTGTTTTATCCGTTATGATTTAGTTTTTAGCATTTGTATACACAATAAAAGGAGGTTTTAAGGATGAAAAAAGCTATTATTGCGATGTTTGCTGTTGTTGCCTTTGCCGGATCTGCTTTTGCCGCTGCCCAGGATAGTTATGAGTACAAAGGCGGTTCATTTGGCAAGGTTGCCTTTAATCACAAGACCCATATGAAGCTGGGCTGTACCAAGTGCCATGAGGCAATGCCACCTAAAAAGATTGCAGTAAATAAAGATTATGCTCATACAAAAGGCTGTACAAACTGTCACAAAGATATGAAAAAAGGGCCTACAGGCTGTAAAGACTGCCACAAGAAGTAATCTCTTGATTAAATCCGCAATAAAGGGGGCTACGGTATTCCGTTGTCCCCTTTTTTTCTAAAAAACATCTACCCATTTTTCTCTGAATAAGTTATAAACCTTAATACAAGACAGAAATGGTCGTGAATGTTTTTGTTGTAAAAAAACTTTGGATAATCAATCAAACGGAGTCGTATGTGAGCACCAATCAACGTAGTTTTCCGGGTCAGATCTGGGATTTTTTCTGTTCTCTCAAATTAACTATCTTTCTGCTGATTACACTTGCTATCACCTCAATTATTGGAACCATAATACCGCAATATCCAAATATTGATGAACGGTACTGGGCAACAATAAGCGTTGCCAGGCGTGCGTTTTACGACAAGCTTGGTTTTTTTGACATGTACCATTCCTGGTGGTTTCTGGCGCTTCTTGCAATTTTTTCAGTCAATCTTATTGCCTGTTCTATCAAGAGGCTGCCGCATGTGCTTAAATTTGTTACTGAACCTGCCAATATCATCTCTGAAACCCAGCAGAAGATATTTCCATGCAAAGAGTTTAAGCTTCATAGTTCACTTGATGAGTCAAAGGAAAAGCTTGCTGAATTTTTATCAACAAAATTTTCAGCCCCGATCATTACTCAGGAAGGTAACAGCTATCATCTTTTTGCCCAGAAGAATGCATGGTGTCGATTGGGGGTATATGTAGTTCATTTCAGCATACTTGTAATCTTTGCCGGTGCAATTATAGGTAATATTTGGGGATACAAGGGATTTATAACCCTTGTTGAGGGGCAGACAATAAGCAGTGTTAAAGCTCGTAATAACCAAGATATTCCTTTAGGCTTTGAGGTCAAGTGCGATCAGTTCAAGGTCTCTTTCTACGATGCTCCAGGCGGCGGTGCCAGCCAGATGCCTAAGGAGTACAAAAGTATCCTGACACTTACAGAAAATGGCAAGGAGATTCCAGGCTATAAATTCGTCCGTGTTATTGTAAATGATCCCGTTTCATACAAAGGAATTACTTTTTATCAGTCAAGTTATGGTCCGGCAAACGACCCCTCAACCTTCTTCTTTACTGTAAAGCAGCGTGATAATGGCAAGGTGGAACAACTGGCTATTCGTCCTGGAATACAGTCCAGACTTCCGGACGGACGTTCTGTAACCATTGTGGATCTTACTGATAATCCTGGAGAGGGGCAGGTTGCGGTTCTAGCCCTAACTGAAAAAGGGAATGAACCCAAATTTTTTAAAGTCTTTAAAAATAATCCCGCTCTTGATGAATTGCGTGGCGACAGTCTTATATTCAACTTTACCGGCACAGACGCTCGTATGTACACAGGTCTGCAGGTTAACAAGGATCCTGGCGTCTGGGTTGTATGGATCGGCTGTATAATGATGTGTGTAGGTCTTTGCATTGCTTTCTTCATGTCCCACAAGCGGGTCTGGATTGTAGTGCAGCATGGCTATGCAAAGTTCTACGGCAATGCCAGCAAAAATCAGCCGGCATTCCAGACACAGTTTGAGGCTCTTTCTGAAGAGCTTCAGAAGCAGAACATTTAAAGCGGAGGAATTATATAAATGCTGAGTGCGAAGCTCTTCAATACGGTTACAATCTTTTACATGCTTTCTACCATCTCTTTTTTCGGTTATCTGGCCAGCCGGAATAAAACTGCCGGACTTGCAGGCTCTCTGCTGGCCTGGGTCGGTTTTGTGATACAGACGGTTGCGCTTGGTTTGCGCTGGAAAGAGTCATATGACATAGGTATAGGACATGCTCCAATGTCAAACCTGTATGAGTCTGTGCTCTTTTTTGCCTGGAGCACCGTTCTAATCTTCGGTGTGATTGATCTAAAGTACAAGTACCGTATTATCGGAGCATTTGTAATGCCTTTTGCATTGCTTGCAATGGCCTGGGCGCAGCTTTATCTTCCTGCTGATATAAATCCGTTATTGCCTGCCTTACAGAGTAACTGGCTGCTATATCATGTAATCACCTGCTTTCTTGGGTATGCGGCATTTGCTGTGGCCTGCGGTGTTTCAGTAATGTATCTGATAAAATCCAAAAGTGAGGCGAAAGGCAATGAGTCTGCAGGCGGACTGATGTCCCAGTTTCCTCCTACCCGGATACTTGATGACTTGAACTATAAGGCGATTATGGTTGGTTTTCCTCTTCTTACTCTCGGGATAATTACCGGAGCTGCCTGGGCAAACTATGCCTGGGGCACATACTGGAGCTGGGATCCAAAGGAAACATGGTCACTTATAGTATGGTTCATCTACGCTGCCTTTTTACATGCAAGATTCACAAAAGGGTGGGTAGGAAACCGGGCTGCATGGCTCTCAATAATAGGTTTTGCCGCCACAATTTTCTGCTATCTTGGAGTTAACATCCTGCTTTCAGGGTTGCACAGTTATGGTAGTCTGAACTGACGACAAATTTGATTTTAAACAGAAAAAACCGGATTTTTCCGGTTTTTTCCGTTTTTGGAGAAGAATTGTTTTATATTTCCATCATAATACCGATCAAGCCTGGTCTTGAGTCTAAAGCGGCAGAGCATCTTGCCGACCTTGGCTGGTCTCCTGAACAGTATGAAGTTCTGCTTGCTGAGGGAAAATTTCCCAGCAGGCAGCGCAACCTGGCTGTGCAGCAGGCCAGAGGTGAAATTGTCTATTTTCTGGATGATGATTCGCTGGTTGTAGCAGATGTCCTGCAGCGGCTTGAACGGCATTTTGAGGATCCCTCTCTTATTGCTGTGGGAGGACCCTCTCTGACACCGGCAAGCGATAGCATTCTGCAACGAGCCATTGGCGCTCTCCTCTCTTCATTGATTGGCGCAGGGGGGGTGCGTAACCGTTACCGGGCTGTGGGTGTTGCCAGGGAAACTACGGAGCGTGAGCTTATACTATGTAATCTGGCTATTAGGCGAAACTCTTTTCTTGCTTTTGGAGGTCTGGACGAGAGGCTTTATCCGAATGAAGAGAATGAACTTATGGATCGTTTTGTAAAATCCGGCGGTAAACTGCTGCATGATCCGGAGCTGGTTGTTTATCGCAGTCAGCGTTCAACGGTAGCTGCTTTTGCAAGGCAGATGTTCCGCTATGGTCGGGGCAGGGCAGAACAGACCAGAATTGCAGGTTTCATGGGGATTATGCCTTTTGCCCCTCTTTTCTTTATGCTCTATCTTCTTACCTTGCTGTTTGTAAAAAATATTTTCTGGTATATCCCTCTTGCTTTGTACCTTGTTGCCGTTCTGTTCTCTTCCATAACAGCTGCAACTGTTAAAAAAACTCCAGCCTTTCTGCTGATACTTCCCCCTTTATTTCCACTTTTGCACATATCAAACGGGATTGGTCTTTTTGTTGGCTTTCTGTTCCCACTGAAACGACAATCATGCTATAACCATCAGCCTGTAACTATACGTTCCCTTAAGCCCCGATAGATTTGGGAGTTGTTTGATGGATTTGACTGTTGTTGTACCGATCTATTTTGAAGAAGAAAATATAAGACATCTCTACGCTAAAGTTACTAAAGCGCTTGAACCTACGGGTCTTGAGTTTGAGATAATCTGCGTGGATGACGGTTCAGGTGACAACTCTTTTGCCATTCTAAAGGAGCTGGCTGCTGTAGATAAACGGATGCGGGTTATACGTTTCCGTCGCAATTTCGGTCAGACTGCCGCAATGGCCGCCGGTTTCGAGGCAGCAAGAGGAGATCTGATAGTACCTATGGATGGTGACCTGCAGAACGATCCAGATGATATTCCGCTGCTTTTGGCCAAGATAGATGAAGGGTATGATGTGGTCTCCGGCTGGCGCAAGGATCGTCAGGATGGTTTTGTAAACCGGACTCTCCCTTCAAGAATTGCAAATGGACTGATCTCCCGCTTTACAGATGTGCATCTGCATGATTACGGATGCACTCTTAAGGCATACCGCAGGGAGGTTCTTGAAGGTATAGGGCTTTATGGAGAGATGCATCGTTTTGTGCCAGCTTTGGCCTCCCGAATTGGCGCCAGAGTGACCGAAATTCCGGTGCGACATCATCCCAGATTGCATGGAACCAGTAAATACGGCATTTCTCGAACAGTTCGTGTTGTTCTTGATCTTCTGACAGTTAAATTTCTGCTTTCATATGCAACCAAGCCGATCCAGCTCTTTGGTAAATGGGGGGTCTATTCGTTTATTATGGCCTTTTTTACCGGAGGAGCCACTGTTTATATGAAGTTCTTTGCAGATACCAGCATGAACCGTAACCCTCTTTTAATATTGACAGCTTTCCTGCTTTTTATGGGGGTTCAGTTTATTACCCTGGGGCTTCTTGGAGAGCTGAATGCCCGCACTTATTATGAATCACAGGGGAAACCCATCTACTCTGTACGGGAACGGTTGAATGAACCTGAGTGATGAGGTGCAAGGAGCATGGGTCAGGGGTCAGGAAAAGGCTGATAATCAACTCCTTGCCCCTTTGAAGATTCTGATGATCGCTCCTACCCCTTATTTTTCTGATCGCGGCTGTCATGTCAGGATCTATGAAGAAGCTCGTTCCCTGATTTCTAAAGGGCATCAGGTCAGGATCGTTACATACAACCTCGGGCGTGATCTTCCTCCTGTGCCGGTTGACCGCACTATCAGGATCCCCTGGTACAGTAAACGGGAGGCAGGCCCATCCTGGCATAAGCTGTATATTGATCTGCTGCTTCTGTTTACCGCTCTAAAGGTTGCAAAAAACTTCAGACCCGACCTTATACATGCCCATCTGCATGAAGGCGCCTTTATCGGTTGGGTTGTGGCAAGATTTAATGCTGTACCGCTACTGTTTGATTATCAGGGCAGTCTTAGCGGAGAATCAATCAACCATGGTTTTTTCAGATCAGAAAGCATTATTCATAAACTGTTCAGCTACATTGAAGGTTGGATAAACAGTCTGGCAGATCAGATTATAACCAGCTCTACTCCGGGTAAGGAGGAGCTTGTACGAGAATGGCGGATAGCGGAAAAAAATGTTACTTCTTTGACGGATGGTGTTGACACAGCGGTTTTTCGTCACTTTTCGCGCTCCGCTGCCCGTGAACGTCTGAAACTTGACGAGCAGGTTCCGGTGATCGTCTACCTGGGACTGCTTAACAGATATCAGGGGGTGGATCTGCTGATTCATGCAGCCAGATATATGATTCAGCAGGGTAGAAATTTCCATCTTGTAATAATGGGATTTCCGGAGGATGAATACCGTCAGCTGGCCGATGACCTTAACATTGCCAGTTTTGTGACATTTACAGGCAGGGTTGATTATTCTGAGACTCCTTCGCTTCTGGCAGCCGCTGATCTGGCTGTGTCGCCAAAGATTTCCGAGACTGAGGCAAATGGCAAGCTTTTGAACTACATGGCCTGCGGTCTGCCTGTTGTGGCCTTTGATACGCCGGTAAACCGTGAAATTATGGGAGATAATGGTATTTACGCAGCTTTCGGAGATCTTATTGACCTTGCCACTTGCCTATCTACTGCTCTTTCTGACAAAGAGGCGTTGCATCAAACAGGAAAACAGATGCGCGCAAGGGTTGTTGAACTGCTTTCCTGGGAGATAAGGGTACTTGAACTTGAATCGGTTTACAGGAAACTGCTTGCTGTTGAAAAATGAACCGTCATGCGGTACGGTTGATGAAGTTTTTTATAATGCTTTGATTACAGGGGAAACATGATGAATTGTGAAGCACCCATATTTGTGGCTGGACACCGTGGCATGGTGGGGTCTGCCATAGTAAGAAGGCTGGAGAAAGAAGGCTATAAAAACCTGATACTTAAAACCTCGTCAGAGCTTGATCTCCGTAATCAGGCAGCGGTTGCCGAATTTTTTGACAGGGAAAAGCCGGAGTACATTTTTCTCGCTGCGGCAAAAGTGGGTGGAATCATAGCAAACAGCACACGCAAGGCTGAATTTATCTATGACAATCTTATGATTCAGACCAATGTAATCCATGAAGCATGGAAGACCGGCTGTAAACGGCTACTGTTTCTGGGGAGTACCTGTATTTATCCTAAATTTGCTCCACAGCCTATCAGGGAAGAACACCTTCTTACATCTGCCCTTGAAGAAACAAATGATGCATATGCAATAGCAAAGATAGCCGGTGTTATTCAGTGTCGTTCCTATAACGAACAGTATGGAACACGTTTTCTGGCTGCCATGCCGAATAACCTGTATGGCCCGGGAGACAACTATGACCTGAAAAATTCGCATGTACTCCCGGCGCTGATACGCAAGGTTCACGAAGCAAAAATTGCCGGAGCCGCGACAGTCGAGGTATGGGGAACAGGCAGTCCGTTAAGGGAATTTATGCATGTTGAGGATCTTGCGGATGCATCTCTGTTTCTTATGAATCTTCCTGAAGTACCATACAGTGATCTTCTGAACCATACTGCTGCCCCGGCGCTTATAAATATCGGTTCAGGACAGGAAATCTCCATCCTGGAACTTGTACATCTGGTTCAGAAGGTTGTCGGTTATCAGGGAGAAATTGCATTTGACACCACAAAGCCGGATGGCACCCCCCGTAAACTTGCCGATTCATCCCGTCTACATGAACTTGGCTGGAAACACCTGATTGAACTTGAAGATGGTGTGCGGGATGCCTACCGGTGGTTTCTTGAAAATTTGCAGTCGTCAATTTAAAACGTCGATTGTATGAGTTCCTATCAGGCCTTCCGTATTTCAGTCAAAAACCGATTTGATTCTTTATCTGCCAACCCTGGTTTTTATAATACAATATGGTTGTTGAGTGACCGCCTCCTAAGGATGGGTGTCGGCCTTATAGTTGGTGTTTGGATCGCGCGTTATCTGGGGCCGAATGGATATGGACAGCTGAGTTTTGCCGGTTCATATATCATGCTGTTTTCTGCTATTGCACTTTTTGGCCTTGAATCTCTTGTGGTTAGAGAGCTGGTAACCAACCCTTCTGAACGGGGAAAAATTCTTGGAACCGCTTCTCTGATACGTCTTATGGCCGGCATTTCTTCCTATCTGCTTGCTCTGGTTGTAATGCTGATTATTCGTCCGACTGACAAACTGACTTTACTGCTGGTAGCCATTCTTGGCAGTTCATTATTACTACAGGCGCTTGATGTAACGGATCTATGGTTCCAGTCCAGGGTTGTTTCCCGTTATAGTGTAATCTCCAGAGCTGTTGCCTTTTTTCTTTCCTCATGCATCAAAGTTGCAATGGTGCTTTTGGGAGCTTCTCTTACAGCAATTACTATTGCTACAGCCACTGAAGCTGTTTTTGCAGCGTTAGCTCTGCTTGTTGCTTACCGGATAAATGGTGAAAAGTTCAGTAACTGGCGCTGGAGTTCAACCTGGTTTAACAGGTTGTTCACAGAATCTGTGCCGATGGTTCTGTCCGGTATAGTGCTTATGATTTATCTGAGGATTGATCAGGTTATGCTTGGGATACTTGCTTCAGCATCAGATGTTGGGCAATATGCTGCTGCAGTGCGAATCTCCGAACTCTGGTATTTTATACCTACTGCGATTGTATCTTCGGTTTTTCCCGCCCTGGTTAAATTAATAAAAAGTGATCCTGACCTCTTTCAGCTTAAATTACAGAAATTATACAATCTACTGGCTTTTATTGGTTACGCTGTTGCCATCCCTGTTACTTTTATCTCTCCCTGGCTTGTTAATCTCCTGTTTGGAACAGCCTATCACTCTTCAGCCCCTCTTTTGTCGGTGTTGATCTGGGCTGGTCTTTTTGCCAATTTAACTGTTGTAAGAAATGCCCACTTTATTGCGCTTTCATTGGGGAAAGCCCTTCTATGGAGCACTACCCTCGGGGCAGTAAGTAACGTACTGCTGAATCTCTTCCTGATACCAGGCTATGGCGCAATGGGGGCGGCGATTTCCACATGTATTTCTTACTGGATTGCGGCTCATGGCGCCTGTTATACAACAAAAACCCAGAGACCTGCGGCTGCAATGATACTGCGCTCGTTGCTTCTTCCAAAATTCTGGTGATTAAGCTGTTTCTGAAAGGAATCTGCTGATGTATCCTTTAATCCGATTTTTACGTGGTTATTTATCATACAGACGTTTGTTAAAAACAGCAGATCCTGTTCTGCTGCATCATTATCATCAGATAGAAGACAAGATTATTGAACGTGAATCTTATCTGCTTTCACTTGCTTCTGGTAAGCGAGTGCTGCATTTCGGTTTTCTTGATTCTATCTTTCTTGAACAGAAGATCAGTAACTCAACATTATTGCATTTGAAGTTGGGAGAACGGACAAAAGCATTGTACGGTGTTGATATCAATGAAGAAGTTCTTGATAAATACCAAAAGCTTACCGGTGATTTTAACAACTGTCTGTTTGATATAGCCGAAGAGCCAATACCTTCAGAATTAAAAAACGGTTTTGACCTGATTCTATTTCCTGAAGTGCTTGAACATGTTGCCAATCCCGGTCTGGTGCTGACTAATCTGCGTATTCTGTGTCAGCATAACAATGCCCGTCTTTGTCTTACTGTACCCAACGGCTTTGATATGTATTCATTTATGGCAGCCATGCATGGTGTTGAACTGGTGCATCCTGAGCATTGCTATTATTTTACCCCATATACCCTGGGCAGGCTCTTGCAGATGGCAGGTCTGAAGGTTCTTGAATTATCTTTCTATAATTTTGGATCTACTCTGGCTCCAGGTTTGACTAAGGCCGGCATTCTTCTGTTGGCTGAACCGTTTGAATCCGCTTGATATTATGTCTACATTATCTGGAAAACGGATTCTTTTTCTTTTTGGTTCTCTTGATATGGGGGGAGCCGAGCGTCAGGGATTACTGTTGGCACGCCATCTTAAGGAGTATAAGGGGGCAGATGTTAAGGTATGGGGGCTTGGTAAAAAGTCAGGCTCAGTCTCTTGCTGGTGTGATGCCTGCAAAATCCCCTGGATGGGGCTACCTTTGCACTGGGGTTTAAGACGTCGTCTGCCACACCTGCTCAGGTTTATGTTTTATCTGCGACGTGAAAAACCTGAGATCCTGCTTTCATTTACCAAGGTTCCTAATCTGGCCTCTGCCCTGTTTTGGAAACTATGCGGAGTTAAATTGATGGTATGGAACCAGGCAGATGCAGGACTCTTGCTTGAGCCTGTATTTTTTCATCGTTATGCTGTCAATAAGGTGCAGTATTTTATAGCCAATTCAGAAGGAGGACAGCGTTTTCTTATAGAAAAGTTCGGGATTGAAGCTGGTAAAGTGACTCTAATCAGAAATGGGATAGCAGTTGAGCCTCCTCGTGCTGATTGCTCTGAATGGCGTAGAGAGTTGAAGGTTGATACAGCTGTTTTGATTGTCGTTATGGTGGCTAATCTTAGCAGCTATAAAGACCATGCTACTTTGCTTGATTCATGGAAGCTTCTGCTGCAGCAATGGAAAGGTGTTCCACCGGTTCTGGTTCTTGCCGGCAGATTTGATGACAGGGCAGATGCCTTGCAAAAACAGGCTTTGCAGCTGGGAATTACTGAAAATGTAAGATTTTTGGGAGCGGTGGATGATATCAGTGGACTTCTGTCAGCTTCTGATCTTTGTGTGCATAGTTCACCAAGCGAGGGCATTCCCAATGCTGTTGTAGAGGCGATGGCTTCCGGGCTTGCAATCACCGGTACTGATATTCCTGGAATGCGAGAGGCTGTAGGAGATGAAGGGAAGGTATTTCTTGTCCCTCCTGCAGATTCCTCTGCACTTGCTGAAATAATGATTCAATTGCTCTCTGATACTGATTCGCGTTTAAGTATGGGCAGATTGATGAAAGCGCGTGCTTCTGAACTGTTCAGTTTTGAACGGTTCTTCAATGACACAGTCAGATATCTCGAATCCTTTGAACGGGAATATATTTGAGCAAAATAACTCACCATAATAATATACTGGATTCGGTTGTCAGGTTTATTGTATTGGCTGGCAAACTGATAGGTCGTCTCTTGCCCTTTTATAATAAATCCGGCCTGTTTTTTTTCTTTCCGTTTTACCACACCGGCGGGGCAGAACAGGTGCACAGCCAGATTGTCACCTGTTTCAAAGACCGGCAACCGTGGGTCTTTTTTGCCAAACGTTCTGTTGATGCTCGCTTCTATCAACAGTTCACTCAGACAGCTCGTTGTTTTGACATTGGCTGGTTACTTAAATACAGCTATCCGTTAAGCGTGGGGATTCTGGCCGGACTGATAGGTAAACACCCCAATGCCCGGGTCTTTGGTTGCAACAGCCTGTTATATTACCTGCTGTTGCCCCATCTGCCGGATAATGTCCGTGCTACTGACCTGCTGCACGCCCTGGGTGGCGGCGCTGAACAGTTTGCCCTGCCTGTGCTTGACCGATTGCAGCAGAGAGTAGTGATCAGCGTTGCGGTACGGGATGAACTGATCCTCTGGTACCGTAAAGAGGGGGTTTCGGAACAGTTTTACAGCCGTATAACGGTTATTCCCAACAGGGTGTCCTTACCGGCAGAATATCCTGCCAAACCTGTGGATTCACCATTACAGGTTCTTTTTGTAGGCAGGGGGAGTGATGAAAAAAGGATCCACCTGATTATCAGGGCTGCCAGACTATCTGCTGATAATGGGCTTAATCTTAAATTTTTGATTGTCGGAGATATTGACCCGTCTGTTATTAAAGCTGATACAGCTTGCTGCAGTTTGTCAGGTTCGATTTCTGATCCGGAGCGGCTTGCAAAAATTTATGCCGATTCGCATCTGATATTGATCACTTCCAGTCGTGAAGGTTTTCCTTTGACTCTTATGGAAGGTATGGCATATGCCTGTGTGCCGGTCTGTACTGCAGTTGGCGGGATACCTGAGCATATCCGGCATCTCGAAAACGGCTGGCTGTTGCCAGATAAGGATGAAGATGCAGTCGTTACAGCGCTGTATGATGCCATTATCAGGTTGCATCAGGATAGAGACCTGCTGGAACGTCTTGCTGTTGCAGCATACCGTTATGCCCGGAGTCACTTTGGTGGCGAGCGGTTTTGTGAACAGTATCGTGACGTGATTAGAGGAGTTTAATGCCCCTGATCTCCATCATCATACCCTGCTACAACCAGGGGCAGTATCTGGCTGAGTCGATCGGTTCCGTGCTGGCATCAGACCATGATGAGTTGGAGATCATCGTGGTGGATGACGGTTCCAGTGATCCGGCAACCATCACCCTGCTGGAGCAGCTGAGCTATCCCAAGACCCGGCTGATCAGGCAGGAAAACAGGGGTCTGGCTGCTGCTCGTAACTATGGTATTGCAGAGGCGCAGGGTGTCTACATTCTTCCCCTGGATGCCGATGACCGGATTGGTTCACAATACATCAGCCGGGCGGTGGCAGCTCTGGAAGGGGAACCGAATTTGGGAATCGTCTACTGCCAAGCCGAAAAGTTCGGGGCAGAGCAGGGGAGATGGCGTCTGTCCCGCTTTTCCCGCTGGCGGATGGCGCTTGGGAATCTGATTTTTTGTTCTGCAGTTTTTTGTAAATCTGATTGGGAAAAGTCGGGCGGCTATGATGAGAGTCTGAGGCGCGGTTGGGAGGATTGGGATTTATGGCTTGGGATTCTTGGCGCTGGACGAGAGGTGCGCTGCCTGCCGCTGGTCGGGTTTTACTACCGAAAAAGCCCCGCATCAATGGCTGCCGCTATGTCGGCGGATCTGAAGCTTGAACTGCATCGTCAAATCCTCTCAAAACATGCTCGTTTTTTTGGAGGATGGGCTCTGCTCCTTGAACCGCTGTTGCCTGTCTACTACCGTTTATCCGATAGCGCTCTGTATCGAAGCATAAAGAAAGGTTTGGGGCGATAGAATGAAGATTGTTTTTCTTGCTCCTTTTGGCATCCGTCCCAAGGGAACCGTTCAGGCTCGAATGCTTCCCCTTGCACAGGAGTTGCAACGGCGCGGCCATGAGCTTGAAATAATCGCCCCTCCATATACCAATCCTGAGGACTCCGGACTGGTTGAGATGATTGGAGAAGTAAGGCTTAGAAATGTCTTGCTTGGATCTGCTGCTGGTATTCTGGCTGCCCCTTTCATTGCCTTTCGTATGCTGCGTGCCGCAATTGATTTTCAGCCGGATATTATTCATCTCTTTAAACCTAAAGGTTTTGGCGGGCTTGCGGCTATGCTGCTGGTTGCGATCCGGAAGCTCGGTTTCAAAAGCCCTGTTCTTGTTGTAGATAGTGACGACCGTGAGGGGAGGGGAGGGATGAATGACCTCCATCCATACAGTCTGTCTGAAAAATGGCTGTTTGCCTTTCAGGAGGAAAGACTAAGCCGCTGGGCTGACGCTGTTACTATAGCCTCCCGCGCTCTGGAATCTCTGGCTTTTGGGATGGGGGTTCTGCCATCAAAAACCCTCTATCTTCCGAATGGACCTCTGGTTAGACCGAAAGGGGATCGTCATAAAGGGAGGTTAAGGTACGGCATTTCGAGCCAGTCAAAGGTTCTGCTTCTATACACAAGGTTTTTTGAATTTTCACAGCAGAAACTTTATTCCCTGGTTGAGGGACTTTCAGATCGTATCCCTGATTTTAAGCTCCTTGTAGTCGGACAGGGGCCAAATACTGAAGAAAAAGAGTTTGAACAGGCTGCTATCAGAGGTGGATTCTATAAAAACATTGTCTTTGCCGGATGGGTGCAGCCTGACGAGCTCCCTGACTGTCTGGCAGCCTCGGACGCTGCAGTCTATCCTTTTGACGATACACTTGTTAACCGGACAAAATGTCCTGCCAAACTGGCGGAACTGGCTGCTTCCGGTATTGCCGTGGCTGCTGAGAGGGTTGGACAGATCGGGGAATATCTTCAGCATGGAGAAAGCGCCATTCTGGTTGAGCCTGGCGATGAGTCAGGCCTGCTTGATGCAGCTGAACGCCTGCTTAAAGAGCCGGAACTGGCGAGAAGGCTTGGAACTGAGGCTGCAAGGAGGCTCTCTGCCAATTTCAGCTGGGAACTTCAGGCAGAGCGTCTGGAACAGTTTTACTACAGGATGAAGATGAGATGAGAAGGCAGCCTTCCTATACATTGCCGCTGTTGTTGATCCTTTTTGGGATGCTTGTAGCCCTGTTCAGTCCGATACTCTTTACAACAAAGATAGTAAGGGCGCCGGATATACTTAACGAATTTTACTGGGGGGTAAATAACGCTTTTGGCAAGCCGCTCTGGTCTATGCTGCGGATTGACCTCTCAAATGCCGGCTGGGATCCATATATCAACAGTGGTCATACCAACGATGGCGGTATGGCCTCCATGCAGTTTCACCTGTACCAGAGATTGCTTTTCGGACTGATTCCGGCGCCGGCAAGTGTCGCCTGGTTCATGGTTCTGCATCTGTTTCTCGGCGGGGCAGGCAGTTACCTCTATTGTCGGCTTATCGGATGCAGCAAAACCGCCTCTTTCTTAGCAGCTCTTGTTTTCTCCTTCTGCACAGAGAACGTCTCTCTTATAAACGCCGGCCATGTGATGAAGATTGCCACAATAGCACACGCGCCCTGGGTCTTTTATTTTCTCGAAAAGGGGTTCCGTTCAAGGCGTTGGTTTCCATACCTCTGTGCCGGAATGGTTCTAGCCTTCCAGTTCTTTAATACTCATTGGCAGATAGCCTATTATACCTGTCTGGCAGTTGCGGTTTATACGATCATCAGGCTGTTGTACGGTTTTTTTGATGGAGAAACGATCCTTGAAAACAGCCGTACCCTCCTTATGACGGTTGTAATGACAACTTTTTTCCTTTCAGCCAGCGCTATTTCACTGGCTCCACTTGCAGGATGGTCAAAGGATACCAACCGAGGTGTGCATTCAGGTGCAAATCAGGGTAAAGGCGGGCTTGAACGTGAAGAGGCGATGAGTTGGTCGCTTCCTCCCGAAGAGGCTCTGGCTCTTCTAATACCCGGACTGTTCGGTCTTTCCCGTCAGGAAGGGGGGGACAAACCGAATCCTGAACAAACCTATTACTGGGGAAGGATGATTTTTACACAGACCGCTTCCTATTTTGGGCTGCTGCCCTGGATGCTGTTGCCACTTCCATTGTTTTTCAGGAAGGACAGAATTACTACTGCTGCGCTTGTAGCTGTAATAGTCGGCATACTTTTTTCAATGGGTAAATACACTCCATTCTACCAGTTTCTTTATGACTATCTGCCTGGAATCAGTCGTTTTCGTGTCCCGAAGATGATGCTTTTTATGACCGCGTTCGGTCTTGCTGTATTGACTGCCAGAGCAGTAGATATCCTTCGTGATGATAAAATTATGGAATCCGGAAATATCAAGAGATGGTTCTACTGGATAATCGCCTTTCCATTTTTTCTTACACTTATGCTTGCTGTGGAAAAATTGTACGGCTCATCAATCAGGGGGGCGCTCTTTGATCTTCTCTCCCGTCCTACCCGCTATCAGAGCGGTCTTGAGCTTGTATCGCAACGATGGTTCAATATAGAAAAAGAGACTGGCATTGCGCTTGCCCTTGCCTCTTTTTATGCGCTTTTGCTGCTTGGAATTGCTCGCCGCAATATCAGGATATGGTTGGGAATTCCCATTTTGCTCTTCATGTTTACCGCTGATCTATGGAGGGTTAATCGTCAGTTTCTTGTTCTTACAGAACCTCCGAATCGTACCGAGGCCAGTTTAACAGCTGCAATGAAATGGATTAAAATGCAGGGGCAGGGGGCAAGGGGCAAGGGGCATGAACTTCCGGAGTATCGGGTGCTGCCTTTGGGTGATTCTGATCCGATGCGATATGCAAGCGCAAGGATACCTGTTCTTTTCACTGCAAATGCTGTGCAGAAGGTTCGCTGGCAGAATTATCTGGATGCTCTTTCTCTTGATTCATCCATGCTTGATATTATGAATGTCCGCTGGCTGGTCTCTGATGAAAAAGTTTATGAGAGAGAGAAGGGGAGGTTTGGAGAAAGATACCTTCCGGTCTTCAGAGGTGGCGGCGAGGTAGTGCTTGAAAACTCCAAGGTTTTGCCAAAGGTATGGCTGGTATCTGATCTAAGGGTTGTTACTGATCCGGCAGAGCGCTTTAAATTGATGCAGGGAAAAGGATTTGAACCTTCAAAGAACGCCTTGATTGAATCAGCTCCCTCAAAACCGCTTGCAAAGGCAGTAGAGTGTGGCAAAGCTGAACTAAAACAGTATGATGCAGAAAAGATAGTTGTTAAAGCCGATCTGACCTCAAGCTGCATGCTTCTGATTGGTGAAAAATATCACTCGGGCTGGAAGGCTACAGTTGACAATCAACCGCTGAAGATCGTTCCGGTAAATCATATTCTTCGTGGTGTTTACCTTGAGCCTGGTAGGCATCTGGTCGAATTCCGTTTTGATCCATTGCCGTTTAAAATAGGCAAGTGGCTGACCCTTGGCACTTTGACCCTGTTTGGTCTGATTACCCTTCGGGAGTGGTGGTTCTGGCGGAGATCAAGCGATGCTTCTTGACCCTTGCCCCTCGCCCCTTGCCCCTGACGAATACACCCGTGACGAACTTAAACGGTTTGGACTTACCATGCTGCAGCCCAGGGAGGGCTACCGTTTTACAGTTGATCCTCTGTTGTTGTCCGACTTTTCAGGGGTGAGAGATGAAAAGAAGATAGCTGACCTTGGAACAGGATGTGGGGTGATTTCCCTTATTATTGCTTCCATGCTTCCAAAAGCTGAAGTTTTTGCAATTGAGCAGGATTTGAAAATGTCGCTGCTGGCTCAAGAGAATGCCGGTTTAAACGGATTAGGCAGTCGTGTTAGAGTCATCAATGATGATGTTTTAAACCTGAAGTCTTATCTCCCTGTTTCATCCTGTGATCTGGTGATTAGCAACCCTCCGTACAGAAAGGCTGGTATGGGAAGGCTCAGTCCGGATCCAGGCAGACTTGCCGGCAGGCATGAAACAACCGCACAGCTTGCCGATTTTCTTGCCGCCGCAAAATATCTTGTCAAACCTGCAGGGCGGATCTGTATGGTCTATCATATTGACCGTCTCCCAGATCTTATGGTTGAGGCTCAAAAGCAGAAGCTGACTGTCATCCGTCTGCGGATGGTTCACGGTTTACCGGAACTTCCCGCAAAGCTGTTTCTTGTAGAGTTGACAAAGGGCAGGAAAAACAGTGCGTTACAGGTAATGCCGCAGCTTGTTGTAAGGAGAGATACTGAAAACTATACGGATGAGCTGAAAGCTATGTTGTCAGTATGATGAAGAGGTTATTTCAATTTATGCACATCCGTTTTTATCTGAAAATCTGGTTCATAATCTGGCTGTGCCTTTCAATTACTGCCAAGGCAGGCAGATCTGATTTATAGGCGACAAACGGCACTCCTGCTGCCAGGGCTGCCTGGCGGTCAACTTCACTGTCGCCTATAAATAAAGCTTCATCAGGACTGATATTGTAATGCTCAAGAACCTTTAGCAGTGGTTCAGGGTGTGGTTTGGGATTTTTTACCTTTCCGGCAGTCATGACACAGCTGAAAAAACCTTCCAGTCCGAAATCCTCAATAATCATCTCCATAGATGCCGCCCTGTTAGTGCATACCGCAAGTTCTACCTTGCCTTTAAGGAGAGTCAGTGTCTCAAGAAGCTCCTCTTCCCGCTTCATGTATGGCATAAGCTCTTTGTAACGGATTGTGCTTCCGATGGCCAGAGCCTGTTCCTTGTCCGGGTCATTACCGAAGAAATGCTCAATAACATCGAGATAGGAATAGGTGTGCAGAACTCTTTCTGATTCAGTGCATAAACGGTCTATATGCGGTCTTCCCAGACCTGACATGATTCTGTTGTAAAATATGTAGTTGGATTCGATAGAGTCGAGTATCACGCCGTCACAGTCGTAAATTACAGCTTTATATCCAGGTGTCATTTATTTTCCTCTTCCGATGAGGTTGATCTGGAGAGGAACTCCTCCCATTCCATCGGCAGCAGATATTTCTTTTTGCTGTTGCACTCCTTGCAGGCGGGAACCACGTTGTTTCGGCTTGCCTTGCCCCCTCTGGTAACAGGGACGATATGATCCATAGTCAGTTCATCCGGCGGGAACCTGTTGCCACAATAGTGGCAGATCCCCTGAGCCAACCGGTTTTTCCACCAGCGGCTCCTGCGGAGCTCACGGGATTTGTCCCTTTCTCTTTTAATCTCTTCTTCTGTCAGTTCAATCAGAAAACTGTCCATGATTTCAGCCCAATCTTACTATGGTTACGCCATCACGTCCTTCATGCGGTTCACCAGGGCGCGAAGACAATACCTGTGGAGCTCTGCCCAGAAATTCACGGACTGCCCGTTGCAGGGCGCCGGTGCCGATGCCGTGGATGATACGGATTTCTTCTGTTCCGGCCAGTAGCGCCTGATCAATGAAACCCTCCAGAATGGCAAGAGCCTCATCTACCCGCTTACCAACAAGATTTATCTCGGAAGATGATATGGAATAGCTATCCTGAGTTGTTAAAGAAAAAGAGTGTTCGGTTTTTTTCTGTCTTTTTGTGTCTTTTGTTTTTTCCTGTTTTGGCAGAATTCCGTTAACCGGAACATCCAGCTCAATGCTACCGGCTCTTACCCTTATTTTTTGCCTTGTCAAATCGACTGCAATAATCGTGGCTTCACGATCAAGAGAGCGGAGATGTACTTTAATTCCAGGTTTGAGAGAAGCAGGGTCAGAAATCTGCTCATCCTTCGTGGCAAATCTGTTTTCAAGTTCTTCTGCCCTCTCTCTGAATCTTGAGGCTGTCTCTGAACGGCGGTCTTGTTTGAACTGTTCAATCAACTGATTAAGCTCACGGCGAGCTGCTGTTATGGTATCCCTGGCATCCTGGCGTGCCTTGTCTATGATCTCCTGACGGAGTTCTACCAGTTTGCCCTCCTTGTTTTGCAGCTCATCAGACCATTTTTGAAGTCTTTCCCGTTCAGTAAGCTGCGCTGCAAGCTCATCTGAAAGGGCGTTCCTTTTCTGTCTAAGTTCTTCGATAATCCCGGCAAAGGCAGTGCCTGTATTGCCGAGTAGATCACGGGCAGTCTTAAGCACCGATTCAGGCAGACCGTATCTTTTTGCTGTTTCAAGTGCGTGGGACTGGCCAGGTTCTCCCATTCGCAGTCTGTATAGTGGTGTCCATGTCAGATTGTCAAACTCCATTCCGGCATTCTGCATCCCCTGGCTTTGCTGTACAAAACCAACAATTTCAGTAAGATGAGTTGTTGCAAGGACTATGGCTCCGCAACGGTTCAGTTCCTGAAGAACAGCTGAGCCTATTGCTGCGCCCTGTAGCGGTTCGGTTCCTGTTCCCAGCTCATCAAGCAGAACCAGAGATTTTGAACCGGCCTCTTTCAGAATGCCGGATATTATTGAAACATGGGCTGAAAATGTTGAGAGGCTCTGTTCAATCGATTGATCATCTCCGATATCCACTAAAATGGAATCAAGCATTGGTATTGAAGAGGAGGGAGAGGCAGGGACAGGTATTCCGGAAAGAGCCATTGCTGTAATCAGGCCGACTGTTTTAAGCGCTATGGTTTTACCACCGGCGTTTGGCCCGCTTATTACCAGAACCTTGCTTTCCTCTCTCATTTCAAGATCCAGAGGTTGCACCGGGGCTGCATCAGGAGTTTCTGCTCTTATGGTAAGCAGAAGTGGATGACGTGCTGACAGCAGTCTTAAATATCCGTTATTATTCAATTCAGGAACAGAGAGTGAGAACCGTTCGGCAAACCTTGCAAGACAATCCAGGCGATCAAGTTCCAGAAGAGTTCTGAAACAGGCTGAAATATGATTTGCATCTTCTCTTATCCATGCTGAAATCTGACGTAATATCCTGATCTCTTCCGCTTTCTCTTCAGCTGAGAGGTTTTCCAGTTCATTGACAAAAGGGATGATTTCAATAGGTTCAATAAAAGCTGTTTCACCGGATGAAGAAACATCATGCACCACTCCTGGCACCATCCCTTTGGAATCCATACGAACCGGTATAACCCAGCGACCGGAACGGATAGTTATAAAATCATCCTGCAGGAATATGGCAGTTTCATGTTTGCGGACAATCTCTTCAAGTTTTTTTCTGACCCTTGCGGCAAGAGTCCGCTTTGCCTTGCGGATTTCAGCCAGCTCTCTGGATGCAGTGTCAAGTATCTTGCCTTCGTCATCAACAGTTGCTGACAAAGGTTCCAGAATGTCGCTGAAATTTGCTGGAAAAGGTTCAATAAGCCTCAGATTTTCAATATCTTCTCGCGGGGTAAGCTGCCTGTTTAGTTCAGTAATTGAAGCAAGCACCGGAATGAAATCAAGCAGACCGAAAGTGGATAAAATGGCTCCTTCCGGTCGAACCTGTTCAAGTAGCGGTCTAATATCGCTGAAGCGGCTTATCCTAAGTGATATCCTCTGACGGAGTAATGCCTGTATCTCCTCAATCTGTCTGAAAAACCTTGTTATTGCCTCAGAGGATTGAAGAGGGGCTGTCTTGTTTATGAGGTTTACGGTCGAATCACTGCGGGCGTTAACGGCAATGGACTGGAGTACCTTGTTGAATTCAAGACGTATTAAGGTGGCAGGTTTTATCATCTGATATTATATCTGTTGTTGTCCTGTTGATGAACGGCGTATACGGCGTTTTTTCTGTTTGCGGAGTCTGCTAATCTCTTCATCCTCTTTTGTTGGCAGCCCACGGCTTCGGGCTATCTTTTCAAGCAGTTCACGACGGGCAAGAAAGCGGTTAAGCGACTGGCTCCTTTCTCTTCCGCACCTTGCCTCCAGACCGCTTGGAATATGACGCACCTGAACCGCGCTGGATGTCTTGTTAAGGTGCTGACCGCCCCTGCCTGATGAACGCACAAAACGTTCTTCCAGCTCTTCTTCTTTAATTTCCAGTTCTGCCATCCGTGCTGATAAAGATCGGTTTTTCTGCTCGCTTACAGCAAAAACCGGAGTTGACATTATGCCATACCTGCCTGCCAGTTGTAGGCCTTCATCTGTGCCTGCATCAGGGCGCTGTATGGTATTGACAAATTGCCCAGCAGTTTTGAGGCGGTCATAAAATCAAGTTTTTCTATTGATTCTGTAAGAGTCAGCAGGTTGCCAAAATGACCTTCACGATTAAGAAGAGCCAACCTTACATCTTCAGAAAGGTTCAGCTCCTCTGTAATCTGATTCATCTGGATGTCATAAAGTGATTCCAAAAGAGACAGTATGCCGGTCATAAATGCCTGATCAGGCGCATCAGGGTTGCCTTTCAGTCTTGGGCAGGCAATAGCAAGCTGTTCCATAAGACCACCGCGAACTGCTGCCATGTCAACAAGCGGGTTCTCAATGGCATGGCTGTCGTCAGAAGCGAAGAGAGCCAGCTGCACCCACCTTTTTATCTGTGTCCTGCCAAGCATGCTGATTGCATGACGCACTGTCTGTATCTTCTGTAATCCGACAAAAGAAACGGAATTTACCAGCAGTAACAGTTTGTATGTAAGACCAGGGCTGCTTCTGAATGTCTTTTCTATATCTTCTATCTCTGCATCTTCCATAAGCTGTCGCATGAGCTTAAGCAGCGCTGAAGCGCCTTCATCTATCTTTTTTCTCTCAATAACCGAAGGTTTTGCAAAGTAATAGCCCTGAAAGTAATCAAATCCCAGATCCAGGCATTTAAGAAACTCTTCCTTTGTTTCAACCTTTTCAGCCAGAAGTTTTAACGGATAGTTTTGATAATGTTCAATGGATGGAGCAAGCGTGTCAACCGGGGTTGCCATCAAATCAACCTTTACAATATCGATGATTTTGTAAAGTTCCTCATAGATTGGCGAATATTCATGATCATCAAGTGCAAGAACAAAACCGATTTCTTTAAGTTCAATACAGCGTTGAAGAAGTTCAGGTGTCACTTCAAGTGTTTCAAGCAGCTCAAGCACTACCATATCCTTGGGCAGCAGTTCCAGAGAGTCACTCATCAGGATTTCCAGTTCGAGATTGATAAAGCCGGGACGATTGCCCAGAATCTGCTGGATACCAAAGCCTGACAAGGTGTTCAAAATTACACTTGCTGTTGCCTGGGACGCATCGTTTACATTTGCAGCGCCGAGAGAGTCGGCAGAACGGAATAGAAGCTCGTATCCGTAAATCTGCTCATCGCGATTAAGTATTGGTTGTCGCCCAATAAGGTATTTTTGCTCTGTTTTTTCCATTTTATCCATCAGTATGAGAGTTTAGAGGTGATATTATTAAATAACTATACGCTATAGTTAAAACAAGTGCAATCCATGCCGGTATATTGCCGGAATCTCTCTTGATTCTTGCTGAACAGTTGATTGCGTGCTATAGGAGTAATGATTATAAACCAGTTTTACGGCTGAGGTGTATTGCAGTGAAAGTATCTTTTGTACGCAGGTTATGGGTTACCTTTTCTGGATATGTAGTTGGAACTTATGCATCATTCATAAACCGCCTAAAGGTGAGGGGCGGAGAGAATATTCCTGCCTCCGGCGGTGTAATGCTGGCCTCAAACCATATATCTGCGTTTGAAACCATCTTTCTTCCCTGGGCTGTGCTTAAAACCCATCCGATGCAGATGGTCTGGGCTCCTGCAAAAGAGGAGCTGTTTGAAAAGCCGTTTCAGCGTTTTATATATTCTTCCTGGGGAGCCTTTCCTGTAAAACGCAAGCGGGATGTAAAGGCAGGGAAGGTGTTGAATGAACTGCTCCTTGATCAAAAAGTTATGCTCTTTCCCGAAGGAACGCGGCACAAGGATGGAGTTCTCGGTTACGGTAACAGAGGTGTAGGCAAGGTGATATATGATACACGTCCCGCTGTCATCCCTACTGCGCTTACAGGTCTTAATCACTGGAAATTCCCGAGTGTAGGAGCCAGGGCTTCTATTGTATTCGGGTCGCAGATTGACTTTGATGACCTTTTTCAGAGGGAAGACAACAAGGAGACTCATCAGTTGATTGTTGAGCGTGTAATGCAGGGGATTGCAGAGTTACTGAAGCAGGAAGGGGCTTATATTGGCAGAGCCGATAAATGAACGGCAGAAATCAACCAGAGTAAAGCATGAACCTGCCGAAGTTGAGATATTTTGTGATGGCGCTTGCAGCGGCAATCCGGGGCCTGGAGGATATGGAGCTGTTCTCCGTTTCAGGGGGGTTGAAAAAGAACTTTCCGGAGCCGAGAAACAGACAACAAATAACAGAATGGAACTTACTGCTGCTTTAGAGGCTTTAAGACAACTTACCCGCCCATGCAAGGTAACTGTAACTACTGATTCACAATACCTTGTAAAGGGGATGACTGAGTGGCTTGCCTCCTGGCAGCGCAAAAACTGGATAAACAGTAAAAAAGAGCCTGTAATGAATCGTGATCTGTGGGAAGCTCTTGTTGATGCGGTAAAGTTGCATGATGTTTCATGGAAATGGGTGAGAGGGCATAACGGACATGCTGAAAATGAACGTTGCGATGCTATTGCACGAGAGGCTATAAGCCGTATAAAAACCTAATTAATCAACCATCAAGAGGTTATAATGAAAGATGTCGAAGCTGAAGTAAGCGTAAAGGATATTATCGGTTTTTATATCAAGATAAATGACAGTGCCCGTGCAAAGAAAGATATGGCAAAGCTTTCTGCCAAAGACAAGGCAACCGCTTTTTCACTGATTGCAGAGTCCAGCGCAGGTCGTGATTTCAAGATTGAGATTGCCAGGTATTTTGTCAATGATCTGGATCCCCATATCCGCAGAAAGGCAGAACTTCTGCTTGAAGCCTTGATTCCTGGCTGGGTTGCCGACCCTGCTGCCAGTATACTTCAGGTTCTAAGGTCTGCCGAACATAAAGGGGCTGCTCGCCGTAATTCTGCAGTCCGCTTTCTTTTCGGTATAGTTGACGCTGACTCCTTGAGACATACCCTTACCAGCCTCCTGTCAAGTCGTAACAGATCTCATATTATTGAAATAATAGATATTCTTGAACAGTATATTGATGCCTCCAATGATGAACAGGAACAGGTCAAGATCTTTAATGCATGTCTTGATATTGTCCTTTCCGATGAAATTGAGATGCCGGTTAAGCATCATGCAACCAATCTCTTGTCAATATTCTTCAAAAAGGTTTCCACTACAGCGCTTGGTGCGCATCTTAAAGCCAAATATATCGAAAAACAGGTTGAAAAAGGGGAGAGTGTATACCGTTTTCTCTGCAGCGGGACATGCGGTCTGACTACAAGTTATCTTGAAGACCTTATACGCCCACTTCAGGAGGGTGGCACTGTATATCAATTGAAAATTCTTTCCTACTTCAGCTTTCTGCTCGATAAAACCTGGAATGAAGATGAGGTTGACCATTATATTGATACCTGGCCTGAGAGCTGGGAACCTGAAGAAATTACCAAAATGGAGAAGGTTAAGCGTTTTCGTAAAAGCATAATGAAACAGGTTGAGGAACTCTGGGATTTTGTGGATGAGAGCGATGTAAGGGATGCCATAATGTCGGTTGTTTACAGCAGCCACCCTGAAAAGTCAGAGCTGCTTGCCACAGTAAAAGGAAAGCTTGGTACTGAGGATTTATCCGAAGCGGCATCTGAAAAGATAGCCAGAATACTGCTTAACTTCCTCAAACCTGAAGAGGTAGAGGCTTATAAGGTACAGGTGGCAAACCTTCTTTTGTTTAATACTACAGGTGAAAGGTACCATCTGGTTGCCTTGCGTTATCTGCGTGACTATATAGGAAAGAATTCCTTAGAAATTGAAGAAGAGGAAAATCTTGTAACCTCTTTGCTTAGATTTGGCAGCAGCTCTGTCGGCAATGAAGCGAGGGTAATGGCATGGCTGCTGGTATTTCTGCTTGATCCGAGCAAGCTTGAGTCCCCGGAACAACATAAGCAGGTTTTGGCAAGTTTAAGGATTCTTATAGAAGAGGAGGTTCTTGCTGATTATTCCAGAAGCCTTATTATAAATGCGCTTGAGCGGTTTAATAATGATGTTAAAACTACTGAAAAATTACATAAAGCCGCAGCTTATCTGCTTTTTAAACTGCAGAATCCGAATGAAACTCCAACATGGGACAAGATTGGGAAGGTGACAAATTAGGCTTAAATACAGTCACTCAGGCAGGATTGCCAAACTGGCTTTCTGTTGTTTCCTGAGTGACTGTTGACTGGTTTCATTTTTCTTCTCTTGATTTTATGAAGTGTGACAGATCATTTTCTGATAGAGGTTTGCTCAGATAATAACCCTGCATCTCATCACATCCCCGATCTTCAAGGAATACAAGCTGTTCTCTTGTTTCAACCCCTTCAGCAATAACCTTTAACTTGAGAGAATGAGCCATTGCTATTATGGCTTCGGTGATTGAAGCGTCATCAGAATCTATAAGTATATCGTTTATAAAGGACTTATCTATCTTCAGACGATCAAGAGGGAAATGTTTTAGATAGGAAAGAGATGAATATCCGGTTCCGAAGTCGTCAATGGCAAGATTTATCCCCATGTTTTTCAGAAGTTTTAGTTTTTGTAACACCTGCTGCTCATTTGAAATAAGGAGGCTTTCAGTCAGTTCGAGTTCAAGAAGCTCTGGAGGAAGCCCGCTTTCAGCAAGGACAGCAGCTACCATATCTATAAAGTCTGATTCGCTGAACTGACGGCCGGATACGTTAACAGCAACCCTTATCGGCTTTGAACCGGTTTTCTGCCAGGCTGCACAACGGACACAGGCAGTGCGGAGAACCCATTCTCCCAACTTGATGATAAAGCCGCTGTCCTCAGCCAACGGAATGAACCTGTCAGGAGATATTATGCCAAGTTCTGTATGGCGCCAGCGTAACAAGGCTTCAACTGCGATAACTGTATCATTTCTCAGATCCAGTTGAGGTTGATAATGCAGATAGAAATCTCCATTTATAAGTGCCTTTGGCATGCTGTTGTCCAGTTTTAACATCTCTGACGCCTGGGCGTTCATCTCCTTGGCATAGAATCTGAAACAGTTCTTGCCTGTCTTCTTGGCATCATACATTGCGGTTTCGGCGCTTTTCTGCAGTGTTTCTGTATCACAACCATCCATTGGACAGATGGCAATGCCTATGCTTCCTGTTATGTTGACCTGTTGACCAGATACTGTAAACGGTTCGGTAAGGCTTGAAAGAATCCGGTATGACATGGTTACAGCTTCATGGCGGCTCTCTCTTCCCGGAAGAATAAATGCAAACACATCTCCTGCAAACCTGCACAAGGTGTCATTTGGATGCAGCAGTTTTCTCAATCTTTCGGCAAGCATTATCAGAAGTTGATCGCCTACATCATGTCCCAGAGTGTCGTTTATCATTTTAAAACGATCCACGCCAAAAAAGAGAACTACTGTCATCTCCTGGAGGTAACTGTCTTTCTTACCTGTTAACTGGAACAGTCTGTCAGCAAACAGAGAGCGATTTGGCAGACCTGTAAGCAGGTCATGCAAAACCATATGGGAAACCTGATCAGCAAGCATCTTCTTTTCGGTTATATCTGTGCGGCAACCACGGCGTCCGAGAAATTGATTGTTTTCATCATATATCAGACGGCAGGTATGACGAATCCAGCGGATACTTCCGCTTTTGGTTATAATCCGGTATTCAATCTCTTCATCTTTTGAGTCGGCCTTTTCCCTGCTTTCAAGCTGCAACTGCTTAAGCATCTGCCGGTCAGTGGGATAGATCATCTCCTGCATAAGCTCAGGTTTTGCAATAAGCTCCTCACGTGTATAGCCTGTCACTGTAAGGCATGCAGGTGAAACAAACTCAAAGGTATCATCAGGGCGGAGCCAGTATGTAAAGTCATTGGTAAACTCTGTGACAATCCGATAACGCTCCTTGCCCTTAATCAGAGCCAGGTTTTTACTGTCAAGTTCCTTTAACATTTTGTTGAATGCTTTGCTGAGATTACCTATTTCACCATTTACAGGCAGATGTATAAACCTCTCATCTCCCTTTTTTTCAGGCAACCGGTTTAGATGATCTGCTAGCTGCGCAAGTGGACGGGTAAGCAATCTCATCATTGCAAATACAAGAATAGTTGCACAGCCCATACCGGCAAATGTAGCAACAACAAACCAATAATGAGACCTTGCTATCGGGGCGTACATCTCTTCTGAAAAATAGCTTGATGCAATCAGCCAGTTTACTGTTTTAAGCCGCTGTGCTGAAGTTATCAGATCTCTTTGGTCATTGCCTATATGTCTAAAAGTCTCTGTTTTACCATCTTTTGAACTGAAGGCATTATCAAAGCCTCTGATCGCGTCAGGAGCAACCGGTTCATTTATCCTCTTTATATCATGATGTAATACAACAAGATGTTTGTCGCTGATAATTCTGAGAAAGCCGCCAGGGGTGATTTTATGTTTCAGATATCTTGAGAGGATATTATCTTTATAGAGGCTGAAACTGCCTGATAGAACCATTACAACTTTTCCATCTGACAGCACCGGTGCGGTAAGGATAACTCCTAAATCTTTGCTGTTCTTGCAGCAAATTACAGGGTTGCTTATATGCTGGCGACCGTCAGCGAAAGTTGCCTTTATTACAGGTTGATTGGCATAATCTATCTCAAGAGCGGGATAAGATGCATGTATATGACCGTCAGGGGTGACAAGCATTATCTGATTGGTAAAAAATCTGGTGATCAGACCGGTTCGGCTATTAAGCCATTCAACAGCTGCTGTTTTTGAGACAAGAGCTTCTTTTGGGATGGCTTTGGCGTTGTTCATCAGAGCATCCTGAGCTCCTTTAATCTCTCCATCAATATTGTCAGCAAGTAACTGGAGCAGAGAAACCTGATGTGAAGTAAGGGTATTTTCATATTCTTTTTCGAAGAAATTGAGAGAGATAAACGCTGTTGAAAGCATAAGAAGCAGAACAAGCCCGACTACTACCAGGGTCATTTTTGTTCTTAATGAAAGATGAAGGGATCTCATATAAATCTATAGAGCCTTAGTGTAGATTAATTGTCTTTGAGAAGTAATCTGAACGGACAACATTTTTATTTTCCTTCAGATGTAGAATTTTTAATCTTTATATCAGAGATAGCTTCTCTTGTCATTTTAAGAAGATATAAAACTACCGTTTAGAAACCAGCTCTTTTTTCATAACGTAATCATCCATTACAAAACCGTTGCCGATATCCTGTATTACTGATTCAGCCACCTGATAACCATTCTGTTTATAGCTCCTTATTGCCAACTGATTGTATTTGTTTACATTCAGCACAATAGAGGTGGCACCGGAGGCGATTGATCTCTGCTCAACCTCTGCCATTATCGCAGTTCCGATCCCCTTGCCGTGGTAGTTTAGATCCAGATAAATTTTGTGGAGCTTAATCTGTTTTTCCCCATATAGACCAAATGCAGCAAATCCTATCATCTCGTCTTTATCCATAACCTTCAGCCAGGTGATTCCATCTTCAGTCATCTCCCGTTTTATCTGTTCGAAAGAATAGCCTGCCTCTAACATGTAGTCTATCTGTTCATCTGATATTATTCCGGGATAATGGAAATGCCAAATCCGGTAAGCAACTTTCTGAATTACAGGAATGTCATCAATACCGGCAGTTCTGATTGTAACAGTATCTGACATTGGCAGTTTCTTTCTCTAGGCAGACGGTTGTCTTGCCTCTTCAATATTAGAGCGACTGTTTTTATTCTGCTTACCCTTGAATCTTAGCAGGAGTATAAGAGCTGTCAATACCAGACAGAGTTTTGCAAAAAGGTCTCCTACCCTCAGATATATGCTATTTCCAGTGCCAGGCTGAACTTCTCCGGTCATAACAGCCTCTTTGAAAAGTGAGGTCATACCTTTTATATGTCCGTTCTGGTCAATAATTGAGGTAATACCTGTGTTTGCGGCTCGAATGAGAGGTGTGCGGGTTTCTACCGTCCTGAATACTGCCATAGAGAGGTGCTGGTAAGGGGCTGATGATGTTCCGAACCATGCGTCATTTGTTATGTTGACAAGTATTCTGCTGCCGGCATTTACCTGTGCTCTGGCCAGTTCAGGAAATATTGCCTCGTAACATATAAGTGTTCCTAGTGTTGTCTTTCCGCAATCAAGTGGTTTCATATCCTGTCCGGGGGCGAAATCTCCAATACCATGAACCATCTTGTGCACAAAAGGGAACAGCCTGGCCATAGGGACATATTCGCCAAAAGGAACAAGATGTACCTTGTCTCTTCTTCCTTTCTCAGAGCCATCTGGTGCAATCAGAAATGCGCTGTTCAGATTTCTGTAGCCTGAATCACGGATCTCTGCCGCAGGGCTTCCAAAGAATAGATATACCCCCAATTCTTTGGCAAGCGTTCTGATACGATCAGATGTGGGGCTGTTTTCCTGAAAAAAGAAGGGGGCTGCGCTTTCAGGCCAGACTATAAGATCTGTTTTCTGCTTAAGGGCAGCCTGTTTTGATAGATTAGTATAGATATCAACTGTTTTTTCCCTGAAGGCTGGAGACCATTTTACATCCTGATCTATATTACCCTGAATCAACGCCACCTTAATGGCAGTTTCTTTTGGAAGAGGAAGATTGAGTCTTGAAAAACCGTATCCCAAGGTGGAGCTTAACAGTATAAGAAAAATAATGGCGCTTTTGGCTGGATAAGGTACTTCGCTGCCGGATAGCGCCCTGACAATCCGGTAAAAGACAACATTTGCAAGAAGAATTAAACCTGTAATGCCATATACACCTGTGATATCAGCTATCTGTATTAATGGCAGCAGTCGGTATTGGGAATGTCCAAGCATGGTCCATGGAAAACCTGTAAGGAGAAAAGATCTCAGATAGTCGGCAGCTATCCAGGCTAAAGGGAATATGAGGGCTGATTTCAAGCCTAATCTTTCACCCATAGCAGTTGCCCATGTAGGAACTGCATAAAAAAGAGCAAGCCAGGCAGAAAGAAAGAGCCAAAGTGGAATGCTTGCAAACAGGGGGAGATGTCCGTATACCCCCATTACTATGATTACCCAGTAGATAATGCCTGAATATGCAGTCAGACCACAGAGAAATCCAAGTTTGAATGCGGAACGGCTTGAATGGCCTTCAATAGAAGTTAAAAGAGGAATTAGAGCAAACCAGGCCAAAAACGAGAGATCCGATTTTGGGAATGACAATGCTATCAAGATTCCTGAAAGAACCGCAAGAAGGGAAGGGCGGAGAGAACCTTTTATCAATGGGAGGCTGATATTACCGGTCAGATTCACTGGCCTGCACTCTCCAGAGATTTATCAATAATTGAAATACGAACCTTCTTTACCTTGCGAGGATCCGCCTCAAGGATCTCTATTTTGAGATTTTCATTACTTATTATAGTTCCGGCAGCAGGAATCCCGTCTGCCAGATGAACTACAAGACCGCCAACGGTGTCAAATTTATCCCTTTCGATCTGCATTTCAAACTGTTTTTCCAGATCCTCAATAGGCAGACGGGCATCAGTGGTTATGGAACCATCAGGATTGCGGATGTACAGATCCTCTTCATTGTCGTATTCATCCTGAATATCTCCAACTATCTGTTCCAGAAGATCTTCAATGGTGACAAGTCCTGAAGTTCCGCCATATTCATCAACTACGATTGCAAGGTGGACTTTTTTCTTCTTGAATTCCTGGAGCAGAAGTTCAAGTGTTTTGCTCTCAGGGGTAAAAAAAGGTTCACGGACAACTGATTTAAGGTGGATCTTGGAATCATCGCTGCCCCAGTTTTTAAGGAGATCTTTTGCATAGAGCAGGCCGATAATGTTGTCAAGAGTGCCGTCATAAACAGGGATACGGGAGTGTCCACAGGCTATTATTGCGGATATGGCTTCTCTTATGGAGGATTCAATGCTGATTGTGGCCATTTCAGTACGAGGCACCATGATCTCTCTGACAACTGTGTTGTCGAGCTCAAGTATTGCGCTGATCATCTGCCTTTCCTTCTCGTCCACAATCCCTTCTTCTTCGCCGGCTTCGATAAGTTCTTGAATTTCCTCTTCGGTAACCATCTTTCTGCGTCCTGTTACCAGTCGGGTCATACGATCAAGAAAACCTGCCGGCCTTCGACTGCTTCCTTCTTCCACTTTTTGGATTCCTCCTCTGTTTGTTATAATTTACTGTATGGTTACAAGATGTTCTGATTTTAACAGTTTCCAGATTTCCTGTTCCTTCTTTTTCATTTTTTGGGCTTCCTCATCTCCGCTACGTTCGTGGTCATATCCTGTGAGATGCAGGATGCCATGTAAAAGTAGAAAGATCAGTCTTTGATATGTTGTCCAACCTCCTGATTCAGCCTCCCTTGCTGCTGTATCAGCTGATATAACCACATCTCCCAGTATATATGGAGCCAGTTTGGAAAAATCCCCTTCCTGCTGGGAAAAGGATATCACATTCGTTGGATGATCTCTGTCGAGATAGTCCCGGTTAAGTCTATGTATGGTACGGTCACCTACAATAGAGATAGATAGTTCTGTGTCGTCAGGACATCCCAAGACGTTTAAGATCCTCGTTGCTGCTGCTTTTATTTGGCGTAACGGTGCTTTGTGTCTTCGCTGGTTGTTCTGAATCTGTATTTCCATTGTTCTTTTTACCTCCGGCGGTTCCCTTGTGGACAGGTTCAGGGTAGTCAATCCGGTGATGGAATATTCCGGTAAGTATCCGGTTAAAGCTTTTGGCAATCTCATGCAGGTTTTTTAATGTAAGTTCACATTCATCAAGCTGTCCGTCTGAAAATATCCGGTTAATCAGCTTCTGAACCATCCCCTGAATTCTGTCGGCTGTAGGATTTACAAGTGTGCGTGAGGCTGCTTCCACTGCATCTGCAAGCATAACAAGGCCGGCCTCTCGTGTCTGTGGTTTTGGCCCGGGGTATCTAAACTCCTGCGGATCAACCTGCTGCCCCGTTGACTCAGCCTGAGCCTTTGCCTTTTCATAGAAAAACTTGATCAGGGCTGTGCCATGATGTTGACGGATAATGTCAATTATTGGCTGCCCCAGACGTTTTTCCTTTGCCATCAATTCCCCTTCCTTAAGATGGGATATAAGGATCAGGGCAGACATGTTGGGGGAGAGTTTGTCGTGGCGATTTTCACCACCTTGCATATTTTCAATAAAATAAAGCGGTTTATTCATCTTGCCAATATCATGGTAATAGGCGGCCACCCTGGCCAGCAGCGGATTAGCACCAATAGCCTCGGCTGCCGCTTCAACAAGATTACCTACAACAACGCTGTGGTGGTATGTTCCCGGCGCCTTTACCATAAGATCCCGCAACAGTGGGGAGTTGAGATTTGCCAGTTCAAGCAGCTTTATGTTGGTTGTATAGTGGAATAATGTTTCAAAAAGCGGTGTAAATGCTGAAACAAGCATCGCAGATATAAGAGCCCCTACCAGTGTAAAGAGAATTACATAAAGGGTCTGAACGGTAAAGAGAGAGCTGTTAAGGGTCTGAAAACAGATTCCCATTGCAAGATTTACCACACCCAGTTTCATCCCGGCAGTGTAAATTACTCCACGGTTCTGACATTGACGAACACCGTGCGCCCCTACAACGCTACCTAAAAGTGCATAAATCACTACAAACATGTTGCTGTTAAACAGGATTCCCAAAAGAGGAGCCATTGTAACGCAATAAACCAGGGCAACTTCAGAGTTCAGTAGAATCCTGACTATCATGGCTCCTGCGGCAAAAGGGAAAAGGTATGAGTAGGAATCAGGTGAAACAGAGGGGAATGCAGCGCCGATATTTGCGGTTATCATAAGTGCTATTTTAAATGTGAACAGGCTGCCTGTAATAAGGATTGCAAGAGCGAGGAGATCTCGGTTTGTAGGGTTGAATTTGCGGATATTCTTGCAGGCAAAGCGATACGGGAAATAAAACAGAACCAGCACAAGACCGAGAATACCGAAAATAGAATTTAAAGTTCCGGTGCTTTGGCTTGCTTCATATATCATCTGAAGTTTATTTGCCTGCTCACTTGTAACCCGTTCTCCAACTCGCACAATCATTTCTCCCTTCTGGATTCGGTAAAGCACAGGCTTTACATCTTCCAACAGGGATTTTTTTACAGCTTCAGTTGCCTCTCTGTCGAAAAGCATATTTGGCTCAAGTATTTTTGAGACAATAGAAAGAATATGATTTGAGATATCTTCAGTAACGCCGCCAATTCTTTTTGATTTGACTACTGTCCGAGCCTTTTCTATCCCAATAAACGGGGTATCAGCTGTAGCGGCTCCTAAGCTCTTTCCGGTTGAAGTCCTGAACTCTATTCCCCGTTTTGTATCAAGCCTGAACACCTCAGCATCAAGGACTATCTTTTGTTTGTAAAGATCGTCGAGTATTCTTTTAAGACTCTGAAAAAGCTGTTCTTTATTATTTGTTTTAAGCAGCGCAAGCAATTCCTGATCAGAAAGTTCCAGATTGATAACAGGGATAATCAGAGGACGGAGTTCATTTGTTGTAATGCCAGGTTTTTCGCTTCTTGCGGCCTGTAATGTTTCAATGGCCTTATTTACAGCAGAAAGCACAGTTGTCACATTTGTTTCATTTAATGTGTAGACAACAGGAGCCTTGGTTTCAGCCCTGTTTCGAAGCTGTCCGGTAAGAATCTTGTCTTCAAGCAGGTAATCCTGAATTGCTCTTATATCAGAAGAGGCTATATCTCCGGCTTTGTAACGGGCAGTAACAAGATGATGGCTTGGAACAAGCAGAAGGGTCAATATTATCGCTGTTAGAAGCAGGAGAAGGAATCTGTTCCTCTGTTCGGTTTCAGGATTGGATAAACGTTTGACAACCCAATCAAGGAGATTGCTGCCCAGTTTAATCAAATAGGTTTGCGCAGACTGTTCTTTTGTATGTCCCGGGGATTCAGGCATGATATACCGTAATACGGTCTCGATAGGAAAATATGGTCAGAGTAGGTAAATACATAATTAAGTTTTAATTATACTCGGCAGTAATGAATGCTGTCAATTTTATAGTTTAATGCTGCAGGCATAGAGCCAAAAGCTGATTGTAATGGAAAGTAATTATATTTTCCCTTTTTAAAAACTGTGGTATTATTTTAGCATATTTTGGTCAATTCCCTTGCAGGAGGTTTAAATGTCTACAACTGCCCTTGTAAAGAGCGGAGAAGGTGTAAGTACAGGCGAACAGTTGATCCAGTTGGTAAGTTTTATGCTTAGCAATGAAGAGTACGGAGTTGAAGTTTTAAAGGTCAGAGAGATTATCCGTATGCCTGGCATTACAAAAATGCCGAACACACCTCATTATGTGGAAGGAATAATCAATCTTCGTGGCAAGGTCATTCCTATCATCTCTATGCGCAAGCGTTTTGGTTTGCCAGAATCCGATTATGACAGTCACACAAGGATTATGGTTATGGATGTCGGTGGCGGGCTTACCGGATTTATTGTTGATGCTGTCTCTGAGGTGATAAGGATTCATTCAAGTGAGATTCAGCCACCCCCTGCAATGGTTTCAGGCAATATAGATCAGGAATTTATCACAGGTGTATTTAATCACACTGAAAGACTTCTCATAATAATGGATGTAGACAGGATGTTCTCACCACAGGAGCGTGAATATTTTGGAAGTGCGGAGTAGCAGAATCAGATACTCCCTTTTAAACAAATAAGGTTCAAACGCAGAAAGCCGGAGATATTTTTCCGGCTTTCTGCGTTTGAATTTAATAAGTAGCGATTGTCAGTTTGCTCTGGATATCTCTTCCAGGTTACCGGCAATGACGGTTGCTGTGGCCGCCTGCTCTTCAGAGGCGGTGGCAATCTGTGCAATAAGATTCTTTATATTTTCAACTGATTCAACAATAGCTGTTAATGAGTATTCAGCCTGGTTTGAGAGGTGTTCCCCTTTTTCAGCCTCTGCCTTCCCGCTTTCTATAGATTCAACCGCCTTTTGGGTGTTTGACTGAATTTCGTTTACCATTGCGCCTATCTGTTTTGTTGATGTCATAGTCCTTTCAGCCAGACGTCTTACTTCATCTGCCACAACTGCAAATCCACGCCCCATTTCACCGGCTCTGGCAGCCTCTATTGCCGCATTAAGTGCAAGCAGATTTGTTTGATCTGCTATCTCATTGATGACGTTGACAATTTCTCCTATCTTTTCGGAGGTGGCTCCCAGGTTTCCTACTATCTGGGCTGATGATCTTACTACAGCAGCCACCTGCTGCATCCCTTTTACTGCCTGATTGACTACCCTTTGACCCTCATGGGCTGATTCAGCCACCTGAGCGGCAGAATCGGCGGCGTTTGTAGTATTGCCTGCAACCTCGTTTACTGTCATGCTCATCTCTTCCATTGCTGTTGCAATCTGATGAATACGCTCTTCAAGGTAATTTTTTCTTTCAATGTCTTTATACTGTTGATCCTTTACTGTTCTTTCAGCTGTTATGTCGTTCCAGCAGGCCATGAAACAAAGTACCTTATTGCTGTCATTGGAATCCCATATAGGGTATGTTTTGGTCTGCAGGGTTATGTTGCCTATCGGTATGTCGGCGGAATGTGGCATGCTGGTTTTAGGGTTTGAAAAAATCTGGCGGATACGGCCAGGATCTTTATGAAACTGGTGAATTGACTTGCCAAAGGCATTTGCCACATCTGCTCCTCTAAGACCGGAATTCAATTCAGACCGGTGCTGCTGTAACAGCTCTTTGGCTCGTCGGTTCTGATAAAAGATACTATTGTCACTTGTTGTGTCGCAAAGCATCACAACATTGTCAACATTATCAAGCATCTGCATCAGTTTCTTTATTTCATTCTCTTTTTCTGTCAGTTCCTGTTTGCAAGATCCACCGAAAAGTCCCATATACATGCTCCTTTACAATGATTGTATGAACATTGGTTTTTTGGAGTATAGACCAGAAGAGGATAATTGCAAGGAAGAGAAATGCAGTCTATTATACATCCTTCTAATATCTTTCCGGAGGTTGCCAGGCATGAGTAAAAAATTACTTTCAGCTGTTTTATTTACCTTGATTACTGCAATGTTTCTTTTTGGATGTCAGGCGGGTAATAAAACATCCAGACAACCTTCTCGACCGGTGGTTGTTACTACTCTCTTTCCCCTATATGATTTTGCAAGAACCATTGCAGGTGATCGTATGGACGTTCAGCTTCTGCTGCCTCCAGGTGTCGGACCGCATCACTTTGAGCCTAGACCTGATGACCTTGCCAGAATCAATCGGGCGGCAATGTTCGTTTATATAGGTCCGTTTATGGAACCCTGGGCGGATAGAGTTCTAGCCGGTATAGATCGGAAAAAGGTAAGGGTTGTTTCCGCAGCCGAAACGGTTTCCCTTTTGCCTGCGCCAACCTACACAGGAAAAGGGGATAATCGGCACAATCATGCTCAGAGGAACCAGAAAGAGTCCTTTGATCCGCATGTTTGGCTTGATTTCGTTATAGATCAGGCGATAGTTGCCAGACTTCTTGATGCATTCATTGCGGCTGATCCTGACGGGGCAGAGCAGTACCGCCGCAGGGCTGCTGTTTTAACAGAACAGCTTGTAAATCTGGACAAGAGCTACAAGGAAGGCCTTGCTGACTGTCAGAGCAGGATTCTGCTGCATGGCGGGCATGCTGCCTTTGGTTATATGACAAAACGTTATAACCTTGAGTATCAGCCTGCAGCCGGTGTTACCGCAGAGCTTGAAACGACACCTCACAGACTTGCCGAGCTTATTCAACAGGTGAGGAGCAACAAGGTAAAAGCTGTCTTTACTGAAGAGCTTGTTACTCCCAGAGTAGCGCGAACCATTGCAGGTGAGACAGGGGCAACAGTGCTTATGTTATACGCAGCTCCGAATCTATCTCCTGAAGATAAGGCAAAAGGTGTCACCTTTATACAGCTTATGGAAGAGAATCTTAAAAATCTTAAAGTCGGGCTGGTATGCAAGAACTGATAAAGGTAGATAATCTAACCTGCCGACATGCAGGAGTCGAGGCTCTCTCAGGGATAACATTCAATGTTGAAAAGGGAGAGTACCTTGGAATTGTAGGTCCAAACGGTTCAGGAAAGAGCACTCTGGTACGTGCGCTTTTGGGACTTATGCCGATAAGTCAGGGATCTATAAAAATTTTGGGTGAGTCCAGTGAAGGTTTTACCGGTTGGAACCGGTTGGGATATCTGCCTCAGAATATGGGACAAATGAATCCCTCTTTTCCCGCTACAGTTGCAGAGGTTACCCGGATGGGACTTCTGGCGGGTAAACGGTTTCCACGTCGTATAAGTCGCCAGGATATACGGCAGGTGCAAGAAATGCTTGAGCTACTTGGTATTGGCCATCTTCATGACCGTTTGATAGGTGAGCTGTCAGGTGGTCAGCAGCAGAGGGTTATGCTGGCTAGAGCCCTGGTAAACAATCCTGAACTTCTCATCATGGATGAGCCGACCGCTGCTCTGGATCCGGAAATAAGGGAACGTTTTTATGAGATGATTTCTCAAATGAACAAGATCAAAGGTACTACTGTGTTACTTGTTACTCATGATTCAGGGACTATCGGCAAATATGCCTATCGAATGCTTTATCTGGATAAGAAAGTCCTTTTCTGGGGGACTTTTGAAGAATTTTGTAAATCGCCTGAAATGACAGCCTTTTTCGGGGAACATTCACAACATCTGATTTGCCACAGACACTGAAGAAAGAGAAGGTTTATGCCGCAGCCTTAAATAAGTAGTTAAACTACCGGCTGTTGGCTGGAAAACCTTTACCTGTAACATACTATGATAGAGATGTTTTCATTTGCTTTTATTCAGCGAGCGTTGTTGGCTGGGATTCTGATCGGGGCGCTATGTGCAGTGCTCGGAGTTTTTCTGGTGTTAAGACGTTTGTCGCTGATTGGTGACGGGCTTGCCCATACTACTTTCGGAGCTGTTGCGCTGGCTTTGTTTGCAGGGTTGCAGGGGGCGGCCATGCTGCTTGTATCGTTGCCTGCCATGCTTCTTGTATCTATAGGAATCCTCAAATTGGCATCAAAAGCCAGACTCGGCGGTGATGCTGCAATAGGTATTGTCTCTTCAGTAGGGATCTCGCTAGGTGTTATGCTTGCAGTAGTTGGCAGGGGGTATGGGGTTGATCTGTTCAGCTATCTTTTTGGGAGTATACTGGCCATAAGCAGTGCGGAACTCCTGATAGCCGCCGTGTTATTTGTGATCGTAATGGCTGTTTTGTGGTTTTACTATAATGAACTGGTAGTCTTGACATTTAACGAGGAGATAGCCTCTGTCAGTGGAATTAAGGTCAGCTTCCTTAACAATCTTCTTGCCGCTCTTACAGCCTTGACTGTGGTATTGGCAATGAAACTGGTCGGGATAATGCTTATTTCTGCTTTGCTTATCCTTCCTGCATCAGCGGCTTTGCAGATTGCGCGTGGTTTCAGAATGACAGTTGTCCTTGCCCTTTTGTTTTCCGTTTTTTCTGTTGTAGGGGGGATTGTAATCTCTTTTATGCTTAATCTCCCTTCCGGAGCTACCATTATACTTCTGGCGTTTGTTCTCTTTTCAATGTCGTTCTTCTTAAGACGTTTAAGAGGACTGACTCGCAATTAAGGAAAGGGTTTCAAGCGATTTCGGGCAAGTGTCTGGTTAATGTGCTATAAGATCCAGTTGAAAAATATCCTTTAAAATCTGTATAAGCAGGTTTACCGCTTTAAAAGCTGTTTTTAACTGTTCCTGTTCTCGATTGCTCAGTTTTTTTGGATTACAATGATTGCCAGGCGTTTTCCCTTCAGAAAGTTCATTCAGTTGCAGCATAAGCCTTAATCTTACCAGAAAACTGAATGCCTCTTGTATACTGTCCAGATCATCTCTGGATATCTTGCTATCCTGCCTAAGCCATCCAATTTTTTCCCAGGTGCTTCTCCCCATATTACCGTGCAGCAGCGCCAGCAGACTGATTCCTTGAGTAATTGCAAATATTCCACCTCTCTTCAGATCGACTGTTCCCTTGTGTTCAGGATTCTGCTCAAGCTTGATTTTGCCGAACAGTCCAAGCGGAGGTTCAAAATGAGTGACGTTGTAAGCCAGATGTGCAAAAAACAGAGAAGAGCGACCTCAATAAAATAGAAACTATCCTGACTTATTTGGGTCTCAAGCATAATTTTCCCCTGATTCATAAACAATGGTTCATTAAGTAATTTTTAGATAGTTTGATTTTTGTCAATAACCTGGTAACGATTGTTTATCACAATTATGAAACATCTTTATAATTTTTTATATTTTAGGGGCTTAAGTTTGCGATATCGATACAGGTTAATTTATATTAATTGCTATTAACATATTGAAATAATTGTATAATAAAAAGAATAAAAGGTGATATAAAAAACTGATTGACAATTTTAAAACATAATATTAAATGGGTATATACATGCTATCAATTTTTTTATAAAACAAAATTTGATTAAATCTCCGGAGACCAAAATGGAACGGGACAAGGGAACATACACAACTCAGGTGGTAGTCAAGGCTATAGACCTGTTGGAAGCCCTTGCATCTGATGAGCGGGCCGCAACAGTTCCACAACTTGCCAAGGTTTTAAAGATGCACCGTAAAAAAATAACAGCATTACTTGATACACTCGAAGACAAAGGGCTTGTTGAGAGAGATGACCAGCTTGGAACTTATCGTTTAGGGCTTCATTCCTTCAGTATGGCACAACGTATCCTGAAAAATGCCAATCTTATAAGGATAGTCCATCCTGTTATGGAATCGTTGGCTCGCAAGCATGAAGAAACCGTCTGTTTTACTGTGCTTGATCGTGACGAGGTATTTTTCCTGGATGTGGTTGATTCTTTTCAGGAATTTAATACATCTGATATGGTCGGACGCCGCTTTCCGTTTTTTACAAACGCAGCTGGCAAGGTAATCAAGTCGCTCAGCTCTCTCGATCTCCTTGAGCGTATTAATGGTCGCCGCAGAAAGAATTCTGTGGTTCCTGACCCTGTCCAGCTGCAGCAGGAGCTGGATGAAATAAGGAAAAAAGGGGTTGCCATTGATGTAGGTGGTTTTGGCGATGGTGTTTGTACTGTTGCGGTTGCTATTCGTGATTATGGCGGCAAGGTCGTAGGCGCTCTTACTATGCTGGTGCCTTCATTCAGAATGGTTCATGAGAGGCTTGAGCAGGAGGTTATTCCATCCATGCTCGAAGTGGCCGAAACCCTGTCGATGAAATTCGGGTATGTAAAAATGCCTGCATGATGTTGTTCTACATCACAAAAAATGAAAGGGGGAATGCTTTACGGTAGTTTGGTAACCATGTTTTGTATCTTATTACGGACAAGATTACAGAGAAAGGAGTAAACAAATGGCGGAAAGAACATATGATTGGGCAGCGATAGCTAAA
>CAZZMP010000004.1:0-158478 GCA_964655435.1 uncultured Geobacter sp.
CGTACGACGACAGATTTACAGTCTGTTCCCTTTGGCCACTCGGGAACCCCTCCGGGGATATACAATATTTCCTTGAGTTTCAAAATGGAGCTGGCGATGGGACTCGAACCCGCGACCTGCTGATTACAAGTCAGCTGCTCTACCAATTGAGCTACGCCAGCTAATTTTAGTAAAGCATGGAATTTGGATTTTTACTGTAGCAGACAAATAAAGTCAATATTTTTTTATCAGCTAATTTTTCAGGCCGTTATCGGCTCCATCTGCGGAGCCAGGTACGTTTTCATTTTTTTGATGGCATTCTCTTCAATCTGCCTTATTCTCTCACGTGAAATTGAAAAGTGATCCGCTATCTCCTGCAGAGTCATCGGTTCATCCGCTGTAATGCGCTTTTCAACCACATACCTTTCCTTATCCCCTAACTTTGAAACAGCCACTTTAATCTTATTACGAAGCCTTTCCTGTTCTTGAAATTCAAGAAGCTGTGATTCCTGATTTGGTCGGTCATCTACAAGAGTTTCCAGAAGGGTTCCTGACTCCCCTTCCACCATCTCCGCATCAAGTGACAACTCTCCCATAAGCCGAAGTTCCATCTCCTCAACATCCGCCTCAGTTACATCAAGCGACAAAGCTGTAGCTGGCAAATCCTCACAACCGCCCGTCATCCGGCTGATTACATTTTTTGCTTCCTTAAGCTTAAAAAATAGCTTTCTCTGAGCCTGAGTGGTTCCTATCTTTAACAAACTCCAGGATGAAACGATAAAACTCTGAATCTGAGCCCTTATCCACCAGACAGCATATGTAATCAGACGAAATCCTCTGTAGGGATTAAACTTTCTTACAGCCAGCATAAGTCCAATATTACCTTCCTGAATCAGATCAAGCATCTTTAGCCTATAATTCCGGTACTCTGATGCAATCTTGACTACAAATCTAAGATTGGATGTAATTAAAGTCTGAGCCGCCTCCAGATCGTTGTTTTCAAACAGGCGAACAGCAAGGCGATGTTCTTCCTTTTCATCAAGCAGAGGAAAAGATCTTATTTCAGAAAGATATCTGGATAAACCGTCTGCTGTAACCGGTATTGCAGTATACATAGCATTATACCTCTCAAATATTTTTAGCACTCTCTTTTATAGAGTGCTAAAAATATATCAACCATAACGACAAAAATCAACACTAAATTCTTAATATTCTTTCATATCCTTAAATGGCGAAGTCCAGACTCAGCAAGTTCCCTCATTCCTTTTAATGTCCGTTGGTACAACCTCCTTACCGGCAAGCGGTTCAGTGTGATAGCAGTACCATCTCTTTCCAGGAGCAGTTCATCTCCTGCAGTAAGGCCTTCAAGAGCTGCTGCATGACTGCCATCAATACCAAAAAGAAAACGATATTTTCTTCCTCTAAAACGACAAGCTATCAACAGTAGCAGTATCTCTGGCTGACCACTTTTATAATTATATCGTGTAGTAGAGATAACAAACTCTCCAACACAGTTTCCGGAATCAGCCAGTAGAGCCTCAACTGATATACCTTTGGGTTTCGGTCTTCCGAGGGACGGCATTCCCCATGGACGAAATGGTTCATGGGAACGCTTATTATAATGCTCAACCTGTTCAAGCAGAATCACCACATTGTTATTGATTGGGCCTCCAATAGACTGTGAAAGACCTGCTTTAAAGCCTGATTCCCTAATCATTCTGTGATTTTCAACCACCTGAACCATTCCGGTTGCTCCAAGCGGATGCCCCCTGCCCTTAAGACCACCGGTCAGATTTGTAGGAAACATCCCGTTTACACCGGTTAAACGTTCGTCAAGCAAGGCATCAAACAGGTGATTACGACTGAAAAGGCCAAGATCAACCAGGTTAATAGGCCCAAAACCGTTAAATGGATCATGCATATTTACATGCAGTTTACCCTGCATCCTTTTTATATCGTGCAATCCAGCCATACTATATGCATATCCAGCTGCAATTACAGTAGCTGGGAAAGAATGGAAGTAGTTACGATCTGCAATAGTAGGGATATCTGTGGCACTTCCTACACCACTTACCTGAACATCCTGTGGTCTTGATGTGAGTATAACGGCAGCCATACCATCAGACATGGGACAAAAATCGTGGTAACGCATCGGAGACCAGTAACGGTAATTTTCACCTGAAACAACCTGTTTGTAATACTCTTCTACAGGCAGCTCTTTACGAAGGTGGGCATTAATGTTTTTACTTGAATAAGTGTGGCTTCGCTGTGTTAACAATGCAGAATATGCTGACCATTCCTGTTCTGAAAGACCAAGATAATTTTGTAGCGAACGTGCAACCAAAGCCCCGCATGCCGGCATAGTCAAACCAAATTCAGCCTCATCACGATCAATTACACCGGCAATAATACGTGTCGCTTCCAAGGTTGAGGCATCACTCATCCTTTGTATCCCTATAGCCAGAACATGTTCATGACGGCCAGAGGCCACCTCAAGATAGGCATTTTCGAAGGCTGATGCACCAGAAGATGAAGCAGTGTCGATCAACACAGATTTTGCACCTGATATCCCCAATATACCAGCTATCTTTGCCGCTGTATTATCAACTCCTGAAAAAGCAGATGGATTCTGACTCCCCACTACAACCGCCTCAATCTGTCTCCGCCTGACAGGACTTTCTGAAAAGACATGCGCACACTGTTCGGCCATATCCAAAAACGAAAGTTCTCCCCTGTCCTTATCCGTATATCGCCCAACTGGAGCCATCCATGATGCCGCTATATATACCGGCCTTGGCCTGAAAACGGTTTTCATTTTAACTCTCCCTTTCCCAAAGAGAAAAGGCGTTCAGAAGAACGCCTTTTAATTACATAAAGTGACAAAGTTCTAACTATTTTTTCAAGACCTTGATCACTGCTGAGAAATCCTCCTCACCATAACCTGCCTCAACTCCTTTTTCATACATCTTGCTTGCCGCCTCTGCAGCCGGCAGCTGTAATCCGACCAATCTTGCCGCGTTCATAACCAGATGCATGCCATCGTTCACATATTTTAAAGCAAGGCTACGGGTAAATTCATTTCTTGACATAGCTCTGCCTTTTAGATGGAAAATTGGAGAGGCAACTCCACGGGTATCAAGCACCTCAAGGATTTTGTCTCCGCTAAAGCCCATCTTTTCACCGAATACCAGCCCTTCAGCCAGAACCTGAACCAGAGTCCCCTGAACCATATTTACAATAAACTTCATCTTGGTAGCGTCACCGATTTCACCTACATTTATGGTGTTTAAACCAAAGATACTAAATGGCTCACGGCACTTACCTATAATTGCTGGGTCACCACCTACAATAATAGTTAAAAGCCCATTTGCGGCATGATCTTTATTACCCCAGACAGGAGCATCCAGATAATAGCAGCGTTTTTTAGCAGTTTCTTCTGCCATATTCAGGGTGGTTTCAAGTGATGTAGTACCCATATCGGCAAATATAGTGCCAGGCTCTATGCCAGCCATTATACCCGTTTCTCCGCAGAAAAGAGGCCCCTGCTCATCACCTTCAGATACAATAGAGATAACAAGATCTCTACCCTTAGCAGCCTCTGCTGCTGTAGCCGCTCCTTTTGCTCCGTTTACGACCAGATCAGCAATCTTCTCTGGATCAGTATCAAAGACGGTAAGTTCATACCCACCTTTAATTAGATTTGCAGCCATATGTCTTCCTACTGTTCCTAAACCGATAAAACCGATCTTGCGTAGCATCTGTGACTCCTCCAATTATAAAAATAAAATAATGTTATCTGTCTTTAAGTAATCTTTTATTACACCTAAACCATTAATTGTGGCAACAATGATTTTTATATAGAACCAGTGGTATAAAACTATTTAATTTCATCTGTAACGTTCAACTCCAATTCTCGCACAGTAAAGAGTTAAAGGACAGATTGAGCAACGTGGCGAAACCGGATGACAGAGATTCTGTCCGAAGCAGACCAAAAGATCATTTATAGCATGCCAATACTCTTCCGGCAGATTGGCGCGCAGAGCCATTTCTGTCTGTTCAGGCGTTTTTGTGCAAATATAGCCCCACCGGTTTGTAATTCTATGGACATGTGTGTCTACGCAGATCCCCTGCTTACCATATCCCAGAGTAACAACAAGATTTGCAGTCTTCCTGCCCACCCCTTTAAAAGTCAGAAGCTGTTCGATCGTATCTGGAACTTCTGCATTAAACTCAGAGACAAGCCTCTTGCAGATGTCAGAAATCTGTTCAGATTTTGTACGATAAAAACCGGCAGGATAGATTAATTCTGCAATTTCCGACGTGGTTAACGAAGCCATATCCTGAACCGTTCCAGCACGATTAAAAAGTCTAACTGAAGCAGCCATAGTAACAGCATCTTTTGTACGCAATGAAATAATGCATGATATCAGCACATGAAAAGCGGTTCGATGATGTTCCGCAAGTAATGTCACAGAAGGGGTCTGCCATTTCTTGCACGCTTCAGTAAGAAGAGACATCATCTGATGAATCAAAAAAACGCTCATGTTTAATCTTTTACATCAATAACAAGATCATGGCAACTGAACGGCTTGATTTTTACTTCAAATAGAGAGAACATCAAATACAGAAAGGTAAATTATGATAGATCTGCATCTGCATTCGAGTTGTTCAGATGGTGTTCTGACACCTTCACTTTTGCTTGCTGAAGCTGCCAAGGCCGGACTCTCAACCATTGCACTGAGTGACCATGATACAGTTGCCGGTGTTGAAGAGGCTATTCAAGCAGGTAAAGTCTTTGGCATTGAGGTCATCCCAGCAGTTGAGCTTTCTGTATCCTACAGAGGCTTTACCGATGTCCATTTACTTGCTTATTGGTTAGATATTTACTCCCCCGAGCTGACTGAGCAACTTGACAAATTTGCCTTACGCCGTTCTAGCAGGAACGGAGAAATAATTTTACTGGTAAATAAGCTTCTACAAAAGGAAGGAAAGGAGTCATTGTCTCTTGAAGAAGTTACAGCCTTAGCAGACGGAGTCATGGGGCGTCCACATATTGCCAGGGCACTAATCAAGCGTGGCTACGCAAAAGGGATGGAAGATGCGTTTACAAGGTATCTTGTCCCATCGGATGTCCCCAAAGCCTACTGGGCAATGGAAGATGCCTTGCTCACCATCCAACAGGTTGGGGGCATAGCCGTTCTTGCCCATCCTACCAGCATAACAAGGGATCAGGCTATACTAACCGAGTTGATTTCAGGATTGAAAGAATCCGGGCTTGATGGACTTGAGGTATTCAATACGCTTGCAACAGAAGATGAGATTATGTTTCTCCAGAAACTGGCCTATCGGTTTGAGCTCCTTCCAACAGGGGGCTCAGATTTTCATGGAATTGATCCTGACAACAGAATAGGGAAAGGGCGGGGAGGGATACATTTCTCAGATGCCCTCCTCCCGCCCCTTCGCAGGCTTGCATGTCAGCGTAGCAGAATCAAAGATAATCAGCACTTATCCTTATATTTGGAGTAGTCTATCACTTGAAGGTTATTAACTACAGTTACAACTCCCTCTACATCGGAGGCAATCCTTAAAGCCACCTTCTTTTCCAGAACTGAACCTATATAACCCGAGAGTGTTGCCTCTCCGTCTTCAACCTCTATCTTGAAAGGGCGATATTCCAGCTCTTCGGATCGAAGCAATGCAGCTTCAATCTTTTTAACTGTTATCGCATTTTCAATTATATCCATTGACCAAGAGTCCGCCTCCTTCAACTGAGGATCCTTTGTTGCCGCGACAATACTATCAATAATAGCACTGGGAGAAAGCCTGGAAGTATTAAATATAAGGTCATACTCAAGTGGATCGTACCAGTTTCGGTCAAAATAGAAATGAATAAACCCACCCCGCTGGTGATCACTACGTCTTATAAGCTCTTTGGCCAGATCCGGATCAATCCACTCCCTCTCGGCAAACTGCTCAACCCTATCATCAAAACCTGCTATAAATCTCAGCTTAAGGACATTACCACATCCTTTGAGCAGATCCTGCCCACCCCGACCATAGAGTATTATGTTCCCCTTTTTTGCAAAGTCCAAAAGTATAAGCTCAATAGAGTTAAGAGATGCAGCCCTTTCTCTATCCTGAACGGTATTGTAAGAAGGTGGTTTCTCATCTACAGCCTGTAAAATTTCAAGACTTATCCCGTAATCAGCAGCAGACTCGGCCAGCTTCAAACCATCAACCAAGGTGTATTTCAGCTTTTTGGATAATTCCTTGGCAATTCCATATGCACCGGTTCCCATCTCACGGGATATTGTGATAATAGGCATCTGTTTTTAAACCTCCGGTAAAGACTAATTGTATACAGAAAGAGAAAGTATCACGTTCCTCTTGTATGCACAAGATGGCAATGATAAGTTACAAAGAATAAAGGAGAATAACTTGCCTGATAGCCTCGATTTTATACTGCGTCTAACATTTTTTTACCTGATTCATTCCCTGTTTGCATCGCCAAGATTAAAAAGCAGGATAGAAATTTCAGCGGGCAGATCACTACCCGGCTACAGACTCACTTATAATCTTGTATCAATGTTGATCTTTGTCTGGGTAATGCTTGCCTGGCAATCAACAAAAGTCCTGTTTATTGCACCTGGAATCTGGAGCCTTGTAATGTATGGCATACAGTTTACTATTTTGTCGATCGGATTCATCTGCCTGCGACAGACAGGTTTGGGAAGCTTCATCGGCACCAGTATGGATAAACCCACAAAGATAATAACCTCGGGTTGTTACGGCATTGTCAGACATCCATTATACTTGCTGGGGATCCTGTTCCTGCTTTTTAATCCAGTAATTACGACCCGATGGATCGTATTAAGCATTGTTACTATCCCGTATTTTATATTTGGAGCCCTGATTGAGGAAAAGCGGATGATTCAGATTCTGGGAGAGAGCTATCGCAAATACCAGAATGAAGTTCCTTTTATTATTCCCTGTTTCAAGTTAAAAACTCCTGCTTCATCATAAAGATTGCTCTTGTACGATAACAGTCTAACTTTCAGGAAAAGAGTCCTCTTGAAGGCAAAGCGTAACAGAAAGAGTGTACCTCTTCCTGCTTTCACCGCTCTCAATCAAGACAGGAATACGGAGAACAGTATCTCCACCAATAGAAATCTTTACATCTGAAAGATTTAACTGATCAGGCTCAATGCATACCCTTGCAACTGAAGGAATCCCCTCAGTCTGTTCCTCTGTCTGCTCTGAAAACATTTCAGAGTTCTCATCTAACGGCTCAAAATCATTGTGAAGCTGCAGAAGTATATCCTGAGAAAGCCTGGCAAGTGATTCCAGTATCCCTTTTCCGTTATCCAGAGAGCATGAAACCAGCTGACCTGATTCAAAGAAACCCGCAGAAAGCTTCTCCACCGGTATTTCATCTTTTTCCTCATTGGCGCAGTGAAGCCAAAGCCGTGGCAAAGCACGCAGATCTCTGCCATATCCACCCAGCATTGTGCGTAAAACTATAAGGCTACCAGCAGAGTTTTCAAGTTCAGCCCTTGAACCTGCGGTAACAAAAGCCAGACCATCTACACCTTTCAGGGTCATCTTCCAGGTACCAGGATTTACTACCTGACCGGTCAAGGTATAAAGATGAAACCTTATCCTGTAGCCATCAAGACTGGACGTTTCAAAAGGGATATAGTCAAAAAAAAGGAGATTGTCCTGCCCAGCAGACATTGACTTAAGTGGACCACAGAGATCCGGTTTGACCCTCTGATGGATAAAGCGGAAAAGATCTCCCTTACCAGTACCGTGAGTACCGAAATAGACCACTTTTACGTTTATTTCCCGTTTTGCATGGTTAATAACAGCCATTATATTTCAAACCTGCATTCAGATAGTTATTTTTTCTTGTTCATCAACATCCGCTTTGCCATTGTTGAGACAACTGAGGATATGTTACGACTCTTTGCATAGCCGGCTACATCCTTTTCATTCATTGTGCCGAGATAACGCAATGCATTAGCCAGCGGGGTCTTTGGATTTTCTATAAGCGCCTTACGGATCTGGTAGCTTTTCACCCATTCCTTGTTTGCACAGATAAGACGCATAATCTCATCATTCTGAACTCCTGACTTTAAAAGGGTTAAAACCTCCGGTTCACTCATACGGGGGTTCTTAACAACCCCTGAACTAACGAGTTTGTTTGCATCCTTAACCAGAATCTTGCGCCATTCCTTATCGCCGGTAAGCGCCATCTTGATCTTTTCACCTATACCCATTACCTGAGCCATCTTGTACTTGCTCAGATACTCTTCTCCTTCTTCATCAAACTCTGCCGGAGGTTCATCCTCAAGCAGTTCATCAGCTTCAACAGGTAAATCTTGCGGATAATCAGACTCTTTATTATCTGTTAAGAGTTTATCAGACTCTGTACGGTTCTCTGGCTCTTGTTCTGCAATGAACGAATCCAGCAGGTTTCTGGTCGCATCTGCCAGCCCTTTACAGCTTATCAAGGCTTCTCTTATTAAATCCTCTGCCCCACGTGATGATGCAAGAAGATGGAGTACAGCAGGATGGTAGGCATGCCCGTCAAGAGCAGAGAGAATAACTTCACTTTCAAGTCCAGCCAAAGTAGAGGCTGCAAGTTCTCTTACCGTCTGTTCGTTATCTTTGGTAAGGCAGAAAAGCAGTATAAGAAGCTCACGGGGGGGCAGGGAAACATCCCCTGAAGCCCCCCTCAGACGTTCCTCCAGAGAAGTACCCGGACGGACAAATACTGCTACAGACGCTGGTATCTCAATCTTAACAGTCTGAGACATCTATTCAAGGGTAGATGCAGCTATACCGGCTGCCTTAAGTTTTTTCAGCGCATCATCGGCATCTTTCCGATCCGTAAAGATACCTGCTGTCAACTTACGGGAAGGCAGCATAACCTGCGCCTTTCTTATCTGCACCTTAATACCGCTGTCCGAAAGACGTTTTTGTTCTGACTGGGCACCACTCATTACGGCATATGAACCCGCATATACGTCAAACTTTGAGGCATGCTGTATAACAAATCCGCCGCCGGCACTGTTACGCAGTTTCTCAACCGCCTGATCAGCAGCAGGTCTGTCAGCAAATTCAGCCATAAAAAGGCGATACATTGTTACAGGCTGTTTTTTACCTGAAGTCATAACAGGTGTTAATCCTGCTTTCCTTATCTTGGACATATCTGCAGCAAGGGTTTCTTCAACCAGATACAAACCTGCAACAACAGTCCATGGGCCGGTTCCCTTTACAACCGGCTTTTTAGTACGTGCTGAGACTGCCTTCGCAGGACTCTGCTGTGCAGCGGATACCACCGCTTTTTTCTCCTCCGGCTTACTCCCTGCTGCTAACGGCTTTGGCAGTTCTGCTTTCTTTGCAGGCGGAACGGCTGCCTGCTTTACAGCATCGGGCTTTTTCTGTGCAGCCGGTTTTTTCTGCTCTGGCAGAGCAGCAGCTTTTGGAGGCACAGCCTGACTGACAGGCGGCTTTACTACAGACGCGGCAGGCTTTGTTTCAGGCGCCTTCTGAGGTTCTTTTGCAGCCGGAATTGCAGGCTGTTTTACCGCAACAGACGGAGGCTGCACCTTTGAATCAGCCGGATTTGAAGCTGTCTGGAGCCCTGCATCGCGAGCAGGCAAAGGTTGTTTAACCACCTGCGGTGGCGCAGGCGGAGGCGCTGGAGATGTCTGGGGTCTGATCAGACCGGTGAAGAAATAGATGTAACCAAAACCTCCAAGCAACACCAGTAAAAGCACCAGAAGACCGGTCTGACGTCCTTTTTCCTGTGGCTTGTCTTCAGACCCGCTCTCCGAACTCTTTTTGTCAAACTTGATATCCATATTAAAACCTCCAATTATTAACAGATGAATATAAAACCATCACCATCCGGTCAGATATTCTCTGCTATCACCCCATAGGGCTAATCTTTTTTAGCTGCCTGCGCATCGGCAATAATTTTCTGTGATAAATGGGTAGGCACCTCTTCGTAATGTGAAAATTCCGTGCTGAAAAGTCCCCGGTCGCTTGTCATAGATTTAAGGTCATTTGAATAAGCCAGCACTTCAGACATTGGGATAACCGCCTTGATTGTCTGGGAATTTGCCTTTGGTTCAACCCCCACAACCTTACCTCTGCGTGAGTTAAGATCCCCAATAACGTCCCCCATATTCTCATCAGGCACGGTTATCGTCATAGTAACAATAGGTTCAAGCAAGACAGGCTTGCAAAGTTCCATAGCTTTCTTGAATGCAAGAGAACCGGCAACCTTGAAGGCCATTTCAGAAGAGTCAACAGTATGGAAGGAGCCATCATACAGGGCGACCTTGAAATCAACAACAGGATAGCCTGCCAGGAAACCTTCAATTGCAGCCTCCTGAATGCCCTTGTCAACAGCAGGAATATACTGCCTCGGAACAACTCCGCCCACTATCTTGTCTTCAAAAATATAACCTTCTCCGCGCCCGGTAGGACTCATCTCTATCCAGCAGTCGCCGTACTGACCCCGTCCTCCCGACTGTTTCTTGTACTTGCCCTGAACCTTGGCTGTACCACGTATTGTCTCAAAGTAAGGAACCTTCGGAGTCTTAAGCAACACCTCAACATTAAACTTGCGCTTCAACTTTTCAACGATAACATCAAGATGCACCTGCCCCAGACCGGATATTATAAACTCTTTCGTCTGCGGATCTCGGTGGGATTCAAGGGTCGGTTCTTCCTCTATAAGACGGTGCAGGGCATTATGGATCTTGTCCTCATCCGCCTTTGTCCTGGGCTCAATTGCATATGAGATAACAGGCAGTAACTGTTTGGCAGGTTCATACACAATCGGATTATTAGGATCACAGAGGGTGTCACCTGTAACTGTTTCCTTCAGTTTTGCAACAGCAACTATATCACCGGCAAATGCCTGTTTTACTGGCTTCTGTTTTTTCCCTTCCAGTTCATAGATCTGGCCAATCCGCTCCTCTACCCCTTTTGTTGCATTATAGATGGTAGAATCTGAATTCAGTGTACCTGAGTAGATCCTGAATATTGTAATTTTACCTGTGTAAGGATCTGATGTTGTTTTGAATACCAGAGCTGAGAACGGCTCTTTCTCATCAGAACCACGCTCTGCAATCTCATTCTTCTTGGGGTTGATTCCGACTGCCTTGGTGCGGTCAAGAGGAGAAGGAAGGAAATCACAGATGGCATACAGAAGCTGTTTAACTCCCACATTAAGAGTGGCTGAACCGCATAATACAGGGGTAAATGTATTTCGCATCGTACCAACACGGAGACCATCAACTATCTCCTCCTCTGTCAATTCGCCGGTTTCCAGATATTTTTCCGTCAAAGCATCGTAAGCCTCCGCTACTGTTTCAACCATATGTTCACGCAGCCGGTTAGCCTCATCAAGATATTCAGGCGGAATCGGTATATCCTGACAGGCGCCTGAACCATCCTTGGCATATTTACAGGCAGTCATTCTGATAAGATCAATAACCCCTTCAAAGCTCTCCTCTGCTCCAATCGGCATCTGCACAGGCACTCCACGCGCCTTGAGGCTCTTCTCCATATCATCGATAGCACGCAGGAAACTTGCCCGTTCCTTATCCATCTTGTTGACAAAGGCTATTCTTGGAATCTCGAACTCATTCGACCAGGCCCATACCTCTTCTGTCTGAACCTTCACTCCTGATATTGCCGAAAGGATTACTACAGCACAGTCAAGGGCACGCATACATGCACGGGTATCACCGATAAAATCACCGTAACCTGGAGTATCCACAAAATGGATCGAATGGCCGTTCCACTCACAATGATCAAAGGATGAGGTAATAGAGATTTTACGTTTCAGCTCTTCTGGCTCAAAATCCATTGAAGATGAACCGTCATCAACTCGACCAAGACGATCAATCATGCCGGTGTTATACAAAATCGCCTCGGCAAGCGATGTCTTGCCGGCGCCACCGTGTGCCACAATTCCCAGATTGCGAATCTTCTCCGTTGGATAAGTCCCCATGCTCTGCCTCCTTGTCTAAATTGATAAGTCCATGACAAAAATGCCCTTACTACCTGTTACGTTCGTATAAAATACGTAAACCGTCCAAAGTCAGCAGTTCATCAACTTCATCAATGGTTTTTGATTCAGGCGCTATAAGTGCAGCCAGGCCGCCTGTTGCAATAACCCTGGGATTATCCTTGCTTTCCTGGCGAATCCTCTCCACTATCCCGTCAACCAGTCCGACATAGCCATAGTAGATTCCTGATTGCATTGAATTGACTGTGTTTTTTGCGATTGGATGAGGCGGACGACATATATCAACACGGGGCAGCTTACTGGCACGCTGGAACAGAGCCTCAAGAGATATAGCCAGACCAGGGGCTATTGCTCCACCGCAATACTCACCCTTCGCATTTACATAATCAAAAGTGGTGGCAGTCCCAAAATCAACGATAATAAGAGCAGAATGATATTTTTCATAGCCAGCCACTGCATTGACAATCCTGTCCGCTCCAACCTCTTTCGGATTGTCATACTGGATCTGCATACCGGTCTTTATGCCAGGGCCTACTATGTAAGGAGGGAGCGAAAAAAAATCACGGCAGAGAGCATCCAGAACGCCGGTTAAAGGAGGGACAACAGAAGATATGATTATTGCCTTTACCTGTGAAAATGAAAGAGATGCAAACGAAAAAAGACTCTGCAGCATAATCCCGTATTCGTCAGAGGTGCGGGATTTATCAGTGGATACCCGCCAGTGGCGCTTAAGGAGTTCACCATCATAGATTCCTAAAACAATATTGCTGTTACCAACGTCAATTACCAGTAGCAACTGTCTCTCCTTTCAGAGTACCGTCAAGTCACCGCCAAGTATCCGTTCTATATTTCCGTTCAGAAGCTTTATCAACAAAGCGCCATCATGATCAAGGCCGGCAAACAGACCACGCACAGAGTTTGAACCGAAATCAACCTGAAGCTCTCGCCCTGCTGCATTACAGTAAGATGCCCACTCTCCCCTTGCCGGAGCAAAACCTGAATCTATAAACCGCTTATACTCCTTATCAAGTTCCTTAAGAAGGATCGCAGCAAAGAAATTACGGTCAACAACAGTGCCGGTTTCGAGAAAAAGGGAGGTAGCAGGGTATCGTAACCCGGCAGGGAACTGCTCTCCCTTCATGTTTAGGTTAACACCTATACCCAGCACAACAAAGAGAACCCTGTCTGTCTCGGCGTTCATTTCATTCAGAAGACCTGCGACCTTACGACCATTAATCAAAATATCATTTGGCCATTTGATATCAGGCCTTATATCTGTTACAGACTGTATTGCCCGCACCACAGCAACTGCTGAAAGAAATGTCAGTTGTGGAGCCTCAAATGGAGGAATATCCGGTCTCAACAAGAGTGAACAGTAAAGATTCACTCCCTCTGGAGACTCCCACCGACGACCGAGACGACCTTTTCCTGATGTCTGGCGTTCTGCAAGCAGCACAACTCCATCCACTGCACCTTCTTCTGCCATTCGGAAAAGATCCGAATTGGTAGAACCAGTTTCCTGAGTACAGATAATCTTCTTACCAATCAGACGGGAAGCGTCAAGCATCCCGCATATCGCCTTCTCGCTCAGAAGTTCCGGCTCATTCAGCAGGCGATAGCCCTGAGAAGGAACGGCATCAATCCTGTATCCGGCGGCTCTTAAAGCAGAGACCTGCTTCCATATCGCAGTGCGTGAAACACCAAGCTGACGACTCAACATCTCGCCAGAGACAACAGAATCATACAACCTCAGAAGGTTTAGCAGTTCTAAAGACCCGTTTCGCCCCGGCACAGCAATCAGTCCAGCAGCATGGAAATATCCATGGCTCGCGGGGAATGCGTTAATGCACCTATCGAGATTATATCTACACCTGTCTCCGCAATCTCTCTGACGGTATCCAGATTAACTCCACCGGATGCCTCAACAATCACCTTGCCGGCAATAAGATTAACGCAGTTACGCATGGTTTCGCAGTCCATATTATCCAGCATTATTATATCGGCGCCGGATGCCAGTGCCTCCTTTACCTGCTCTATTGACTCGGTTTCAACCTCAATCTTAAGCGTGTGGGGAATATACGCCTTTGCCCTACGGACAGCCTCTGAAATACCCCCAGCAGCAGCAATATGATTTTCCTTAATCAGAATACCATCATACAGTCCAGTGCGATGATTTATTCCACCGCCAACCCTGACTGCATATTTTTCAAGCATTCTCAGGCCTGGAGTTGTCTTTCTTGTATCAACAATTCGTGCCTTAGTACCAGAGACAGCCTTGACATAACCGGCTGTAATGGTGGCAATGCCTGACATCCTCTGAAGCAGGTTAAGAGCAACCCTCTCCCCCTGAAGAAGCTGCGCTGCATCTCCAGAAAGATTGGCAATAACAAAACCTTTATCAACGTTCTGACCATCCATGAAGCAGCTTTCAAAGATAATGGAAGGATCCAGCAAAGCAAAAACCCTTGCAGCGACATTAATGCCGGCAAGGGTTAAAGTCTCCTTTGCAACAAGTCTGGCTTTTGCAGGTCTGCTACCTGATACAACGGCCTGGGTAGTCAGATCCCCTGTATGGATATCCTCCCGCAAGGCATTTTTGATTATGTCGTCCAGATTAAGCATGCAAGGCTTTCCTTTTTTGATAAAATGAAAGCCCTTATAGCACACCTGTCACCCCCTAGCAACCGCATTAAGGGCGAGTTCAGAAGTTCCGGCGAGCAGAAACCGGCACGATAAAAAGAGTAATAGAGAAGAGAGTGCGGAGTATACATGAAATTCTAGAGTCGTGATTCAATTATCAAGCCCTGCTTTAAGCCTGAAGGAGCTATAGCCGGATAACGGCCATTCAACCGATTCAGAAGGTCTTAAATCAGCAACTGACTTAAAAGGATCCTCTTTCAGCAACATTTCATCAATTTCAGACACCGGTAATGGCATACTGAAGTAATATCCTTGCATATCGTCGCAACCCAGCGCTTTAAGGGCTAGAAACTGATATTCCGTCTCTACCCCCTCCGTAACCAGATGCAATCCGAAACCACGGGCAATACCGATAATTGCAGGAATTATCGGAGAGGTGTGATGCTGTTCCGAAAGGTCGCAGACAAAGGAACGATCTATCTTGATTGTATTAACAGGGAACTGCCGCAAGTAGTTAAGCGAGGAATAACAGGTGCCAAAATCATCTATTGATATAAGAACCCCCCTCTCTCTTAATGCCTGCATCTTCTCAATCACCTGCTGAGAATCATGCAGCAGGATCTTCTCGGTAATCTCTATTTCAAGAGAACCTGGAGGCAGTTCATATTTATCAAGCAGAGTAAGGATCCTCCCGACAATGTCTGACCTTTCAAACTCATGCGGAGAAACATTAACCGCTACACGAAGATTATTAAGGCCTTGAGAATGCCATTTTTTCAACTGCCTGCAGGCATTCTCCATAACCCATGTAGTAAGAGAATCAATCAGACCTGATTCTTCAATAATCTCTATGAATGCGCCGGGATTAAGCAGGCCGTAAACCGGATGATGCCATCTTACAAGCGCTTCAAAGCCTACTATCTCGAGCTTGCTGGTTCTTACCTGCGGCTGGTAATAAAGCTCAAGTTGAGAATTTTTTATAGCTCCAAGCATCTCATTCTCAAGAACAAACCTGTTACGGTAAGAAACCTCCATCTCAGGTGCAAAGAAACTGAAATCATTCTTGCCGCTGGCCTTGACCCTGTACATCGCTATATCGGCATGTTTCAAGAGAGTTCCAATATTCTCTCCATCTCTGGGGTACAGGGCAATCCCTATGCTGGCGGTTATATGACATTCCTGATCATTTATAAAAAATGGACTGTTCAGGACATCCAGTATCTTGCGGGCAATAATCTCCGCATCCTCGGTATATGAAAGATATGGGAGCATGACAGTAAATTCATCCCCCCCTTTTCTTGCCACAGTATCACCAGAACGCATGCAGTTGTTAATCCGGGTTGCCACCACCTTTAAGAGTTCATCTCCTTCAGCATGACCATATGTATCGTTTATCAGCTTGAACCTATCCAAATCTATAAACATAACGCCAAGCATTGCACCCCGACGGCTTGCATTGGCAATCGCCATTTCCATACGATCCTTGAACAGGCGCTGGTTTGGAAGCAGGGTAAGCTGATCATGAAATGCATGGAAAGCTATCGTCTCTTCTGCCGCTTTTCTTTCTGTTATATCCCTGGCAACACCATATGTACCCATGAATGAGTTATCTACAGATGGTTTGGTAAGATCGTCATTTTCGTTATAGATACCCATAGCGCTCAGCATTGCAGTGATGCAGCGGCTGTCAAAGCTTTTAAAGGAATCTCCGGCCTTGCATTTAAGACGGACCTCCAGATTGTTTGTTACCCTGCTGTCTTTTCTCCGCTCATTAAACGCATAGTGAGCCTTGGCAATATCCTCTTCATAAACGATTGTGAAGTACGGTTGCCCAAGCAGTTCCTCAAAGGTATATCCAAGAAGAGACTCAAAACGACTGTTAACAAAGGTAAAACAGCCGAACTGGTCAAGTGTATAGATAAGATCAGGCGAATTTTCGACTAAAAAACGGTGAAGATGTTCCGAGCGTTCCAGCCTGGATGCCATCATTGCGTGGCTACGCTCAAGCCGCAGATCGTAGAGGGCGTTTTTCACTTTTTGTTGAATCTGTGCAGCTTCAAAAGGTTTTTTTATGAAATCTCTAGCCCCTTGCCTTAAGGCTAGAATTGCCGAATCAAGTTTTCTATCCGCAGTCAACATTATAACGTAAGCTGGATAATCATTGTCCGAGATCCACTCAAGCACCTTTAGACCCGTTATATCCGGAAGATTTATGTCTAAAAGAACCAGATCGACCTTTCTGGTTTTAAGGCATTCTATGGCTGCCAGACCTGTGCCTGCCTCAGCAATATTGCGCCCCGGCTCATCAAGCAGAAGCCTCAAGCTTGAGCGCATCCTGACTTCATCTTCAACAAGCAGAATAGACTGTTCCGTTTCGTTTGAGTTGATTGCGGAAGATTTCCTGTCTGAATTAAAAAGACTATTCATCAACTTGCACCTGTCCTTTGGGCAGCATTATGGAGAAAACGACACCTATACCTTTCCTGCTCTGGCAGCTGATCCTTCCTTTAAGACCTTTAATCAGGTCTGCAACTATTGAAAGTCCTAAACCGGAATGTCCTGGTCTCCTGTTTGCATCAAGCGGTTTAAAGAGACTCCTTGTTACATCTTCCGGTAAACCCGAGCCATTATCCGAGATCCTAATCTCAATAAACGAAATTCCATCCTGATTAAGATCGCTGGCTGTTGATACAGTCACTATGTCTCCAGCTTTCAAGGCATCCGAGGCGTTGTTCCAAAGATTAAGAAGGATCTGTTTCAGAATATCCCGATCCGTTTCAATGTCAGGAAGCCTGGGATCAAGGTCAAGAACAACCTCAATGCCGTGACTCGTGAAGAGCAGTTCCTTATAAAGCATAAGCATTCCATCAATCAGCTCATTTACATCGGTCTGTCCGTTTGAAACGATGGTTTCATGCAGGCTGTTCATCCCGTTCATAATCTGGGTTACACGCTCAATCTCTTCCTTAAGTATCTCCAGCTCATGAAGCAGTTCAGAATCCGAAGAGACCTTTGAGCTCATTATGGCAAGGTAGTTTTTAATAATCCCTAGTGGATTCCCGACTTCATGTATTGTCTTTCGCACAGATTGTTCAAAACGCCTGGCAATTATGCTCTCCTGTACCTTCTTTGCCTTCTGAATCTCTGCCCAGCTCTCAATATTTATAGCAGCAGCCCTCGCAAAGCTGTTTATCCATTTAATCCTGCCTTTAATCCGTTCAATCTGACGGCTGCATATACCGCAAACCATTACTCCACTGGCCTGCTTTCCAGCATTTAACGGAATGTACAAAACTCCTTCTGTTCCCAATATCCTTGCCACCTGCATATCAAACAGGGAAGGAACATTGCAGTTTTCCTCATTGGCTATTGAGAATACCGGCTCACCTTTAACCAGAGATAAAGCCGCAAGGCTCTGAGTCGGTTCAAGGCGGGTTTCCATCTTTTGCATCAGTTCAGGCTGAAAACTTATCCCCTTGCCTGAGAGAGCCGCCTTGTCCTCCTTAAGCATAAGAAAAGATATTGCCCCCAAGCCGAACAGGATCCTTGACGATTCTGCTATTGGTAGCAACAACTCGGATTCATCCTTTACAGTAGAGATATCCCTGTATAATTGCTGCATAAGCGCCATATTCTGCACAGACTCGGCCATCTCTGAAAGCCCGTCAGCAGAATTATTGAATCCCGAACATCCAGAGACCAGACTGCAACAAGGCATAGTCTTCAACTCATCGGCAAGATGAATACCAAGTGCATCAAAGATCATTCTCACATTCATAGCTGACTGACTGTGAAAACATGAAAGCTTGGCATAATCCAGACCAAGCAGTTCATAAACAGTCTTTAATTCATCAGGATATATCTGACCGGTTGTCTGGAACAGGAGACGATATGAAGAAAAGAGGTGGGCAGACCAGAGTATCTGACTTAGAGGATCGGCTGTGATGATCTCTTTTGCTGTTACATGGTGAAACATTACAGCATCAACAATAAAAGAAGAGGAGAGCCCCCACTTTTCAATCAGCCAGGCACTTACAACAGAATGATTTGTTCCCAGCAGATGTTCTTCACGGCTATACAGGATCTGCTCATTCTGACAGGACTCAAGTATACCTGAATAGCGGTTTTCAATACCACCCAGAAGCAGCAATTCTCCAATATCATGCATAAGACCGGCAAGATATGCCTCTTCAGGGTCAGGATAATGAATATCTTCAGCGATATAACGACAAAGCTCTGCAACCAGAAGAGAATGTTGCCAGAACCCCTCATATTCGTAACGTTTTTCCTGAGCGGTGGGATTAAATACATTCTGTACAACAAGGCAGGCAGCCAGTGTCCGGGAAAGCCTTAGCCCCAGATTGACAAGACATTTTACAAGGTTATGTGTAGGCTTGCCTTTCAGGAATGCAACTGAATTTGATACCGTAAGGATTCTTGCTGCCAGCGAGGGATCCTGCTTCAACAGAGCTGCAAGCTCCGGTATTGTTGCAGTATCATTTTCTGAAAGGTGTATAAATTTAAGCAATATCTGAGGGGCTGGAGGTAGGTGTAAAACCTCAATAGAATCGAGCAATTCATTTGGTATTCTAATCATAGTCAACCACCAGCTCAAATATATGGATTTATATCTATATGGATTTATATGAATTTTAATATGAAAATTTAATAATGAATTATAACTAACTTAATTAAAATATCAACATACAATTAAGTTACAATTCGATTAAAATGGGGAAAAAGCACCTGCAAGGCGTCAAATTGCGGCTAATCAGAAATAATGTTGAGAAATCTGATCTGAATACGTGGTTAAAAGAAAGGTGTCTACCGGCAGTTTTATTCCTATTTAATGGAAAAAGTTCTTTGAAACTCTTCCGGGGGTACCGGCCTGCTGAACAGATAACCCTGAAGCTCCTGACAACCCCGTTCTACAAGATATTCTGCCTGTTCTTCCATCTCTACACCTTCGGCAACCACACTTATTCCCATTGATTGCGCAAGAGTCAGGACAGAATCAGTGATTGCTGCGGCATGCCTGTCCGCCGGCAGATGCCTTACAAAAGAACGATCTATTTTCAATTCATTAATAGGCATTTTCAAGAGGTAGGAGAGAGTTGAATATCCGGTTCCAAAATCATCAATTGAAAGTCTCACCCCCTGTTCAGCTATCTGTTTGAGAATCACGTCAATCGTTTCAATATCCTGTAAAAATATACTTTCTGTAAGTTCAAGACAGAGGCAGGAAGGTTCAATGCCTGTTAATCCGAGTATATCAGATACTGTCTGAGGCAGATCTCCTGACATGAACTGTGCTGCGGAAAGGTTTACTGAAAGCACAAGTGGAGCCATTCCATGCTTACGCCATTCCGCATACTGGCGACAGGCAGTTAACAGAACCCAGTTACCTACATCAACTATCAGACCGCTTTCCTCAAGTACAGGGACAAAAAGATCCGGCCCTATTGTCATTACCTCATTTTTACGGTTCCAGCGAAGTAGAGCCTCCATTCCGGAAATCTCTCTGGAGATGGCGTTAACCTTCGCCTGATAGAACAGCTTAAATTCGTTTCTCTTCATTGCATGTTGTAGCTGGGTTTCAAGCATGACGCTCTGGCTGGCTTCTGTACCTAATTCGGATTGATACAGGCAGTAGCGATTTTTCCCCAATCTCTTCGCTTTTCCCAGGGCAATGTTGGCATTCTGCAAAAGACGTTCAAGGGATTCTCCATCCTGCGGATAATCTGAAACCCCGATTCCTGCAGTAAGTTTAAAACTCTCTCCGGCAAGCTCGACAGGTTCGGAAAGTATCGCATAGAACTGTTTTATAAGTGTATGCAGTTCCTTATCGGCAACAGACAGAAAAGCAAACTGATCACCACCCAGCCTGCTTATCATAAGATGTTCATCCATTATTTTCTTGAATCGGGATGCAACCTCTGACAGAAGCATATCGCCATACTCAAGCCCAAGCGACTTGTTTATCAGCTTCAGGTTATCCAGATCAAGCAGCAGCAGATGCATGACTCCTGAAAAATCGGATCTTATGACTGTCCTGTAAAAAAAGTCCTGCAGTTGCTGGCGCTGTGGCAGACCGGTCAACTGGTCATGTTCTTTTAGTCTGGCAAGCTGTTCTGCAAGATCAATACTATGGAGTGCCATATCAAACTGACGGTTCTTGTCCTCTCTCATCTGCTCTGCCCTTTTCAGGCACTGATCAATCATCAGATCAAGCTGAACGAAATCATGTATAGGTTTTGTTATGTAGTCCCAGGCACCCTCCCTCATCGCCTCAATGGCATAATTTACAGAACCGTTTCCGGATACAACCAGAACCGGTATTTCATCTGTCCGCTCTTTTATAGCTCTCAAAACAGCCAGACCATCCATACCGGGCATCATCAGATCTGTAAGCACCAGATCCGGTTTTTTCCGGTCAAACAGTTCAATAGCTTTAAAACCGTTCTCTGCCTGTATTACAAGATAACCGTTGTCCTCAAGATAAACTGAAATACTCCTTCTTATCAGCAGTTCATCATCAACAAGAAGTATGGTTTTCGGCTTTGCTAAACTCATATTTTCAATTCCTCCTCAACCGGCAGCCAGATGGTAAAGCAGGCTCCACCTTCAGACGGAGAAGAAAACTCTATCCGCCCTTTATGATGTTCTACAACTATCGCATAGCTTATTGCCAATCCAAGCCCTGTCCCCATACCTATATCCTTGGTAGTAAAAAACGGTTCAAATATCCTTGTATGCAGCTCTTTCGCTATCCCCGGCCCATTATCCTGAATCACAATGGTAGCCCAGCCATTCTGCTGCCTTGAAACAATCCTGATTCTCCGTTCTTTCTGCTGTCCATAAAGCGCTTGCGCCGCATTCTTTATAAGGTTTATCAGCACCTGTTCAATCTCGGTTATAATCAGGTAAACAGGCTTCATATCCGGATCTGCCTCTATTGAAACCTCTATCCCCTTGAAGTCATAATTCTTTCTCAAATCATAGTCATTAGCAGCCAGCTCCAGTGCTTGATTAACAAGATCTATTATTGCAGCAGGTCGAAGCGTCTGCCCCTCCTGACGGCTAAACTGAAGCATGTTGGAAACAATAGAGCAGATACGGCGCACCCCCTGATCTATATGATCCATAAAATCAGGAATCTCTCTGTTATCCAGATAATCAGCCAATAAATCCATATCAATTCCCAACCTTGAAGCCACTGTGCGGTTGGCAGGCAACTCAGGAGAAAGACGTCTTTTAAGGTTCTGCAACTCCTGAGATATAATCCCTGCGGGGTTGTTAATCTCGTGAGCCATTCCGGCCGCCATGCCGCCAATCATAAGCATCTTCTCGTTCTGCAACATAAGAGACTGCTCACGTTCTCTGGCTGTACGCAATGCCAGTTCAGCCTCTCTTAACTCTGTTATATCCTGAATCACGGTAAGGTTGCACGGCACCCCGGCAAGTCTGACAATCCTGCAAGATAGAATGCCTGTTCTCTTAACCCCGTCATGCCTTATAATTGTTACTTCCCGCAAATCAACCCTGCCACGTCCGGCAAGTTCCTCTGCAATCCCGGCATGTTGATCCTCATCTATAAACATCCCGATTTCAGTCGGGCGTTTTCCAACAACATCCGTTTTAGCTACTTTGTTGAATTCACAGTAGAAACGGTTTACATCTATGTATTGCGTGGTATTTGGATCTTTCAGGGTCACAATAAAAGGCAGCTCGTCAAACAGCATCTTGAAACGGCGTTCACTCTCCATAAACTGATGAAGCATCTTGTAACGCTCGGTAATATCTATATTAATACCGAAACAGGCTGTAACCTTTCCATCATCAAGAATAGGAGCAATTATCTTTCTGTATATTCTGGAGCCTTCACGCTCCTCAACGTCAACGGTATCCCCCTGCATCGTCTCCGCAAGGTTTAACTTCCATACCTCTTTAACTATCCCGGGTAACTTGCCATCATCTATGGTAGCGCCAAGACTTTCACCATAATGTTCCTCATGCAGACGGTTCTGCATTAAAAGACGTCCTTCAGCATCACGTACCCAAAGGTCAAACGGAATGCTGTTAAAAAGAGTATTCAAGAACGCATTTCGAGAATTAAGCTCCTGTTCAAACTGATCCCTTTTGGTTGTGTCTCTTCCCTGTGCAATCAGATAAAGGATCTTGCCATTATTATCCAAAAGCGGAATAAGATTAAAATCGATATTCCGCAGCTCTCCCGCTCCATTCCTGTGTATGGTTTCCATAGCCACAGGTTTGCCCTGAATACATTCATCTATAAGAAGGAGGAGCTTCTCACGGCATTCCTCGCTATGCCCCCACCAGGGGGTATCCCAGAACTTCTTTCCTGCAACATCCTGCTCTGTTATCCCCGCAAACTCAAGAGAGGCTCTGTTTGCATGAAGCAGAGTCCCGTCGGGAGCCAATATCCCCTGCAGATGAAATATACTGTTAAAGACCCCCTGATACAGGCGATACTGTGCATCTATCTCCGCTGTCTTGGTTTTTACGACCCGTTTCAGGTTCCATGAATTTAAAAAGGATAATATCAACAGAAAAAGCATCAACGTCAAAAGAGCCTTAAGCCATAAAGGGACAACAGTCGGCTTTGCAGAATGCAGCCGTTGCTGGATTGCTCTATAGTATAATGATCGTTTGTCTGCTTTCAGCTGACTGATGCTCTTGTCAAGTTCGTTAATCAGATCTTGGCTTGTATATGGAGAGATGGCGATATGAACATGTATCGGATTGAAGATTATAGGCGTGGCCTCAATCTTGTACTTTGAAGCTCGCTTCATCGCAAAGAAACGGCCAACAACAGCAGCATCAGCCCTACCTTCTTCAACAGCCTTGAAACTGGCATCAAAACTTGGGTACGACACAAATGCCGCTTTAACACCAAATATCTTTAACTGTTCCTGCAGTCGTAGAAAATGGATATCGTTTGGAACTCCGGCTATTTTAAGTCCCTGCAGTTCAAGAAAAGAATTAATCCTGCTGCCAGGGCGGGCATAAACCACACCCCAATTAGTAACAATATCGTTTTTTGAGAAAGAGTACCGTTTAGCCCGTTCAGGAGACCATGCGAGCGGCGCCATAAAATCTGCGCGATGGTCGTCAAGCATTAGCTGGCATTCCGCCTGGGGACATGAAATATACTGAACCTGCCAGTTGTTCTGAAGAGCAACCTCGTTCATCAGATCAACAAACAGACCATCCGGTTTGCCTTCTTCTGTAAAACCGGTCAAAGGCGGGTTCTGTTCAAGAGCCATCCTTACCTTTACAGCATCCGGCTGGGCTGATGCATAAGAACAGCCCCAGCCGGAAAACATAGATAAAAGAACGGATATGAGCAGAAAATTACGAAACATCCTAAACCCTGAACTGCCCTACAAGTCGTTGGAGCTCTTCTGCCTGCTGAGAGACATTTCTTGCAGCAGTGGCAGTCTCAGAAATGGCCTGGTTGTTCTGCTGTGCAAGATCATTAAGGTTCAAGACATTATGGCTTATCTCACGGGTTGTTGATGTCTGTTCTTCAGCCGCTGTTGCAATCTGATTGATCTGATCAGTCACAAGAGTCACCTGATTAAGGATATTCTGTAATGCGGTCTCCAGCTGAGCAGCCTGTTCAGCCCCCTTTTCATTGCCTTTTAAGCCATCTTCCATCGAATTGATTGCTGTCCTTGTCTCCTGCTGGATGCCTCGAATCATGGTTCCAATCTCTTTGGTTGCCCTTGTGGTTCGCTCGGCCAGCGCGCGCACCTCATCCGCCACAACAGCAAAGCCACGCCCCATCTCTCCCGCTCTGGCAGCCTCTATTGCAGCATTAAGTGCAAGAAGATTGGTCTGGTCTGCAATATCCTCAATGGTTGATACTATATCCCCTATCTGGTTGGAACGTTCACCAAGTGAAGCAACAATAGCGGCGTTTTCACGTGTATGTTCTCCTCTGGCTTTTATTCCTTCCACTGTGCTACTGACAACATCAAAGCCGCTTTTTGTAGTATTTGCTGCCTGCTGCGCGTTATTAGCTGCCAGATGGCAGTTTCCTGCTATATCATTACTGGTGGCCGCCATCTCTTCACCGGCAGTCGCAAGAGTGGTTGTCTGTGAAGAAAGATTGGATACAGAGTCTTTCATCTGAGTTGAGGTTGAATCAAGTTGGGTAGCTGCAGAGGCAAGCTGCAGGGCATTTGAGCCCAACAGTCTGATTATCTCCTGAAGTTTTCCGACAAAGGTGTTAAACCATTCACTAAGCTCACCAACCTCGTTTTTACCCAGCACAGGCAATCTTTTGGTCAGATCCCCTTCACCCTGCGCTATGTCCTTGATAGTATTAACAATCTCTTTTATCGGTTTTGTGACAGAGCGGGCTACAAGCCAGGCAAGCAGAAAGGTCAATCCAAGTATAACAAGAAGCACAACAAATATACTTATCTGTATCTTTTGCATCGCAGCGTCAACATCATCAACATAGATACCGGTGCCTACAACCCAGCCCCAGGGCTTGTACAGCTCAACGTAAGACAGTTTTGGCACAGGCTTGCTGCTGCCGGCTTTAGGCCATGAATAGCGGACAAAGCCTTTTCCCTTCTCCTTACAGACCGTAGCCATCTCAACAAACAAAGCCTTTCCGTCTGGATCCTTGTTATCAGTCAGATCCTTGCCATCAAGTTCAGGCTTTATCGGATGCATTATCATTGTTGGAGAGAGGTCGTTTATCCAGAGGTAATTGCTGCCATTATCATAACGGATCGCCTTCAGGCGGTTAATAGCCTTCTGCTGAGCCTCTTCCTTGGTAAAAATTCCCTCATCAATCTGTTTCTGAAAAGATGGCAGCATGCTGGTAGTCTGCTGTACCAGCTCGCTAAGAGCCGTCTGTTTCTCCTTCATTATCAGGTTACGGATATACGGAACCAGCATGGTATAGGCCGCAACAACCAAAATCAGCCATGTAAGCAGAGAAAGCCCCATAATCTTTCCAAAAATTCCCCAATCTCTGAATCGCATAATTCGCCTCCTTTTCTAACCTTTCCAATTGTAATAGGAAATACAGCAGTAATCATACCAAGCAGACAACCTTAACAATTACAAGCCGTTACAAAAACAGAGATTTCATACAGTGAAAAAAGGCACATGGCAAACAGAAAAAACTGTTTTTACAGATGCCTAAAAAGAGAAAGAACCTTATAAATAAAGAGAAAAATTGTATTTCAACAAACTGTGCATATTTTCACAGGTGTTCAGCTATGATTGAATCTCATCCGTTCCTGAAACGATCTCTCACCTTTGAAATCCTCTTGTTGAGGGCAGTACGGCTTATTCCGAGCATTTCAGCTGCAACCCCCTGATTGCCATTAGAGAGCTTTAATGCCTTGTCGATCAAAGAGGATTCAGCTTCCTTTAAAGTGGGGATCTTTCCCTCATCAAGAGAATACTCTGAAGAGTCAAGAACCCCCGTGTTACCAGAATCTCCTTTAGAGCAAACAACCATTTTAAAAGGCTCCATTGAAAGAACCTGGCCATCGCTCCTTGCAACTGCATCCATTACAAGAGCCTTTAACTCTCTGATATTACCAGGGAAGGTATATGAAGCAAGCAACCTGAACAACTCCGGTGAACTTTTAGGAACCGGTTTACCCATTATTTCTGAAGCCTCACGTAGAAAACAGTCGACAAGAAGCGGAATATCCTCTGACCGTTCAGAAAGAGCAGGTATCTGAACACGATGACTGAAAAGTCTATAGTAGAGATCCTCTCTGAATTTACCCTCATGTATCATTTTGCTCAAATCACGATGGGTCGCAAGAAGAAACCTTGCAGTTCCGGTTTTTGACTGGTCGGTTCCCAAAGGGTAGTATTCCCCTTCCTGCAAAAGGCGTAGCAGCTTTATCTGCGAAGACTCGGAGAGATCTCCTATCTCATCAAGAAACATAGTGCCGTCAGCAGCAGTGGCAACAAGTCCTTTCCGCACAGAATCAGCCCCGGTAAAAGCGCCCCTGACATGACCGAACAGAGTATCGGAAAAGACATGTTCATCAACGCCGGCAAGGTTTACAGGCACAAAATTTCCCTTGCGCCCGCTAAGCAAATGGATAGCCCTGGCAAGAAGCTCTTTACCGGTGCCGGTTCCACCCTGAAGCAAAATCGGCTGGGTTGTGGGTGCGACAACCTCAAGGTATCTGAAGATAGAAAACATTGCCTGAGATCTGGTGTTTATAGAAGCAAATGCATCAGGATTCGAAAGGCTGGAGCTTAAAAGCTTCTGCTTAAGTCCCTCAACTTCACGGCGCAACCCCCCTGCCTCCAACGCCTTCCTGACAAGGCTCTCTAACGCAGACATATCAAGAACAGGTTTTACAAGGTAATCCCAGGCGCCGCGCCTCAGCGCCTCTACCGCATCCTGGACTGAACCGGCTCCGGATATGACAATAACAGGCAATAAAGGAAATTTCCGTCTGAGCTCCTTTATAAGATCCAGACCTCCCATAACAGGCATCATAAGATCCGCAAAAACCATATCAACCGGTTCAGAATTTAACAGCTCAAGCGCTTTTCTACCGTTTTCGGCACATAAAATCCTGTAGCCACTATCCTCAAAGTAGGTTCTGATACTCCTGCGCAGCAATTCCTCATCATCAACAACCAGGATTGTGGCTTTATTGTATAGAGACATAAAAGCTCCGGTAAAGGATGGTAATTTGGCAATGATTATACCATATAGAAGGGAAATCCAGCGAATAACTTTACATAGCTTGAAATAGCAATCTGCTTCCTTAGAACTCTGTTTAACAGATCATCTGAATTACCGGTTAGAGTGGCTAGAGATCTATTTTTTAGGAGAAATAGCAAAGTCAAAAAAGTGGATTCAGGAAAAACAACATTCTTTACAGAACTATTAACTGTGTGATTAAATATATTATCAATAGTATGAAGGAGGGACAAAATGCCCAATATATCTGCAAACGACCTGAAAACAAAAGGTATCTCCGCCATTGAAGCAATGCTTGCCAACCAACCTGAAGCAGTCATTTCAGTGCGCGGCAAGGAGCGTTTTGTGGTGATGGAGATAGAACAGTACCATTATCTGCGTGAATGTGAACTTGAATCCGCACTTGCCCAGACCCTCACTGATATTGCAGAGGGTCGTTTTGTCAAGGAAAGCGCAGAGCATCACGTTAACCGGCTGAAGGCAGCGTAATGAGCTGGACTCTTGTTTTTACCGAACAGTATGAAAAACGTGCACGTCGCTTTCTTAAGCGTCACCCTGAACTTGAAAAACAGTATCTGAAAACATTGCAGCTAATGGAGGCAAACCCGCTACACCCCTCACTGCGGCTGCATCCGCTGACCGGACGCCTTTCCAATCTTCATTCGGTTTCAATCAACCTTTGCTATCGCATCACCATTGAGTTTCTGATTCAAGACCAGGAGATCATCCTGATAAACGTGGGTGACCACGATTCAGTGTATTGAAGGTTTTTGAATGTTTGTATATCAACAGGTAGATCTGACGGTTAGTTGATAAATTGAATGTCCCCTGATGTTACCCCAGTTGTTGTTCAGGAGGCTGTGGAAGGTAGGGGTGCAGGAAGGAATTAAAATAACAGCTTGTTACGCTTTTGTTTGATGGTAAAGTCTAATTTGGTATTGATGAACCTTCAGATTGAATGTGAGAACTAAGAACTAACGATAGTATTGAAATGCACCGGATTAACGGTTGAAGAGTTGAAGGACGAGAATATGTTCAGCACACGCAACATACGGATTGCTTCCGATGCAGAACGGATATTTTATCAGCATACCTTATATCCGCTGCAGGATCATGTCTGCCGTCTGGCAGGCAAGGCGGGTGGACTGTATCTGTCTGGGGGGACAGGACTTTCAAGAGCATACTTCAACCATCGTTATTCCGATGACCTTGATTTTTTTTACAATGGCCATCTACATCCCAAGGAAAATTTCCATGTTGAGGTACAGGAGCTTATTGAACGGATTGCAGCCAACTTTACAGTAGAACCGCTTGTTACAGGCGACTTCTTCAATCGTATAATCGTTAAAGACCAGAAGACCACACTCAAAGTTGAGTTTATCTATGATCCTCATCCTCATATTGGCGAATGTGTTGAATGGAATGGCTGTCTGGTGGACTCGCTTGAAAACATTGGCGCAAACAAGATAACCACAGTACAGGATAGAAAGACGTCCAAGGATTTCGTTGATCTCTATTTTCTGCTACAAAAACTCCGTCTTGAGCAGCTGGTGAATGATGCCCAAAAGAAGATTGTGCCTCTTGATTATGAAAATACGCTGTTGGCCTTTTCCGATCATTATCTTGAAGGGACAGCCATTATGATTATGCCATTGGAGCCAGAAGAGATGAACCGTTTTGGTTCGGAACTTGTCAGGAAGCTCATAGCTCATGCACGAACGGTTTAAAAAATATTTTTGGGATGGTGGTAGCGAGTGCTGCTCAGGCACATTCAAACTACATCGCATCATTGAGTATGCCTCGTTCCCTGATCTGATTCAGTATCCATTTTCAGAGGTAAAGCAAAACCTGGCGCAGATAGACCTGAAAAAACTCAGGACTTCGCAAAGCCGGATTGATTTTATGCACTTTGTACTTGGAAAAATAACTGTTGTTTCTACTTGGGATGAGTTGTTTTTCAGTAATGTGGAAAACCAGCATTAAGGGGGACATCCTCCAATCTTAGAAGCCTGACACCAGAGGCTTTTCCTAAAGTTCTCCCCTTCATATTTCCCTTGGTATTTCCATGATATTTCATCAGACACCGTTTGTTTGACAATTTTGTCCGTGTGCTGTAAACATGTACAATATATAGAACAGGAGGTTGACCATGAGAGTGGTAAACTTTACAGAGGCTCGTAATCATTTAAAAGTAGTGCTTGATCAAACAGTGGCAGATGCTGATTTTACTATTATTTCACGTAGGGATGCACAAGATGCTGTTGTGATGTCTCTTGACACCTTTAACAGTTTTCTAGAAACAGTTCATTTGCTTAAATCACCTGCCAACGCTGTCCACTTATCCCGTTCTATCGAGCAGTATCGCGCTGGAAAAACCTTCCAACAGGATCTTGCAGATGCCTGAACGGATAACCTGGACAGGCGCTGCCTGGGAAGATTACTGCTATTGGCAGCAACAGGATAAAAAAACGGTGAAGCGGATTAACCTGCTTATTCAGGATGCCCTGCGCAATCCTTTTGAAGGTATTGGCAAACCGGAACCATTACGTGAAAATCTTTCCGTTTTTTGGTCTCGCCGCATAGATGAGACAAACCGGTTGGTATATGTTGTTGATGCTTCAGATTTGGTAGTTATTGCTTGCAGATATCATTATGGCAGGTAATTTTAGCATCTTACAGCAGAAAGAAAGTGACACACTGTAACTGGCAGCCTTTACCTTTTTGCATACCTTCTAATGGTCTTGCTTTAAAAATCCCTAAAAATTATGCAGAGCAGTTTTGTGTTAGCTAATTAAAGTTCTGTTATTTAAGATAGTTGTTTGTATGGCATGGCTTATGCTTTAGATGTTTTGTATATCAATAGGTAGACAAGATATTTATTTGACAAATCAACAACGATCCTAATGTTGTTATAACCAAGAAAATGCCTTCTGCCTTTAAATTTATATGCTGGAACTTATAATGAGGACATTTAATGGTTTTTCTTTAATAGAAGTTTTGACTGTTATATCGATAGTTTTAATAATTGGTGGAATTTCAACTCCGGTAATAGCAACATATTATACAAATTGTGCAATGAAACTTGCTGTCTCTGAGGTTACTATGATTATTAAAGAAGCACGCGCCTTAGCGATGTTTTCAAACAATGCGGTTGCTGTAACCTTTAATCCTCTGACAACAGAAATATCGTTAGTAACTGACAGAGGGCTAGATGATAAATGGAATACATCAGATGATTTAGTTAACAGAAAAATTAGGCTTTCTAATAAAGCAGGAATTCATTTTGGTTATGGTAACTGTGGGCCTGTTCCTGGTTTGGCAAATGAAATAGACGGCATTTCATTTCAAACTAATAATAGTATGGTATGTAATCAGGACATGAGCAACAATGCAGGAACCTTATATTTAAAATTGCATGAAAACAGGGTAACCGCTCTAACATTTAATTCCACCGACACTAAGGTAAAAGTTAGGGATTGTTGCGCCGGACATTGGTAATCATAGGTTGTCAAATTCAACAAAACAGGTGCTTTATGAAGAAGCTAAGTAATGGTGAAGGTTTTACATTGGTTGAAGTACTTGTAGCTATTACACTCATGGCAGTAGGTATTCTTGCCGTAGTACAGATGCAAATTGTTGGTATGAAATCTGGTACTTTAGCGCAACGGCAGACAGTAGCTACAAATATTGCAAAACAGGTTATGGAAGATATACAAAGTTGGGATAAGGACAATCTACCTGCTTTTGCTCCTGCCAATGCATTTACAACAGGTGTTTCTCCTTGGACTACTCCAGAGCAGTGGACTGGCCCTATCAATTTCTTGACAAACCCGAACTTAAATACATCACGAGATCAAACTCTTCTTTCATTTTCAGACTCTGGTACTTTTAGGGCATATTACAGTATTACAATAAATGAAAATACTGCTGTAATACGAGTAAAGGTAGAACAGCGACTGCCAGACGGTCAGTTTCAAGAACGTCTCAGATTAACAAGCGTTAAAAACATAATAGCCTAGTACCTTAAATATTATAATTTCAGATCCTTAAGAGGATAATTTGATGAAAAACTTCGTACACAATAAAAATGGGTTCACATTAATTGAACTTCTTATAGTAGTTGCAATATTCGGCATTATTATGGGTGCAGTGTATTCCGTATATACAGCAAATCAAAGGGCTGCATACACAACTGACGAGGTAGTAGAAGTACAACAAAACCTACGCATTGCAATGGAGACTGTAACAAAAGACCTTTATGCTGCCGGTTTCTTAATTGATACATCAGAAACTGATGCTATTAGCGCAGTTACAAACGATACAGGTCTAAAATCTGCACAAGATTTAGGTCAACAGGCACCAGTACCTCCTGGTTCTGATACTATAACAATCAACATGGCCTCAGTTAATAATATTTTTGCAAGGGTTGCAGTTAATTATCCAGCAGGGTCTTCAACTCTTGGTGTTTTTACGCCAGTTGCTGCAACGCAAACCACCCCTATACGATTATTTAGTAATGGTGATTCTGTAAAAATAATAAGATTTGAATCAGGTAAATACAGAGCACTAGATAATGGCGCTATCTATAAGATTAAAGCTGTGGCCGGTATTGATATTCCTAATAGCACTATGACATTTGATGCTGCTGTTACAGAAGAAGTTAAAACAGGTGATCGTATTGTAAGAGTCGTTAATGCAACACCACCAGTGGTTACTTATGCTCTTGTTAATAATGCTACAAATTCAAATTGTCCTGCCAATCAATTATGTCTTCAGAGAAACACAGATGGCGATATTGCACCTTTTCCAATAGTAGCTCAAAATATATCTGATTTTCAGATAAGGTATCTTCTTGACAACAATAATATTGTTACAGATCCGACTGTTCTTCCCAATAAATTGTCAATGGTTAAAGATGTAATTGTAACTATTTGGGGTGAGACACAACAAACCCGCTTGCTTTCAGGTAATATACCAAAAATCAGACAACTTTCATCTGTTGTAAGGCTTAGAAATAGAATTAACAAATCTGAATAATTGTTTTAAATAACTTTGTTGCAGCTGTATCTTGTATTTATATAGGAGGTATAAGTTATGTCTATTAAATTGACAATAATCAATCACAAAGAAAATAGAAAAACTATAGCAATGAGTAACGAAAAAGGCATTATTTTGATAATAGTGCTTGTTATGTTATTGTTACTCAGTATACTTGGTTCTTTTGTTCTTACCTCTACAACCTCTGAATTACGTATATCTGGCAACTATAGAAATACACAGGAGGCATTTTATAATACTGATGGAAGTATTGAATACCTGCTCGCCAACTATAACCACTTTTTAACTGCTACAGATTCAACACCAATAACAAGTGTAGTTTATCAAACTAACGCCGATTCTTTACCTCTGGATGCTACGTCTTTACCACCAGGTGCTACACTTCTTTCAAATGTCACTACACAATATCTTTTTGATGGAGCTGGTGGTCTTGAACCTGGTAATTCTCAGGATGTTAAAACATATCACTATGCAGTTACAATGCTTGGACAAAGAAACAATGCTGAGGTTTCGATTGAGGCTGAGATAGGAAAGGTTGATTATGAAAGTGGTGGAAATGTGCTTTATAATTAACAGAACACACGGCAGAATTTCTTTTTATAACTTTAATTATTGATTTTAGTAAAACATGAGGGAGAAAGAGATGACAACTAAAATGAAACACAAAAAAGCTATTGGGCGTTTCTTATTTAATCTATTTATAACTCTATGCATTACAGGTGTTTTAGGTGTAGCACCTCTAGCATCTGCTAAAGATGTCGCTAAAGAAATTAAGACAACTGAGGCTTCTAAATATACTCCTAGTAATATTTATCAAGGTGGCTATCTTTCCAAGGCACTTTATTATCGTCATAATAAAAAGCAGAATTGGATGCGTTGTAATAAATCTGAAAACTATATAGAGCATGTTAAATGTCCTGCAGCATTGCTTGCTTTTTCATTAAACGGTTATTGGATTGGTAATTTTGAAAAAAATTGGGATTGTGGAACTACGGTAGAACCTGCAATTTATGCAACAGGTAATTACCTGAATCATACTTCTAATTCAGAAATTTCAAAACACAAATAATATTAAAATTATATTATAAGTAACAAGGAGGCAGTCATGTTAATATTCAAGTATGCAAGACTAATATTGATGCTTTTCTTAGCACTGATTCTTAGTCCCACCTTACTTATATATGCATCCCCAGATCAGTATCCTGGTGATACTTCAATATATGGGGCTTCAACCACCATGTTAAAGCCTAACATTCTTATAATTCTAGACAATTCCGGTAGCATGAGCGATCAAGTATGCTCAGCTACTGGTCCGTACGATCCTAATATAGATTATCCTGGGTCACGTCATAAAAATAGTGTCTATAAGGTATCAGGCTCAACATATAATCATTATCTATGGTGGGTTTATGATGTAACAACTTCTTGCGGAGGAGTTAATCCAAGGAATTTACTTTTAACAACTGGACAATATTCCGGTCGTGGTATCAAATCTAACGGGAATTGTGATGCTGCATCTACAAATGGGGTTTATGTCCTTGGTAACTATGTTAACTGGTTAAAAAGTGGCGGTTGTTCAGCATATAGAACAAAAATGGAAATAGCAAAAGATGTTGTAACTAATCTCATACAAAATACCAATAATGTAAATTTTGGTGTCATGAGATTTAATACAGAAGAGGGTGGCACGTTTATTAAAAAAACCATCTCTTCTGTTGATTATATAAGCACTATTAAAGATATGGATACTTTCCATGCGGGTACTACTACTAATAGAAGTGCATTAATTCAAATAATTAATTCTTTTTCTCCTTCAACCTTTACACCACTTGCTGAAACTTTATTTGAAGCAATGCGTTATTATAAGGGGAGTAGTGCTAAATTTGGTTCTATTGGTACTACTTCTGGCTCTTACACAACACCTATCACTGCAAACTGTCAAAAAAACTATGTTATTCTTGTTACAGATGGTATGTCTACGCAAGACAAAAATTCAATTTTAGGTACAGAAATTGGAGATTATGACGGTGATGGAGCAGATCCAGGTTCATTCCCTTTGGATGGTTCACACTATTTAGATGATGTTGCAAAATATTTGTATGATGAAGATTTGTTGCCTGATAATACTGCAGATCCAAAAACTATCGGCAAACAATTTGTAACAACGTATACTATCGGCTTTGGTCTTGGTGGTGCAGATGCAGATGCAGTTGATTTATTAAATCGTGCTGCAGATAACACACATGGACATGGACAGGCGTTCCTTGCTTCTGACCAGACAGGTCTTTCTGAAGCACTAATGCAGGTAATATCAAACATACTTGAAATCAATTCATCTTTTGTTGCACCAATAGTACCTACAAGCCCTGAAAACAAAACATCAGATGCTAGCAGGGTATACATTGGATTATTTAAGCCTAATAGTACAAACTATTGGGAAGGAAACCTAAAGAAGTTTGGACTTGATACAAATAACGATCTTTGCGATCAAAGTGATATTAATCCATTAACAAGAAAATGTGTTAATTATGCCACTTGGTTGGATCTTATAAATAACTATACAAAATTACCACCAGCGGATCAGCTTGATGATAGAGATGGGTTAACTTTGCCTGCAGGTAAGACCAATGGTGCTTTTAGGGATGCTGCCATTTCATTTTGGAGTACTGTTGCAGATGCAGGCAATGTTACTGCCGGTGGAGCAGGTGCTTTACTTCAAGCAAGAACACCAACTGATCGTAAAATATACACATACTTGGGTAATGCCAACTTGACTGATGCGACAAACAAGTTCGATATTTCAAACGCTTCAATAACAAATACTATTTTAAGTGTTGCGGATAGCGCAGCGAGAGATAACCTTATTAATTTTATACTCGGTTATGATGTATATGATGATAACAGTAATGGTGCTACTACTGATAACCGCGACTGGATACTTGGTGATATACTTCACTCTCGACCAACTGTAGTTAACTATAAAAAATATACTTTTAATACAACTAATGAGTTAGACTGCTCAAAAAATAAAACCATGATATTTGTAGGTGCAAATGACGGCATGCTACATGCTTTCAATGATTGTGATGGCTCTGAAGCTTGGGCATTTATACCCCCTGACAATTTGCCAAACCTTAAGGAGATCCATTCTACTAATCATGCTAATTTCTTGGATTCCTCTGTTTCAGCATATGTTTATGATGCACCAGTAAAAGATGGTGAAGCAAATGCAGTTTATTTAATAGTTGGTCAACGAAGAGGTGGTGGTAGTACTATTTCACCGGCACAGGGTTATTATTATTTACTTGATGTATCAGACCCTATAAATCCTAAATATATTTCCCGCATTTCCAACACAACTACCGGATTTGAGGAGTTGGCTGAAACTTGGAGTGAACCAAAGTTAACCAAGATTAAAGTTGGTAATGACTACAAAATTGTAGCCATATTTACTGCTGGTTATGACAACTTGAATGAAGATAGGAGATATGGCGCATCAAATAGTTGTCCAACTAGTTCAGTTCCAGTAAGTAATACTGACTTGGGCGCAGGTTATGTTAGTAGCACAATTACTACGCCAGCCGCAGTACCATTAAATCCAAAAGGTAGGGGTGTATATATAATTGAAATAGCTAAATTGGTTTCAACTTCCAATGGTTATACCTCTGATTTCACTAATATAGGCAAAAAAATTTGGGGGTTTACATCTAGTCTTGCAGCTTCATTTGCAGGGGAAATTTCTACTGTTGATGTAAAAAACAGAGGATATGTTGATCGTTTTTATGCTGTTGATGTTACAGGTACACTTTGGCGTTTTAATATTGGAGCTAGTCCTTCAACCACCGATACTGCAACATGGGACGGATTAAGGATATTTACACCAAATACAACTTCTGACAAGGGGAAAAAAGCATTTTATAAACCTTCAATAGTTAGAGACTATACATATACATCTGAAGCTTACCCAACTTGCTATAAGAAAGAATCGTGCGATATGGTATTCTATGGTACTGGAGATAGAGAGCATCCACTTAATAAAAGTGTAGTTGATAGAATGTATATGATTAAAGTTAAAGATTCAGACTCAACTGGTAATATGACTGAATCAGATTTAATTGATGTTACAACTAATCAACTTCAAACAACAACAACTGCCAATTCACCAACTCCTATGAGTTGTGATAAAACTACCGGTTCAATAGATTATTATTTAAGGCAATTAAAATTAGGTAATGGTTGGTATATTAAGCTTAATGAACTAGATGGTGAAAAGGTGCTGGCTGCTTCAAGCGTAATAAATAAAGTTGCATATTTTACCACTTATGTACCAGTCAACGCAGACCCTTGTCAGACCACTAACCCTGGAGATAGTTATGTCTATGCACTCCGTTATGATACTGGTGAAGCTATTTTGAACTTAAATACTGCAAATGATGTTGCAAATGCTACAACTAATACTCGCAGTCAAGCAAATGGAGCAACTGTACTACTGAATAGAGCAGATCGTAAAAAAGGCGTTGGTCAAGGTATTGCTTCAGGTATTGTAGTAGTTACTTCACCAACAGGTAAGGTTAGTATCTTTGTCGGTGCCGGAGATAAACCACTTACAAACCCTGGAATAACACGTACTGGAACCTCACCTGTTAAGGCTTTAAATTGGCGTTTAAGGTAGGTTTGTTGATATAGCAACCGCCTTCAAAATTTGAAGACGGTTGCTATTGATTACAACATTACATGGTCTGCTCTGGGGTGCCAATTATATGACTATAAAAAAATATAAAGTTATTAAGTATATTTATAACCATCATGGTTTCACTCTTGTAGAGTTAATGGTGGCCATTACGCTTATGGCTATTATGCTAACTATAGCCGCACCTTCTTTTCTTCAATGGCGTGAAAGCTTACAGTATCGCGAGGCAGGTAGAGGTCTTACAACTTTTATTAGAACTGCAAGATCTGAAGCCATTCAAAATAACAGACAATATAGAGTACAAATTAATATTGCTGCTAAAACTTACCAACTGCAACGTGGTGAAAGTGCTTTAGCCTCATCTTGGACAGTTCTTGATATTAGAAATAGAGGTTCTATAACATCTCCTTCAATAAGTTTAGCTGCACCTAATACTGATATAGTCTGTAATCCAAATGGCACAATGGAATTTAGTTCTGGTGCTATTACAGGTAATTCGCCTACACAGATTACAATATTTGATAACAGGATTAATGGAGCGGCAGATGCAGCTTCTCAGAGATATCGAATTGATTTGTTCAATACAGGGCGTATTCGGGGTAACATAGTTGGTACAGCGGATGGTGCACCTGACCTTACTCCTTAAACAGCACGGTACCTGACTCCCTCATCAAACTGCAGAAGGGGATACAGGGGATGTTGTTAATTTGTTGATTAACTTATTGCTGTCTGCTTTCTATTAAAACATGCCACGTAAAGCCAGACCAGATATTCTTGGAATCCTGCATCATCTGATTGTGCGGGGAATTGAGTAAAGCCCGATCTTTATCAATGATAATGATCGTCTTAATTTTAAATTGAAATATCCGGGATTTCAAAAACCCGGGAGTTCCGGGGATACTATACTCAATTCATCTGCTTTTTTCTTTTTCCGGGAGTTCCGGGGACACTATACTCAATTCATCTGCTTTTTTCTTTTTTGCCACCTTCGCACGGCGGGTCTTTCGGTCGGCGCTTCTATGTTGTCTTCTCATTAGAGCATGCCGCTTGACTTGTTTCCCCTCTTTGCGATCATTTATATACGAATCCTGAGTTAAAAAACTTAACTTCAACAGATTTGAGACTCATTGACAGATGTATTTCGCAATGTAATACTTTGGCATATATTATTTGGCACTCTTGCCAAGAACTTTAGTTATGGCATATAGGGAAAGAATAGTCGCTGATCCAGATATAATGCTAGGCAGGCCAGTAATCAAAGGGACAAGTATAACGGTTGAATTACTCTTGTCAAAAATATTGTACGCCTATTAACTACGGATTGATTTTACTTATCACTAATTGCACCTTTACGCTTAAAGTGCTTTTTATAGGTTAACAGGGTTGCTATAAAGGAAACCACGGCATGAAAACATCCAGAACCATTAAAAATACCGAACAGAAATACACCTACGCCGATTACCTGACATGGGATGACGACCAGCGATGGGAGCTGATCGACGGTGAGGCATATTGTATGAGCCCTGCGCCGGGGGTCAGACACCAGAAACTTTCTGTTGAATTGTCGCGGCAACTTGCCAATCACCTAAAAAGCAAGCCATGCCAGGTTTTTTCAGCTCCTTTTGATGTTCGTTTGTCAGAACATTCTACATCTAGCGACAACTACATTGAAACCGTTGTGCAACCTGATCTACTGGTTGTCTGCGATAAAACTAAGTTGGACGACCGTGGCTGTAATGGCGCCCCTGATCTGGTGATTGAAATACTTTCTTCCTCTACCGCAGCCGTTGATTTTAAGACCAAATTTGATCTGTACGAAAAGTATGGCGTGAAAGAATACTGGATTGTGCATCCTGCTGAAAAGACGCTGATGGTTTTCAAACTACAGGAACATGGCCGCTATGGAGCACCGGCACGCTATGCCGATTCCGGTGTGGTGCTGGTACCATTGCTGGGTGGCTTGGAAATTGACTTGACGGAGGTGTTTGGAGAGGAATAGCAGATATTTCGCAATATAACACAGACGGAATAAAATCCTGTGATGCGGGATCGGTATTTTCATAGACGTCAAACTGAGCCATCAGAATCTCCTTTTTCCGGCGGCAAAAACTCCGTGTTCTTCAATATGGGAGTTATAGCATTCTATGGCTGCCTTGTTTTCCTGTAACCATTTTTGCTCAAGTTTTGCTTTGACCATTGCCAGAACAGCTTCTTCAAAAACCTGTGACAGATTTACACCAACCTCTTTTGCCGTTTTGATGAGGTCACTGTTCGCATTAAGATTTACCGGTTTTTTGGGTACTGATCTGTTGTAGACGTCAGTATGCATGGCACAACCCCTTTGCGTAGTTTTTGTGCGCATATTATGGGCGCAAAATATCTGGTGAAGCAACTGAATTTATTCTGGCTCTCACTTCGTCTGGGTCTGTCACTTTTATTGCAAGAAAAACAGCTTTATATACTGCTGATTTTCAAAGAAAATCTGATGTACCTTGCCTGGTGGAACTAACATCTTAAGCATCGGCTCCATATAAGAGAAGAACGCCGCCCCAAGTATTAAGAAGATGATAAAAGGAATAAGGATATAGCCTGCAAGTCCAAGAAGCAGCCACGCTGCCTTTGTGCCATCTGTTGATGACCAGCTGACGGAACCGGCGGTTTTGCTCAGATCCCTGTATAACTCCACGGCAAAAAGTATGCTGAATGGAGCTATTGCCAAAGAGAAAAATGGCCCGACAACCGGTATCATCCCAAGAATCATCCCCAGAACCCAGACAATAACAAGCCTTCCCAAAACCGGCAAGAAACGACCGTCAACCAGAGCCTTGCTCTTCAGAAGTGCATCCATCCCCTTCAGATCCTCAGCCACAACCAGATATGCCGCTGCAAAAAACCAGATGCTGGTAAGTATCCCTGGAATAAGAAAAAGAAGCGAAGCGCCTCCAACTATAAAGCTGTAGAGGGATGTAACCCAAAGCAGAGATAGCCAGCAGCCATTGGCACGGTTAAAAGAGTCTTTAAATCCAAGCCGCTCATCAACTGCAGCAGAAATTGTTGCTGCCATACCCCAGCTGACAATAAGGAATGAAGCGATAATAGCCAGCCCCAGAAGCATGAACATCCCTACAGTTGCTCCGAACGAACCTTTTGCAAAGCCACCCATCAAGCCGAAGATAGTTATCGGCGGCGCTACAGCGGCAAGTCCGGTGGCAATGAATAAACCAATGATAAGAAGCCAGCGCTGTTTGTAAACAGCCCATGTTGTGGAAAACAGCTCGCCTACCGGCATGAGCTGATGAGAGAAAGCTGCTTTTGCTCCGGCATTTGCTGATTCCGATTTTTCCTTGATTGGAACAGGAGTTACAGGCAGATTCAAAGCTTCTGACGAAGGAGGAAGAGGCGGCGGAACAATTACAGTTTCAGGAAGCGGAGGAGGAGAAGGAACAGCATCCTTATCAAATTCAAATATCTGCTTGCATTTTGGACATGTAACCTGCACAGGCCTGTCCGGCACCATGCTGTCCGGCATTTCACGAGTAAAGGCACAATGAGGACAAGTTATACGGATCATAGAAAAGACTCCTTGCTGTTGCAGAGCATATTTTTTAATTATTGCTGCATAGCATGAATTACGCTACAGATGCAAAACTTCTGCTATACTTTGACAAGAATACAAACAGCTACAGGAGGGTTCCAATGAGATTATTATTACTGATTATTATGTTGACCGGATTTATTCTTCCATCGCTCTCTTCGGCAACAACCAACCGCCTGACCGCACAGACAAACATATCCGCTGTTACTGTTTATCAGGACAGGGCTCTGGTTACCCGCACAACAACGGTAAAATTAAAGCCTGGCAATCAGATAATTTCAGTTGAAGGCCTGCCTGTTCTTATTCAGGACGATTCAGTCAGGGTTGAGGCTAAAGGCACCGCCCGTGCCCTTATTACCGGCATTGAGGTTAAGCGTGGCTTTCTTGCGCAGACTGCAGACAAGCGTGTCAAGGATATTGATGTGGAAATCAAGCTGTTGGAAAGAAAAATCGGCCTTCTTGATGCCAAAAAAACAGGTCTTATTGCCCAGAAGAAGTTTATCGACTCTATAAAGGTAGCATGGGGGGAGAGAATCTCCCATCAACTGGCTGTCGGGAAACCAACATCTACAGAGCTTAATGATGCCATGCTGTTTGTTGGCAACAATACGGTAAAGGCTGAAGAGCAGGAACGTGATATAGAGCAGGAAAAACTGATTTTAAAGGATCAGATTGATGCACTTAAACGTAAAAAACAGGAGGTTTCCAGCAGTTATCGAAAGGAAAACAAGAGTATTGAGATCCTTGTAGAGACATCAAAAGAAGGAACAATGACTCTGGATATCTCATCTGTTATTAGCAACGCAACATGGGAACCTTTGTACGATGTCCGCCTATCAAGTGATGGAAAGACAGCCGGACTAACATACAGCGCAGATGTAAAACAGCATACAGGAGAAGACTGGAACAAGATTAATCTTACACTTTCAACCGCACGTCCGGCAGCCGGCGGCGCCCCTCCAACCCTGTATCCCTGGAACATCTCCTTTTACCGTCCTGTTCCTCTTGCAGCGCCCTCTATCGCTAAAAGGCAGAGTTCACGCATGTACCAAAAATCCCTGGCTATGGAAATGGAAGATAGCATAATAAATGCAGAGCCAGTTCCTGAAGCGCCTGCTCCTGTGGCATTTCAAACAGCCGAGGCCAGCCTTGAAAGGACATCTGTCTCCTTCAAGATCCCTGGAACCGTTTCAATACCTTCTGATAAGAGCAGACACAGCACGACGATTTCCATAGATACAGTTCCGGTATCAACTGAATATCTGACTGTTCCGAAACTTTCACCTCTTGTCTATCTTAACGCAGAGCTGGTGAACAAGGCATCATGGCCACTTTTGCCTGGCAGCATAAAAATATTCAGCGGTAACACCTTTGTTGGTTCTTCACAGATGAAACAGGTTGCTTCAGGCGAAACATTTACCCTTCCTTTTGGCAGTGACGAACAGATAACTGTCAAACGGGATGAATTGAAACAGCACAAAGAGGCCGGCATGTTCGGCAAAAACCGGATGGCTTACAATTGCAGGATAGAGGTAAACAATCTAAGGAAAGAGACACAAAATATAACCATCAAGGATCAACTGCCGCTTGCCGCTGATAACGAGATAAAGGTTGCACTTGAGGATACAACGCTACCCCCGGCTGAAAAGAAGGATGACGGAACCGTAATCTGGAAACTTAAACTTGCAGCAGGAGAGAAGAGAACATTCAGCTACATCATCTCCGTTGAATATCCGAAAGACAAAGAGATTAGAGGGTTATAGGCAGACTGAAGATATTGGAGGAAAACGGGACGACAGGAATCGTCCCGTTTCAGTTTATGGCAGCATATCAGCAAGAGAGGTCAGGGGGATTCTTTCCGGCAGCTTGATGCTGAATTCACGAAGATAAAGCAGATTAATAGAGACAAGCAGCTCGTTCAGACGTTCCAGGTCAATCATTGCCTCACCAGGCATCTGAACCATACCGATGCAGTTAAGAGGACAGACATCCACCCTTTTATCCTGACCTTCAACCAGCAGTATCGGATAACCATGAGTGCGGCAGATAAGCGGCCGCGACTGATAGAGAAGACAGCGCTCATTAAACAGCAGGGGACATCTGCCATCATCAGGTGCAAGCGTTAGGCGCTGTTTTAGAAACGCCTGTTGTTCAGCAGGCAGTTTACCCGCAGCCTCAATCATTGCCGCAGCCTCAACAGGAAAGACAGAAATCGACTGGCAGCAGGAAGAACAACCGGCATGACAGGTTAGTGCATCACCAAGCAGCGTGGCGATCCCCTCGCAAAGGTTATCAACCTTTTCTAAAAGGCGATGATAGTTTTCCAGCTGTTTTTGCATATCTTATTGAATTTTCAGGACTATCTTTCCAAAATGTTTATCCTCTTCCATCATTCTGTGAGCCTCAACAACCTGCTCGAGAGGAAATACCTTTTCAATAATAGGCACTATTGTGCGGTCCGCAAACTTGGGTAAAGCGGTTTTAGTAAACTCTGAAACAATAGCCGCCTTGTCCTTTACCGGACGTGAACGCAGCACAGAACCTATGATCTGCTGACGTTTTACCATCATAAGCGCCAGGTTAAGCTCTGCCTTGATGCCACTTATAATGCCGATAATCACAAGACGGCCTGCATACCCCAGAGAATTCATATTAGGGGACAAATACTTGGCTCCAACATGATCCAGTATCAGGTCAACACCTTTTTTATTGGTAAACTCCTTGACAGCCTCTGAAAAATCCGGAGTTGTTGTGAAGTCTATGACAAGATCAGCGCCAAGCTCTTTTACCCTCTCCATCTTGCTCGGATGAGAAGTTACAATTATCTTTGTATCCGGCACCAAAGCCTTGCAGAGCTGTATACCTGCGGTATTTACCCCACCGCCGCCACCGTGAATGATAACACTGTTTTTGTTCTGCAGACCGCCAATCATAAAAATGTTGGAAAATGCCGTTATGTATGACTCGCAGATACAGGCAGCCTCTTCAAAAGAGACACCTTCTGGTATCGGCATCAGATGACTGGCATATGCGACAGCATACTCGGCGCAGGCTCCGCCACCAACCAGAGACATCACTCTCTGACCCAGCTGCCAGCCTTCAACTCCGACTCCAATTTCCTCGATAGTACCGGCAACTTCCAAGCCAAGAATCTCTGAATCTCCAGGAGGTGGCGGATACTTGCCTTCACGCTGAACCAGATCAGGACGGTTAACCGTAGTGGCGACAACCTTCACAAGTACCTGACCTTCAGCCGGAACAGGCCTGGCTGCTTCACCAATCTTAAGCACATCTACCCCGCCAAAACCGTCCATCAATACTGCTTTCATATAAACCTCCTCTTAAATGAAATTATGTTTGAAAATACGAGGCAATTTACCTGCTCATACCAGATTTGTAAACTTAAAACAGATTACAGCGCAAACCTTGATTTAAAGAGTTTTTTCTGAGATAAACATACTCAAATTCAAAAGAATGGTAAAATACCTTGAATATTCTGGTTACTAACGACGATGGCATTGCAGCGCCCGGCATAAAGGCTTTGGCAGATTCACTTGCAAAGATAGGGAATGTAACGGTTGTTGCTCCAGACAGAGAAAGAAGCGCAGCAGGGCATTCCCTGACCCTTCATTCTCCTTTGCGAGTCTTTGAACTGAAAGAGGCTTGGTACGCTATAGACGGCACCCCAACCGACTGCGTCAACATGGGCATTCACAGCCTGCTCCCCTCCCCTCCGGATCTTGTCGTTTCAGGCATCAACCACGGTGGCAATCTTGGAGATGACATAACATACTCCGGCACAGTTGCTGCGGCCATGGAAGCCACATTGATGGGAATCCCGGCTCTTGCCGTGTCACTTGCAACATTCGGCTCCACGGAACATTTTCCTGATGCAGCGCAGATAGCCGTTTTGGTAGTAAACGAAATGATAAAACAGAAGCTGCCAGCAGATACTTTCTTGAATCTTAATGTACCAAACCTTCCTGTTAAGCAGATAAAACCTTTAATTATAACACGTCAGGGAAAACGTTCCTTCATAGGAAATATTATAGACAAGACAGATCCGAGAGGACGCAAATACTACTGGATAGGCAATGAAGAACCAAACTTTCTGGATGAAGAAGGCACAGACTTTAATGCTGTTGGAAAAGGGCATGCCTCCCTCTCCCCTCTGCATCTGGATCTGACTAACTATGCTGCAATGGAGAAGCTTAACAGATGGCAATTTGTCTGATACTGGACATATCTATGCAGTTCTGCTACTCTGCCGCCCATTATTCTTCCAGTCCTGGAGCATGTTTTGCTGAATTTTGAGATTGCCCGCAAAAAAATGGTGCAGGAACAGATAATCAATCGTGGCATTACTAATCCCAAAATTATTGATGCTTTTTTAAAGATTCCACGCCATCTGTTTGTGCAGGAAGCGATGGCTGCTCAGGCCTACAGCGACGGTCCGCTCCCGATAGGTGAAAAACAGACCATATCACAGCCATATATGGTCGCTTATATGACAGACCTCCTTAATCTTTCCGGAAATGAACAGATTCTTGAAATAGGAACCGGTTCAGGCTACCAGACAGCCATTCTTGCCAGCCTGGTAAAGCGGGTCAGCACTATTGAAAGGATACGCTCTCTGGCTATGCAAGCCAGAAAGGTTCTGGACTCCCTCCATCTTTTGAATATCAATATAAAGATTGGTGACGGAACACTGGGCTGGCCGGAAGAAGGCCCTTTTGATGCAATACTCGTAACTGCCGGGGCTCCTGCAGTACCTGAAACAGTTGCAGCACAACTGGCTCCTGGCGGACGGCTTATAATCCCGGTAGGCGACGAATCAAGCCAGACAATAATCCGTATAATCAAAGAAAAAGATGGCAGCTTAACCAGAGAAACTGGCATTGGATGCCGGTTTGTTCCACTTATTGGACAAGAAGGCTGGCAGACAAACTGCTGAAAAAGGAGACTTCATGCATCTGGAGAAACAGCTTCAACAGGAACCGGAACTTATAGAACCAGTGCTGGATGATGACCACGAACCTCCTGTTGACTTTTTCGCCACCATAGAAGAAGAGGTCGAAACAGAACTTCTTGATATACCGATAATTACTGAAGATATACCACTTGACGATCCGGTAAAGATCTATCTCCGTGATATACAACGGACTCCGCTTCTTAACGCAGAAGCAGAGAAGGAACTGGCGCTCAAAGTAGAAAAAGGGGATAAAGCAGCCAGAAATCAAATGATCGAAGCAAACCTCAGACTGGTTGTCAAGATCGCAAAACGTTACATAAACAGGGGGCTTCCGTTTCTTGACCTGATAGAAGAAGGCAACCTTGGCCTTATGAAGGCAGTAGAACGTTTCTCCCTTGAAAAGGAATGCCGCTTTTCAACATATGCCACATGGTGGATACGCCAATCCATAGAAAGAGCCCTGGTCAATCAATCCAGAACTATAAGATTGCCTGTACATATATCTGACAGCATAAGCCGTATGATTAAACATACGCGGATTCTCTCAAACGAGCTGCACCGTGAGCCAACGGTTCAGGAACTTGCTGAAACAATGCAGACGAAACCGCTCCAGATCCGAAGATTAATGGTTCTGCTTAAGCGCACCTGCTCGATAGATGTCCCGATTGGCGAAGGAAATGATTTTTTTCTGGTAGATACCATTGAAGATCAAAACAGCATTCAGCCATCTGAACTTGTAGAAAATATAGATGATTATGAATTGATTTCAGAACAGTTTGATCAGCTGACCGAGAATGAACTGACTATTCTCGGACTCCGTTTCGGACTTAACGATCAGGAGCCTGAAACCCTTGAAACAATAGGTCAGAGATTTGGAGTTACCCGTGAAAGAATCCGTCAGATAGAAGCAAAAGCACTTGAAAAACTGAAGAAAAACCATAAAAAATAGTTAGTTACAAATGAAAGGCACGAACATGGAAGATCTGAAACTGATTATAAGGGATATACCGGATTTCCCTAAAAAAGGGATAATCTTCAAGGACATTACAACCTTATTGCAGGACGCAAAATCTTTTTCAAGAATGATAGACACAATCGCCAACCGTTACATTGGTCAGCAGATTGATAAAGTCGTAGGTGTTGAGGCTAGGGGATTTCTGATAGGCGCAGCCCTGGCTTATCGTCTGGGCGCCGGTGTAGTTCTGGTCAGAAAACCAGGCAAACTGCCGTCTGAAACCTTCAGCAAGACATATGAGCTTGAATACGGTACAGACACCCTTGAAATCCATAAAGACGCCATGAAGCCAGGGGAAAAAATCCTTATAGCTGACGACCTTCTCGCAACAGGGGGTACAGCCGCAGCTGTAGTAGATATGGTAACCCAACTTGGAGGCAATATTGTTGAATGCTGCTTCATGTCTGAATTGACATTCCTTGACGGTCGAAAAAAATTACCTGAAGGAAAGGTTTACTCTCTGCTGCAATTCTGATAAAAAGAATGTCCATTTTTATGTCCCCGTAGCTCAGCAGGATAGAGCACTTCCCTCCTAAGGAAGGGGCCGGTCGTTCGAATCGACTCGGGGACGCCAATAAAATCAAGGGCTTACGGACTGTTTCTGTAAGCCCTTTTTGTTTGTGCTGTAGTATGTGCTGTAATAGAATTTATGTGAAATCATATTTAAGGAGAATGGCCTCAATATCATCTTTATGTAAGGTGTTGTCTTTAGAGGCTGTCATTTTATTGCTTATCTCTTCAATTGCAGCTGAAATGTGCTGATCTTTCATCAAGGTAAAGAGAGCCTCAGTCATACACTGAATATCAATATCTAACTCTAGCAACTTCACTATGTCTTCCACACGTGACTTATCGGTTCCATCAATGACAACAATATGATTGTTATCAACTATTTCTGGAGTCATATATATTGATTCTGCAACACCACCGGCCAAAAGAATAAAACATAAAGAATCAACTAATTCATCAAAATCAGCCAATTTAGCTGGATCTGCATTTTTTCTATAACCAGCCGTATTATGACATTTGTCTAAATTCAACACGTAGGACGCATCTTTTGAAAATGTGCCATAGTCAATAATAGTACCACCTTCACCGTTTTCAAAGATATGTACCGATTTGACTATGAAATTTCTAAGGTGCGCAGCTATCACATGTCCTGCCTCGTGAATCGCAACCGTACGCAGCAATCTTGTTGATTCTGCCATATAATTTTCACTCCTATTTTCAAAAAGTGTTTACAAAAGTAAATTTGCTGTGCAAGTAATTCACTAACCGCATTCCACCCACAAAGTCAATCCGATTCTGAAGTTAAAAAGGGAGCCCCATTGGGGCGGATGGGAAGCATAGGCAGTGCGTCAGGCATGGCGATATCAGACACGGCTTTATATGGCTGGTTGAGCCATTGTCTGTAAGCCTGCCTATGCTGGGAGGGCGGGGGATCATGATTCGCAAAGCGCAACTATTGATTTATGTTTAAGCTGTCGTGTTGGCATTATCAACACGACAGCATCAAAAGCAATCGGGAGCGTGGTTTGCAAAGGGTATGCGTGAATCCATTTTGGTAACTGTCCGCAATCGCCTTTATCATGGCGGACAGTTGCTTTTACCAAAATGAGATGAACCGATGGAGGGTCGGCCAGAAGCAGCAACTCCCCCCAAGAGTGCCCTTCCCCCCTTTGGGAGTTAAGGTTCGGGGGGGATGCCGGGGATGGGGGGTGTCCAGAGGGGGGAAGGGACGGCGGGGGGTGCTGGCATAGCCTTTGCTGCTCCCTACATATTTCTTTTCGTCTTTCATACTCACTGACAGGGTTAATTGTGCATTTTTGGATGCACAAAATTTATCGTCTTTGTTTCTGTCCTGCAATACGTGGTTTCATACGTTTTGCAGGGTGTCTTTATGCCTTTAGGGTGCAATACGACACATGCAAGGGACGTGAACGGCTGAACACCAGTGATTTTGTTTCATACTGGTGAGCAGACGGGCACTAACCTTGTCGGGTGGCGTGTTGCGCCTGCCTCTGTCCTGTAATATGCAGACTCATCGCATTTTACAGGGCGTTTCAGGTTTGGTGAACATGACGCAGCTGGAATGAAACGAAGGGTTATCCGAAATGCACGTTTTTTTGTGCATGTAGGATAGTCCCGAAGTGGAATGGAACGCAGTGTGATGTGAATGCCTTTCTACTCTGTCACGATCAAGGGAGGGAGTGGAGAGCCCGCGCAAAGGTTTTATTGCGGGCGAATACACGAACCGGAATACCTACAATGCTGCATGTTTCATTTCAGAAGGGCTTTTGTTATCTTGTAGACCAACTTCAATTTCTCCTCGTTTACTCCGTCCAGTAGATCATCAATCTGCTTCTTGTAATTGCTTCTTGATTCAAGATGCGAAAAATCGAACAAATCTTTCAACTCTACATGAAATGTCCTCGCTATCGCCTCCAGAGTATCCAGTGACGAAAACGACTTGCCAAGCTCAATCCGACTCATATGCTTTGGATCAACTCCAATGATTTCAGAAAGTTGTTCCTGTGAGAGTTTTGTTGTCTTTCTCAGTTCCCTGATACGTGAGCCCAATAATTGATTCGTTGTCACCATTTACCCCCATTTACACGGAATTTTCGTGTGAATAGGGGTTTTCTATAACTACATTAAAAGCCTTCTTTTCTTGACAACAAAGGCATTTAGTGTAGTATCGCTGTATTTAATGGCGAACCTGTATAAAAATATCAACTCAACAGGTAGTTTTTATTATCAATTATCGTGCATTCAAATTTTGAATAGTTGTATTGAGCGAACCCATAATATTTCAATGAGTGGATAATGGGTGCTTTCATAATTAATTAAAAGGAGCTATTAAAAGTGCTTTGTCCGCTCTGTAAAGAGGAAATAATTGATGGTGCAATAAAGTGCAAACATTGTGGAGGAATGCTAAACGATCTTTCCGGTAATTCAACTACTGCTCCGTTGACCAGCAAGCCATGCTCGTTCTGTCGTGAACAAATTCACCCTGAAGCTATCAAGTGCAAATATTGTGGTGCCATGCTTAATCAAGCAATGCCTCAAGGTGTTATGCCGCAATCTATGGGGCAACAGCCTATGTATCAAGGTGGCTCTGCTGAATATGACGTTCTGTATCCAGGATCGTATGCAATGGCTCGTGTAAGATTGAAACACGGCCAGATGATCAAAGCTGAATCTGATGCAATGGTGGCAATGAGTCCTACTATTGATGTTCAAGGAAAAATGGAAGGTGGCGTACTTGGGGCACTTGGTAGAAAATTTCTCACTGGTGAAAGTGCATTCATTCAGACATTGACAGCAAGCAGAGGTGACGGAGAAGTGCTTCTTTCTCCGGCAACTCCCGGTGATATTCAGATACTGGAATTGAACGGCAGTAATTTTTTCTACGTACAAAAAGAGGGCTTTCTTGCTGGTGATGCTGGCTTAATCATTGAAACTGCATCACAAGGAATTATCAAAGGTTTGTTGAGTGGTGAAGGTATTTTCATTCAACGGATTAGCGGTGTAGGTAAATTTGTGGTTTCAAGTTTTGGAGCAATCCACAAATTGACACTTGCTCCAAATGAAATGATGGTCGTTGACAATGCTCATCTGGTCGCATGGAGCGGAAGTGTTAGTTATGAAGTAGTACGGGCAAGCAAAGGGATTATGAATACGCTTACATCTGGTGAAGGTCTTGTTTGCAATGTCAGAGGCCCAGGTGACATGTATATACAATCACGCAATAAAGGCAGCTTCGGTAACTGGATTGCTCAATTTCTACCGAAATCATCAGAATAACTGAAATGAGATGCCCCTATTGCATGGAAGAAATACAAGACGGTGCTATTAAATGCAGGCACTGCAAGACGACAATTGTTGTAACAAATCCAATACTGCAAAATACAACAAATGTATCGCAATCTCCTATTATTGCAGCATCTGACCAACAAACACCGTGGTTTCAAATTACAACAATGATTACGGGAATCGTCCTTATCATTGTTATTTTGATAACTGACCCGTGGGACAAGGATGCAATTATCGGAGGTTTTTCTTTGTGCTCAATACAAATTGCCTTGGGGATCGGTGCAATCAATGTGTCAAGTCATGGCAGAGGTATGGCGGTTTCAGGATTGGTATTTGGAGTTTTGAGTTTTTTAATAACGTGTGCCATGGCTGCATAGAATGAATGTATTTCCGAGGAGAGCATATCTGTAATGATCTGTCCATACTGTAAAGAAGTCATACAAGACGGAGCTATCAAATGCCGTCACTGCGGATCAATTCTGAATACTGCACCCCCGTTATCTCAGCCACCACCCTTCCAGAATCATTCAACAACAACCATCAATAATGATGAAATACGTGCATTTACCGGTAACAACTCAACTTACTATATTCAGAATTTCGCCAAATTCACAATAGCTGGCACTGAAAACTTCACGATGACATGGAACTGGTCAACGTTCTGCTTCACGTTTTTCTGGATGCTTTACCGAAAAATGTACATTCAAGCGGCAATCACTTTTGTCATTTTCTGGCTCCCCGGCATTAACATCATACTTCATATCGTAGCTGGCGTTGTCGGCAATTACCTGTATTACAAACACGCCAAAGATAAAATCATTGAAATAAGAGCAATACAACCTCCGCAGACACTCTACACAGTTCTTCAAGAGGTTGGCGGTGTTCATGGCTGGGTAATCCCAGTTGGAGTAATAGCAGGCAGCATTATTCTTTTCTTAATGTTCTGTCTCATAGTTGCAATGATTGGGTTGTTCAAATAACTGGAAGTAAATCAATTGACAGGAGGTAAAAAAATGGAATGTCCGTTCTGTAAAGAAACAATTCAAGAGGGAGCAATCAAGTGCAGGCATTGTGGATCAATGCTCAATTCGGCACCTACGCAACCGCAACAGTCTGGTTATGGCTTTGCAGCACAGCAACAAGCTGCTTCAAACATTGATCAGCTAAATGTGTCAGATGTTTGGAAAACACGATTCAAAGCTTTTCAAGAAAATGGTCAAGCTGAATCAAGCTGGTATGGATATAAATTCAAATCAAACAATCCAGTATTAGCAATCAAAGGTGGTGCAGTATTCAATAAGAATAATTATGTCAGTTGGTGTGCCTTCATGTTTTGCGCTCTTTGGTATTTTGTTAAAGGCATGTGGAAAAAAGGAATTGTGTTAGCAATCATTGCCATTATCTGTGGAATTATCGGTGAAAGAATTGGTGGCCCATTCTCAACTCTTGGTTATGTAGTCGCTGGAACTATAGCAGCTTACAGCGGGAGTTATGACTATTACAAATTGAAAGTTCTGAAACAATCATCTTGGTGGTGAAAGGATTGACGTATGGCGACATTGCCTCAACCTGAAGAATCAGCACTTAAAATACTTTCTATTTTTGTAACTCACTTCAATTGCAGGCCAAATGATGTATTAGCCATAAACAACATACGATCTGCCTGGCTTTCCTCTAAATGGAATATTGATGATCTGAAAGATGGTATGGAGTATGCCGTTGAACAGGGCTGGGTTGAAATTGTTGACGTTAAGAAAATGTCTTTCAAGCTCACTGATGAAGGATTTAAACAAGCCTAACAAAGCGTTTATATGAAAAACATATCCATGCAAAGGAGTCTACTAAATGAAAAATTTCTTTAATGTTTTTATCTTGATTGCTTTTTCAGTAATTATCTTCGGCTGTGACAAAGTGAAAAGTGCTACCGGTGGCGATGTTTCACTTGTAAAAGGCGGTACTCTGGAAATTGATAAAAGCCTTACGGTCGGTCAAGCTGTAGATAATTATAAATTCTTTAAAAATGTAAAGTGGGAAGCTTTAAAAACTGATAATGGAAAACGTCTTGTACAAGTCAATGCTGATATTGACATGACTAAATCGCCTTCCATAAACCCAGAAAAGATGCCAGGAATAAAGTCGATGCAAATGCAATTTCAATTCAAAATCAATACCGACAATACATTTGAGATGGCATGGTGTGGAGTAGCAATTGAAAAAACCGACGGAACGAAAGTAGACCCTGACCAGAATTGTCGGGTTGATCAGTGTTTGAATAGTTTAAAGGGAATTTACAATAACAATCCTGATATTTAATCGGAGTTAATAATGAAATGTCCATTTTGTATGGAAGATATTGCTGACAATTCAGAAAAATGTTCTTTGTGTAACAGCGACATTGTAAAACCATGCCCTTACTGTATGGAGAAGATACAGGCTGATGCTTTGAAGTGTAAACATTGCGGCAGTATGATTAATTCTGCTCAACCAGCAGCACCCCAACAGCCGCAATATCAGCAGCCCTCACCAGATTTTCAGCAGAATGCTGCATTGCCATCTGGTATTGCCGGTTGGAGTTGGGGAGCTGCCTTACTCAATTGGATATGGGCAATCGGTAATAAAGTTTGGATAGGGCTGCTTGCCATTATACCGGGGATAAACATTGTCATGTTTTTTGTGCTTGGCATGAAAGGCCGAGAGTGGGCATGGAAAAATGGACAATGGGAAAGTGTAGATCATTTCAATCGTGTGCAGAAAAAATGGTCACAGTGGGCTGTCGGCTTAACCCTTGTTGGTTTTGTGTTTGGAGTAGTCGGAGCAATCGCAATGCCTCAATTCAATGCTTACAAGACCAAGGGGAATAATGCCGCTGCATTGTCGAGCTTGAAAAATTTGAAGACTACTCTTGAAAGCAATTTTGCTGACAAACAAGTTTATCCAGAATCGCTTGAAACCAGTGGTTATAAAATTCCAGATGATGTGTATATGAAGTGTTCAATGAATCCGGTTGGCTATGTATGCGTATCCGCCCACAAAAACGGCACAAAAATGTATGTGGTTGACAATAGTAATGCCAAGGTTGATGAGCAATCGTATATTACAGGTTCACCCGTACAAGTGCCATACGATCCACCAATGCCAGGTTCTGCAAAAGCAGACGAATATTTTCAAAATCAACCTACTGGACAAGTACAGCTAGACGCAAGCCAACAGCAACCGAATGGACAAATGACTTTCTCTCCCAGCTTTGATTGTACCAAAGCATCAACAGGGCCTGAAAGAATGATTTGCTCAAACAACGAATTAGCACAAGCAGACGTACAATTGGCACAGGTGTATAAGGCTGCTTTAAGTAAATCACCAGACAAGGCAGCATTAAAGAAAGAACAAGTGGCTTGGATCAGAAATCATCGTGACGCTTGTTCTGATGCTTCGGCCATGCTACAAGTCTATCAGGATCGTATTTCGCAATTATCAAGGTAACTGATTTGTTCCTGAAAATAGTAATCGTTACAATTTTCCTGATTTCATTGCAAGCCACCGGAGCATATTCCGGTGGCTTCATTATTGATCCAGGACATTCGCCAAAATCGAAGGGTGCAACAAGCTGTACCGGTAACTCTGAATATCTCTACAATGATATTTTGTCGCAATACATTATTACATACCTATCAAATCAGCGCATGCCTGTTACGCTGACACGCACACCACATGAAGAAATATCGCTGAAGGATCGGGCATTATCTGCAAGCGGTAAGAAAATATTCCTGTCAATTCATCACGATTCGGTACAGCCTCAATTCATTACATGGAAAAAATCTCTGCCAACATCAAGTAAAGCAGAAGGGTATTCAATTTTTGTATCATACAAAAATCAACATTATGAAGAATCACTAAAATATGCTCGTGTATTTGGTGCTGCTTTGCGTGGTAGGGGATTCAAGCCAAGTAAGCATCATGGTGAAAATATCGCTGGAGAGAACAGAAAACTGCTTGATTCAGAAAATGGAATTTATCTTTTTGATGATCTTGTTGTACTCAAGAATTCTGATGCACCGGCTATTCTCTTTGAGGCGGCTGTAATCGTGAATCCACAGGATGAATCACGGGCTGTTTCAGAATCATATAAAAGAGGGATTGCGGAGTCTGTAGGAGATATGTTAGTTGAAGCAGATCGTTGATTGAAGAAACAAACATGAATAGTCAAAGATAGATTTTGTATACTGCCTGAATAGCAGACTTATAATAAGAGTGCGTGATATGCGAGAACTACCCCCAATGCCCATAGTTACTGAAACAAGAAAAAATTAATCATGGCGAGTACAATTATTAAATTAACACCGACAGTAGGTGAAGGCGCTTTTGCATGTGTCGCCTTGGATTACACTGCGGGAATCGCCCATAAGATTTTCAAGAAAAAAGATGTTACAACGTATGAGTTTAGAAATAGTCCTTGGGAGAATGAAATTCGTCAGTGTGTATTTCTATCTGAATATGAAGCATATAAAGCAGCTATGATTGATGAATCTGCTTGCAAAATTGTACCAAAGTTATATGAACATGTTCAAGTGAGCAAAGTATTAGATAATTACGATAACGATGTTTCAGACCATTTTTTGCTCGATTGCTGTTTCTCTATGGAATTGATTGAAGGAAATTTTGTAAAGTTTATGCCCAATGGAATCAGTGTAGTACCGGAAATAGAGACACAGAGGGTTAAGCAAATTTTATTGAATGCAGGAATTCGCTATTTCAATGATGCAAGTATAACGATAACGGCTTCTTCACAACGCATCCATAAGATTATTGATTTTGCGTTATGTGACACTTATTACGAGGAAGAAAAAAAGCATCTGTGGTTGTCTGGGCAATAAAAGGCGACTGGTATTTTCGAACTATTGTGCATTCTCTTTGCTAAACCATGACAATATCCATTTTGATATGAATCCAATTTCTTTACATTCACAGGTCAATTCCAAGCTACCCAAACCGGGTATAAGAATACCAAGAGATAGTAGGAAATCTGAGATGGTATTTCCTATTCTTGAACGCCATGAACTATTTGATTCATTTGAATTATTTCATATGATAAATGTAAATAAGGTATTAAAAAATAAGTCGGATCACTCGCAGTACCTTAAAGGTGATTACAACAGCTATTTACTTGCCAAACAAAAGTACGAGGAGAATCTTCCCAAGTTTAATAGTAATTTGCTGGATCTTTTTGTGAAAACCAATAAGGATGTAATCTTTGATGCGATAGTAATCCCAAGTTCATCTAGTGAATGGCTTAGGGAAGGATTGGTCAACACTTTTGCTAATTATTATCTGATAGAAACATTTGAGGCAAAAAAGCGAGATATGTCGATAGAGGCGAGTAGATGCAGTGATGATCTCCCAAGTAATCTCTTTTATTTTGAGGATGAAACTATCAAACTAAAAAATAACATTATAATTTTAGACGACTGCTATTGCTCTGGGAAAACCGTAAAGGCGTTGGTTCAGCTTTTAGGAGCGGATAAAAACTATGCTATCGCTTGTTATTTTGTGGACAGCACATTGTAACCCTCCAAAATAAGACAAGAAATACATAAACGTGGGATTTCTGGACTGTTGCAAAAAATCATGGTGAATGACAAATAAGCTGTAAAAAAGTGGGGACTTGATTTTTCCAAGTCCCCATTTGCTTCATTAACCATTTACAGCAGTTTTAAGTCCTTTACCCGGTTTAAACTTAGGAACGGTACAAGCAGGAATATTAATCTTCTTACCTGTCTGGGGATTGGTTCCTTTTCTGGCGGCACGTTTGCTAGTACTGAATGTACCAAAACCAAGAAGCGTTAATTTATCACCAGATGTCAACACTTCCTGAATGATCGCCATGAATGCTTTGACGGTCTTTTCTGCATCTGCCTTTGATAATGCTGCTTTTTCTACGACTGCTTTTATTAACTCTGCTTTTGTCATCGGTTTTTCTCCTTCAAGGATTTATTAGTATTTATGTTATAAAAAATATTAATGTTTTATTGCTTAAACAACCAACCCATTCTTATCAATGGGCTTGATAAAATTACCATTTTTATCTTTATAGAATTCATCAGTAAGATACTCTATAAGATGCTTCTGTTCGGTTACGTATTCTACACAAAAACATTTTCTTGAAAATTCATTAGCCTGTATATAATCACCATTTATCATTACTTTTACTCTATCAACAGAATCAAGGAATGTATCAGCAAATGGTTTCTTGTAATCAAGTTTTATATTGTCTTTAATTATTAAATGAAAATGTTTGCTACATCTTGCAGCAATACCACTTGATTCTATAAAGCAAAAACCTTCTAATAATATATGGTTCTTCTTACTGTTGAAGATATTTCTGCTTAAAACCTTTAATAGAAAATTGATTCTGCTATAGAGTTGATGCTCGTTGTAGTCTCTTGATAATGTAGCTGATATAAAATATTTGTAAGGCCCATTGTTACCTATAAATTTCTGATATTCAGTTTTTAGTTTTGTATATTCTGAATCATATTCAGTAGTTATATAATTATTAGTATTCATAAGTTTCTATTATCATTGCTCCTTCTGGTATTTTCATATTCAAACAGCAAGGTTACACTCATTAGACTTACTAACGGAGCAATCACATTGCTTATGTGTCGTGGCAAACAGTGCCGCATCTGATCCCCACTACTTCTATTTATAAAAGTAAAAATTAATGGGTTTTTGCAGTAGCACCAGAAACAATGACGTCTCTGCCTGATATCCAATTTTCTACTTCCAGCAGTGACCATCCTACTGCACCTACTGACAGTTTTTTTCTTGCTGGGAAATCACCTACCTTTTCAAGTCGCCAGAGAGTTGTTTTTGAAAGCCCTGTGATAGTTACAAGTTCTTTTACACGTAACATTCTGTTGCTGGTTTGATTGTTGATTGCTGTTGCCATAGTTTGTTTTCTCCTGATGTAAAATGAGTATTTCTGAAGGTATTTATAATCAGGAGCAATCATTGACAATCTGGCTTAATATGCATTATAAACGTAGATATAAACGTGATTATGTATAAAATGTTAGCTAACAATTGGAAATTTTATGAAAGAATATTTGTCTTCAAAGGTGCAAAACAAGTTTGGTGAGATGCTGACGGTTTCAAAAATAGAACCGATAGCAGTCTTGAAATATAAAAAGCCTGTAGCCGTTTTGGTTTCGTATGATTATTTCAAGCGACTGGTGCAGCAGGATGAAGGCTATTGGATTAAACAAGCAGAGGATGCAGAAAAGGAAGGATTGATAGAACGAGTTGAATATCTTAATTGGTTGAAAAAACGATATACAGGCAGACCAAACCAGCATGTAATATTTTTAATGCCGTCTGTCAGTGTCCTTGCTTTCTTTGATACTGTTAAAAATGAAACATTTGAAAAAATGATCAAACATATCAGGAATGCACCAACGAATGTGGCTGAGAACCGGTTAGAATCGGCAACCGGTCATTGTATCTGCCGCTACAAAAGCAGATACGTTGTCTTTAGATATATGAAGATTAAAGATTCCAATGAAGATTGTTACGACATATTATGTGTAAGCTACATTTCAGGTAACTATGCTGGTTAATTTCTTTTCCCATGCTTCAAGAGCTTCCTGTTTTTCCTTATCGTATCCGTGACGGTTGTATGTGCGGATGATGCCCTGTTTGACATGATTAAGAATTGCGTCAATAATTTCATCCATGTAACCCATACCACCCATAAACGTTGCCGCTGTTCTCCGTAGATCGTGGGGCGTGAACTGATCGATTCCTAATCTGTTCTCGGTGGCTGGTGTGCCGTCCTCCAGATAAAGGGGCTTTCCCTTATCATCAGTCAACGGCCATGCAAGATTGCGCCTGACAGCAACAGGCAAAGCGTGTGAATCAATGGACTGAATTTTCTTTTTATGAGGACAAGGGAAGATAAAGCCGCTGTATTCTGTCCCTTCTGGTATTTCCCGTGATATTTTGGCTTGTGCTATTGCTTCGGTGATGATCTCAAGTGCTGTAGCAGTCAAATAGACTCGATGCTCCTTACCGTTCTTTGATCGCTCTGCGGGAATAGTCCACCATTGCCCGTCAATCTCGTTTGTGTGCATACCTGTAACTTCTCCAGGTCGTTGTGCTGTAATCAGTATCAGTTTCAAAGCTCCCTTGATTTCATCCGATACAGCGGCATTATTCAGCTTTCCCCATAATGTTTTTATTTCGGATTCATTCAAGGTACGTTCACGGCTGGTATTTGGAGCAAGTGCTTTAACGCCTGTACATGGTGTGTGTTGCAGAATGTCACGTTCAACGGCAAAGTTGAACATCTTGCGGACAATCTTCAAAACTTGATTGCTCATGGCTGGTGTACCACGATCAACAATACTTTCCAGCAATAGAGTCATATCACGCTTGGTGATATCAGCAGCTTTACGCTTGCCCCATTTAGCTTCAGCGATAATTTCTTTGTTCAAAAGTCGTTCATCATCTTTCCATGACTTTTTGAACTTCTTGGCATGTTTGTTAATGTAATCGTCTATAAGATCGGCAACAGTGGGGGCTTTGCGTCTGGCCTCTGCGTTGTTCTCTTCTTCCTCTTTTGGGTTGATACCGTTTTTAACTTTCTTCTTGGCATCCTCAAATTTTTGTCGTGCTGTCTCAAGGGAAACATCAGGAAAAATACCGAAATTCATTTCCAGACGATTACCGTCAAAATTGAAGAGATAGAGCCACGACTTAACACCTGAAGGCATGATACGTATCGTGAAACCGTTACCTTCGGATCGAGTATACTTCTTTTCTTCTGGTTTCAGCTTCTTAATCATGGTGTCAGTGAATGTTGTAACCTTCATAACGTCCCCCTGTTCCTGACTACAGCACAACAAGTCATGCTGTAGTAGTGCTGTAATAGAATGCTGTGCTTCACTGATTTCAATTGAACCAACATGAATCTAAAATACAGGATAAATGACTAAATGTCAAGGTTTTATGGTGGGTTGGTGGGTATGATAGAGGGCAATAGAAATCATTTGAAACAACTATATACATTTACTCCTAAGGAAGGGGCCGGACGTTCGAATCGTCTCGGGGACGCCAATAATCAATGATGGCCGATTTCATTATGAAATCGGCCATTTTTAGTAGCTTCAAGCTATTAAAACCCAGGTTTAATACTGTATTTAACGTAATATCAGTTGGTTATGAATTCAAATCCATTTTTGGAGCCAAATCTTCCCATCTTCATTCTCTGATAATTGAGTTGACCGTACCTGAGGTGGCGCTATAATAAAATTAATAATCAAGGAGATTTCCCATGGCAGCAGACAAAACACGATTAACATACAATGATGTCGTGGCAACGTTACCTACTCTTGCTCCAGATGAACAGATTAGCCTACTTGAGGTTTTATCATCTGTACTGAAGAAAGCTATCCAACCGAGTGTTAAACAGCACAGTTTATGCGAGCTTGAGGGTCTGGGTGCTGAGATCTGGTCAAAGCTTAATACAGAAGAATATATCCGCAAGGAACGTGATTCATGGAATTAGGCAGGCTTTTGAAGGGTAAGACGGTGTTTATTGACACTGCACCGTTGATATTTTTCATTGAGAAGAATCCCAAGTATAGCGCTATTGTAAAACCTGTGGTTTGCTTGATTGATTCCGGTCAGGCGAAAGGACTCACCTCAACGATAACCCTTCTGGAGGTGTTGGTACTGCCATTACGGGAGGGAAACAAAAAGCTGGCCGATGCCTACAGATCCATTCTGCTTTCTTCAAAAAATCTGGAAACCTGCGAAATATCTAATGCGATATCAGAGAAGGCTGCAACATTACGAGCAAAATACGGTTTCAAAACCCCTGACTCAATTCAACTGGCAACGGCGATTATACGAAGGGTGGACTACTTCCTGACAAACGACCTTGCCCTGAAACAGATTAATGAAATCAAAGTTGTTGTGCTTGAAGATTTTATCTGAAATCCGTTTCCATGCATTGTCTGGATGCCGAATTTCCGACGCTAAAAAGTTCTAAGTACGTCCGCCAAAGGACGCCAGTAATACAAGGGGTTACAGCTTATGCCGTGACCCCTTTTCTGTTGTTTGTGTAATTCCTGTGCAATTTAGATTGGTTAACCAAATTTTCTTGAAACTATTTTGGGAACTATTACTCTACTCAACAGACAACGGGGTCTCTGCCATCAGGCAGAGACCCCGTTGTCTGTTTCTGGAGCGGTCTGTTTTTATTTATTGGGTATGCTGGAAGCTGCCTCTTTGCTTTTGGCTTCTTCTGAAGCGTTCTTGATCATTCCATACAGGCTGATAAGAGCTGGAACAAGTTGTGCTACTACTACCAGGGCAAGGAATCCCGCAAAGGCAAGTACCAGTATGCCACTGTTAAAGGTCAGGCTTGTGTCGATATGGTTGGCTGCTGCACCTGATGCTATGGCGGTTGTAAGGCTGGCAAAAATCATGGTTACGGTGGCTATAACAGTTGATGTAGTTTTCATGGTCGTTCTCCTTTGTAAGGTAGTTTGGTTGAATTTGGATGATTAATTAATTTCGGTTTTTATCTTTTTTGCTATTTGGTTTTCCAAGAGCTTTTTCTTCATCTTCTGATTTAATAAGTAGCAAGTAGAGTGCCAAAGCATAAAAAACAATTAAATATATATAACATGCTGAATAAACAGGCTTTATTATTTTCATAAGTTCTAAAACAAAAATTAATCTGTATTAAATTTATATGCAGGTTTAGGAATTCAATCGGAGATAATACAATTTAACATATTGATGTTATTATGTTTTTTTCCGTAATATTCAAAAACGGGATGTATGAATGAATAATACATTATGATAGAGAGAACAGCTTTTCTGTTTTGCCCTACCCTGAAACAATCACCTTTCATAGAGATTTTATCTTATTAAGGCACTCTGCCAGTTCTATCATATCAACAGGTTTGGATATGTAATCATCAAAGCCCTGAGAGAAAAATTTTTCCCTGTCTCCATGAAGTGCAAATGCAGTAATGGCAATGACAGGAACATGCCCTCCTTTTGTTTTTTCCTGTTCCCTTATTTTTAAAATAGCAGTGCTGCCATCCATTACAGGCATCTGAATGTCCATTAAAATAGCATCAAAATTTCCTTGTAGCCAGAGAGCAAGCGCCTCCTCGCCATTGTTAGCAACTGTGGCCTGAGAACCAAGACGCCTTATCATTGCAACAATTGTAACGGCATTAAGTACGTTATCCTCTGCGACAAGCAGATTTAATTTACTGCAAGCAAGCAGCTTTGGGATATTCAGATTCTGCTTTAGTTGTAAATCATTCAAAATATCAGATTTTTGGAAAGGCAATTCAAGATAGAATGTTGAACCTTTGTCAGGTACTGATTCAGCCCATATATTTCCTTCCATCAGCTCTGTGAGGCGACGGCAGATAGTAAGCCCGAGACCGCTGCCACCATACATCCGTGTTATAGAGTTATCTGCCTGTTCAAAGCTGTTAAAGATCCTGGAAAGGACATCAGGTGTCATCCCTATGCCGGTATCACTTACAGCCAACTTTATTATGATCTTATCTTCATTAACCTCGTTTAAGCCTGCTGTAATACCAATACTGCCGGCATCCGTAAATTTGATTGCATTGCCAAGAAGGTTTAACAGTATCTGTTTAAATCTTAGCGGATCACCTTTTACCACCTCCGGAACCGCAGGATCGATATCAATGATAAGTTTCAGGCCTTTCTGACTGATACGGCATGATTGCCCTGCAACCAATTCCCTAATAGTCAGCGGCAAAGGAAAGTCACACAGCTCAAGCTCCATCTTCCCCGATTCTATCTTTGAGAGATCCAGGATATCATTAATCAGTGCAAGGAGATTATTTGAGGATGATTCAAGATTATCCAGATATTCCTGCTGTTCATCAGTCAGTTCGGTATAACGCAGCAGCTGAGTCATTCCAAGCACACCATTAATTGGAGTACGAATCTCGTGACTCATGTTGGAAAGAAACTCGCTCTTGGCACGATTGGCAGCTTCAGCCTGCTCTTTGGCGGCAAGCAGCTCAATACGGTTTAACTCCCGTTCTGTAATATCCCGATTACTTCCCCGTATCCCGAGAAAGTTCCCATAGCCGTCAAAAACAGGACGGCATACATGCGCCAGCCACCGTATCTCTCCATCTGCAGATAGTATTCTAAAATCTACCTCGTCCTCCAGATGCGCAGCCGCAAATGTATCGTGATGATTACGGTATTTTTCAAGATCCTCTGGATGGATTATTTTGGTGTAAAACTCCATATCCTCAGAAAACTGTGCAGGGTCATATCCGGTAATTCTCTTGCAAGCAGGTGAACTGTAGATAAATTTTCCATCAGGCGCTGTCCAGAACTCCCAGTCATATGTATTTTCAGCAACAATCCTGAATTTTTGTTCTTCATACTTAAACTTATCTTCCCCAGTCTTTCGTTCAGTTATGTCATAGATGATTGGAGCCAGAAGTTTTTGATCTCCAAACTTGATAAATGCAGAATGAACTTCAACTATTCTTGTTTCTCCATTTTTAAGACGGTGCGACGCCTCATGCAGAGTTGTCGTACCCTCAGCAATGCTCTTTTTTAGAGATTTCTGTTCATCCTCTGACAACAGACTGATGCTATTAATAGACATCCTGGTAAGCTCTTCATAGCTGTAACCATAAAAATTGGTGGCGCTTATATTTGCATCCAGAATAATGCCGCTCTCAAGTTCTATCAACATCATGGGAGCTGAATGATTGCGAAAAAACTGCTCAAAGAACGGCTCCTGGCACTTTAGTCTCTTAAATCGTTGAGAGAACAGGGCTGATCCAGATTTAAGCTTTATTTTATTGTGCCGTCCTTCAGCCTTTGGCATTTAATTCAAACCTCAGAATGTTATAATATCAATTAATTAAAGGATATTTAGGGAATATCAAACTGATTGACAGCCTGTCGGAAAGCATCTAACTGTTCTCTCAGTTTTATGAACCTTTCCGGCGCAGCCTCAAGTTCTCCATCTTTTGCCGCAGCCTCTATCATGGCTGCGGTCTCTCTCATCTTCATGGCTCCTATGTTTGCAGATGAACCTTTTATGGCATGAGCGCTGGTTCTTACCTTCTGGCAATCTCCGGTAGCTATAGCCTCTGCAAGAGAGGCAAGAGAAGGCTCAAGCCCTTTGAAAAACAGCCCTGTAAATTTAGGGATAAGGGCTTCTGCTCCACCAAGGCGTTCAAGGAGTTCCTCTCTTGCATATACAGGAATCTCATCCTTTGCCGCCAAGGGAGTTACAGATGCAGTCTCAACAGTAATCACTCCGGCTGAACTACAATACCGCTGGATCATATCCAACATCTGAGATGGCTTCAACGGCTTGGAGATGTAGTCATCCATCCCTGCAGCCAGACATCTTTCACGATCATCCTTTCCGGCATATGCAGTCATGGCAACAACAGGTATACTCGCATTGCCACGTTCAGTCTCAAGCTTTCTGATAGCAACAACAGACTGTAATCCATCCATCTCCGGCATCTGGACATCCATCAAGACAATATCAAACCGACCGGCAGCAAAGAGTTCCAGAGCCTCTTTACCGTTTGCAGCCTCAGTTATCCGATGGTCATAACGCTCAAGCACAGCCTTCACCAGTTCACGATTGATCTCAACATCATCAGCCAGCAGAACCGATAACCCTCTTACAGGTTGCATTGTGGAAATCGCTGACTGTTCTTCTTCACCCTCTATAAAAGTTTCTTTCCCTAGAATACCAAACCATGCGGTAAAGAAGAAATGACTCCCCTCAGAAGGACTGCTTTCTAGCCAGAGTTTTCCCCCCATAAGCTCAACAAGGCTCTTGCAAATGGAAAGCCCTAGACCTGTCCCACCAAATTTTTTTGTTGTTGTAAGATCCGCCTGTTCAAAGGTCTCAAAGATACGTGATTGAGCTTCAAGCGGTATACCAATTCCTTGATCAGAAACACAGAATTTTAGAAGAAGCCCATCTTCAAGTTTTTCTTCAACCTCCACTGATGCTGTTATGGCACCCCGACTGCTGAATTTTATGGAATTGCCTACAAGATTGGTCAATATCTGACGCACCTTGTAGCTATCCCCGTTTAGTCTGTCCGGAACAGAATCATCAACCTCAATAATAAGCTTCAGCCCTTTCTGTTCTGCACGCAATCCCAGTGCATACAAAGCCTGTTCCAGGGTCCTGCGGAGCAGAAACGGGACAGGCGCAAGTTCAAGCTTACCAGCCTCAATTTTTGAGAAATCAAGGATATCATTGATAATAACCATAAGATTTTCAGCTGAATCCCTGATTGCCAATAGTTTTTTCTTCTGTTCATCAGGGGTGAAGCCACCTTCAAGAAGCAGCTCCGTCATACCCATCACCCCGTTCATAGGGGTACGGATCTCATGGCTCATATTTGCTAGAAATTCACTCTTTGCCCTGCTTGCAGCCTCCGCCTTTTCACGAGATACTCCAAGTTCAACTGTGCGTTCATGAACACGCTGTTCAAGTGTCGCCATATTTTCTCTGAGCAACCCACGCAAGGTTGTGCTCTCAAGGGCATATGCAGCTGCATTAATCAGGATGGAAAGTGCATTTAGAGTCGGGGCATCTATAGATGCGGATTCATTGGAAAGAATACCTACAAACATACCGTGGATACGGGAACGGGTTGATATGCTCTGCATCAGCAGGCTGCCACCGGAGGCAACAGGCACAATAACCGCCTGATTTCTGTTTATTGCCCAGGCAAAACTGCCATCCATAATAGATGCATCAGCGGCTTCCTGTAGATTTGTGCTAGAGGCTATGGTATCGCAAAAACTCAGTTCAAAACTGCCATCTTTCATAGCCTCAAGAATACCGGCCTGAGAAAAAGGGATCAGGCGACGCACCTGTGAGAGTGTAGCACTAAAAATATCTGAAAGACCTTCGGCTCTGGCCAGTTCCGCCTGAAAATCTCCGCTGCTTGCCAACATTTCAAATATCGAAATATAGCGGCGGTTTGACTCTTCAAGGTAATCAACACGTTCTTTTAAAAAAACAGGGTCAGTTCTTTGCTCTTTCGGCTCCATTACTATGCCTCCGACAATATCGCAAAGGTCTCTTCAATCTGGGACTCTACCTGCTTAAGCACAGGAGCCAGCTGATTCGGAGACATTCCAAGACGTTCCCATGATGCAGGATCAAGTGGCGAGACAAAACGCTCACAATTTTGCCCCAGTTGATATGCCTGACAAATTATATCCGACAGATGGATCAGAGATGCCTCAAGAGGAAACTGCTCAGCTCCGGCAGGACGATGATGATATGAAACAGGTTCGTATATATTATTCGGGATTTTCCATTCTTTAAGTAACGCGCCGCCAACATTCGCATGATCAAAACCGAGACGTTCACGCTCTAGATCAAAATATATTATCTCTCGCGAAATAGATTCTTCTATCATTCCGCGCACAAGATCACCCAGTATCGTAGCCATGATAAGTTGACCGATATCATGGAGCATTCCAGCCACAAAAAAACGCTCTACATTTACTTCACGCCGCCATGTTGCAAGCGCTCTTGCTATGATACCGCAGGCAATTGAATGGCGCCAGAAAGAGGCCATACTCATAAGCTCTTCAGGAATCCCTTTGAATATGCCCATAACAGAGGCGGCAAGAGCAAGATCTCGCAACTGCTGTGTCCCTATTATAGTAACCGCTTTTGAAATGGAGCCTACATTACCGAAATAACCAAACATCGGGCTGTTGGCCAATCGCAAGATGCGGGCTGTCAACCCTTGGTCTTCTGTGATTATGCCGGCAATTTCATCAATTGAAGTCCTTGGATGGTTTATCGCTTCATTCAGACGTTCATAAAAGAGAGGGAGAGAATAGACCGTGTTGGTTCGGTCTATCAACCATTCAACGGTATATTTGGGGGAATCAGCAAATGCCACGTTGCACCTTCCTTATGGCAGCCAGCCGAAAAAGTTCTCGAAGCGCAGGGTGTTCAATGCCAGAATGTCGGAAAAGCGGTTGGATGGAAGCTTCAGCTGCTGCCAGAGCTTCAATATCTACCTCAGGAGGAAGGGTTGGCTCTGTGTCAACATAATCAATACCGGCAATATCTGCCTCAACAATACCCCAGGTACGGAAAATGGTCAGATGCTTCTGATTTAGCTCGGCTCCAGCGCCAAGCAACATGCGACCATTCCGGTCAAGCACATCCGTTGCCAGCAGCATTCCAATCTCAAGATTATCTATAGCAACCTTACCCATAATTGCGGCCGTCTCCTTTCGAAAACATGCCTTACAATAACATTATTTCAGGCCAAATCAAACAGTTGTCATTATATTACCGGTGTCATAGTCAAAACAGGATTTTTGCTATGCAAATAGTCAATCAGCATCTGAAAATCGCTAGGTGGTTCAGAAACAAATTCCATGAATTCTCCGCTTGCAGGATGGATAAAGCCCAAAACTCTGGCATGCAGAGCCTGCCTTCCAAGAGAGGCGATCATGCTCTTTAGCTTCGAATCTTTAAGATTATTAAATCTGCCACCATCAGGGTAGAGCGGATCTCCAAGCAAAGGCATGTTAGCCTCCGTCAGATGTACCCTTATCTGATGGGTACGACCGGTCTCAAGTCTTAGCTGCAAAAGAGATACAGAGTCCAGCCGTTCAAGAACCTTCCAGTTTGTGGCAGCTTCCTTGCCATGCCTGGCCTTGCCTGAAAGTCTTAGTCTGTCAGACGGATGACGGCCAATTATACCGCTTATCTTTCCGTTATCATCTTTGGGAGAGCCATATATCAAAGCCCAATAAAGACGTTTGATACTATGCCGGGCAAACTGTTCGGCCAAATCGCGATGAGAGATATCATTCTTTGCAGCCACAATAACACCAGATGTCCCTTTATCCAGACGGTGAACAATCCCTGGTCTTATCTCTCCACCAATACCTGAAAGATCGTTACAATGATATAAAAGCGCATTTACCAGAGTGCCGGAATCTACACCTGCCCCCGGATGTACAACCATCCCTGCAGGTTTATTTATAACAATCAGATCATGGTCTTCATACAGGATATCAAGAGGAATTTCCTCAGGTAGAGGCAAAGCGGCAACCGGCTCAGGAATTTGCAGAAAGACCCTTTCCCCCCCTTTTAACCTTAATGAGGATCTGGCAGGTTTACCGTCAACCAGAACCTGATGTTCATCAATAAGCCGCTGTAGCGATGCACGGCTAATCTCTGGCAATTGAGATACCATAAACGCATCCAGCCTCTGACCTGAGATATCATGCGACACTAAAAATTCCTGTTGATCCATAAATGAATCTCCTAAAAAGAGAGGCGCGCCGCCAAGGCACGCCTCTCAAATCAATTTATTTGAAAAATATCAGAAAGTCTCTTACCAGATGGTAGATTCAATCTTCCCTGCACGCTTTATCAGGATATCTACAAGAGTAAGATCAAAAATTCTTTCCGGGTCAAGTTCAGTTGCAACCCTCGAGTAAAAATGCTGGCGACCTTCCTGAATCTCTTCACTCAAGAGATCAAAGATATTATCGTTCTTTATGCCGCTTTCAACTTTTTCCTGATTGTATATTGCCACATCTGAAACAATCGCTCTTGCCAGACGTGTGGCCTGTTCTTTGGCGGTAATGAGATTCATGGAGCATCCTTTCAAAAGGGAAAATCATCCAAGCATTTTTTAGACTGTAACGCAGATCTGCTCTAAAGTAAACCTGTTGGAATCAATGTTTTATCTCTTTCATTAATTTCGCCTGAATTTTGGATCGAGCTTTATGTTTTCCGAGTCACCTGTTTTTATGTTCAAAAGTATCCGGCTGCCATTCCGTATAACAGTAACCTGTACCGGAACACCTATCTTTGCAGAAGCAACCAGCTGTTGAAGATGTGAAGGATCCCGAACCTCTGAGCCTCCAAAATCCACTATAATATCTCCTGGCTGCATAGAACCTCTGGCTGCAGGCCCCCCCTCATAAAGCTCTGTTACCAGCGCCCCGCCAGCCTTTTTCAATCCCATTGTATGAGCAACTTCTTCAGTCACCTGACTTATACCGACACCAAGCCAGGCACGACTTACCTTACCCTTTTCTACAAGTTGCGCAATAATCGGCTTTGCCATATTTGCAGGGATTGCAAAACCTATCCCCTGACCGGCAGCAACAATGGCTGTGTTTATACCCACAACCTCTCCATGAATGTTAAGCAAAGGTCCGCCTGAATTACCAGGGTTGATTGAGGCATCTGTCTGTATAAAGTTTTCTATACTCTCAATCCCGACATTGGAACGACCGGTTGCCGAGATAACCCCTACTGTCATGGATCTTTCAAGACCAAAAGGATTGCCTATTGCTATAGCCCACTGCCCGACATTAATACGATCAGAGTCTGCCAATACTGCGACCGGCAGTTCAGTCGCATTTATCTTGATTACCGCAATATCTGTTTTAGGATCAACCCCAACAACAGAGGCTTCATAGACCTTATCATTAGATAGCTTGACCCTGATGCTCTCTGCATCCCTAACCACATGTTCATTCGTAACGATGAATCCGTCACGGCTTATTATAAAGCCTGAGCCAAGGCTGCGATCCCTTCTGCCATGTCCCCCTCCAAAGAACTCTTCAAAAAGTGGGGGCATATCAGGGAATGGGCGAACCATCTTTTTACGGCTTATGGTTGAGATGTTCACAACAGAGGGAGTAACCTTTTTTGAAACCTGACTGAACGCCTGCTGAGTAGCAAGAATATCGGCAGGGACATCCTTTACAGGCGCTTCTGCCTCAGCAGCAGGACGCTTTGACTTAAAGAACAGCGGTTCATCTTTTGAAGATGAGCAGGCAGATATAATAACAAGAACAAAAAAAACAGACAGCAGACGGATAAGATCTCTCATCATGTTGACAACCTTACTCGATGGATTGTATATGTTTAATATTGATCTATTATAGAACAGGGTTAGGGAACAGAATTAACTTTAATTATACAGATTAGCAGAGTCAGAAAGTAAAAACAGTTCCAGAGTCAAGCTAGGCTAGCCCAAAGCAGACTGACTGTCAACAGCTTCGCAGTTGTAACACCGGCAGAATTCAGGAGGAGTAACGTGAGTGACATCAAAACGCAGATCAAGGAGTTCCGTATAGGGACAAAGATCAGAGGTCAACGTCAGCAACGACGTTTAACACTACAGGAACTTTCCGAACTGACCGGGCTTTCAAAACCGCTTCTATCGCAGATTGAGAATGAACAGGTGGTGCCACCTTTAGCTACCCTTCTGAAGATCGCCCGGGGATTAAAAGTTGATATCCATTTCTTCTTTGAAGATGAAGGCAACAGACAGCAACTGGTCTTGACACGCGCTGACGATTTGCGCCCCGATCTCCAACGCCAGCCTGTCAACACAGAAAATCGCCCATACAGATATCATTCGCTTGCCCAGGGAATGAGGCACAAGAATATGGAACCTTTCCTTGTTGAGGTAGAAGCAACAGTCTGGGATGACAAACTGTTTTTCAGCCACGAAGGGGAGGAGGAATTCCTCTACATCCTTGATGGAGAGATAGACCTCCACTATGGCAACGAAATCTACCGGATGCAGCCTGGAGACAGCGTCTATTATGATTCAAGCCAACAACATGGGCTAGTCTCGACTGGAACAGTTAAGGCAAGAATCGTTGCGGTTCTTTATTCCAAATAAACTTTACTTTATTCGTGATAACCCAGCACCACCAGAACACAGCTGTGGTCTGCAATAACGTTAATACCTGCTGATTTGCAGCGCTCAACGGCGGCCTCACTCTCTGCCCCTGGCTGCATCCAGATATCGGTTATCCCTCTTGCAATGGCAGCCTCAACCACTTTTTCAGTCACTGCAGGCGGGGTAATAACCGAGATGCTCTTAACATTATCCGGCAGGTCAGCCACCGTTGCAACAGAGGCCACCCCTTCAACCATTCCCACCTTTGGATTTACCGGAATAACCTTCCTGTTGTTCATCTGATAGCAGCGAAGCACCTTGTTACCATATTTGCTGCGATCCTCTGATGCTCCGACAACGCCAAAAACCTCGGACTGAAGAAACTTTTCAATTGCATCTGTCATATTATTTCTCCTGGATAAACTCACTATTGCGCCAATCAGGCAGTTGCAGTATGTTAATATGATGTCAACTTTATCTATAATCAATCAAAAAATCCATGCCGGAGAGCGCCTGACTAAAGAGGATGCTCTAACACTTTACAGTTCCAATGATCTGCTAGCAATTGGAGAAATGGCTGCTTTGGCGAATGAACGGAAAAACGGCAAGAATGTCTATTTTAATGTCAACCGCCATATAAATCCGACAAACCTCTGCGTAAACCGCTGTACTTTCTGTGCATTTTCACGGACAGCGGATGCCGGTGACGCTTATACCATGGCTCTTGACCAGATGGTAGGCAAAGCTGTCGCCGCAGAGGCTGAAGGCGCTACAGAGGTGCATATCGTCGGGGGACTGCATCCTACCCTCTCTTTTGATTTTTACCTTGAGCTGCTTCGTGAGATAAGATCCAATGCCCCATCCCTCCATATAAAGGCATTTACCGCCGTGGAGATAGACTACCTTTCAAGGATAAGCGGCCTCGGAATTGAACAGACTCTTGCAAAACTGATAGAGGCAGGTCTTGGCTCCATGCCTGGTGGTGGCGCTGAAATACTTGTTGATGAGGTGCGTCAGAAGATATGTCCTGAAAAGATTGACAGCAACCGCTGGCTGGAAATACACCGGATAGCACATAATATCGGGCTTAAAACCAATTCAACCATGCTGTATGGTCATGTAGAGACCATTACAGACAGGGTGCAACATCTTGCAAGGCTCCGTAAACTTCAGGATGAAACAGGCGGATTCCAGGTGTTTATCCCATTGGCCTGGCAGCCTGAAAACTCTCCTCTAAAGCTTGACACAAAAGGCACATCCGGTCTTGACGACCTTAAAACACTTGCTATTGCGCGCCTTTTTCTGGATAACTTCCCTCACTTGAAGGCTTACTGGATCATGCTTGGAGAAAAGATTGCCCAGGTTTCTCTATCATTCGGTGTTGATGATCTCGATGGCACTGTAGTTGAAGAGAAAATTGGACATGATGGCGGAGCAGATTCACCGCAGACACTCTCGCTTAACCGCTTGATAAAGTTGATAAGGGTTGCCGGAAAAATACCGGTGGAGCGGGATACACTTTACAACCCGATTCGGAGTTTCTGATCTGATTCAATCTCCATTAATTCACGCCTGCCCTGTAGATGACTCGTTTAAGACAGGGCTCTTGCGGCTGCAGCAACTTTTCAGCATCTATTCTTCAACATCTCCCGAGCCTCTCCCTGCTCCAGGTCTGGTAATCAGCCCTGAAATCCGTCTGCAGTCCGAACTTTACATGCCTGTAAACCGAATCAGGCAACTGTTTTACCGTCTGTATGAAAAGAGCCTGAACTATTCGCCAATCTTAAGTAGTAGTCCGTTTTACAAAGCTCTAAGCTGGGCAGACTGCTATTCCAAATTTCCTGAATGGCTGCAGATCTCACCAAATCCTGCCATCTTGATTAAACATCTATTAAATGATGAACAGCTCCTGACTCGCTTTATCTTTTACTCATTCCTGCCAAAAAGGTTTAATGGCTCCGGTTTCGGGCGATATCCGAAACAACTGCTACAGATTAGCAGATGGCTCTCAGAACAATTTAATCGTCCTATAAGATTGCTGGATGCCGCATCAGGAACGGGAGAAGGCACATGGGAGCTACTCGAACTGTCTGCAAAAACAGGGATAAATAAAGAGCTGATAACAGTTGAAGGCTGGACTCTTGAACCTCTGGAGGTCTGGGTTGCTGAGAAACAGGATATACCACACGAACTTGCACACTCTCAGAACTACAAATGCAGGGTCAAACCACTTTTGGAACAAGAGTGGGGAAACCGAATCAGCTTCAAAGTGTTTGATCTGCTTTCAGAGCGCTGCGATCCTATGGTTTTTGACCTTATAATCTGTAATGGACTTATTGGAGGCCCAATAGTTAACCATCCTGTTCAAAACCGTCAGCTATTAAAAAACCTTACCGGAATGCTTGCCCCGGATGGAATCCTGTTACTGGCAGACCATTTTCATGGCGGATGGAAGAAAAAGGGTATCAGCTTAATCATTGAAAGGATGTTAAATGAATACGGATTTGAAATTAATCCGGCTGGCGAAGGAATTTCCGCCTTTAGAAGGGATAGACAATCTAATCTTTGACAGCAGTTTTCAGATTTTAATATCAGGATAGAGTGTTGCAAAAAAGGCTTATAGCACCGGCCAGACACTGTTCAATCTGACTGGCCGGTGAAATTGATCAACTCGGTGACAAAAGTTGAAACCAGTTATTTCATCTGTTTTTCCGGAGTCTGTATATCCTGCTTTTGAGAACCAAGCTTAACCTGCTTTGAATTATGAAACTTGCCCTGGTTTGATACGTTAGGCTGAGTCACCAACTTTATCTGTTTTGAAGATATTTTGTCTTTGTTTTTACTGGAATAGGCAGGCGGAGTATCCGTTTTTGATTCTGCGGCCAATACATCTTCAACAGCAACTCCCAGCGACACCCCCAGAGATGCCACAACTGCTGCAACTGCGAGATTTTTCCCAAGTGAGCCAGAAGACTGTTTCAGTTCATGATTTTCCCCTGTTTTTTTCATCCCATTCTCCCCCTTTATGGATTTAATGCGGCCCATTTTTTGACCGCCTTTATATGCAAGAGCATTTTTTCATCTATAGACTCAGGAATAGTAATCCCTGTTTCATTGCAATATTTTTCTACCATTCCATCCATATCAACAATAGACAAATCATTGCCTTCAAGTTCACCCGAAGAGACAGCACGCACTGTATGAATAACAGCTTCGGTATTTGCAGACTCAGTTTCTCTGTCTTTTATAATCTCCAATAATAAGCATAGCAACTCCAGATATAGATCAGCGGCATTCATATATGGAAATGCAGCTTGTTCTTCAAGAAACTGTTCAATCCTCGAATTTTTATGCAATTCTCCCTGGCATCCATCCTCCAGCTTGATCTGCGAAAAGCTCTCATTACCTGTAAATTCAACATAACGGGCAAGCGGATACAAACGACAGACCAACGGCCTGTCTTTATGCACTGAACAACCTTCTGTTTTAAGAAAAATACAGGCACCATCGTCGTTAAACTTTAATATTGTACCGGCATTCTCAGTATAAAGATCAATGAAGTCAGCAGTTGAAACTCCACAATTCCTTGCCAGACGTGCAATCTCATATGGATTTAGCTGTATCTTCTTGAAACAGCAGCAAGAGAGGCAACGATTGCAAATAAAACCAAACAATGAATTACGTCTTAGGCCGGTTTTCTGGATAGCAAGTTCCATCTCTAACGGAAAACCACAAATATCTTTGCAATAAAAAAATCACACATTAGAATCAGTACGGATGATAGCACTACCGCCCTCTTGGCCGCCGCGCCTACCCCTTCTGCTCCACCACCGGTATTAAGGCCTGTCTGACATGAAATCATTGTAATAAGAAAGGCAAAAACTATTGGCTTTACAACCCCTTCAATATAATCAAGAGGCACCATAAACTGTGTAAAGGTAGATAGGTACATGGTTGGACTTATGCTGTAGCCGGTGGCAATCAGATAGCCTCCCAGCATCGAAATCGCATCCGTTACTATTGTGAGTAAAGGAAGAGCCACCAGCATAGCCTTAAGTCTGGGTGTAACCAGACGCTGGACGATGTCAGTACCTTCAACACGCATGGCATCAACCTGTTCAGTCACTACCATAGTCCCCAGCTCGGCAGTTATGGCGGAACCCACGCGGCCGGCAACCATTAACGAGGCCAGCACAGGTCCAAGTTCCTTAATCATGGTAACCGCCACCATTCCCCCAACATAACTTGTAGCAGCAAACGGCTTAAGCTGAATCAACGCCTGTAGCGCCATAACCATACCGGTAAACAGGCCGGTAAGCAGGCAGATGAAAAGGGATGAAAAACCGAGCTTATCAAACTGGATAGCAAAATCACGGTAATAGTAAGGTTTGTGAAAAACACGCAGAAAGGCCTGCCATGAGAGGAAAAAAAAAGCCTGAAAACCTGCCAGGAATTTCAACATCCCCTGATCAATGGCAGAAAGATTTAACATGCTACAAAACCGCTGTTACAGCCTGCGCGGCATCATCAATAAAGAGGAATTCAAGCTCCTGACTGACATTTTTGGGTATATCTTCAAGGTCATCCTTATTGCGGGATGGAGCAAGAACGGTCTTTACACCAGCACGATGAGCAGCCAGCACTTTTTCCTTAAGTCCACCTATAGCAAGCACCCTTCCGGTAAGGGTGACTTCACCGGTCATAGCAACACTTCTACGGGCAGGTCTGTTCGTTAGTAACGAGACCAGAGCTGTAACCATTGTAACACCGGCTGAAGGGCCATCCTTTGGAATCGCCCCTGATGGGACATGTATATGAATGGTTCTGTTTTCAAATGCCTTATCTTCAATACCAAACTCGGAGGCATGAGCCTGAATATATGAAAGCGCCGCCCTTGCCGATTCCTTCATTACATCACCCAGGGAGCCGGTAAGTATAAGTTCGGCTTTGCCAGGCATGCTGGTTGCCTCTATAAACAGTATATCACCACCACTCTCCGTCCAGGCAAGACCGGTTACAATTCCAACCCTGTCAGATTCTGCGGCAACTTCATTGTAAAATTTACGAGGCCCCAGAAGTTCTGTAACCACCTCAGGAGTAATCTCGCTACGAGCCTCCTTGCCCTGGGTTATCTCCTTGGCAACCTTCCGCAAAACCTGGGCAACGGTACGCTGGAGGTTTCGAACACCTGCCTCACGGGTATATTCCCTGATAATCCTGGTCAGCCCTTCGATTGTAAACTGTGGCGGCATATTAGCAAGCCCGTTTTCCTCAATCTCGCGTGGGATGATAAAATTATTGGCAATATGCTGTTTTTCTTCACTTGAATAACCTGCAAGCCGGATGATTTCCATCCTGTCTTTTAATGGACCGGGAATAGGATCCATCTGGTTGGCGGTTGTTATGAACATTACCTTTGACAAATCAAACGGGACGTCAAGATAGTGATCCTGAAAAGAAAAATTCTGTTCAGGGTCAAGCACCTCCAGCAAAGCCGAAGAGGGATCACCCCTGAAATCGTGGGAAAGCTTGTCAATCTCATCCAGCATAAGCACCGGATTGTTTGAGCCGCAGCGGTATATTTCCTTGATTATCCTTCCTGGCAGCGCACCTATATATGTTCGACGATGCCCACGGATCTCGGCTTCATCCCGTACCCCTCCCAGTGACACTCTCACAAACTTCCTGCCCATAGAGCGTGCAATCGAACGTCCCAGAGATGTCTTTCCAACCCCCGGAGGACCTACAAAACACAAAACAGGCCCTTTCATGGTCTCCTTAAGCGATCTGACCGCCAGAAATTCAAGAATCCGTTCCTTTACTTTTTTAAGATTGTAATGATCCTCATCCAGAACCTTTTCAGCATTCACAATGTCCAGAGAATCCTCTGTTGATATATTCCAGGGCATGCCGGCCAGATAATCCAGATATGTTCTTGATACGTTGTACTCTGGAGAAGCCTGATTGATCCGCTCCAGTCGCTTCAGCTCCTTCAGGGCAATTTTACGAACGTCGTCCGGCATATCGGCATCGTCAATCCTTTTACGTAAATCAACTATATCAGCATTGCGGGGATCCTCATCACCCAACTCCTCCTGAATCTGTTTCATCTGTTCGCGCAGGATATAGTCCTTCTGGTTTTTACCCACACGCTTGTTCAGTTCTGTCTTAAGCTCGGAGTGAACCTGAAGCTTCTGAACCTCGTTGGTCAAATGCACATAAACCTTCTTCAACCTTTCAAGCGGATCGATCGTTTCCAGAAGTTCCTGAAGATCGGTCTGAGGCAGATTTACATAAAGAGCCACAAGGTCAGACAGCCTGGCCGGATTATCAATATAATCAATCATCTTCATAACATCATCAGGAAGAGGTTTACCGTAGGAGAGAGAAATCTTGAGCAGACCGATAAGAGACTGCACCAATGCTTCAGTAACAAGCCCCTTTTCTGCAAACTCCCTGATTACCTCAATAGTAACAAGAGAATATGAATGAGATTCTTCCAGTTCGCCGATTCTTATCCGGTTGACCCCTTCAAGAATCACCTTAAATCTGCCGCCTGAAACCTTTTTCACCTGTGTAATACGGCAGACTGTACCAATTTCATGCAGATTTTCTAGGAGAACCTTAGAGGCCGACTTTTCTTGCCTGCGAGGAAAGACTACAGCAATGAAGCTTCCGTATAGTTCCTGTGACTCACGAAACAGAACCATCTCCGGCTCATCAAGATAAAGAGGAAATACCATGTACGGAAATGCAACCATATCCTTCAGCAGGTATAGAGGTAGAACTTCAGGTATGCTAAGTTCATTGTGTGGCATGTTATAGTTTTTCTCCGGAAAGCACTGTTTGATATTATATTTTAATGAAAAAACCCGAATGACTCATTCATAAACATCGTATATACCCTTGATCTAACTGTCAATCATCTATTTTATCGGTTCTTGCTCCTGTTTTTAATCTTCTGGTCGTCAAGTATTATATTTGCATCTGAACATCTGATCTCTGTTTTTGACAAGATAAAGATTCCGCTTCTGTAATGATTGACGCATATAAATCATCAATGCTAAAAAAGAACGCTTTATTCTCCCTTTTAAGCAAGGAAAAACTACTATGCTAGACATGAAATTAATCCGTGAAAATTTTGAACAGGCAGAATCATCACTGGCCACACGTAACGCTAACATTTCTTTGAGCGGTTTTATGGATCTTGACGAAAAGAGACGCCGTCTGCTGCTTGAGACAGAGACACTTAAAGCGATGAAAAACAGCGTCTCTGAAGAGATAGCAAAGGTTAAGGACAAGAGCACCGTCAAGGATCGTATCGCCGAGATGAAAGATGTCTCCGCAAGGATAAAGAGCCTTGACGAGGAATTAAAGCTCGTTGAAGAAGAACTTTCCAGACTCCTCATGACTGTTCCAAATCTTCCCCACCCGACCACACCAATTGGCAAATCGGAAGATGAGAACGTTGAGATTCGCAAATGGGGAGCTCCGAAAACATTTGATTTTGTCCCCAAATCTCACTGGGATCTGGGAGAAGAGCTTGGCATACTTGATTTTGAAAGGGCTGCCAAAATTACAGGAGCCAGATTCTGCCTGTATAAAGCTGCCGGCGCGCGTCTGGAAAGGGCTCTTATAAGCTTTATGCTTGATCTGCACACAACCGAACATGGCTATACAGAAGTTCTGCCACCATTCATGGTCAACCGTGCCAGCATGACTGCCACAGGCCAGCTGCCAAAGTTTGAGGAAGACCTGTTCAGGCTTATGGATCCTGACTATCTGTTAATCCCTACTGCCGAGGTTCCGGTTACAAACATCCATCGTGACGAGATCCTTAAAAACAGCGAACTGCCAATCAGTTATGCAGCCTACACCCCCTGTTTTCGTCGTGAGGCAGGTTCTTACGGCAAGGACACACGAGGGCTTATCCGTCAGCACCAATTCAACAAAGTAGAGCTAGTAAAATTCGTGAACCCTGCTGAATCTGATTCCGAACTGGAAAAACTGACCGGCCATGCAGAAAAAGTACTCCAACTTCTGCAGCTTCCATACAGGGTAATGGCTCTCTGCTCAGGCGACATCGGGTTTTCCTCATGCAAGACTTACGATCTTGAAGTCTGGCTGCCTGGTCAGAGCACTTATCGGGAGATATCATCCTGCAGCAGTTTTGGAGATTTTCAGGCTCGCAGGGCTGGCATCCGTTTCAGGGAAGAAGAAAAGAACAAGCCGGAATTTGTGCATACTATTAACGGCTCCGGCCTTGCAGTGGGTCGCACACTGGTTGCCATTCTTGAAAACTACCAGCAGGCTGATGGTTCAATAGTTATACCGACAGTGCTTCGCGGCTATATGGGTGGAATGGAACGAATAGCAAGATGCTGAAAGAAGCTGACAAATCAACCATCCCAGGGGTTAAACGTCCAGTAATTGCCATCCTGCTTTCAGCATTTATCTTGCCAGGATTGGGACAACTATATCTTGGCAGGAGGATAAAGGGAGCAATACTGATAGTAGCAGTAAATCTTCTGCTAATGGCCTCCCTCTTTTTTGTAATGAAGCTCTCCTCGCCACTGATTGCCGCGCGTATCTCAGGCGAACCATTGACCGCAGCCTTATTATTAAAGCAGATAGAACCTTACAGAAGCTGGGCCAGATTGATACTTGCAGGTTTTTTCGGATTGTGGGGATTCAGCCTTATTGATCTTTTCAGCGCGTTCAGGGAAGAAAACAGCAATCAGAATATGGAGAGATAAATCGCCTGAAACGCTTTATCCTGTAAAACGCAAGGTCAGCCATATAACAACAGCATAACGAGCCGCCTTGCCAACTGCTACCAACAGGAAAAATCTCCAGAAACGGAGTTTCAAGATCCCCCCTACAAGAGTCAAAGGATCTCCTACAACCGGAAGCCAGGAGAAAAGAAGGGATATCATCCCGTAACGGTTGTACCACTCTTCAGCTCTTTGTCTCTGGCTGTCACTTATCCTGAAAACTCTTCCAAGCAACAGCTCTCCTCCATAACATCCAGCAATCCAGGTAGTGCAAGCCCCGAGGATATTTCCTGCACTGGCTGTAAAAAAGGCGGCAAGAGGGCAGTATCCATTAAGAAGCATCAAGACCAGAAGCCATTCTGAGCCAACCGGAATCAGGCTTGATGCCAGAAAGCTGATGACAAAAAGAGAGGGATAACCGCTCTGCTGTAACCATGGAAACTGTACGAGTAGAGATGTCAGAAAGCCGTTGTCAAAATAGTTCACATAACGTACCTTTACCTTCAGAGCTTTAGAGAGTGTAATCGAAAAAATCATTCAGGAACAGAGAGAAACATGGCAAAGCAGGGCAAACCTACAGGCCATTATACCCAGGCAGCACGGCTTCATACCGTTATCCGCCTGATTGAATCCCGTAACGGTATAAATCTTGAAGAGCTGGTTGAAGAAACAGGAGTGGATCTTAGAACTGTTCACAGAGATCTTGCTGCAATACAGGAGGCGGGTTACCCTTTAACTTCAAGACGCGAAGATGGACGGATGCTCTACAGCTTTATGACCAGTAGCCGGCAGATTCAACCTGTTACCTTCACACTTGAGGAACTTGTTTCGCTCCATTTACTGAAGGCCTGCGCCGGACTTCTTCCTTCCGAGCCTTTCGGAGCCGAAATTGAAAACATCTTCTCAAAGATTCACTCAGCCCTGCCACCTCGCTCTGTTGCTCATCTCGAAAGGATTGCGCGGGTTTCACTCCCCCGTTTTCAGGGAACAAGAACATATTCCGGCTCTTTAAAACTTCTCTCTGAACTACGGCGTGCCTTATTGTACCAGTTTACGGTAAAGATCAGTTACAACCGAAGCGGCAAAGAACACGGAATTTATGAGCTGGATCCGTATACCCTTGTGCTTGCCAAGGGTGGGATCTATCTTCTGGCATTCGCTAAAAACCGTAATGCAATTCGACTTTTTGCAATCGAACGGATCTCCGAACTGACAGTTACCAAACGAAGATTCGAGATCTCTCCGGGGTTTACCCCTGAAAATCACTTTAGTGATGCATTTGCGCTTGTAACTGACAAGACGATGCAGATAAAGATACGTTTTGATAACGAAGTCGCTCACCTGATAAGGGATAGATTCTGGAAAAAAGACCAGAAGGTTATTAACGAACCTGACGGTTCTGTAACCTTATACTTTGAGGCTGCAGGCACTCTTGAAATAATGGCCTGGGTACTATCCTACGGAAAGCATGCCGAGCTTTTGGAACCACCAGAATTAAGAAAGGAATTAAGGCAGCAGATAAAAGGGCTGCGCGAGATCTACAGGAAAAAGGGAAAAGACTAAGAGTCCTCAACCCTTTACCACTGTCCTCGACAATCACAAAGCTATGAACGTAAACAGATTAGAGACAATTATTTCCGACCGCATCAGATTAAAAGGCCCAATTACCTTTGCTGAATATATGACAGCATGCCTTTACGAACCGGAAACAGGCTATTACACCTCGCCTGGGCGCAAAGTTGGAACGGAAGGTGATTTTTACACCAGTATCAATGTTCATGCCACATTCGGCAGGGTAATAGCCCGTGAAATAGAGGCATGCTGGCGTTCGATTGGCTCACCAGAAGAATTCACTCTGGTTGAGGCCGGGGCAGGACATGGACGCCTGGCCTGTGACATCATGGACTTCCTCTCGGAACAGAAAACAGACTGCTATGCCGCAACCAAATTGGTTCTGGTAGAAAAAGAACCTTCACTTGCAGGGGCTCAGGCATCCCTTCTTTCCGCTCATTTACAAAAGCTCTCCTGGCTCACCCCCGATGAACTCAAGGATTTCCGATTCACCGGAGTTCTTTACTCTAACGAACTACTCGATGCCATGCCGGTTCACCGTGTGATAATGACACCCCAGGGACTGAGGGAGTTTTATGTAACCATTAATGAAGGAAAATTTCAGGAACTTGCCGAATCCCCTTCCAGCCCGGAACTTGAGGCATACCTGACTCGATATGGCATACCTCTCCACCCCGGGCAGGAGGCAGAAATCTCACTGGCTGGACTAAAATGGTTTGAAACAGTTGCCTCTTCCTTACAGCGGGGGTTTATACTGACTATAGATTATGGCTGGCCAAAAGTGGAGCTGTATGCCCCTGAGCGCAATATGGGAACGCTTCTCTGCTATTACAAACATACAGTTGAGGACAACCCATATCATCGAATAGGAGAGCAGGACATTACTACACATGTAAACTTCAGTACACTGATTGAACGTGGAGAAGAACTGGGGTTAAAGACCCTCTGGTTCGGTGAGCAATCCCGTTTTCTAATTTCATCCGGCATTATTGAAGAGCTTGAAGCTATAGAGGCCTCTGACATGACAGACAAAGACAAACTTAAACTCCGTCTCACAATAAAAAGACTCATAATGCCTGAAGGTGGAATGGGCGACACATTTAAAGTGCTTGTTCAATCCAAAGGGTTTGTTGAACCAAAACTGGCATGCATCAGAGGTATCGGCATATGACAGCTGTAACACTTAAAGAAATGGATATCAGAGCGATTGTCTTTGATCTGGATGGGACATTATATATGTCTGAACCTTTTGAAAAGGCTATATGGGAATCAGTTTCCCGCTATGCGGCAGAACTTCTTGGAACAGATCCTGATGAAGCTGGCAGGCAGCTACGCACAGTCCGTCAACGTCTTTCGGAAGAAAGGGGCTCAGCACAGACTCTGGCTGTAACCATACAGTTTATGGGTGGCACTATGCAGGAAATGCATCGTCATTTTGCCGAGGATCTCGATCCGGAACATCTTATACAGCCCGATACTCGCGTGAAACCTCTTATTGATAAACTGGCGAGACTTTATACCTGCTGGTTGCTGACTAATAACAATCAACGCCTTACTGCCAGGATTCTCTCACATCTAGATCTTGAGCAGAGCTTCAAGAGAGTTATTACAATAAATGAAAGCTGGCGTCCAAAACCTGACCAGGAGATCCTTGATAAGATACTTTCAGAACTCGGAGAACCTCCTGCACAAGTCCTGTTTGTCGGAGACAGGTATGATATCGATCTTCATCTGCCGGAGCAGATGGGCTGCCCGGTTTTATTGACCAAAACAGTTGATGAGCTGATGCAGCTTGAGATGTTGATACAGTTAAACAAAAACAGATAAGGAGCTCAGACCATGCCTGAAAACAAACCTCTCATGGATACCCTGATGAAGGCGATTGAACTGGAAAAAGAGACATTCGATTTATATACCAGAGCCGAGCAGAAGACTTTTAATCCGGATGGAAAGCGGATTTTCAGATGGTTGGCAAAATCCGAAGAAATACACTACCTTAAACTTACTGAACTTTACACCTCGTTGCACGAAGGTGGAAGATGGGTCTTTTATGGCGGAACCACCTTTAATCTTGAACCTGCTGACGGATCAGCAAAAGTCGGTTTTGAGACAAATGATCTGGACGCTTTAAAGATTGCCCTTGAAATTGAAAAACGTGGCATCTTTTACTACGAACAACTGCTTGAAAGCACCGATGACCCCGAAGGTCGGAAAATGCTGAAAACCCTGAGAGATGAAGAAACAGAACATATAAGAATAATCTCTGAAAAACTTGCGATGATCTCACAGGATTGATTTTTCATTTACAAGCAAAACATTGTTATTGTTTAGCTTGCAATTACTGGAAAACTTTGCTTAATTAAAAAGGATAAGTTTTCTCTCTCAAATAAATCGCTGCAATTAGTAATAGTTAATCTAATGGAGGTGGTTTAATGTTCCGCACCCGTCTTACCGCAAAGGTATTGGTAGCTATTGCAGTAACTCTCTCTATCTGTTTTGCCTGCCTGGGAGTTTTAAGCCTTTATCTTTCCTATAATTCAATGCTTGACCTTCAGCGCAGTAACGCTAAACAAGCGGCATCCAATGTCATACATGACCTTATTGAGCTGAAAATGAAGGGTGATTTCAATGCCTTCAACCAGTATGTAGATGGTGTTATCAAACGTGGCGGTGCATTGAAGATCCAGTTATATAATTCTGAAGGCAGGCAGTATGCCGGCGCTGAGACCAGTGACCTTATGAAGCAGGCCGTAACCACCGGCGAACAAAAAGAACAGAATGTCAAACTAAACGGCGTTTCAGCCTTGGTTCTTGCGACACCTATGGTCAACGAGGCTCGCTGCAACGCCTGCCATCCTGCCGGAACCAAACATCTTGGTGGTCTTCAACTTGTCACCTCTCTTGATGCAGGTGTTGTAAAAGCGAAGAAACTGGCTATGGTACTGACCGGAGTCGGAATTATTTTCTTTTTTATAATAATCGGAATTCTGTATCTGACCATATCGCGTCTGGTGGTGCGCCCTATTCGTGAACTTTCTTCGCAGGTTGAAGATATAGCCAGAGGTGAAGGCGATCTTACAAGGGTATTGCCCGTTCATTCAGAGGACGAGATCGGACATCTCGCCTCTGAAGTCAATCACCTTACCCAAACCGTGCGACAGATAATATCAAATCTTTATCAACAAGCCTGTGCTTTGGGTAGTGATACATGTCAGCTTTCAAATGCCACAGAACGGATTGCCAAAGAGGTTCAGGAGCAGATGGAACATGCTGACACGGTTGCAACCGCCTCTGAAGAGATGAGCAGCACCATCCAGAATGTAGCTGAAAACACCACTCAATCGGTCAGTCTGGCCGCCACCGTTGATACAGCAGCCAGCACAGGCCTTGATGTGGTAAGGGAAACCTGGCAATGCATGAATACTGTTGCAGAGAGCGTTGAATCAACCTTGTCCGGGATATCTGAACTGGAACGTTCTTCCGCCAGCATAGGCGATATGCTTTCACTGATTGAAGATATTGCAGACCAGACAAACTTGCTGGCTCTTAATGCTGCTATTGAAGCTGCAAGAGCCGGAGAGGCTGGACGCGGATTTGCCGTTGTTGCGGATGAAGTTCGTTCACTTGCTGAAAAGACAACAAAATCAACCAAGGATATTGACCGTGTTGTTGGCAAGATTCAGCAGGAGAGCCAGCGAGCCGCAACCAGCATAAGGAAGGAAAGTGTGCTTGTTCAGACAGGGTTGCAACAGGCTGAAGAGGCACGGAAACATCTGGAGGAGATCAAAAACTGCGCTTCAAGTTCAAGACTGATGAGTGAACAGATTGCCGGAGCAGCCGCTGAACAGACATCTGTTACCGCAGAGATTTCATCAAAGATCCATCATATATCTGATGCAGCACATGGCACTAACCAGATGATGAAGGCCAACATGGAAACCTTTAATCGTTTTGCAAACACAGTTGAAGAAATATACAACACTGTAGGTCGTTTTTCTGTCGGCAACTACCATGACCAGGTAAAATCTTACGCCAGGGAACTTGTTGATAATGTTCAAAACGCAATCAACGAAGCGATTAAAAGCGGCTCTCTATCAGAAACCGATCTTTTTGATAGAAACTATCAGCCTTATCCTCAAAAAACTGATCCACCAAAGTTTACAACCCGTTTTGACAGCTTCTTTGACAGAGTCGTTTCACCTCTTCAGGAGGTTATACTTAACAAGGACAGCCAGATTGCATATGCCATCTGTTTTGATGACCGCGCATATGTGCCATGTCACAACCTTAAGTTCAGCAAACCTTTGACCGGAGATATAGAAAAAGACAAGGTAAATAACCGCACAAAACGTATCTTTGGCGACAATACAGGAACGAGATGCGCTAAAAATACCGATGGGGTTCTGCTTCAGACATACCGAAGGGACACAGGTGAAATCCTTAACGACCTTTCCATGCCTATCTTCATTAACGGAAAACATTGGGGTGGAGTTCGCTTCGGATACACTGCCCCCTGTACAGTAAAATAACTCTAACCATCTTTTTAAAAGCCGGAGCGTGTCAATGCGCTCCGGCTTCCCGCAAAAATATCAAACCATAACAATCACTTTTCTTGCATTTTCTTTCAATTGGTCTAAAATTGTTATATGTTTTTTAAATTTTTCTATCTATTACTTAAATACTGATGAAGGGATATAAAATGTCCGATAACATATCTGAAACATCTCCATTAACACACGAAGAAGACCCTCTTGACAGGGAATATCTTCAAAAAAACTACCATGCCCTCGGCTGTTCTGACGTTCTTATTGATGTGTACAAAATCTATCTTGAAAGCGCACCTCTAAAACTTAAACAGATAGCGCCACTGCTTCAGGAAGGAAAGCTGGAGTCAATCATTTCTCTTGCACATGGACTAAAAGGGGAATCAGGATCTGTTGGCGGACGATTCATAATGGCTATAGCTGCCGCAATGGAAAAGGCCGCACGTACCGGCAACCTTGAGGAGGCAAGAAGATTGATGCCGGAACTGGAAAAACAACTTAACAACATCATAAAAGTTATTCAGCAGGAGCTTGATGCGTGAAAGAAAAAATGCAGTATGAAGTTTCAAAGAAAAAACCGCAAAACAGAAACAGAAAGAAACAAAATAGAGCTCTTAACATACTTTTTGCCGCCTCAGAGGTAGCTCCCTTCGCAAAAACCGGCGGACTGGGTGAAGTCACAGGAGATCTCCCCCGCTATCTTCAAGCTCTTGGACATGATGTCCGCATTCTGCTACCCCGTTATTATTCAATAAATACCGAATTATACGGACTTAAACTCCTGCCAGACACACTTGTTGTTCCAATGGGTATCATAGGCAATATGTACTGCTCTGTATGGGAAGGACGCCTGCCAAAAACTGAGCTGCCGGTCTATTTTCTTGAACATGAAGGGCTTTACGGCAGAAATGGCATATATGGTGTTGAGAATGTCGCTTTTATGGACAACGACAATCGTTATCTCTTTTTATCGCGAGCCGCCCTTGAACTACCGAAGATGCTTGACTGGCGTCCGGATATACTCCATGCGCACGACTGGCACACAGCAGCAATCCCTGTATTGCTGAACACAAGATATCGCGACGATTCTTTTGTAGGCAAAGCTGCCTCAATACTTACCATACACAATATGCAGTATCAGGGTAATTTCTATCCCGGCTTAATGGATGTGCTAGACATAGGTTGGGAACATTTTACCTTTCTTGAGTTGGAAAAGGATGATCAGGTTAATCTGCTTAAGGGCGGACTGTATCACGCGACATTACTTAACAGCGTAAGTGAGGGTTATGCACGAGAAATTCAGACTCCAGCTTACGGATGGGGTCTGGAAGGTGTTCTCAAAGAGAGGGCTGCTGACCTGTACGGTATTTTGAACGGCGTTGATTACAGCGAGTGGAATCCTGCTACAGACAACTATCTGCCTGCCAATTATACAGCAGAAGATATGTCTGGCAAGATGGTCTGCAAAAAGGAATTGCAACGTCGTTTCGGTCTTCCGGAACTCGATGTTCCGGTTTTCGGAATTGTTTCGCGTATGGTTCCACAAAAGGGAACCGACATTCTGGCTGAGGCTATCCACAATATGATCAAACTGGATATCCAGATTGTTATTGTTGGAAACGGAGAACCATGGGCGCACTTTTTCTTCGGCGGCATGGCTCACCGTCATCCTGAAAAGGTAGGCTGCTATATAGGCTACAGCAATGAACTTGCCCATCTTGTAGAAGCAGGGAGCGATTTTTTCCTGATGCCATCTGCTTTTGAACCATGCGGACTTAACCAGATGTATTCTCTGGCTTACGGTACTCCCCCTGTTGTAAGGGCTACAGGCGGCCTTGATGACAGTGTGACAAATTTTGATGAGGTAACATTGACAGGTGACGGTTTCAAGTTCTGGAGCCACTCGGCAACAGCACTCTACAACACCGTAGGATGGGCTACCTGGACTTATTACAATAACCCTTCAGGACTTGAGGCATTACGTAAAAACGGCATGTCCAAACGGTTTACATGGGAAGAGTCCGCCAGCAAGTATGAACAGATATACTTTGAGGCATTGCGGAGGAAGTTTGGTGAACAGTAGAACCCTGAAGCTGTCCTTTTTTTTATTTCTTATCCTGATTTGCATCTCTCCGAATCTCTGGGCACTGGAACAGATAGCAACCTACCCACTATTGCCGACAGGCTATTCATCAATAAAGATTTTTGACAACCAGAGTCGCTTTATTGGCCGACTACTGCCTGAAAAACGTTACTGGACAACAATTGACCGGATTCCGCTCTTCCTTCAAAAAGCGGTAGTTGCTGTAGAGGACTCCCGTTTTTATGAACATGGAGGGATTGATCTTCGCGGAATTGCAAGGGCTGTGGTAAAGGATGTGGTAAAGGGACGGCTGGCTGAAGGGGGTTCAACCATAACCCAGCAGTTGATTAAAAACCGGTATCTTACAAACGAAAAAACTATTGACCGCAAGGTTACTGAAGGCCTTATGGCAATAGAGTTTGAAAAAAACTACACAAAGCAGCAGATTCTTGAGATGTATTTTAATGAAATTTACTATGGCAACGGGGCATTTGGGATTTCCCAGGCAGCCAGACTCTACTTTGATAAGTCCCCGGAAGAATTGACTGACTCAGAATGCGCGCTGCTTGCCGGAATACCTAAAAATCCGGCTCGTTATAATCCTCTTGCCAAACCCGCTGACGTTGGCGCTCGCAGGGCTATTGTCCTTAAAAGAATGCTGACTCTTGGAATTCTCTCCCCAAAACAGTTTAAAAAAATCAATTCTACATCTTCAGCTCCAGTCCAGAAAAATCAGGCTCACTGGTATCTGTCTCTTCTAAAATCCAGACTTATTGAACGGTTCGGGGCAGGAATTATTGAACAGGGAGGGTTGGAAATAACCGCAGCAATGGATCTGCATCTACAGAAAGAGGCCGAAAAGGTAATTAAGGAAGGGATAACCGCCATATCACCTAAATTACAGGGAGCCTTAATCAGCATTGATCCGGAGACAGGGAATATTCTGGCGATAGCAGGAGGTGTTGATTATATTAAAAGCCCCTTTAACAGAGCAGTTCAGGCCAAGAGACAGCCAGGTTCAGCGATCAAGCCTCTTATATATGCAGCAGCTCTGGAACAGGGAATCACCGCTGCAAGCATCTGGAATGACACACCTGTTGAATACAATCAAGGCTCCTCCGCCGAATGGAAGCCACATAACTACGATGGCAAATTATATGGGAATCTCACACTTCGTAAGGCTCTGGCAACCTCCAACAACATAATTGCTGTAAAACTGCTTGATACTGTAGGTTCTGCCAACTTTGCAGATTTTGCCTTAAAACTGGGATTAACCTTAACAAACCGTAACGATCTCTCTGTAGCGCTGGGAACAGAAGAGACAACACTGCATGACCTGCTACTGGCCTATACTCCTCTCGCTACCGGCGGCATACGCCCTCAACCACGTTCCATAATCAGGATTTATAACAGCTACCAGAAGAACTGGGAGGAAAACCCGCCATCTTCAACCGCTGTAATTTCACCTGCAGCTGCATTCATTACAACCAACATGCTTAAAGATGTACTGACTGCAGGCACTGCCAAGAACCTCAAAAAATTCGGCCTGAAATATCATGCCGCAGGTAAAACCGGCACCACTAGCGACTATAAAGATGCCTGGTTTATAGGCTATACGCCAAATCTGATTACAGGAGTCTGGGTCGGATATGATCAGCCAAAGTCAGGCGGAAGAGGTTTTACTGGTGGAGCTATTGCCGCTCCTATCTGGGAACGGTTCATGCGCAAAGCATTGTCTGATAAATCTGTGCCTGATTTCAACATACCTGACTCAGTTATTTCGGTAGCTATTGATCCTGCCACAGGTAATCTGGCAACACCGGAATGCCCTCTGCAGCGTAATGAATATTTCAGAGCCGGCACAGAACCGGTTGATTACTGTCCAACAGATGGAAGTTCAACTCCAGCTGTTCAGAACCCATCACCTGATATAAAAACCTCCCCTGTAGAACTTCGCTAAATATAACCTCTTAAAATGAACAGATCTCTGCACGAACTGATAGATTTTTTTGAGCACCACCAAGAACTTAAGAGAGTAGAACTACCTATAAATACAGAACTTGAGCTGTCCTCAATAGTCAGGAAGATTAGTTCCCTTCCCAAAGGCGGCCCTGCCTTGCTTTTTATAAAACCGCTGGATTTCGGTTTTCCTGTTTTAGCAAACCTTTTCGGTTCAATAAACAGGATGCAGATCTCGTTGGGACTAAACAGCATGGATGACCTGTCCGCCTCTTTTTCAAGAGTTCTTGCAACTAACGGGGTCAAAGAGACAAGCCAGCTTGCAACGCTTTTCAAAAAACAGGAGTTTGAATATTGCAGCCCCCAAAAAGTATCAAGCCCCCCCTGCCGCCAGTTTGTCGAACCCTCTCCAAATCTTCTTAAATTTCCATTCATCAAAAACTGGCCTGAAGACGGCTCTGCAGCAGGTTCGGGCAGATATATAACACTAGGGCAGGTGATTACAACTGATCCGGATGGTAACAATATAAACTGCGGAATATATCGCTGTCAGATTCATGACACCTGTACACTGGCAATTCGTTGGCGTCCGGGCAGCGGGGCTGACCTTCATCATCAGAAATTTGTGCAACAGGGCAGAAAAATGCCTGTAGCTATTGCCCTTGGCGGCTCTCCGGCTATGACTCTGGCAGCGGCCTGGCCATTACCGGAAGGGGTTGATGAGTTTATTTTTGCCGGATGGTTGCAAGGCAGAAGGATATCTGTGACAGATTGTTCGCATAGTTCTATCCTTGTCCCTGCCGAGGCAGAACTGGTTATTGAGGGTTTTGCAGACCCTGTAGAAAGCTTGATTGAAGGCCCGTTTGGCAATCACACAGGCAGGTATGATCCAGCTGGAACTGCTGCAAAAATCACCGTCACTCGAATCACCCGCCGCAATCATCCGATTATCCCAATAACTGTTGTCGGCCCTCCACCACAGGAAGACTGCCGGATGATGCTTGGCTGGGAAAGATTGCTCTCATCCCTCCTTGCCATACTGGTTCCTGAAGTAGAGGATATAAGGTTCCCAATACCCTGGGTATTCAGAAACAGCGCCATTATATCAATAAAAGAATCCAGCCACTCCAAAACTAGAGAGGTTGTGCATTCGTTGTGGAATCTACCCTGGTTCAGCAACTCTAGACTACTTATTATTGTAAATTCTGAGAGAACTTTAACTGAAATGCAGAACATTGCCTGGCAGGTAGTCAACGAAACTGAGTGGAGTAAGGATCTGATAATGGATGAGTCAGGCTCCCGTCTGGCTGTAGATGCAACAGGTCATACAGTTGGAAAACTGTTGCAGGAGGATCTCTCAATTTGCAAAGATCTGAAAAAACGATTGCAACATTACGGACTTGCCGATTTATAGAGCAGTAAAAGCTAAACAGCAATTACAGGCAGCCTGATGGAACCCATACTGAAACGGAGCCTGCATTACATAAAAACTCACCCCATCCATGTTCGTTTGTAATAACTCTCCTGCTTATATTACCAGTAACATCCTTGTATTCTGTAGAAGCGCTGCATGTTTCCATCCATTTGTAGCCATCACCGCCATTGCTCATAAGAACCGCCATGCCACCGCAGTCCGCTTCCTCTCCCAGCCTTGTCCAACCGATTGTTGATGGATGATCAAAATAATCATACTGTGAGCCGTGAGCAAAGTCTCTACGGACAGCCAGCATGATATCAAGCAACTGACGCAAAGAAGGGATTACAATATGGTGCCTGTTGCCGTCCCGACCGAAATCATCATATTCAGCCCCATAATAGTCAGCATAAAACAAACAGGGATAACCCTCTTTACGAAGCAGGACTAAAGCGTAAGCCAAAGGTTTAAACCAGGTCTCAACTACCGATTCAAGCGCCTGCAAAGGCTGTGAGTCGTGGTTTTCCACAAACGTCACAGCATGGGTCGGTCGAGCCTGCATTACGGTACCCTCAAGGATGCGGCGCATATCAAACTCTGAACCTGCGCGGCTTGCCCTGTGGAAGTTATAATGTAGCGGCACATCAAACACCGACATACGTCCCCCGACATCATCAATATACTTAAGCAATGTTGCCAGACTGTTAACCCAATATTCGCCAACAACAAAGAGATCTCTTCCAACATACTTTTCAAGCGAATCAAGCCACTCGGGAAAAAACCATGCTGCAATATGTTTAATGGCATCAAGACGGAAACCGTCAACTCCTGTCTTATCAAGGTACCATCGTCCCCAGTTCGCAAGTTCATTACGAACTTCAGGATGCTGACAATCAAGATCACACCCCATAAGGTATGCAAAGTTGCCAAATTCCTGGGAGACTTCATCGTCAAAAAGCTTTCCATCAAGAAGATAGACTGTATCGAAATCTCCAGGGCATAGCTTATCGTAATCAACAGCATCAAAGTGCTGCCAATTCCAGGTAAATCGTGAATAAGCGCCGGCACGTCCATTGAAAAGGAATCTGGTGTATGCCAGAATTTCCTTTTTATTACCTTTTGGATAAATCCTGTCACGCTTTGGATATGGTGTTGCCTGACACGGCTCCGCTTCATCCCCCCCTAATCGGTGATTAAGTACAGCATCGGCATAAACCTGAAGCCCTGCCTCCTTTGTTCTTGCCACTGCCTCTATATATTCATTTTTAGTGCCATACTTGGTGCGAACAGAACCTTTCTGGTCAAACTCGCCGAGATCATACATATCGTACACCCCGTATCCTACATCGGCTCCTCCACCAATCCCCTTGTATGCGGGCGGTAGCCAAAGAGCTGTGACACCTGCCTTTGCCAGTTCATTTACCTCATCTGCAAGCTTGTTCCATAAACTGCCGTCAGATGGAATATACCAGTGGAAATACTGCATCATTACACCATTTAGCTCTGACATTGGTTCACTCCGTATTCTTCAGGATTTATACAGAAGAAACAAATTCTTTTCAGCAGTTCCGCTTTTAAGGTACTGTTCCAAAAACAGTGAAAAACAGATTTTGCACTTTACCGGAGAAGTATATCCTGGATAGAGCAACTTGCAATTGGATAAGATCAGGATTTAAACAATGAATTGGCAGATACAGCAGATACTACGCAATAGACGTGCCGCAGAGAGGGGGAGCATCCCTCAAGGGAGCGGCGGTTCACTATCGATTTGTCTTGTATATCCCCATTATTACAGCACTGCAATGAGCAGTCTTGGATTCCAGTCTGTTTACAGACTGTTTAACGAACAGCCGGGAGTAGTCTGTGAGAGGGCGTTTCTTCCAGACAGGCAGGAACTCGCATTATATGAAAAATCAGGTGAGACTCTTGTATCTCTCGAAAACGAAAGACCTCTCTCTGATTTTGACATTGTAGCCTTTTCGATATCCTTTGAACCGGATTTCATAAATATTCCTGTTATCCTCAGATTGTCCCGGATTCCTGTACTGGCTGCGGAACGAGATGATACTAAACCATTAATACTGGCGGGTGGAGCAGCCTGTTTTATCAATCCAGAACCTGCTGCGGATTTCTTCGATATTATTGCCATTGGCGAGGGTGAAACCCTTATTCCTCTGATAGCAAACTTTCTTGGAGAGCATATCGCTTCTAATCGCCAAGCTCTATTACAGGCAGCCTCCCTTCTCCCAGGCATATATCTGCCATCCATCCCGTTATCAACTCCTGTCAGAAAGGTCTCAGCCCCAAAAGAGGCTCTTCCTTCATCTTCCGTAGTGATTACCGACAACACAGAGTTTGGCAACATGTATCTTGTTGAGGTAAGCCGTGGATGTCCTCGTGGATGTCGTTTCTGTGCTGCTGGATTTGTCTGGCAGCCTTTCAGACAGCAACCACTTGATGTTTTAAAAGAGGAATGTCGCAAAGGATTAGCCAAACGTTCAACAATAGGTCTTGTTGGCGCTGCTGTATCGGATTATCGCTGGATAGAAGAGCTCTGCAGCTTTATTGTTGAACAGGGGGGTGTCCCATCCCCTTCTTCTCTCAGGGTTGACAGGTTGACACCAAAGCTTCTGGATATACTTGTCAAAAGTTCCCACAAAACCATATCTCTCGCTCCTGAGGGTGGCTCACAGCGGATGCGCGACATGATCCGGAAGAATCTGACTGAGGGGCAGATCCTGGATGCTGTTGAATCAGTCGCTCGTGCAGGCATTCTAAATCTCCGCCTTTACTTTATTATCGGATTACCAGGAGAAACCGACCAGGATCTCCAAGAACTTGTAATGCTGGTATCAAAGATACAGAAAAGAGTTGTTGAACAGGCAAGAAGCCACAAACGGCTTGGTGAGATATTGCTTTCAGTCAATCCATTTATTCCAAAACCTTTCACACCGTTACAATGGGCTCCATTCTGTTCGATTGATGAGCTGAAGCTTAAGATTTCTATGCTTGAAAAACAGCTGAGACCTATAGCCAATGTACGGTTGAAGGTAGAGGATATTCATGCATGCCAGCTACAGGCTCTGCTATCACGAGGAGGCAGAGAGTTGAATCCGCTTATTATTAAAATGTCCGAGGGGAACAATCTTAGAAAGGCCGCAAAGTTTTGTAATATTGATCTGCTAAACCTCATAACATCAACTCTGCCGGTTGAGTCTAAACTTCCATGGGATGTTATACTGGCAACCGAGCGGGAAACTCTTATTGCTGAATATCGCTCGGCAATGAAAATAATAGGAGTAATTGTATGAAACAGTGCAGGATCTGCGGAGAGTCTTTTGATGAAAATGCTGATGTGGAATCGTTGTTCCATGAAGCTGGTGAATGGCTCGCCGAAGAGATCTGGCAGGATGCCGGAGAGCTATGCCCCCGTTGCCTGGAAAACAGAGCCAGGCTCGTAATGATGTACGCTTGCGACTGCAACCAATAAAAAACGGCTCCCGTTATTCGGGAGCCGTCTGGTTTTTCAAGTTGTTTTTGTTATCAATCCACTGATTTTCTCAGGAATGTTGGAATATCATAAACATCTTCATCATCAAACGATATTGAACCAACATGGCGTGTCGGCCGTCCTCCCTCATTCTTTTGACGATCACGTATGAATGTAGGTGTATCAATGCTTACAACCGTATTTGCTCTGGGAGTTGCCTGGATATGTCCAAGGCTGCGTGGCTGTTCTCCCTTTTCACCAAATTTGTCGCCAAAGCCGGTCACTATTGCTGTGACCTTGATTGTATCACCCATCTCTTCATCAATAACAACACCAATAATGATGTTTGCATCTTCATGAACCTTTTCGTGAACCGTCTTGTTGACTGCATCAAAATCATCCATGGTCATGCTGGACGAACCGGTAATATTTACCAGAACCCCTTTTGCGCCTGAGACATCAATATCTTCAAGAAGCGGCGATGAGATAGCCTTGATTGCAGCCTCAACCGCACGATTTTCTCCATTTGATATACCTATGCCCATCATGGCCATTCCACGCTCACTCATAATTGCCTTTACGTCTGCAAAGTCTACGTTGATAAAGCCTGATGTAGTGATAAGATCAGAGATACCCTGTACTGCCTGTCTCAGCACATCATCTGAAGGCTTAAAGGCATCAAGAATTCCCAGTGAGCGGGGGGCAATGCTTATAAGTCTGTCATTAGGAATTATAATAAGAGAGTCAACATGCTGCTTAAGCTCCAGTATACCGGATTCGGCCTTTCCCATCCGCTGCTTGCCTTCTCTTGAAAATGGCTTTGTTACAATACCAACAGTAAGTGCGCCAACCTCACGTGCAACTTCTGCAATTACCGGAGCTGCTCCGGTACCTGTACCGCCACCCATACCGGCGGCAATAAAGATCATATCAGCCCCTTTAAACATTTCAGCCAGCTTTTCCTTGTCTTCCAGAGCCGCATCACGTCCAACATCAGGGTTGGCGCCAGCGCCCAGCCCTTTGGTCAACTGACCTCCGAGCTGAACCTTAACAGCCGCTTTTGAGGAGCGAAGAGCCTGAGCGTCTGTATTGGCAACAATAAACTCCACCTTTTGCATACCGCTTGCCACCATGGTGTTAACAGCATTACCACCACCACCACCCACACCAATTACCTTGATGACCGCACTTTGCTCGATGGTCTCGTCAAATTCGAACATCCGCTCCCCCTTTTGTAGTGTCAAAATAAGTTTTCAGGGCATTCCCAGCTTAATAACGCAGCTGGAGTTTTGATTTAGAAAAACTCTTTGAACCAGCTTTTCATCCGTCTTGTTGCAGTGTTAAAGATACTGTCTTCAGATTTTGTTGTGGGGAATTCTCGTGGTCCCATGTTTCGACTGCCATATACAACGAGGCCAACTCCAGTGGAGTAGACAGGAGAATTGACCACATCGATCAGCCCTCCAATCTTTTGAGGCAAGCCACGTCTGACAGGCAGATTGAAGATTTGTTCCGCCAGCTCAGGCATGCCTTCCAGTATACTCGATCCACCGGTAATTACAACCCCTGAAGCAATAGAATCTTCTAATCCTGATTTAATAATCTCCCTGTTCACAAGAGAAAAAAGCTCCTCAACACGAGGTCCCAGAATTTCACATAAAACATTACGGGACAGCTCCCGAGGCTTCCTTCCACCAACACTGGGAACTTCAATTTTATCATCCTTGCCCAGTAACGAAGCCAGACAGCAGCCCTGATTCCGCTTGATTTTTTCAGCCTCTGCAAAAGGAGTGCGAAGACCTACAGCAATATCATTTGTCAACTGGTTGCCACCGAGGGATATTACGGAGGTATATTTGATCGCTCCCTCACCAAATATCGCAATATCGGTAGTGCCACCACCTATATCTACCAGACATACTCCCAACTCTTTTTCATCTGCCGAAAGCACTGCCTCGGAAGAGGCCAGTTGCTCAAGCACAATATCAGCAACATCAAGCCCTGCTCTGTTGCAGGATTTAACGATATTCTGAGCGCTGGCCACAGCACCTGTTACAATATGAACCTTCGCCTCCAGACGTACACCACTCATCCCCAGAGGTTCACGAATCCCGTCCTGTTCATCAATTATGAACTCCTGAGGCAGTATATGCAGAACTTCACGATCCATCGGTATAGCTATTGCCTTTGCAGCATCAATAACACGCCGAACATCATCCTGGGAAACCTCACGGTTTTTAATCGCAATAACCCCCTGAGAGTTGATTCCCTTTATATGACCTCCGGCGATGCCGGCATATACAGATCTTATCTCGCATCCGGCCATCAGTTCCGCTTCATCAATGGCTTTTCTGATAGCGGTCACTGTGCTTTCAATATTGATAACCACCCCCTTGCGCAGGCCATTGGAGGGGCTGGTGCCTATTCCTACGATTTCTATACCTTCTTCTGCCAGATTGCCAACAATAGCGCTGATCTTTGTAGTGCCGATATCAAGGCCAACAATCAGGTTGTCTCTTCTCGCGGACATATTCCATCCCTCCTGTAGGGGAGCTTAACAAATGTTCAGCTCTTTTTGACTACAATCCGGTCGTTGTAATCCAGATCAATATACTGCAACTCCGGAAGTTGCGTCATCAGATTCTGGTAAATAGTTGAAAAACGCTGAAGTTTACTTTCAAAATCATCAGTTCCAATTTTTATCGGCAGGGATTCGGAATTGGTGAAGAGCGTAAAACCATGCCCTTTATCGTAATGAATCTCTGATACATCCGCAAGGATAAATGAGCCATGCTGTTTAAGCGCTGTCAGCAGCTCGCATGCGCTTTTAAGAGCCTTGCGCGTATTTAGCGGATCTGAATTCAAATCATCTTCCGCTATCCCAGTAAGCACAGGAAAATCAAGATTATCATCAAAACCAAGTGGCTTGAACGGCTCTCCATTACTGTCAAGGTAGTATAACAATCCCATATTTACAACTGCCACCGGCTCCCTTTCAGTAACACTCAGGACTACAGTGCCGGGGAAAAATCGCTGAACCCTTACCGATGCCACCCAGGGGTTCGATGACACCTGCTGTCCAATGGTTTTCAGACGCAGAGTTAGCAGATTATCCCCCGTACTAACTCCTGAAAGTGCAACTATCTCTTCATAATTTAGCTTTTTAGCCCCTTTAAGTTCTACCTTTTGAACGGAAAACGGAGTTGCCTGAAGCATGGTATGGACAGAAGCGGCAAGCAGCCCACCAAGCAACACCAGAAGACCTCCCCTACCGCCTATTCTCAGCAAAGGCAAAAGGTACTTTCCGAGGTCAACCGGTTCCTTTTTAACCTTCCTTCTGTTCGAGGCAACCCGTTTGTTCCCATGGGTGCTCCCGATATTCCGCATATCCCTAATCATTACTTTTGAATCACTTTAAGGCTGGCAGACTGAAGTATCCGCTCTACCAGTTGCTCAAAAGAGAGACCTTTTCCCTTCAACGCTATCTCAGGCAGCAGCGAAAGCGCGGTCATTCCTGGAAGTGTGTTTACCTCAAGAAGGTAGCATTCTCCCGCATCGGTAACCAGGAAGTCAACCCTGCAGTAACCGTCACATCCAAGCGCCTGATGAGCCTTAAGCCCCTCCTGCTGAACCTTTTCATACAAACCGGAATCAATCCTTGCAGGAAAGAAATGTTCAGCCATACCGTCACTGTACTTGGCCTCAAAGTCATAGAACTCTTTCTTTGGCACTATCTCTATGGCTCCAATCGGTCTGTTATCAAGAATACCTACCTGCACCTCTCGACCCTTTACATACTGTTCAACCAGCACTGTTTCATCGTACCTTAAGGCATCATCAAGGGCTGCCTGAAGGCCTTCAGGACTTTTAACGATAGAAACTCCTACCGATGAACCTTCCTGCACCGGTTTTACAACTACCGGAAACCGGAAGGGAAGGTCGGATCCTTTGCATGATTGACCATACTTTACTGCAACGTACTGAGTAATGGTAAGTCCGGCAGCTTCAAAGGCCTGCTTGCTGTACAGCTTGTTCATGGCCAGGGCGCTGGCAAGGACACCTGATCCTGTATAAGGGATTCCAAGCAGTTCAAGTATACCCTGCACACAACCGTCCTCTCCATAACGTCCATGCAACGCAATGAATGCAACTTCAATCCGTTCTTTACGCAACATCTCAGGCAGTTCTCGGCCTGCATCAATAGCTGTGGCATTATAACCCATCTGCAACAGAGCCAGATGAACTGCCATACCGCTTTTGAGTGAGACCTCACGCTCTGCTGAAAGCCCCCCCATGAGAACGCCTATTTTTTTGCCTTTCATAGCTCCTCCCCTACAATTCTGACCTCTTCCTCCAACTTAACTCCAGAGGTTAAAAAGACCGCTTCTTTTACCAGCCTTGCAAGCGTCAGGCAGTCGGTTGCAGTTCCAGAACCACGGTTGACAAGAAAATTGCTATGAACTTCTGACATTTGAGCTCCTCCTACAGAAAAGGCTCTCATGCCTGCTTCATCTATCAGCTTCCAGGCTGCCTGTTTCCCGGGATTTTTAAAAAAAGAACCGGCGCTCGGAAAACCAACATTATGCTTTCTGCGTCTAAGCTCAAGATCCCGCCGGATCTCATCTTCAGTATCCATTGACTCTTTAGGCTCAAGCTTAAATGTGGCTGCCAGAATTATATCTCCTGGTTCCAGATGAACAGTACGATAAGCATAGTTTATCCTGTTACGCTCCAATTCCTCCATGCTTCCATTACGTAACAGAGTTAAAGAGACAAGATGATCCAGCAGTCCGTTGCTGTATGCCCCTGCGTTCATACATATCGCGCCACCGATTGTACCGGGAATCCCTGATATGAAACCTATTCCTCCCAGAGAAAGCCCTTGTCCAAATCTTACCACTGCCAGATTTTCGGCGCCTGCCCAGGCCTTTATGCAGTAGTGTTCCAGCTTTTCTATGGAATTAAGTCTTTCAAGAGAGATAACTGCTCCTCTGATACCTCCATCACGAACCAGCAGATTATAACCGCCACCCAGAATCATCCTTGGTATCTGCTCCAGATCAAGCCATTTGACAAGCAGCAGCAGGTCATCCAGATCATCAGGTATGGCATAAAGATCCGCCGTTCCACCTACTTTTAATGAAGTATGGCGATTCATCGGCTCATTCCGAAGCACTGTTCCCCGGAAACCCTGTACGATATTTTCAAAGCGATTAATCATCAAATGCACCAGACCGTACAATCAAGCTGTTTTCTATAATATATTTACCAACTCTTCGGCGGCCTGCCAGATATTACCGGCTCCCAGAGTAATTACAATATCACCCTCTTTGATGCAGCCTGCCAGATGTTCCGGTAACCTTGTCCTGTCCGCAATATAAGTAACATCGCGTTGTCCGTGACGCCTTATTTCGTCAGCCAGCAATTCTGCAGATACACCCGGAAGAGGTTTCTCACTCGCAGCGTATATATCTGTAATCACAAGGACATCCGCATCATAAAAACAGGTGACAAACTCGTTAAACAGCTCTTTTGTACGGCTGTAACGGTGCGGCTGAAATGCAACAACCAGCCTTCTCTCCGGCCAACCGCTTCGTGCCGCTGCCAGGGTAGCGCGAATCTCGGCTGGATGATGACCGTAATCATCAACCACCATAATTCCATTTTTATCCCCTTTTACAGTAAATCGACGACCGACCCCGCCAAACTGCGAAAAACCTTCCTGAATCTTGTCAAAAGGCAGATCCAGTTCAAGAGCTACAGCGGTGCAGGCCAGAGCATTCAGCACATTGTGTGCGCCAGGCATTTTAAAGCTTATATCTCCAAGACGATAACCTTTGTAATGGGCTGTAAATGTAGTCTGAAATCCTTCCAGATTGACATGTGTAGCACGCAAATCCGCCTGTGATGAAAGTCCATATGTCATGAACCGTTTTTTGATACGGGGGATAATCTCAGCAATATTCCTGTCTTCAAGACATAGAATTGCAAGACCATAGAACGGTATCTTGTTTATAAACTCTACAAAGGTATCCTTTATCTGCTCAATTCCACCTTCGTAATAATCCAGATGATCCGCATCAATATTCGTTACCACTGCAATTGATGGGGATAGCTTGAGGAAGGATCCGTCAGATTCGTCCGCCTCCGCTACAAGGTACTCCCCCTTGCCAAGTTTTGCGTTACTTCCAAGTGTATTAAGCTTGCCACCTATAACGATAGTAGGATCTATACCGGCAAATGTCAGAACTGTCGCAACCATTGAAGTGGTTGTTGTCTTTCCGTGTGTTCCTGCGATGGCAATGCCGTACTTCATCCGCATAAGCTCGGCAAGCATCTCTGCTCTGGGGATCACAGGAATCATCCGAAGCTTTGCCTCAACAACCTCAGGGTTATCATTCTGAACAGCTGTAGAGGTAACAACAACATCAACATTGGTAAGGTTTTCAGCCACATGACCTATACGGATCTCACCACCAAGTCCACGCAGTCGCTCTGTTGTGTCACTCTCCCTAAGATCAGAACCTGAAACCTTGTACCCCAGGTTCAGAAGAACCTCTGCGATCCCACTCATACCGATTCCGCCGATACCAACAAAATGGATCTTCTCTATTTTTCCGTACATGGCTGCAATCCTTTCAGCATCTCATCCACAATTACGCTGGCCGCATCAAGTCGCGCCAGAGCTCTGGCATTTTCACCTATCTTACGCAGCTCTGTCCGATTCTCCATCAAACGTTCAATCTCTTCAGAAAGACGGCGGTTTCCGCGCATCTCCTCTTCAAGCAGAAGCTCACAGGCTCCCTTTTTGTAGAGCGCCTCCGCGTTAAGCCTTTGATGATCGTCAGTTGCATGAGGAAACGGCACAAAAAGGCAGGCTTTTCCCAGCGCCGTAACTTCGGCGATAGTTGTCGCTCCGGCTCTGCAGATTACAAGATCCGCTTTATGGTACTCAGTTGCCATATCGTCAATAAACGGACGGACATCAGCCTCGAAACCGGTAGCCATATAGGCTTTTTTAACCTCCTCAAGATCTTTTTCCCCTGTCTGGTGGGTAATCTTCAGGCGGCTTTTCTCCTTCTTATCCATCTGCGCAACCGCTTCCGGCAAAGCAACATTCAGTGCATGGGCTCCCTGACTCCCTCCAAAGATAAACAGATTAAATCCATCATCTTCTACTCTCAGTTCAGCTTCCGGATCTGTCAAATCAGCACCTGGCCGGGACAGCATCTCCAGTATCTGTCTTCTAAGCGGATTACCGGTAAGCATCGTGCAATCCTTTGGAAAGAACCTTTCGGATTCTTCAAGAGAGATAAACACTTTGTTTGCAATACGAGAAAGAACCTTATTAGACATCCCGGGCAGAGCGTTCTGTTCATGTATATACCTGGGGATCTCCATACCTTTAGCAGCCATAACCATCGGTAAAGAGGCATAACCTCCGACTCCGACAACCAGATCCGGTTTAAAACTACGCAATATCTTACGGGATTGTGAATATCCGTACAACATCATCACAGCCCCTTGCAGCTTTGCAATGCTCCCCTTACCCCTGATTCCTGCGGCAGAGATAAGCTCCAACCTGTAGCCAAGACGCGGAATTGTTTTTGCCTCAATGCCCCGTTCAGAGCCGACAAAAAGCACCTGATTTGCGGGATCTCTCGAGAGAAACTCTTCAGCTATCGCAATACCTGGAAACAGATGCCCCCCTGTTCCTCCGCCAGCCACAATCAGCTTCATTTAGCATCCTTTCCGGTCAGCGGAACAAGCTTCAGCCCGGCTGAGATGTTAAGCAGAACCCCGACTGCAAAAAGGCTCATCAACATTGAACTCCCACCATAACTTAAAAACGGCAGCGCAAGTCCTTTTGTAGGCAGCAGTCCTGTCACAACACCCATGTTTACCACCGCTTCAATACCGAAAAGCACAGCAATTCCTAAAGCAAGAAAACGTCCAAAACTGTCATGAGCTGCCATAGCTATCCGAAGTGATCTCTGGATAAGAATAAAAAACATACCAATAATAACGAAAAGACCTATAAAACCAAGCTCCTCTCCTATTACTGAAAGGATAAAATCGGTATGCGCCTCCGGTAGATAGAACAGCTTCTGCCTGCTTTCACCCAGACCTTGTCCAAAAAAGCCGCCAGCCCCAAAGGCATATTTTGACTGTAAAATCTGCCAGCCGATACCTGTCGGATCCTGTTCAGGATGCATAAATGCCTGAATCCGCTTAAGACGATAGGCCGAATGCGCTATAAGATATATCATGAACGGCATTGCAACCATGCCGCTTCCAATAATAAAGACCAGTCTGGTTCCTGCCGCAAAGAGCATAGTGATTGTAACAGCTCCAAGAGTAAGCGCAGCCCCCATATCAGGCTGTTTAAGCAACAATCCGAGCAGTATCATAAGCACAACCATGTAAGGAAGAAAACCGGCTGACAACAACCTTATCCGATCCTGTTTCTTGTCTATGGAGTAGGCCAGATACATAATAAGAGCAATTTTGGTAAACTCTGAAGGCTGCAGATTGAAGCCGGGGAGTCTTATCCATCGTGAAGCGCCCTTTACCTTGCCTCCGATCCCGGGGATCAGCACCAGAACCAGCAGAACAAGACTGACAAGCAAAAGCGGCACTGCCATCTTCCGCCAGATGTGATAATCTACCCTCATCGCCAGGACAGCCAGAGTAAAGCCCAATACTGCAAACAACCCCTGTCTTTTAAGGAAATAAGCTCCATCATGATAGTTTTTGGCCGCCATAACTGAAGATGCCGAATAAACCATAACTATTCCGAAACTGGTAAGAGCCACTACCATAAGCAACAGTAGCAGATCATAATCAGCAAGGTTGAACGGCTTTTTAAATATTCCTGTCATCTCTCAGATGCCTTTTACTGCCTTGATAAACCTTTGCGCCCGTTCTTCGTAATCCTTAAACATATCAAAACTGGAACAGGCCGGTGACAGAAGAACTACTCCGCCGACTTCCGTCAGTCTTGCGGAAAGCTCCACCGCTTCTTCAAGAGTTCCTGCCAAGTGCGTATCGGTAAGGCTGCCAAGTTCCCTTGCCATTCTGTCTGCAGCTTCTCCAATAAGAACAAGGTGTCTTACCCTCTCACTAACAAGTTCTGACAAAGGCTGATATGAACCGCCTTTATCCTTCCCACCTGCAATAAGTGTAATATTACTAAAGCTCTCAAGAGCCTTGGCAACACTGCCAACATTTGTCGCCTTACTGTCCTCATAGTATCTTATTCCCGCGACTTCACGAACAAACTCCATCCTGTGATGCAGCGCCTCAAAACGGTTCAGCAGTAAAAGACTTGCATCCCTGTCACAACCTGAAAGCATGCAGCAGGCCAATGCCGCCATTATATTTTCAAGGTTGTGAACACCTTGAAGTCTGAATCCTGAAACAGGAAAGAGCAGTTCGTTACCGTCATGACGAAGGATCAGATTATCAGCACGCAGGAATATCCCCTCTGCAAGCTCTATCTTTCGGCTGAATGGGAAGATACGAGCCTTCAAGCCCTGAGCCGACTTCCAGACCAGTTCATCGTCTCTATTAAGTACGGCAAAATCATCGCCGGTTTGATTTTCAAAGATCTTAAGCTTTGCATTTATGTAATCCTGATACCCGGCATACCGGTCAAGGTGATCTTCAGTAATATTAAGAAGGGCGGCAATCTTTGGTCTGAATTCGGAGATCCATTCAAGCTGGAATGAACTTATCTCCGCCACAACCCGTTCTACCTTCTCACCAGATTCAGGAAGATTAATCAGTGGCTCCCCTATATTGCCCCCTATATATGTTGTAAAGCCATTGGCCTTAAACAGCTCTCCCACCAACGTGGTCGTGGTAGTCTTTCCATTTGTGCCGGTTATTGCCACAATCGGCGCATCAATAAAGCGGCTGGCAAGCTCAATCTCACTGACTACAGGTACTCCTGCTGCAGTTGCCTTAATAAGCATCGGATGTTCCTGCGGAATTCCCGGTGAAACAACAATCATATCAGCGCCTATAAAGTCTGCCTCGTCATGTCTCCCCAGCAGATACCTGATATCAATTCCTGACAACTCCTTGAGAATACCGGCAAGGGCTGCTTCATCCCTCATATCTGTAGCAGTGACATTTGCTCCATGACCTGCCAGAAAACGGGCGGAGGCAATTCCTGTCTTTGCCAGCCCCATAACCGTTATTTTTTTGCCTTTTAAATTCATATTAACGCATCTTTAATGTTGAGATAGCGACCAGTGCAAGAATTATAGTTATGATCCAGAAACGGACTATAATCTTCGGTTCAGCTACACCTTTAAGCTCAAAGTGATGATGGATAGGAGCCATTCGGAAGATACGCTTCCCACGGTACTTGTATGAACCGACCTGAAATATTACCGATAAAGCCTCAACCACAAATATCCCCCCAACAATTACAAGCAGAATCTCCTGCTTTGTTAAAACCGCTATAATTCCGAGTGTTCCACCAAGAGAGAGAGAACCGACATCCCCCATAAAAACCTCGGCAGGGTAAGAGTTAAACCAGAGGAAACCAAGTCCGGCTCCAACCATTGCGCCGCAAACCACAGCCAGTTCACCGGCTCCGATAACACGGGGGATCTGCAGGTATGCAGAGAGGGTTGCATGACCTGCGATGTATGCAAACAACATGTAGGTTGCGGCATTGATGGCAACAGGCCCTATGGCAAGACCATCCAGACCATCTGTCAGGTTTACGGCATTGCTGGCGCCAACGATTACAAGAATCACAAAAGGTATAAAGAACAGCCCTAAATCAGGGTGGAAATTTTTGAAGAACGGCACATAGAGCATCTCGTTGAAACCTGGACGAAGGTATAGAAACAGAGCCGCACATCCGGCCAGAAGGATCTGCCAGAACATCTTCTGACGCGCAGAGAGCCCTTTTGTATTCTTTTTAACCACCTTAAGGTAATCATCCATAAAGCCTATCAGACCATAGCCGACAATTATAAAGATGGTAACCCAGATATAAGGATTGGTAAGATCCGCCCATAACAGGGTAGGCAAAACTATTGCGCTCAGGATTATCAGCCCCCCCATTGTCGGGGTTCCCTGCTTTTCGAGATGCGATTCAGGGCCATCAGTTCTTATAACCTGTCTGGCCTGCATAGCTTCCAGCTTCCGGATTATCCAGGGCCCAAGCACAAAACAGACTATCAGTGCCGTAATCATTGAGTAGATGGTTCTGAATGTAAGATATTTGAATATATTCAATATCTTCAGATTTGTGGCTAACGGGTAGAAAAGATGAAAGAGCATCGTTTTTAATCCTCTTTAGCGGCTTCTGCCCGAATGGCTACAGCAATTTTTTCCATCTGCATACCTCTTGAACCCTTAATAAGTATCAGGTCGCCGTTTTCTCCAAAACGTTCAATATCCTTATATATTTTCTCATGATCAGCTGCATGGATCACCAGATCCGGGTTCATACCGGACTCAACAGCTGCCGCAGCAGTCTCCCTTGTCAGATTTCCTAAAAGGTAGAGACGATCTGCAACTTTTGCCGCCTTTATCCCTAACTGCCTGTGCAACTCTTTTTCATCAGATCCAAGCTCCAACATATCACCCAGGACAATAAGAGCGCGCTGCCCCTTCCCCTTTATTTCATTAACTGTTGCCAGCGCCGCCGCGCATGATGCCGGATTGGCATTGTAGCTGTCATCAATCAGCAGACGGTTGCCGCTTATTTGTTCTTGCCTGAACCGTCCGCTGTAAGGGGTAAATGACTCCAGTCCCTCAACGATGGTCTCAATACCTGTAACTTCGAGCAGTGCTGCTGCCGAGGCCAGAGCATTGTATATATTGTGTTCCCCAAGTGCTTTAAGCTGAATCTCTGCATTACCCTTTGGAGTGATTAGGGTAAATATTTGCCCTAATGAACCAAGCAACCGGATCCCGTCCGCCCGTACCTCTCCACGCCTGATTCCAAAACTGATTCTTTTTGCCGAGGAGTTCTGGGATAGAGATGCAATAAGGGGATCATCTGCATTAACAACTGCAAGTCCACCATCCTGAATTCGGTTAAGCAGTTCTCCCTTAGCCTTTGCTACAGCCTCTACTGTTCCCATACTAAGCAGATGAGCAGGAAATGCATTCAGCACTATTCCGATAGTCGGTTCTGCTATCTCTGCAAGACGATCTATCTCTCCATGCTCGCTCATCCCCATCTCAAGCACAGCCCAGCAATGTTCCGGCTTCAACTGAAAGACCATCTGTGGAAGCCCTATCAGATTATTAAGATTGCCACTGGTTTTAAGACCCTGATCAACCTTGCCGAGAATAGTTGCAAGCATCTCTTTTGTAGTGGTTTTTCCGTTACTGCCTGTTACCCCAATCATAGTCAGGGCAAACCTCTTTCTGAATGAAAGAGCCAGATCGCCCAGGGCATGCAGGGTGTCTGTCACCGCTATACAGCTTAATGAATCCGGCGGATTATGCTGTCGCAGCCATTCTTCAGAACATAACGCCAGCTTAATATTACGTTCGGCAACCTTTGCTATGTAGTCATGACCATCAAAACGGTCTCCCCGTAGCGGAACGAAAAGCTCACCTGCAGAAATAGTGCGCGAATCTGTCGAAATACCGCTCACCATTCCATTAAAAGAACCTCTCAATCTGCCGCCTGTAACTGTTGTCAACTGTTCAATACTAAACATGGCAGTTCCGTTCTTTAAATGCCAAAGCAGCCTCTTCCCTGTCATCAAAGTGATGTTTTGTTTTACCAATTATCTGGTAATCCTCATGCCCTTTCCCCGCCAGCAGCAGGATATCACCTTCATCAGAAAGAGCGGCTCCAAGCCTGATAGCCTCATGTCTGTTCTCAATAACAACAAAGCCCTTTTCTTTCAGTTTTCCAGAAGAAAGCTCTTCAGCGCTGTATTCACGCAACCCCAATGGGGTAATTCCGACTCGTATCTGGTCAAGAATCGCATTTGGATCTTCTGTTCTCGGATTATCTGAAGTAACTATGCTCAGGTTAGAATATCCGGCCGCTATCCGACCCATAATTGGACGTTTGCCGTTATCTCGATCACCCCCACATCCAAAGACCGTTATAATCCTTCCTGTCGCAAGTTCTTTAAGCGTGCCAAGCACATTTTCCAGTGCATCTCCTGTATGAGCATAGTCAACAAGGCAGGTTACACCGATTCCGCTATCTACCCTCTCCAATCGCCCCGGCACTACCAGATGATTTTCTATCCCTTCCCTGATTAACTGCAACGGTATTTCAAGAGCCACTCCCGCAGCTGCGGCAGCAAGAATGTTATAAAGGTTATATCTCCCCACAAGTCTCGATCTGAAAGGGATTTCTCCCAGTGGGGTAACAAGTATGCCTGTAATTCCGGTAACAGAAAAACTGACATTACGAGCTGTCACCTGACAGCCATCAGAAAGCCCATAGAGTATTACCGGAGATACTGAACCTTTAACAAATTCTTCAGCAGCAGGGTCATCCAGATTTATCACCGCCCTGCGGTTCGGCTTAAAACTATCCGGCTGCAGAAGTTGGTTGAAAAGGCGGAGTTTGGCATCACGGTAAGCCTCCATGCTGCCATGATAATCCAGATGATCCCGCGTAAGGTTCGTAAAAACAGCAACATCAAAACTGCATCCGTCAACCCTGTGTTGCTCAAGACTGTGTGATGAAACCTCCATCACAAAAGACTTTGCCCCCTTCTCAGCAAGACTCCTGAATATCCACTGCAGTTCTGTCGATTCAGGCGTTGTATGGCTTGCCTCAATAGTAGTATCTGCAAACCTGTAACTGATTGTTCCAAGAACGGCGGCTGGCAACCCCGCCGAATCAAGAATCCCTTCAATTATATAGCTTGTAGTTGTCTTGCCATTAGTTCCAGTAATCCCTAGAAGAGGAAGGTCTCTGGTTGGGTAGTTAAAAAAACTGGCTGCTATCAAGGCCATAGCCTGACGACCGTTTTCAACCTGCACCCAGGGAGTTTCCTTTGGCGCATATTCAGAATCCTCAAGCAGAACTGCGGATGCACCGGCGGCAACGGCCTTTTCAATAAAGGAATGACCATCCATTTTAAGCCCGCGCAGGGCAAAAAACAGGGTTCCATCTGTAACCTGACGTGAGTCACAGGAAAGAGAGTCAATACGGAGATCCATTTCACCGGAACTCCCTACTATCTTTATATCTTTTATTATCTCTGACAGTTTCATTCTGTTCCTCACGCTGACGGCGCCAGACGAACCCATATCTCATCGGAACCGCGGATGACCTGCCCTGGCTGCGGATGCTGTTCTATTACCCTTCCGCTACCCCTTAGCTGAAGATTAAGCTGACGTTTTCCCATAACCTGCAATACACGACGCATACTCATTCCTCTGAAATCAGGCATCGGTGTGCCGGTTCCGGCGACATCCATTATGCCACCTTCCGCCTCTGCAGGAACAGCAGAAGAAGAGACAGTTCTGACCTTCGCATCAAGCTGTTGCTCCTGTTTTGGAAGACTGCATGTTTTACCGATACCTGCTGCTTTCAAGTAACAAAGAGAGTTAAAGGCAATCTCCCTGAATGCCGGTGCTGCGACAACACCTCCATATGGACTGGTTTTAGGCTCGTCAATCACAACAAGTATTGTCAGCAGAGGCTTGTCCGAGGGGACAAAACCGACAAATGAAGCCGTCCTCTTGCTTGCTGAGTACCCTTTGCTGACAGGGTCGACCTTCTGTGCGGTACCTGTCTTGCCTGCCACCTTAAAACCTTCAATCGCAGCATTTGTTCCGGTTCCACCCTTTTCGGTCACACTGTTCATCATTTTTGTCACTGTTGCAGCTGTTTCAACAGAAATCACCCTTCTTATGGTCTGTGGGTCAAAATGCTGGAGTTCCTGTTCAGAGCCGTCCGTTATGCTCTGAACAAGGTAAGGCTTCATCAACAGACCGCCATTAGCGATTGCGGATACAGCGCTAACAAGTTGTATGGCGGTAGTAGAGACACCTTGCCCAAATGAAATCGTTGCCAGATCAGTGCCGTACCACCGGCTAACCGCCCTTAGACCACCAGTAGCCTCGCCAGGCAGATCAACTCCGCTCTTCTGTCCAAAACCGAAAGATTGCAAATAACGATGCAAACGGTCATCGCCCAGCTTAATCCCAATCTTTGCCGAGCCAATATTACTTGAATATTTCAGAACCTCTGTAATTGAAACCCTGCCATGCGGGTGATCGTCCCTGATTATCCTTCCACCAAATGAATACCTGCCATTCTCACAGTTTATCCCATCCTGGGGACGGACAATTTTCTCTTCAATAGCCGCCGCCATAAGAAAGAGCTTAAAGGTAGAGCCCGGCTCAAAACTGTCTGCTACTGCACGGTTGCGTAAATGGAGGGTAGGGTACTGTCTGAATGAATTCGGATTAAAGGCAGGATAATTTGCCATTGCCAGAATCTTTCCTGTAGCCGGATCTGCAACTACAGCAATTCCACCTTTTGCATCGCTCCCCTGTACAGCCTTTGCCAGCTCTTTTTCAGTGAAATACTGGATATTTTTATCCAGGGTAAGTGTTATGTTTTTGCCGGGAACCGGGTTTTTCATAACCGCATTCTGCATTGAGACATCTCTGCCCAACGCATCACGTTCAGTCAGAAGACACCCTTTTTTACCCATTATCTCCCTGTCATAACGACGCTCTATCCCTTCAAGCCCATCAGGATCAAGCCCTGTAAAGCCGATAACATGAGATGCCATCTCAAAATTTGGATAGAATCGTTTGTTTTCCTTAACAAAACCTATTCCGGCTAATTTATGTTCCCGTATTTTCATTGCAACATCGGGAGAGATCTGCCTAGCCACCCAGACAAATCCTTTTTCAGATGAGAGTTTTTTTACAAGCTCTTGGTGAGATAAGCCTAGAACAGGTGCAATCAGAGCGGAGACAGCAGCCGGTTCCTTAATCCTTCTCGGTTCAGCAAAGAGAGAATCCATCTCCAGGGAAACGGCCAGAGGAGTGCCATTACGATCAAATATCCCCCCACGAGCGGGAGTAATCTGGATAGTACGTTGATGTTGTCTTTCAGCCCGCTTTACCAGTTCGTCATGTTGAATCACCTGCAGATAAAAGCTTCGGCATGTTACAGCAAGGAAACCGAAGGCAAAGAGGCAGGAGACCATTATGATCCTTATCCTTGCCCACTTTTCCCTGTCATTTTTCATACCCGGCCTCCAGCAAAAACCAAAACATCTTTCACTTTATCAATATAACCTGCTGATCCTGAGGAACAATCATCCCCAGTTCCTGTTTGGCAATAGCCTCAATTCTGGCAGGCGTCTTCAACGAAACGGCCTCCAGCTTCAGCTGTTTCTGCTCCTGCTCAAGCGCTTTCATCTGTCTGTTTGCCTCGCCTAACTGGAGATTAAGCTCAATAAGATGGAAGCGTGACCAGACATGAAAAATCGAAACAACCGTCAGTAAAAGCATGCATATCATCAAAAATTTTATAATATCCAGACGACGCGGAACAAGTTCAGCGCCTAAACGTTCAGGAAATGCGATTTTTGTGCTATCCATCTTAATCATTCCCATTCTTTTCCCTCCTTCAGCTGTCAGCCTGTCTTTTCCGCAGCCCTCAATTTTGCACTACGGGCACGAGGATTTCTGGCTACTTCTTCCTCTCCAGCTGTTATTGGCCTGTTGGTTAACACCCTGATCACAGGTTTTTTATTACATATACAGTAAGGAAGCCGTGGCGGGCATATACAGCCGGTGGCAGCCTCTCTGAATCTCTGTTTAACTATCCTGTCTTCAAGCGAGTGAAACGAGATAACAACAATTCTTCCCTCTGGCTTCAACAGGGATATCCCGTCAGAAACGCCCTGCCTGACCTGTTCAAGCTCATTATTTACTGCTATTCTTAAAGCCTGAAATGTTCTGGTTGCCGGATGAATCCTCTCTTCATGGAAGCGTCTCGGTATAGCATGAGCAACCAGTTCAGCAAGCTGTAGCGTTGTAACTATCGCTTTCTCCTGACGTTCACGCTCTATACTCTGAGCAATTTTTCTGGCCCAGCGTTCTTCTCCGTACTCTTTGATTATCCGTTCCAGCTCTCCGGCAGAAAGGCTCTCCAGAATATCGGCTGCCGTTTCCCCTTTGGAAGGATCCATCCGCATATCAAGCAGACCGTCCTGCCTGAAACTGAATCCACGTTCAGCAGTATCCAGCTGATGCGATGAAACCCCAAGATCCAGGAGAATCCCGTCAACAGCTTCAATATTCTGCTGTTTCAGCAACTGCGTAAGATCTCCAAAACTACCCTGTAACGGAATGAAGCTGGTTCCAAATTTTTCAAGCCTTGCCGAAGCTGCCGCCAGCGCCTCCCTGTCCCTCTCAATTCCTATAACAAGGCCATCTGGAACAATTTTTTCCAGAATCAGTTCAGTATGACCACCCCCGCCCAGGGTACCATCAAGATATATTCCTCCCGGCTTCGGAGCCAGCAACTCCAGAACCTCATCAGGGAGAACAGACAGATGCCTGAAGTCAGACACCTATATACCTAGCGCCGCAAGTGCGGCTGAATCCTGAGGGAAATTGCGCTCATCCTGGGCATTTACACGGGCATATATCTCACTGGCCCATATATCAAAACGCTGACCCATACCTACAAAATAGAGGTCACGTCCCAGCTCTGCATGAACCCTTAACGCCGGTGGAATCAAGACCCTGCCCAGCTTATCGGCGCTGCACTCCTGTGCGGGTCCAAGAACAAGACGCTTCAAACTGTTAAGCTGCGCTAAAGGCAGGTTCCCCTCATTGGCCTGAATCCTTCTTTCCATCTCCTTCCATTCACTAACTGGATATACTGAAAGCCCACGGCCAAAACTGCCATCATCAAAATCAACAGGGGATGCCTTGGTAATGATAAAACGCTCATCACCAAAGCCGTTTAACAGTATCTCTCTGAATCTTGCAGGAATACTGGTACGACCCTTTGCGTCAATTGTAGTGAGGCTTTCACCGCCAAACATCATCCACCCCTCGCACCTTATTGCCACTAATTTCCACTTTTTTCCACTTTGTCGCAAACTATATCAGCAGTCAAGCTGCTGTCAAGTAGTAAACATCAAAAAAACAGGCGCTTTTGTGACTTGAACCATAATTATTTAATTTTCCAACACTATGGCTCTACAGTTGGTTTAAAATTCAGGTTAGAGATTTGATGTGAGATATAAAGATGGCGGGTTTATTACAGGTCGATATAGGTGGTTGAAACAGCTGAAATGTCATGGAAATAGTATCAGAAATGAGCGTAGTAGCAATCTGAAAAAGCAGCTAAAAGTCCGACAACCTCCTGACAGAACAGATTAATCCCTCAGTCATTCTTCCGGTTGATCAGGTTCACGATCACCTTGACGATGGTGTCCTTCTCATCGGTCAATCTCCCCTGTACTTTTAAATCGTACAGAAAGAATCTGTAGAGTCCTACAAAGCCCAGCATGAAAACTATCTCTGTCTGCGACGTAAGACTGTGAAGTCAGCCCTTTACATGCTCCTCTGGTATTCATTCGCAATATATGCAAACAGCTCTTTACCGAAATCAGTAACAATAACCACTTTATCCAGATTAATTGGCACATTGTTCAGATATTGAAGTCTAAGCGCATCACCGGAAGGAAGATATTCAGGGATAATGCCAGCATAGAAAAATCCGAGCACCTCAGCGGCAGTGCAGGCGAAGGCAGTCAAAGGATCCGACAACGGCAAATCAATGTAGATACAATCGAAACGCATCAAACAAAGTTTACGCAACATATCCCGAACCAGAGCACCAAACTCTTCCCCAATAGTAATTACATCCAGATAGGCAATGCCGTTTTCCGGTACAGTCCTCAAGGTTATGTTACTGCTTATTCCTTCAGGTTCCTCAAGTGCTGAACTGCCCAGTTCACGGAGTACTCCGCATGCGGCAAATGTACGTTCGATAACACCCCTGTGCTGAACAGGAGGATAGATCAGCTTTGAAGGTGTTTCATTCAACCTGGTATGGAAAAGCACAACCGTCACACGTTCCTGCTTTGTGCCTTCTTCAATCTTTGCAAAAACCCTGTCTCCCGGGACAAAACCAAGCATAAAACCACAGGGTCGTCCTCCCATGGCAAAATTTGCTTTTTGAGAGTACGGATGGTTACAGACGGCTTCACCAAACAATCCAGGCAGCCCGTCCGTTCTGAGCCGGATGAAGGCTTCTTCTTTCAGCCGTTCAAATAACCCCCGTCCCCTGTATCTGGGATGCACAACCCCCATGGTAATCTCGGCAGTCATTGCATCCGGACGGGGTTTGAGTAATCCCTGATGGCCTATAATTTCTCCATCTGACGTTACGGCAACTACAGCAAACAACAACTGTTGATTAAGGAGTTCAGCTATTTTTTCAGGATAGTAAACAGCATCCTTGTAGGTGTAACCGTAAACCTGATACATGCAACGAATCAGCAAAGAGCAGTCACCGGTAGTCATACTCCGCAGTTCTATAGGTGTGTCAAGCGGTGCAATATCCGGTTGCTCACCTTCCGGTCTCCGTTCTCCCTCAATTTCTGTATTATCAAGATTTTGCGGTATAAGATTTTTGATGATTTCAAGCCGCTTTCCGCGCTTGCCCAGGTTTATAAAGTTGAATCCATCAGCACAATGCCTGATAAGAAGAATACCCAGTCCGTCATTCTCAGATTTACCTATGGTGTCCCAATTAAGTGGAACCCCCTGATCCTCGAAAGCCAGGATTAATTGACCTGGCGCCCGTTCGAGAATCATCTCATATGAAGCATTACGATCATTCTCAAGCCCATGTCTGATGATATTGACAGCAGCCTCTTCCGTTGCAAGCATCAGCAACTCGGATTCCCGCTTATTTACTCCCTCTCCCAAAGCAACTTCCCGGACGAACTCACGAAGAGCCACCATCAAGCCAAGCTCGGCAAGCAGCTTGACACGCACAATTTCCTTACGTTGCATTATTCTCTCCTGATTTTCGAGTATCTGAAGCACGCCATACAGACAGCAGCAAACCAAAAAACAACAGACAAGACATTATGATAAAAACGGTGCGCTGACCTGCTAAAAACGCAGCAACAGCATCATTGCTACTGCCCCGCACCCCTGGCAGACCTTTCAGACCCCCATGGGAGGCCAGCATACCGGCTATCATATTTGAAGAAAACATGGTGCCGACTGACAATCCCAGAAAACGAACAACCTGCATCAGGCCTGAAGCGGTTCCGAGATATTCCTGTGGAACCGATGACATGACTGAAACCCTGTTGGGAGAGAGAAAAAGGGCTGCGGCAAATCCAAGGCCGAACTGTCCCGCAACCAGCCACCATAGCGGTGTTAGTGCATCAAAAAAGGTATAGAAGAGAATAACTGCCATAGCCAGCAGAAAGCCAGAGGAAGCAAGCTTTCCGGGATTCATCCTTACCGACCAGGCACCGGTCAACGGAGCAACCAGACTCATCACCACAGAATACGGGGCAAGCATAAACCCTACATCGCTAGGACTTACCCCCTGAATCCCCTGAAGGTAGAAAGGAAACAGAAAGGAACAGGAGGCAAACACCTGTGTATATAGAAACAAGGTGAAAATACCGATTGAAAATCCAGTACCACGGAAAAGGCTTAGGTTCATTAGTGGATAAGGAGCCCTGAGCTGACGATGCAGAAAGAGAGCCAGCGCTATCACTCCGCCAACAGCCAATGCTATGCTTGATATACCAGCTCCAGTCTCTCCACCCTCTTTGCCAAAAGAAAAGAAACAGAGCCCTAGAGCGAGTGAAGAATAAATAGCCCCCTGGAGATCAAACAGCTTAAGGAACTGTTTTGCGGTATTTTTTGTCTTTAGACGGGGCAGGCTGCGTATGCAGATAATCTGTGCAATAATCCCTATCGGAATGTTGATGGTAAATATCCAGCGCCAGTCTGCAAAACTGACAAGCAAACCACCGATAACATACCCCAGAGAGTAGCCGCTGTTAACTACTGTTGAGTTAAGCCCGAGTGCAAATCCTCGCGCTTTCCCTTCGGTGTATTCTGTTATAAGGGCATTACCGTTGGCAAGGAGACTGGCCGCTCCGACCCCTTGAACTGCGCGGGCAATAATTAACATCTCGATGCCGGATGTCAGGGCACAGAGTGCAGAACCTATTGTAAACAGGGCGAATCCACCTGAAAAAAGTCTTGCCCTACCAAGCAGATCCCCCAGTCTTGCCATAACAAGGAGGGTAATGGTCAGGGTCAAAGTATAAGAGGTGATGACCCATCCGACCATATGCAGTGGTGCGCCGGTACTTCTGGCGATTGTCGGCATGGCCACATTGACGATGGTCGCATCAACTGCTGCAAGCAGGTTTGCCAACTGAGCCACTGTTACGATCAGCCAGCTTGACTTTTTGAGTGAATTATCTGTAGTCAGCATATCGCTATCAGACAATTTTCAAAGCTCGCTCAGTGGATATAAAACAAAGAATCATCTGACTGACACTCACTACCCCTAACAGCAATTCAGGTTCCTGTGGTCTAAGAAAATAAAGTTAAACGGGAGAGAAATTCAGATCTTCAGAGGGAAAACAATATCACCTGAAATAAGTTAACGTCAAACTGATTTGGATAGCCTCTGTTTCAAAACAGATAGCCTGTTTTCAAACAATAGCAAGATATAGAATTGAATCGAGATTTATTGGAAAACTAAACCGATTTAGATATGCTACTGTTTTTTTAGAACCTTTTTGTCAATCCTATATGGAAGGTTACATCAGGAGCGGTTGAAACAGCAACATCCTCGCTAACCCCTATATCAAGCATGTATGCGCGGGGAAGGTGGATAGTTCCACCAATGGTCAGAAGTGCAGAGTTTTTTCCTAATTCAGCAAGGGAGCTGTCTTTGTAAAGAGAAGAACTTATTAGGCATTGTGACTTTAAGGCTATCCAGTCGGCTGGAGACCAGCCTGCTCCAACAGTTCCAAAGCCTGCAATATTTTCCCTCTGTTCTTTAAGTATATCTCCATCATTGCCATACATGGTTCCGGCAGACGCAAAAAGGCCAAGAACACCATATTCCGTCTTATGATTGAATGAAGCCGCAAGAAAAAGAGCAAGGTCAACGCTGCCACTTCCCGCAAGGGTAGAGCTGTCTCCTGTTGGCAATTTCAGCTGGGAACGGAGAGCTACAGATGTATGATTTAAATCGGTGTTGTTTTCAAAAAGCCTGTAAGCGCCTAAAAGGGATATGTCACCTACCCCTTCTGAACTCTTCTCTACGTTAAGAAGCTGCACCCCGTTTTTTCTGTATCTATAGTTAAGCCTGTTTTTAGCGGCTGTATCCCGTCCGCCTTGTGGTAATCCCCACAATTTATGCCAATCAACTATAAATCCGTCAAGGAACCCACCCCCCTGAATCAGAAGAGGAATCTCAATACCAATCTCAAGATTGTCTGTTACTCCGTACTGTCCTCTAAAGCTCCAACGATATAATTCACCATCCAGCAGGATCTCTTCAGCAGGATTTGAGTGTGCGCTATAAATGGAGGCGATATCCTGTGTCAGACTGAACTTCCAGCTGCCATTTAAAACCAGGGAAGATGATGTTTCGGATGGCAGAGCAAAGATCTGTATTAGAGGGCTGCGATTAGCGGTCAGAAACGGTTCAATTTCAAATCCCGCCCCCAATGCTGCCGTTGCGCTTAAGAGTGTTACAGCAAGGAATAAGTTACAAAACAGGGATCTCAACATTTATAATCCGCCTGTTACAGGGTTGTTACTTTTTACGTCGCGAGGCAAGAGAAACCACTTTTTGTCCAGCGTCTGGAGGTGGAACCTTTTTTTCAGGTTTTATCTCCTCTCCAGGTTCATCAACTCCAGAATCCAGAGGAGAGATCAGTTTTTCGAGACGCAACGGGGTGCCGCTCATGGTAAAAGGAAAACCGTCAAGCTGTGTTTCATCCAGAATCCAGCTGAAGATCTGAAGAGGAAAGGTAAGCACTAGAAGCTTTACCAGCCACCAGCCTTTTTTCATATCAGGGCTTATATCCTCAACACGGGCATAAAAACCAGGCTTATCATCAACATGCACCAGCACAAGATCTTTTTCAAAAATCATTTACAGATCTTCCTTTTATATCAGGGATTTTATCCAAAACAGCCCAAGAGTGTGCAAGCCGGATACACGCTCTTGGCTGCTTACGGAAGATGAATCAAGAACTTCAGATAATCTTGTTGATCGGATATTCAATAATACCTTCAGCCCCGAGGCTTAACAGCTCAGGGACAATACGCCGTACTTCCTTTTCAGGCAGAATACTTTCAATTGAAACCCAGTCTGATTTATAAAGATGGGAGATAGTAGGAGCCTTCTGACTTGGTAAAATAGCTGTTATAGCATCTACCCTCTCAGCCGGAGCGTTCATCTTGAAGCCTACCATACCTTCAGCTCTCAGAGTGGAATTAAGCAGGGTGGCAATCTGTTCTATCTTAGGGCGTTTCCAGGGGTCAGCCCAGGCAGTCTTGTTAACTACCATTACCGGCACCGACTCCATCAGATCGCATACTATACGCAGGTTATTTGCCCTGATTGTAGATCCGGTTTCTGTAACCTCTACAATGGCATCACACAATCCATCTATTACCTTGGCTTCTGTAGCGCCCCATGAAAATTCAACTGTGACAGGGATATCCCTTTCAGCAAAGTAACGTTTGGTAAACTCAACCAGTTCTGTTGAAATGGTGGCTCCATGGAGATCTTCAGGCTTCTGCACCTTTGAGTCCTGCGCCACAACAAGAACCCAGCGAACCGGCTTTCTTGAGACCTTTGAGTAGACCATCTCACAGACTTCTACAACATCGGAATCATTTTCACGTATCCAGTCCCGTCCTGCTATCCCCACATCAATTGTGCCACGCTCAACATATCGCCCCATCTCCTGAGGACGTATCAGATGGCACTTCATTTCCGGATCATCAACTGTCGGAAAGTAGCTTCTGGATGATACAGTTATCTGCCAGCCGGCCTGCCTGAACAACTCAACAGTTGCATCCTCGAGGCTGCCCTTTGGTATTCCGAATCTCAAAGTGCTACTCATTTTTTATAAACCTCCTTTGGATCAAAGAGAGGATTTGAATGTTCTACCCATCCACCGTTTTCCCATTTTCTGTAAAAGCAACTACGGTTACCGGTATGACATGCAGCAGACCCGTTCTGCTTTACCTTGATGACTACCGTATCAGCGTCACAATCGGTAAGTACCTCGATAACATCCTGGGTATTGCCGGATTCTTCACCCTTCATCCAGTATTTGTTGCGACTGCGGCTATAGAACCAGGTTTTCCCGTCTTTCAGGGTCAAATCAAGTGTTTTCTTGTCCATAAAGGCGACCATAAGAATTTCACCGTTTTCATAATCCTGGATTACAGCAGGGATCAAACCACCCATTTTTTCGAAATTAATTTCAATCATCCTTTTTCCTCCTGAAAAATATCTTGGCAGTATATGGGTAGGTATAAAAAAATGCAAGAATGAGGAACAGAAAGCAATTCCTTCAAAGTTTGCCAAATAAAGACAATAATGATTAAGATGCTTTTAAAATGAGATAACATATAGTATAGTACAAGACTCAGCCGCTTATACTGAAAAAACAGGGGTATATGAGTTAAATATTGAAGAGATCCCCAAAGGAGCAATATTAAAGATGCAACGTCGTGCCTTAGCCCTCTTTTCCGGAGGACTTGATTCTATTCTTGCAGCAAAGATTATTCAGAATCAGGGAATTGATATATTGGCAATAAACTTCACCTCGCCTTTTTTTGGCTCTTCGCGAGAAAACAGCACAGACTCGACCGCTGCCAGATACGCATCAAAATACGGAATTCCATTCCGTTCCATTGCCCTTGGAGATGATTATCTGGAGATGCTTAAGAATCCGATACATGGCTACGGTAGCGGTCTTAACCCTTGCATTGACTGCAAGTCATTTATGTTACGCCATACAAAAAAACTGATGGATGAGCTGAAGGCAGACTTCATTATCACCGGTGAAGTGGTTGGACAACGTCCCATGAGCCAACGCAAAGACACAATGAGAATTATCGAGAGAGACAGCGGTCTTGATGGACTTCTGCTTCGCCCCCTTTCCGCCAGATATCTGAAGGCGACAAGGCCTGAAATCGAAGGATGGGTAAAACGGGATGATCTTCCAGCGATTAAAGGCAGAGGCCGCAAGGATCAGATGCTTCTTGCCGCCAAACTCGGAATCCATGAATTTCCAGGACCTGGAGGCGGATGTCTTCTGGCAGAGGAAAGCTACATTCCTAAAGTAAAGGATCTGCTATCACATCAACCGCATCCTGTAGTCCGGGACTTTGAACTGCTAAGGACAGGCAGGCATTTCCGTATTTCAGATAACTGCAAAGCTATTGTCGGACGGGACAGCAATGATAACGACAGAATTCTTTCAGCTATTTCCAAAGGCGAAACCATATTAAGATGGCCGGACGGTTCCAGCCCTACTGTACTTATTACCGGTGAACCTCTTGCAACAGATTTGTTGCTGGCAGGTCGTATTCTGTTGCGGTACACGAAATTTCCAAAGAATGAGATCTGCTGTCTGACTGCAAATAGAGAAGGAGAAACATTCAGGATTGAGGCAAGAAACGACATATCTGAAGATGAACTTGAATCGTTCAGGATTTCTGTCTTCAAGCCAGAACCATTTTTGGCGGAGATCTGAATAAATATCCTACTGTTTCAATCCAGAATCTTTACAAGCTTGACAACTTTATTCTATACTATTTCGTTAATTTATCTAATCAGGAGCATTACTCTGCTTGATTAATCTGACAAGAACAATAGGTAGCTGGGGGATATCCCTGCTTCAGGATCTGGGTCGCAAAGGACAATTTCTTATCTATGCCCTATATTCTGTTATCCGCAGACCAGGACGCCCAATCCATGTACTTAAGCAGATAAACTTTATCGGCACAAAATCCCTTTTTGTAATAATACTTACAGCCGCATTCACAGGTATGGTACTTGCTCTCCAGGGCTACTATACCCTGACAAAATTCGGGTCTGAAGGGATGCTTGGAACCGCTGTAGCTCTATCGTTAATAAGAGAGCTTGGACCTGTCCTCTCCGCCCTTATGGTTACAGGCAGAGCCGGCTCTGCCATTACCGCCGAGATTGGCATAATGCGGATAAGCGAGCAGATAGATGCGCTTGAAACCATGGCTCTTGACCCATATAAATACCTTATTTCACCTAAATTTATAGCTGCCATGATATCCATGCCACTTTTATGCGCCATTTTTGATGTAGTTGGCATATATGGAGGATGGCTGGTTGGAGTTAAACTGCTGGGTGTGAATCCAGGCGCATATTTCAGCGAGATGTATCGTTCGGTTGAATGGAAGGATGTCTATTCCGGTTTCGTCAAGTCATTTTCGTTTGGTCTTATTATTGCCTGGATCGGTTGTTACAAGGGATACTATGCCGGACATGGCGCAGAAGGAGTCTCTCGCGCTACTACCGAATCAGTTGTTCTCACATCTGTACTCATACTTGTCTGGGACTATTTTCTTACCTCGATACTCCTATGATCAAGCTTATTAATATACATAAGAGCTTTGGAAACCAGGTGGTTCTAAACGGCCTGAACCTGAGCATACCCGAAGGAAAGATTACAGCTGTCATAGGACCCAGCGGAGAAGGCAAAAGTGTGCTGCTTAAGCATATAATCGGACTTCTCAAGCCTGAACAGGGAGATGTCCTGGTTGAGGGGAAAAGCATAGTCGGATTACGCCGCTCACAACTCAATCAGATCCGTGAAAAATTCGCCATGGTATTCCAGAATGCAGCTCTATTTGACTCGATGACAGTTTATGAGAATGTGGCCTTCCCACTTGAAGAAAAAACGAATCTTGGCCGTGAAGAGATAAATGAACAGGTTAAAACCGCTCTTCAGGAGGTTGGTCTGACAAACGTCAACTCAAAGTACCCTGATGAGCTGTCCGGCGGCATGAAAAAGAGAGTTGGACTGGCAAGGGCGCTTCTTCTGAAACCTCAGATCATACTTTTTGACGAACCAACTACCGGCCTTGATCCTGTTATAAGGCGAGCGATACATCAACTTATCAAAGAAACGCAGAAAAAGTTCGGCTTTACCGCAGTTATCGTCTCACACGATATCCCTGACATCTTTGATGTGGCGCATAATATTGCAATGCTCTATCAAGGGCAGATTTTACAGTTTGGCACACCTGATGAGATAGTAAGTTCAGAACATCCGGTGGTCAGACAGTTTATATCGGGCAGCCTTGACGGGCCTATTAACAGCGGAGTTGCATAATCATGAACAGTGCAAAACTAGAATTTACTGTCGGTATCTTCATGCTGATTGGTATCATATCTCTGGGTTACCTCTCAATAAAACTGGGCAAGATGGAACTGATAGGTGGCAACAACTATAAGGTAACTGCCAGCTTTGATTCAGTATCCGGTCTGAAACCCGGTGCCAGGGTTGAACTGGCAGGAGTAGAGATTGGAACAGTTGAAAAAATTGGCCTTTTAAATTCAAGCGGCGATAAAGCCCTTATCACTTTGAAGATAAAAGATGGTATCAAAATAACCGATGATGTCATTGCATCAGTAAGAACCAGTGGTATTATTGGAGACAAATTTATAAAGCTAAAGCCTGGCGGCTCAGACAAGATATTGAAAAATGGCGAAAAGATCCGTGAAACAGAATCTGCAATCGATATTGAAGAGCTGGTAAGCAAATTCATCCACGGCAAGGTGGATTAGGGGCATACAGATGAAACAGATGTTTAATTATACCTTTGCAATAATGCTTTGCCTGCTGTCATCAACAACCGCTTTGGCCGGAAGTCCCGGACAAACAACCCTGATTCTCGATCTGAATGAATCCATATCCACTGCTCTGCAATACTCTCCTGAAATCGGAGAAGCAGAGGCAGATCTGGCTTTAACCTCAAGCAAACTGGATGAAGCAAAATCATATCGATATCCTCAGATTAGCGTAACATCACTCTTCGGGCCGGCACCCGGCGCAAAGCGAGAAGACCTTACGCCGGTTATAAGCACCAACAAGAGTTTCAGCATACGAGATCTTACCTGGTTTACCAGCACAGACATACTTGTCACCCAGCCACTATGGACTTTTGGCAAGATAAGCGAAAACATGAAGGCCGCGACCCACGGTATAGAGGTAGACAAGGCAAAAAAACGTCAAAAAGGGAATGAAGTAGCGCTTGAAGTAAAGAAGTATTACTACGGCATCATCCTTGCCAGGGAACTACAGAATGTGCTCGCAGAATTGCAGCTTTATATGATTCAGGGCAAACAAAAGATTCAACAGCTGATTGACAATGAATCTGCCTCTGGCGATCCGATGGATCTTTTCAAGATAGATGCATACTCTGGCGAGATAAACAAGTATATGGAGGAAGCCTTAAAAGGAGAGCGTCTTGCCAAGGCTGCCCTTAAGGCACGTCTAGGACTGGCTGACAATGTTGAGATCAATGTTACTGACGAGAGACTGAAACTACCTGAAGATATATTGCCTGAACTTAATGCGACCATAGAGATGGCAAGAATCCAGCGACCGGAGTTCAAGCAGCTCTCTGAAGGACTGGCTGCCCGCAATGCTCTTGTACAGGCTGCCAAAGCGAACTATTATCCTGATCTTTTCGTTGCCGGTCTGCTCTCATGGGCATATGCTGACCAGAGAGACCGGATCAAAAACCCTTATATAAATGACACCTTCAAACATACTTACGGAGGAGTGGCTCTAGGACTAAAATGGAAGCTGGATTTTGGTATTACAGGTTCAAAGGTTTCCGGCGAGCAGGCTCAATTAAACCGACTTGAAAGCACCAAGCTTTATGCGGATAATTATATACCTCTGCAGGTAAAAAAGGCCTGGCTTGAGATGCAGGAATCAAAAAACAATGTATCTACTACAAAAAATGCATTTGAAAGCGCAAAAAAATGGGGAACTGCCGCATTGGCAAATTTTGATTTCGGTATTGGCAATCCACGAGATGTCTTTAATGCAATAGGAGTTTACGGCAAGATGAAAGCTGCTCATTTTCAGTCTATATACGATTTCATCATTGCCAAGGCAAACCTTGAATATGCTATTGGCGAAAATCCTCTTCCACAAAATTCACAGAAATAGCACTATAAGCAGAAGGAGTAGAACCATGCTTAAACGTATTGCCATGCTTACCATTACCTGCCTGCTGGCTGCTGCAACCGCTTTTGCCTCTGTAACGGATACGATTAAAAAAACTGTTGATAATGTCATCCAGATTGTCAGTAATCCTGATCTAAAGAAAAAATCAAACGAGAAAAAACGTCGCACTGCGATAAAGAACAGCATAGCCGCTATTTTTGACAGTCAGGAGATGGCCAAAAGGACATTGGGGAAACACTGGAACCAGCGCACTCCTGCAGAAAAGAAACAGTTTGTAGAGCTTTTTGCAACGCTTCTGGAAAATTCATATGCAGGCAAGATTGAGTCTTACAACAATGAAAAGATTCTATATACCAAAGAATCGATTGATGGTGACTACGCAGAGGTGAAATCAAAGGTAATAACCCCCAAAAGAGATGAATATACACTTGACTACAAGATGATTAAAAACGGTAACGGTTCATGGATGGTCTACGATATCGTTATAGAAGGGGTTAGCCTGGTTTCAAACTATCGCACACAGTTTAACAAGATTATCTCGGCAAGCGGTTACCCTGAACTTGTCAAAAGGCTGCAGACCAAGAGCAACGAACTTAAGATGTAAGCAGCTTTATTATCTTGACAGCAGTTTTGCACTATGATACAGGGACGCAGCAAAAGTTTCGGACGTGACAGCAGTATTCACGAAGCACCCGCTGGATTGCCCTTGCTTGGCGACACTCCTGCAACAGTTCCGGAAACTTGTCTGATATTTTTAAATCCGGCGCTGTCCGGCAACACACGAAGGAGGAAGTAAAAGATGGCTCAAGGCAAGGTCAAGTGGTTCAACGACACTAAGGGGTTCGGTTTTATCGAGCAAGAGGGTGGTGAGGATGTTTTTGTTCATTTCTCAGCCATTCAGTCCGAGGGCTTCAAGTCTTTGGCCGAGGGCGAAGTGGTAAGCTTCGACATCGTTCAGGGACCTAAAGGTCTTCAGGCTGCAAACGTGTTGAAGCAGAAGTAATTCTGTTTACAACTGATTTTTTGAACGGCTCGTTGTTAATCAGCGGGTCGTTCTTTTTTTATCAGAGAAATTATTCTTCCGGCCGGTTCGATCCATACCCAGCTTATCAGCTCTTAAATCAAGTAGTTGCAGCAGATCCGCCCTTCCATCTTCAAGAAGCATCTTCTGAACCCGCTTCCGTTCTTCCGGCAAATGCCACAGCAGGACAGTTTTCTGCAGGATCTTTTCACGATCGGTTCTCGCCACATAGAGTTCCATATTATTTTCAGGATTTAAGCCTGTATAATAGATACAGGTCGCCACAGTTCCGGGTGTTGGAGTAAACTCCTGCACCTGTTCCACCTTAATTCCCAAAAATTTCAAATCTCTAGCAAGCAAAACCATATCATCAATGGTGCATCCTGGATGTCCTGAAATAATATATGGCACGATAGCCTGGCGCTTGCCGATACGACTGCTTTCTTTTCTGAACCGTTCCAGAAACCTTATAAAACAATCCCTGTCTGGTTTTCTCATGACAGCCGTAACTTTATCTACCAGATGTTCAGGCGCCACCTTCAATAATCCACCGGTATGGTGTCCAACCAGTTCCCTGAAATAATCAGGCTGGGATTCCAGCAGATCATAACGGATACCTGACGAAACTGTAAGACTACGGACAGCAGGCTCGGCTAATGCAACCTTTAACAATTTAACTGCATAACGATCATCAGCTTTAAGGTTAGGACATGGAACAGGATAGAGGCAACTGACTCGACGGCAGTTTTTACCTTTGTCAGGAGCTGCGCATCCTGTGCCTGACATATTGGCGGTAGGTCCTCCCAAATCACTGATAGCACCGTAGAACCATGACTTGAGTGCAAGTGATTTCACTTCTGAAGCTATTGATAGAGAAGAGCGGGACTGTATAAATTTCCCCTGATGAGATGTTATTGCGCAGAAGGAACAACCACCGTAACAGCCTCTGTGACTTGTAATCGAGTTTTTTATCTGTTCAAAGGCAGGAATAGTCTCTTTATATACCGGATGAGGTTCTCTGGTAAAAGGGAGGGCATATATCTCATCCATCTCTGCCGTGGCAAGTGGCAGGGCAGGAGGGTTGCAGACAACAAGTCTGTTTCCGTGCGGCTGCACCAATGTCCGTGCGCAATATGGATTTTGCTCCTTCTCCGCAAGCCTGAACGCTTCAAGATAGAGCTGTTTATCATCAATCAGCTCCTCAAATGAAGGCAAAAGAATCGAGCCGATATGCTTCTCCGTTGAGACACAAACCGTACCTCGAATATCTGTAACCTCATCAAATTTTTCACCATTACAGATCCTATGTGCCAGCTCAAGCAGTGCCCGTTCAGCCATTCCGTAAATCAGAAGATCAGCTTTGGCATCCAGAAGAATGGATCTTCTGACCCTGTCATCCCAGTAGTCATAATGTGCCAGACGACGTAGTGATGCCTCAATTCCACCAATAAGGACAGGGACATTACGCCAGGCTTCCTTCAATCTCGATGTATAGATAATAGTTGCACGATTGGGACGGGCTCCATGTCGCCCTCCAGGAGTGTAGGCATCATCATGGCGGAGTTTTTTACGGGCGGTATAGTGTGCCACCATAGAATCCATGGCACCGGATGAAACGGCAAAAAACAGACGGGGACGACCAAGCGCTTTGAAAGATTCGGTTGAACGCCAGTCAGGCTGGGATATAATCCCAACTTTGAAACCATGAGCTTCCAGCCATCGGGCGAGCAACGGGACACCAAAAGCAGGGTGATCAATGTAGGCATCGCCTGTTACAAATATAATATCCAGCTCATCCCAACCACGACGATTTGCCTCAGCAAGATTTACGGGAAGGTGTTTAGGGCTGTTCTTTAGTATATTTTTTTTCAGAATTACTCCTCCAGCATCTCCGCTACCAGGTCATAATCCGATGAATCCGTTATCCTGCAACGGACTATTTCACCTGTATTGGCATTACCGGAGGTAATGTAGACCTGACCATCAATGTCAGGAGCCTGGCGACTTGTGCGCCCCTTTAAGAGCAACTCCGTCTCCTCACTGTAGCCCTCAACTATCACCTCTTCAACTCTGTTCAACATGGCACGATTACGACGGAAGGAGACCCTGGCCTGAGTCCTCATAAGCTTACGATGACGCTCCCGTTTAACCCTTTCTGAGATCTGTTCAGGCATCTCGGCAGCCGGCGTGCCTTCTTCCTTTGAGTAGCAGAATACACCCAGGCGGTCAAACTGAGCCTTTTCAACAAATCTGGTCAGAGAGATGAAGTCATCCACCGTTTCACCCGGAAACCCAACAATCAGAGAGGTTCTGAGGGTTATGTCCGGTATCTCTTTTCTGAGTTTTTCAATAAGGAGTCGTATCTGTTTTTCACTGCTCTTTCTGTTCATCCTCTTAAGAATATTATCGCTTATATGCTGAATAGGTATATCCAGATATTTACATAGTTTTGGCTCAACCTTCAGCAGTTCTACAAGCTCATCTGTAATTCCGTCAGGGTAGGCATAAAGGAGTCTTATCCATTTAAGTCCATCTATCAGGGCAAGGCGACGGACAAGTTCTGCCAGCATGCTCTTCCCTTCGAGATCAAAGCCGTAACAGGTAATATCCTGAGAGACCAGTATCAGTTCTTTAACTCCACCAGCCACCAGTCTTTCTGCTTCCTCAATCAGCGCTTCCAGAGGGCGGGAACGATAACAGCCACGCAGCGATGGAATAACACAATAACTGCAGCAGTTGGAACATCCTTCGCCAATCTTCAGATATGCATACCATCCCGGAGATGAATTGAGTCGTGGCAGACTCTCATCAAAAATATAGTTTGGATCCCCGATATCGCAGATCTGGAGTTTTCCTGAACTATGCTCATCCAGTATTTCTGCAATCCTGGGATAATCCCCTGTGCCTATAAATATGTCAACTTCCGGCAGTTCTCCGGCCATATCAGCTTTATATCGTTGTGACATACATCCGGCCATTACAAGTGTCTTGCAGCGTCCGTCATTCTTTCGATCAGCCAGATCAAGAACCGTATCGATACTCTCCTCTCTCGCCTCCTTTATAAAAGCACAGGTATTGACGATGATAAGATCGGCATCCTTTTCATCCATTGTTATCTCATATCCATTCTGCACCAGAATACCCAGCATAACTTCGGCATCCACAAGATTTTTGGGACAGCCAAGACTTACCATATTCACTTTTTTATTATCCATATTTTCCACTGCAACCCCTCTTCCAGACTGTCAGGTATTTAAGATCAGCAGAACCTGTTCAGACACCTTGCGGCTCCATACAGGATATCCATGCTCAGAATTTTGGCGGATTGTGCCTCATATTAAAAAAGCTGTAAAGGCGGATTCAACGTTTTACAAATGGTTTTGAATTTTACAGTAAAAAAATTGAATAGAAACAGGCGGCAGAAAGTAATCGATGCAGGTTTGGCTTACAACCTGCCAGAGCGGATAATCGCATAGACCAGCCATAGCCCGATAAATGCGGCAATGGTGTAGCCAAAAAATGCCAGAGTAGGAAAACCGAATAATAAAGGCCCTTTATCAGTATGCATAATAATTGAAGACCCGATGATCATGGCTGAAAGGATCAGGCTTATTGAAAGACGGTTGGTTGAACGGTCAAAATCTGTGGTAAATTTATCAAGTCCCCTATGCTCAAGGTCTATCTTGAACTTGTTACGATTAATCCGGTTGATAATTTCCTTGATATCCCGGGGTAAAGTTCGCGCAAGGCTCATGTAGGACAACATATTGGTTCGTATATCACCCACAATTCTTTTAGGAGAATATTTCTGCCTCAGCTCCTTTGCAATATAAGGTCTTAGATGTTCAACCATGTCAAATGCCGGATCCAGCTTCCGCCCCATCCCCTCTATAAGCACAAGAGACTTGCTTAGCAAAATAATATCCGGGGTGATATGTATAGAATAAAGGGTAATTATATCTACAAACTCCAGCAACATCCGACCCACTTCAATCTCTTTCAGCGGGATCTCGTAGTAACTGTCAATAAAACAGGACAGATCCCGTTTTAAAGCGCGGAGATCCAGCCCTTCTGAAATTTCTCCGGATATCAGCAATAAAGAGACAACCTCATCTGTATCACGGTTTACAACCGCATACAGCAGATCCGTAAGAAAAGCTTTCAGACTTTCATCAAGACGACCAATCATACCGTAATCCAGCAGACAGATTCGGTTATTAGGCAGGATAAAGACATTTCCAGGATGTAGATCCCCGTGAAAAAAGCCATGGTTAAGCACCATATCCAGAAAGGCATCGGCGCCACGGCGGGCGATCAGTTTAAGGTCAGTTCCATTATGCTCCAGAGATTCAATGTCAGATACCTTGACCCCGCTGACATACTCCATAGTAAGTATGCCACGGCTGCTCTGTTCCCAGTAAACCTTTGGAAAATACATCCAGGGAGTTCCGGCAAAATTGTCCCTGAACTTCTCAATGGTATGACCTTCACGTGAAAAATCCATTTCCCTTCGGATAGTACGTGAGAATTCCCGCACAACACCGACCGGATCGTAGATTTCACTGCCAGGCAGATGACGTTCCGCCAGTTGAGCCAGAGACATCAGCGCATTGATGTCAGATTCCACCAACTCTACAACACCAGGGCGGCGCACCTTTATGACCACTTCCTCGCCGCTTGTCAGACGGGCACGATGAACCTGGGCAATGGATGCTGCAGCCAATGCCTCCGGCTCAATCCAGGCGAAGAGTGATTCGGCATCCGCCCCAAGTTCCATGAAAATCTGGGATTTTACTTCATCAAAAGAGATACCCGGAACATTATCCTGAAGTTTTTCAAACTCACGGATAAAGGAGTGCGGAATCACATCAGGTCGGGTTGAAAGGATCTGTCCCAACTTTACGAAAGTTGGCCCAAGTTCCTCCAGAGCAAGACGCATACGTTCGGCGGAGGAGAGACGGGCAATATCAGAAGCTTTGATCTTGAAGATACGGCGGCTTCTCACAACAACATCAGCAAGCCCCAGCATCTCAAGCGCCTGGTTAAAGCCGTACTTGCTCAGAACCCTGACAATTCCCCAGTAGCGCCTTATACTTCGGATATTGCTGTTAAGCTTTAAAATCTGAAGCACTTTATCAGCCGTTCAGCTTGGTTTCCAACTCCTGAACACGAGCTGCAAGCCGGTCATACTCCTGGCGTGAAACAAGCCCAAGCCGCTCAACCACCTTGCGAACCTCTTCCTCAGCCATTTCCTTAACCTTTTCGCGGTTTTCCTTTGTAACTGTCTGGATACGCTCAAAAAGTTTCTTACCCTCATCTTCGCTAAGCTTGAACTTATCCTTTAGCTCAGAGGCAAGTTCTTCCGCTTTTTTCTGACTCATGGCAGCAACTCCAATTGTTGTCATAATGACTTTTTCAAAAAGATCCAGCATATTGCCCTCCCGAAAAGCTGTAAAATATACTGCACTTTAAAAGGATAACAGAACTTTCAGTCTATGCAAACAAACTGTTCATGTTTTGAATAAAGGTTCTTAATCTGAAGCTCCGCCACCCAGCACCTTGTACATTGTGGTCTGGTTCGTCAGTTTTGCAAGACGGATCCCAATAAGGTTTTGCTGCACATTGTAAAGGGATCTCTGCGCTATGATAACAGGGAGGTAACTGTCAATACCCCTTTCGTAGCGGATCTGAGAGAGACGGTGACTCTCGGCTGTGGCATCCGTCAAAGACTGCTGAGCAGAGAGCTGTTCATTTATAGTTCCCCGCTGCGCCATACTGTCAGCCACATCCCTGAATGCTGTCTGAATCGCTTTTTCATACTGTGCGACAGCTATATCACGATCAGCTGTAGAAACATCAAGATTAGCTATGTTTTTACCTGAGTCAAACAGAGGCACACTGATCTGTGGCACAAAATTCCAGGCCACGGAACCAGGCTGGAAAAGGTCTGTAAGTTTGGCGCTTGCTGTGCCAAAACTGGCGCTTAAGCCTATACGGGGGAAGAAAGCAGCTCTTGCAGCTCCTATATTTGCATTTGCACCTTTAAGTCGATGTTCCGCTGCCACTATATCAGGGCGTTTTAGCAAAACATCAGATGGAACTCCTGCCGGCAACTCACTTATTGCAGTTACTGTTCCAAGCTCTTTTGGCAACAGTTCGGGAGTCAAGGGGCTTCCTGCCAGAAGATTCAGCGCATTGGCATCCTGCGCCACCAAAGCCGTATAACGTGCAATATCTACTTTGGCAGCATCTACAGCTGTCTGTGCTTCATTCAGATCAAGGGCTGAAGTTATACCTGCATCAAAACGGTGCTTGATGATCTGATAGTATTCCTGCTGACTTGAAAGTGTTTCACGGGACAACCTGAGACGTTCCTGATCCGCTGCCAGAGTCAACCAGGAGTCAGCAACCTCTGCAATCAGGCTAATCTGTATCGCCCGCCTTGTCTGCTCAGTGGCCATAAACTGTTCAAGAGCCTGTTCCTTAAGGCTACGTACTCTGCCAAAGATATCCAGCTCATAGTTGCTTACCCCAAGCCCAACGTTGTACTGTTCGCTTGTTCTTGCTCTTCCGGTTGGAGATAAATCAGCAGGTGTCCGCTGTATTGTAGCCCCTGCAGTACCGTTGATAGTCGGCAACAGGTCAGCCCGCTGGATCCGGTAAAGTGCTCTGGTCTTTTCAATATTAAGCGCGGCAACACGCAAGTCACGATTATTGGCAAGTGTCAGCTCAATTACCTTTTGCAAGCGTGGCTCAACAAAAAACTCCCGCCAGTGAAGATCTGCAACGCACTTCTGATCCGGCTTGGCCAGTTCAGGCTTGTAAGAATCTCCAGTTGGCCAGTTAGCCGCAACCGGCAGATCCGGTCTTGTGTAATTGGGAGCCATAGTGCAACCGCTTAAAAGAAACAACAGAGTCCAAAGCCCATATTTTTTCAGTCTCATCTTATCGCCCCTCCAGAGCTGCAGGCTCGGCAAGATTCTTATTATATTTCTTACGCCCAAAAAGCCGTGACACCATAACAAAGAAAAAAGGAATGAATATAAGGTCAATAAATGTTGCAGAAAGAAGTCCCCCGGTAACTGCAGTGCCTATGGCATTCTGTGCTGCAGCCCCGGCTCCTTTGGTCAGCGCCAGAGGAAGAGTACCAAAGAAAAAGGCAAGTGATGTCATAATAACCGGCCTTAACCTTATCTTTACCGCCGAAAGGGTAGCCTCCACCAGTTCATGCCCCTGATGCATCTGCTCCTTTATGAACTGTATAATAAGTATTGCGTTTTTCGTGGATAGTCCAACTGTAGTAAGCAGACCGATCTGAAGATAGACATCGTTAGGAAGCACCCTCATGGTTACAGCTGTAACTGCGCCTACTAGCCCAAGCGGCAACATAAGCATATTTACAAACGGAATCGTCCAGCTCTCATACAGAGCCGCCACGGCAAGAAACACCACCAGAAGAGAAATGGCATAAAGAGCAGGAGCCTGTTTTCCGGCCTGTTTTTCCTCATATGAGAGGCCGGTCCATTCATATCCGATGCCTGGGGGCAACTGTGCCGCCATCTTCTCCATTTCAGCCATCGCCTCGCCGGTGCTGACCCCCGGAGCAGCCTGTCCCATGATCTCCACTGAAGGGATCCCGTTGTAACGTTCGAGACGTGGAGAACCATGTTGCCATTTAGCAGTTGCAAAAGCAGAAAACGGAACCATCTCTCCCTGGTTGTTTTTTACATACCAGAGATTAATATCCTCTGGAAGCATCCGGTACTTCGCATCTGACTGCAGGTATACCTTCTTTACCCGACCGTTCTGAATAAAATCATTTACATATGAACTACCCCATGCGGTTGCCAGCACGTTATTGGCATCTGCAAGCGAGATCCCTAAAGCCCCTGCCCGGACATCATCAATATCGAGCTTGAACTGAGGGGAGTCATCCTGACCATTCGGGCGAACAGCAATCAGCTTAGAGTTTTTCATCGCCATCCCCAAAAGCATATTGCGAGCCTCCATCAGCTTTACATGACCTACACCGCTTCTGTCCTGGAGCATAAAGTCAAAACCATTCGCCTGTCCAAGCTCTACAACTGCAGGTGGAGAAAAGGCAAAGGCCAGCCCGTCCTTAAACTGTGAAAATGCCCCCATAGCTCTCTTTGCAACCGCCGGAGCCTTTAGATCCGCACTCTTCCTGAGCTTCCAGTCCTTAAGTTTGACAAATGCAAGAGCCATATTCTGCCCGCTACCGGCAAAACTGAAACCTGCAACAGTGATGACCGAATCAACCGTCTTGGTTTCTCTCTCCAGAAAATGCTTCTCAAGCTGTTCAATAACCTTGATTGTTCTTTCTTTGGTAGCGCCTGCAGGCAGCTGAATCTGACAGATGATAAATCCCTGATCCTCATCAGGCAGAAATGCGGTGGGAAGACGCATAAAGAAAAAAACCATTGTTGCAACGATAGCCCCGTAGAGCAGCAGATAGCGTATCGGCTTGCCGAAAGAGCGGCTTACTATACCTTCATACTTTCCTCTGCCTTTGTTAAACCACTTGTTAAACCATTCAAAAAATTTGCAGAACAAACCGCACTCTCCGGGAGTATGCCCTTTTTCTATAGGCTTTAGCAGGGTTGAGCATAGAGCCGGAGTCAGGATCATCGCAACCAGAACCGACAATATCATGGCTGAAATAATGGTAATTGAAAACTGGCGGTAGATAACCCCTGTTGAGCCTCCAAAAAATGCCATCGGCAGAAAGACCGCTGTAAGAACCGTGGCTATCCCAACCAGGGCGCTTGTGATCTGACCCATCGATTTGATTGTTGCATCATGCGGAGAGAGTCCTTCCTCCGACATTATCCGTTCAACGTTTTCAACAACAACTATCGCATCATCAACCAGCAGACCGATGACAATAACCAGGGCAAACATCGTCAGGGTATTTATTGAAAAGCCTGCGACAGAAAGCGCCCCCATTGTTCCGAGAAGAACAACAGGGACAGCGATGGTAGGAATCAGGGTTGCCCTGATATTCTGCAGAAACAGGAACATTATGATAAAGACAAGAAATACTGCCTCTATAAGTGTGTGAACCACTTCCTCAATAGATATCTTTACAAACGGAGTTGTGTCATATGGGTAAACAACCTTCATTCCTGCCGGGAAATATTTGGATAATTCATCCATCTTTGCCTTAACCCGGTTGCCTGTATCAAGCGCATTTGCTCCAGCTGCAAGGCGGATCGCCATCCCTCCCAGTGGTTTCCCCTTATAACGAGCCTCGATCTCATAGTTCTCGGTGCCAATCCTGCTTTCAGCTACATCCTTCAGCTTTACCGTAGAACCATCAATGTTGGTACGAAGCACAATGTTATCAAACTGGTCAGCAGTCTGTAAAAGCGTCCTGGCCGTAATAGTTGCATTTAACTGTTGCCCCTGATTGGCCGGGGATCCGCCAAACTGACCGGCTGATACCTGAGTATTCTGTGCCTGCAAAGCAGCAATGACATCATTGGTAGTCAATCTGAAATTGTTGAGCTTTGCAGGATTAACCCATATCCGCATGGCATTCTGGGTGCCAAACTGCTGCAACTCACCCACCCCTTCTACCCGGCTGACAATATCCTGAATGTTGGAAACCATGTAATCGGTAAGTGCGTGACGATCCATGGAACCATCTTCAGAGACCAGTCCAATTATCATCAGGAAGTTCTTGGTGGATTTGACCACCTGAATCCCCTGTTTCTGTACGATCTGTGGCAAAAGAGGTGTTGCAAGCTGCAACTTGTTCTGAACCTGCACCTGGGCGATGTTAGGATCTGTACCGGCCTTGAAGGTAAGATTTATTGATACGGAGCCGGCAGAGTCGCTGGTGGAGGACATGTATATAAGGTTGTCAATGCCGTTAAGCTTCTGCTCAACCACCTGGGTAACCGTATCCTGAACCGTCTGGGCGGAAGCCCCGGGATACACTGCATTAATAGTAATCTGTGGCGGAGCTATCGGTGGATACTGGGAAACCGGCAGGGTCTTTATCGCCAGAAGCCCTGCAAGCATAACCATTATGGCTATAACCCAGGCGAAGATCGGTCTATTTATAAAAAACTTGGCCATGAATCGGCTCCTTTATTTTTGTGCTGGCGCAGGCTGCTGTGCAGTGGAAGGCGCCTTTTCCGACTTGGATCCAAAAGGTACTGCCTTTACAGGAGTGCCTGGTCTGGCTTTCTGAATCCCTTCCAGAATTATCCTGTCACCTGTCTTGAGCCCATCACTTACGAGCCAGTTATCTCCGACAGTTCGCGCTACTTTGATAATTCTTGGCTCTACCTTCTCTTCAGCCCCCACCAGCATAACCATCGCCTCCCCGTTAGGGTTACGGGTCACCCCTCTCTGAGGCACAAGAATTGCCTGGTCGTTTACCCCTTCTTCAAGGATGGCACGAACAAACATCCCTGGCAGCAGAACCTGCTTCGGATTAGGGAATATGGCACGAAGGGTTATAGAACCGGTGCTCTGGTCAACTGTTACCTCCGAAAACTTAAGCATCCCAGGCAAAGGATAACTGCTTCCATCTTCAAGAATCAGCTTCACACGCGCCTGAGAGGCTGCCTTATCCTTTTTAAGCAGGCCGCTTGCCAGGTTCTGTTTGAGCTTCAGCATCTCCGCGCTTGATTGTGTAACATCTACAAACATTGTGCTTAACTGCTGAATTGTTGAAAGCGCTGCCGACTGGCTGGCAGTGACCAGCGCCCCTTCAGTTACCGCAGAACGGCCAATCCTGCCTGAGATAGGGGCTGTAATACGGGTATAGGAAAGATTGATTCTGGCTGTATCAACAGCCGCCTTGGCAGATGCCAGCTCTGCCTCAGCCTGTTTCAGGGCAGCCTGGGCATCATCGTTATCCTGCTGACTTACCGCCTTTATCTTTACCAGATCCCGGTAACGCTCAGCCTTTAGACGAACAGAGCCAAGTGTTGCTTCTGCCTTTGCCTGATTTGCCTTAGCGCTTGCCAGCGCGGCTTCATAGCTTGCAGGCTCAATCTGGTACAGCAGCTCCCCTGCCTTTACGTCACTCCCTTCCGTAAAGAGACGTTTCTTGACAATTCCTCCAACCTGAGGCCTTACCTCGGCAGTCAGGTGCGCCGAAGTTCGGCCTGACAGTTCAGTAGTCAAGGTTACAGGCTCCAGCTGAACCGTGATTACACTTACCTCCGGAGAACCGCCTTGCTGCCTGGGCGCTTCTTTCTTTGCACATCCTGCGGCAACAAGTATCGTAGCCAGCAGCAAACCACTTAATATCAATTTTCTTTTTTTGCTTACTTGCATAGTAAACACCTCAAATATTTTTTATCAAAATCAGAAAAGATTCATTTAACCTGTATCGGTCACTTCATCGCTTGAGAGCATCCCAGCAGGCTGAAACGACCCTGTTTATCAAATTATCGTCAAGAGTTATGAAACCAAGAATGTGGTTTCTGGCAACAGAGACTATAGGGCCGAATGCAAGGTCAAACTGTAAAACCAGCGGCAGATCCTTAAGACTCCCCTGTTCTACCCCCTGCTCAAACAGTGTGCGGTAGATATCACAACCATTATTATTACCCAGTATTCTATCTCTGCGAAAAGCGACCCCGAATGGAGAGTTGTGAAACTGTTCGATATATTTGAACTCTAAAGGAGATGAGATAAAAAACCTCAACAGTCCGCCTGCCAGATGAAAAAAACGATCCTCAATGCTGTTCTCTTCTACATATCCATCAAGCAAAACAGCGGTAATCCTCTCCTCAAGATCCATGTAAAGTTCATTTATAAGTAAATCCTTGCTCTCAAAGTATCTGTAGATCGTTCCGGCCGCAACCCCTGCCCGATCGGCGATTAAAAAACAGGGGGAGTCATGGAAACCATGTTCAGCCACAAGCTCAAGAGTCGCCTGAAGTATAGCCTCTCTTTTGTCTTCTTTAGACATCTGAACCTCCAAAATGAATGACCATTCATTCATTACTACTTTAATAAGTTCAGGTCAACTGCAAAATTGAGATTGTCTCTTTGGTTGAAAGATTACAACCCGTTCCGCCATAACCAGACAGGCCGGGCGATGAGTTACCAACAACAGGGTCTTGCCACGCAGGCGCTCAGAAAGTCGTTTTACCACAAACTGTTCAGTAACACTGTCCAGTCCTTCAGTAGGTTCATCCAGCAACAGAACAGGCAAATCTGAAAGTATCGCCCGCGCTACCGCAATCCGTCTCGCCTCACCACCTGAAACCTCGCTTCCAAACTCTCCGACCATTGTATCCAGGCCATCCGGAAGAGTAGCGACCCATTCTGCAAGGCCGGTATCAAGGAGAAGAGCAGAAAGTGCATCATCACTGATATCACGTCCAAGGAGGATATTATCTCTGATACTCCTGTTAAAAAGGTGTGGCTTTTGAGGAACGGCTGAAACCAGTCCGGCCAGTGTATCTGAAGATATTTCCGAAAGTTCGCAACCGGATATTGTGACGCTCCCCTGATAGGGACGAAAGCGGAGCAAAAGTTCAATCAGTGTCGACTTGCCAATGCCGCTGGAACCTGTCAGGGCGACCCTCTCGCCTGGCTTAATCCAGAGGGAAAAGTGCTCCAGCACAAAGCTGTCTCGATTGTAAGCAACAGAAACATCTTTGATCACAATCTCGGCACTGGTTGGTTGAGACGAGAACAAAGGCTCGGCAAATGGCGCTTTTGCATCTGCCAGTTCCCGAATCCTGCGAACCGCCTCGGATGCTGCCGGTACAAGCTGAAGGGAATGGGCAAGAGGGGCAACTGCTTCAAAAGATGCAGCAGAAAAGAGCAGGAGCATAACCAGATTGGGAGGACTCAACTCCCCCGAGCCAATCAGGGGGATACAGATAAGCAGAACCAGTACGGATGAAATACCTGCAGTTGCCGTTATACCTGCAAGGCCAACAGCTCCAATCTTTCCTAGCCTTACCTGCTGTTGGATCAGATTGGCTGAAACGGATTCAACCATTGCAGCCTGATGCCTGCCTGCCCCCAAAAGCAGCAACTCTTCAGCGCCTTGCAGACCTTCCGTAACCGCTTTACGCAACTGCCCGGAAAGCTCTGCTGAACGGCGACCGGGCTGTTCAGCAAGATACCGGGTAAAAAACGGCAGCAGCAGCCCCGAAAAAACAAGCATCGAGAACAAGACCAGACTTGCAGTTCCACTCCAGAATGAGACAAAGATAGCGGCCAGAAGAATACTGCATCCACCGGTGACAACAGGGGCAAATATCCGTAGATAGACCGTTTCAAGACTGTCAAGGTCTGCTCTCAGGCGTCCTGCAAGCTCTCCTGAACCGTATTTTTCAAGACCGGCAGGAGCCAGAGGGATCATTTTGCGGAACAACCAGCTCCTGAGATCCGCAAGGATATGAAAGGCGGCATCATGGGTGATCAAGCGCTCTGCGTAACGTCCAAGAGCACGCATAATGGCAAGGGCACGAATGGAGGCCGAGGCAAAAAAGTAGTTAAAGGATAGTTTGCTGGCTCCGGCAACAGCCATAGAGGCGATGAACCAGCCTGATACCGCCATAAGCGCACTATTTAGGATTATAACCAGAACACCAAGCAGCACTCCGGCTACCATCCAAGGCCAGTGACGCGAGGCAGGAGCTAATATCCGTATAAGCTCCCTCATGTCGCAATTCCTAAATAGGCGGAAGGAGTTAGCACCCTTTCCAGCCTGCCAGATGATAGCAGAACCAGATTGTTACATCGTCTGATCGTTTTTTCGCGATGGCTGATAATCAGCATGGTACGACCAACAGCCAAAGGTTCAAGGGCATCAAGCACCAGCTTTTCACTCTCTTCATCAAGACCGGCTGTCGGTTCATCCAGAACCACAATTGATGGATTCCTGAGAAAGACCCGCGCCAGAGCCAGACGCCTCAGCTCTCCTCCTGAAAGTCCTGCGCCTGACTCTCCAAGAACGGTATTCAGTCCATCAGGCATAGAGTTGATAACCTTCATAAGGAAGGCTGATTCTAAAGCCCTTTTTATCTGTTCATCAGTGGCATCCGGCCTCCCCAACAAAAGATTATCCCATATAGTTGCATTAAAAAAGAACGGTTGCTGCGGCACCCAGGCCAGTTCTGAACGCCAGACATCCTGATCCAGCTTTGAAAGATCCCTTCCATCAATAGTTATGATGCCTGATTCAGGCTGAGCAAGCCCCAGAAGCAGCCTGGCCAAAGTAGATTTACCGCTACCGCTTGCTCCTACAATCCCGATAATGCTGCCACCAGAAATTGTCAGATTGATATCATACACCCCGCCCCTGTTGCCTCCGTAACTGAAGCTTACCGATTCGCAGCATATTTCAGGAGGAGTGGAGCAAGACCTGTTCATATAGCCTGGCAAGGTATCCGGATCCATATCAGAAATAGAATCACTCAAAAGGGGAATAATCTGTCTGGCTGCAGCCAGACCGTTCATCCTGCTATGATAGGCCAATCCCAGATTTCTGAGTGGCAGATAGAACTCAGGCGCCAGTAGCAGAACAAAAAGTCCATACTGAAGGGAAAGTTCACCGGCAAGCAGCCGGAAACCAATAACTACAGCAACGACCGCTGTGCCGACAGTAGAGAAAAATTCAAGAGTGAAGGCAGAAAGAAAGGCAACCCGCAAAATTGCCATAGTACCGGCTCGATACTGTTCAGAGACCTCTTCCAGAAGCTCTGCCTCTCTTTTTGCTGCACCGAAGATCTTGAGATCTGGAAGTCCCTGAACCAGATCAAGGAGATGTCCGGCCATACGTGAGAGCCTCTCCCACTGACGCTGGTTCAAGGCCTCAGTTCCTTTGCCAATAAGAATCATCAAAAGCGGGATAAATGGGGCAGAAAAGATAAATACCAGTGAAGAACGCCATTCGAACGGAATTACAACAATCAGCACAGCCAGAGGCAACAGGGCTGAAATAACCATTTGGGGCAGAAATCTGGCAATGTACGATTCCAGAGCATCTACTGCACTGGTTACCGCCTCAGTCAAGGCTCCAACCTCACCTGTAACTCCTGCCGGTTTCAGATACAGCAGTTGATGGTAGAGAGCCGTTCTCACCCCCTGTCTAACCTTCGCAGCCCCCAGTACTGCGGCAATCTCCCCCTGATATAGGGCAATCGCACGAAATAAAACTATTAGCCCCAACCAGCCAAGCAGAGGTAAAACAGCATAAAGCCCTGTTTTATCGATAACAGCACGATGGCAAACTGTAGCAAGCAACCATGCCTGCAGAATAATCAGCAATCCTCCGGTAAAATTCCAGATCAAGGAATAGATCAGCTTGCCTTTTACCTGGGCAGCCTGCCGACGCAGCCAGGCTTCCGGCCTGTTCCGGATATTTTCATCTATGGATGACATTAATAATATCAAACCCCTTGAAGGTTAAACTTCAATTTATAATATAGTCAGGATATGATAGCAGGCAATCAGGAACTACAGTAGCAGAATAAAACCTGCAACAGCCAGCATGTTTAAACTTAAATAGGAATCCGGATCTTCTGCTCTGACAGAAAAGAACAGCACAGGGAGGTAGTACCATCTTGCACAGACATATCATTTTATTTTTTATGCTGTTTTTCACTGCAGTACCTGCCTTGGCAGCCATGCCGCCATCATCCATAAACCTAAGTGTCGAAACTTCTGCTGCCGATCTTGCAGCCATCGTTAACAAGTCGCTACCCCAGGAACTTTACAAGGGACAAACAGGACTTGGCGCATCAGTCACGGTTCTGCGTACCGCTGCGGTTACAGTAACTGCCAACGAAAACTTTATCTACTTTACATTACCTGTACAGCTGACCTTCAGATACGGATTTTATGAAAGCTATCCTCTTCGGGCAGGGCTAAGGTTCAAGGCAAGGGTTAATGTAACCCCTGACTGGCGCCTGAATACAGAGCTTTACTATATCGGACTATCGGAAGAGATAGCCGACAGCATCAAGCTAGGCCCTCTCTCTTTAAAACCTAAAAACATGGCGGAAGCTATCACGCTGCCGGTGCAGAGACTGCTTGCGCCAATTATAGACAAAAAGCTAAATGATGCTGTCCAGCTTAGAGCAAAGGTTGCCCCCCTGTGGCAGAATGCCTTTACCCCGATTATTGTCAGTAAGGAGTTCAGCACCTGGCTTAAACTGACCCCTGAAAGAATTGTCATGAGCCCGCTGCTTGCGGCAAACAATCAGATCAGACTCTCGATCGGTGTAATTACCGGAGCTGAAATAACGGTTGGCGCAAAGCCGGATGCCACTCCGGCCAGGGCTCTACCTCCAGTACAGCAAATGGCCGCATTTGACAGAACCTTTCAGATACAGCTGGGCGCCGATATCTTCTTTAATGATCTTGTAATTGCGCTTAATCCTGTATTATTGAACAAAACATTCGGAGAAGAGAAAAAGATAACGGTCAAATCATTCATGCTTAAGGGAGAAAATGGCCGTCTGGTTGTTTTTATGACCAGTACAGGTGATTTTGACGGCGAACTGACGATTCTTGCCAAACCGGTATATAACCCGCAAAATAATACCCTTACCTTTGAAGATGTCGACTTTGAGACAAAAAACACCGGATGGCTGGTAAGCGCAGGCAGCTGGCTGTTCAGCAGCGCCATACGAAGCACCATTAAAGAGAAGCTGGACAGTGCCGTCGCAGAACAACTGGAAAAGACCCGACTTAAAGCTTCCACGGCGTTATCATCGACAAAGCTTGCCGAGAGGGTCAAACTGATCGGCACAGTCAAGTCATTATCTCTTGCGGATCCATCTGTACTAAACGATCGTCTCTCAATTCAGGTTATTGCCAGGGGTGAGGCCGGAGTTATCCTGAAGTGATGCATATACAAACTTCTTTCTAAAGCCGAGTTACCCTTTAATCCATAAAACAACTACTTATCGGACACCCAATGAACAATACCCTCTATCTGATCGACGGTTCTTCCTACCTCTACCGTGCCTACTTTGCGATAAAGCGCCTTTCATCCCCAACCGGCTTTCCCACAAATGCCATCTACGGTTTTACCCAGATGCTCCTTAAACTGCTTAAAGATTACAAGCCAGTTCATCTGGCAATGGTTTTTGACGTGGGACGGGTTACATTCCGCACTGAACTGTACCCTGACTACAAGGCCAACCGTTCTGAAATGCCGGATGACCTGCGCCAGCAGGTGGGGCCGATCCGCGATCTGGTAAGAGCCTTCAATATTCCAGTTGTCGAACTTGAAGGGTATGAGGCCGATGATCTGATCGGTACGCTGGCAGCCCGTTGGGAGGCGCAGGGGGGCAAGGTGGTGGTAGTGACCGGTGACAAGGATCTGATGCAGATCGTGACTGAGAAGACCACCCTGATGGACACCATGAAGAATGTCACCTCTGCCATCCCCCAGGTATATGAACGTTTTGGCGTTGAACCGAAACGGGTGATCGACATTCTGGGACTTGCAGGGGACAGCTCGGACAATATCCCCGGTGTGCCGGGGATTGGCGAGAAAACCGCCATCAAACTGATCCAGCAATTCGGTTCAATGGATGCTCTACTGGAGAAGGCTGGCGAGGTGCCGGGCAAGGTGGGTGAAAAGCTGCGTGAATTTGCAGAGCAGGCTCGTCTTTCAAGAACCCTGGCCACTATTATCAGGGATGTACCGTTTGAACTGAACCCTGACGAACTGACAGCCATAGAGCCGGATACCGCAAAACTGAACGAACTGTTCAAGGAATATGGTTTTCATACTCTTATTAAGGAGTTGACCGCTCAGGCCACCCTTAACAGCGATCAGTACCACTGCATAATGACAACTGATGCTCTTGAAAAGCTGGCTTCACGGATAGAAATGGCTGGCTCGTTTGCCTTCGACACCGAAACCACCAGTCTTGATCCAGCTGTAGCCGGACTTGTAGGGATATCCATATCACTGGAACCACACGAAGCCTTCTATATCCCTGTAGGACATCGTAAAATTATGTCCGCTTTATCTCAAGACAACGGGGTTCTCTTCAGCTCATCAGAGCAGACTGAAAAATCAGCAGTTCTATGCCCTGAACAACTACCCGTTTCCATAGTCATTGAAAGGCTGAGACCGTGTTTCACAGATCCGGCAATCCGTAAAATAGGTCAGAACCTCAAGTTTGACCTGCAGGTTATGGCGACCGCAGGTATTAAGGTAAAAGGATGCTGGTGCGACACCATGCTATGTTCCTATCTGCTAAACCCCTCCCGTGGGGGACATGGTCTTGATGCCCTGGCTCAGGAACATCTGGAACACAAGATGATCTCTTACGATGAAATGACCGGCACAGGCAAATCCAGGATAAACTTCAGCGAGGTTGAAATTGAAAAAGCGACCAGATATGCAGCTGAAGATGCCGATGCGACCTGGCTGCTGCATGAAAAACTGCTTCCGATGATAAAAGAACAGCAGCTTGACAAATTGCTGTTTGAACTGGAAATGCCTCTTATGGAGATCCTTGCCGGAATGGAACAGTACGGTGTGCTTCTGGATACCGCTTTTATGGGGCAGCTCTCTTTACAATTTGGTCAACAGATGCAAAAACTGGAGCAGAATATCCATGAGTTGGCATCCGGCCCGTTTAACCTGAACTCTCCGAAACAACTTGAAGAGGTGCTGTTTGAACGACTAAACCTGCAGTCCGGCAAAAAAACCAAGGGTAAAACAGGGAGATCCACCGACAACGAGGTGTTAACAGGTCTGGCTGAGGAACATGAGATTGCCCGATTGTTGCTGGATTACCGAGCCCTCTCAAAACTGAAATCCACATATACCGATGCCCTTACGAGACTGGCGGACAAAAACAAGAGGGTACATACATCTTACAATCAGGCCGTTACTGCCACAGGCCGACTTTCATCTTCAGACCCTAACCTCCAGAACATCCCTATTCGCACTGACGAAGGGCGCCGCATACGCGAAGCGTTCGTATCCCCTGAAGGCAGCCTTATCCTTGCGGCAGATTACTCACAGATTGAACTTCGCGTGCTGGCTCACCTATCCTCCGATCCTGTGTTCTGTAATGCATTCAGCAATGATGAGGATATACATACCCGCACAGCCAGCGAGGTATTTGGACTCTTCCCAGAGATGGTGACCAGCGAGATGAGACGTCAGGCAAAGACGATAAACTTTGGAATAATCTACGGACAAGGGGCCTTTTCACTTGCCAAACAGCTGGGCGTTGCACGTAACCTGGCCGAGAAGTTCATTTCAGCCTACAAAGAACGTCACAGCGGAGCTATTAGCTATCTGGACTCATGCATCAGGGAGGCAAGAGAAACAGGCTGCGTAAAAACGATTTTGGGGCGTAAACTGCCTATAAGCGATATTAACAGCAGCAATGGCAACATTCGTTCGTTTGCAGAACGGAACGCAATTAACTATCCTATTCAGGGTTCAGCGGCTGATATCATAAAAAAAGCTATGATTAAGGTTGACCATGCCATCAGAACGGAAGGTCTTAAAAGCCGTCTTATCATGCAGGTACATGACGAACTGGTATTTGAGGTGCCAGAGAGAGAACTTGAACAGATGAAGGAGCTGGTTAACAGAGAGATGTCACAGGCAATTGAGCTGAAGGTGCCGCTAAAGGTAGATATAAACTGGGGCAGAAACTGGAGCGAGGCGCACTAAAACTGTTTTTTCCAGGTTGAACCATTCTGCTAGTTGTATTAATACATGAGATGAACCGCATATCTTAGGAGGAGCATTACCATGGCATCTTTAATAACAGCAGACCCGGCTATTTTGGGTGGTAAGCCGATTATTCGTGGCACCCGCATCTATGTTGACTTTGTTTTAGAGCTCTACGCAGCAGGTGTTTCCAGAGAAGAAATCCTTGCCGAATATCCGCACCTGACTCCAGAGGCACTTAGTACATGTCTTCCATATCCAATGAGAGAATATCATGGCGCATATTGATAAAAAGCAGGTGAAGGATGATTTGGTGATTGCTCTGAAAGCTGATGATACGGTTGAGAAGGTCATCATTTTTGGTTCATTTGTGCACGCCTCAAATCCTCATGATCTTGACCTCGCTGTTTTTTGTAACTCCAGTGACGATTATCTGACCCTGGCACTTGCGTTAAGAAAAAAATTACGTGGCATATCCAGTATCATCCCAATTGACCTGATTCCTGTTTCAATTCCATATGATCCGTCAGCAGCATTTATGCAGGAGATCAATAAAGGTGAGGTGGTGTATGAGAAAAGACACTGAACTTTGGTTGCAGTACGCTGACGATAATCTGAAGTCTGCCAGGGTGCTACTTGAAAGTGAACTCTGCAACCCTTGCCTGCAAAACGTACAACAGGCAGTAGAAAAATACCTTAAGGCATATCTCATTGAACAAGCAGTCGGACTGTCTAAAACACACAGCATTAGTGAACTGGCAGCACGAGTTAGAGGGGCAGGAGTTGTTCTCTCCATAACGGATGATGAGACAGACTTGCTGGATTCAATCTACCTGCCTTCAAAATATCCTTTAGCCAGCGTCTTGCCCCACTTCATGCCCGATAGAAGCATCTGCCAGCACTGTCTTGAAATTGCAGAGCAGGTTCGTAGTGATCTTAAAGTGGTACTCAATCTGCCATGAAATCTGTTGATTCCCTCTCCTCCCTGGGCGAATTCGGCCTGATCGATCAGATCCGCGCCCGTTTTCCCCAGCCTTCTTCGCCTGAGCTGGGAATCGGTGATGATGCCGCTCTGCTCTCCCCCACGTCTGTCTGTCAACTGTTGGTCTCCACTGACCTGCTGGCCGAGGGGGTTCATTTTGATCCGGGATTTGGCTCAGCTCGGCTGCTGGGGCGCAAGTCTCTGGCAGTTAACCTCTCTGATATTGCCAGCATGGGGGCTCTGCCTCGCTGGTTTTTCCTCTCCCTGGCTATCCCTGCCGGTTTTCCGCTTGCAACCATAGAAGGCTTTCTGGATGGTCTGGCTGAACAGGCTGCAGACCATAACTGCATTCTGGCTGGCGGTGACACCTGTGGTTCAAAGAGTGGTCTGGTGATCTCCGTAACTATCATAGGCGAGCAGCGGCCTGAATTAATCCTGAAACGGGGCGGGGCACAACCTGATCATGAGATCTGGGTCAGCGGCACGCTGGGGGATTCTGCCCTGGGTCTGAAGCTGTTGATTGAAGGCAGGCGGCTGGGGCAGGCTGATGATTATCTGCTGCAACGGCACCTTGACCCAACCCCGCGTTGTGATCTTGGATTAAAGCTGGCAGAATCACGTTTGGTTAGTGCCATGATTGATATCAGCGATGGTCTGCTGGCTGACATGGGGCATATCTGTGAACAGTCCGGTTGCGGCGCAGAGATTCAGCTTGGACAACTTCCTCTTTCTCCTGCATTTCAAGCCTACGCTGCCATACAGCCTGTCTTTCCCTGGCATCTGGCAATCAGCGGCGGTGAGGATTACGAACTCTGCTTTACTGCTCCCCCTTGTAACCACTCAGCTATCCGGAAAATATCAAAAACTGCTGGCATTCCGCTTACGGTTGTTGGTAAAGTGTTTGACTCAAGGCAGGTTCAAGCAATCCTGCCTGATGGAACAAACTTCCAGCCATCCGCTTTTGGCTACACTCATTTTTAACACTCATCTGAAAGGAACAGTACCGATGTCTACCCCTATTAATACCGAGCAAGCTTTGCGCTGCGCCAATACTATCCGCCTTCTTTGCGCCGATGCCGTTGAGAAAGCCAACTCCGGTCATCCCGGTCTGCCAATGGGCTCTGCAGATATGGCGGTTGCCTTGTGGGGCGGTTTTATGAGCTTTAATCCTGCTGACACAACCTGGGTCAACCGTGACCGTTTTATTCTTTCTGCTGGCCATGGTTCCATGCTGCTCTATAGTCTGCTGCACCTGTTCGGGTTTGACCTTTCAATGGAAGAGTTGAAAAACTTTCGTCAATGGGGCAGCAAGACCCCAGGGCATCCTGAGTTCGGTCATACTCCAGGGGTTGAGGTAACCACCGGCCCTCTTGGTCAGGGTGTGGCAAACGGCGTAGGCATGGCTCTGGCAGCGAAGATGGCCGCTGAACGGTTCAACACACCGGATTTTTCACCTATCACCCACCGTGTATTTGCCATTATTGGCGACGGCGACCTGCAGGAAGGGATATCCTACGAGGCAGCCGCCCTGGCTGGTCACCTCAAGCTGGGCAATCTGGTTTATCTCTATGACAGCAACAATATTACCATTGAAGGCAAAACAGATCTGGCCTGGTCTGAGGATGTTGCCAAACGGTTTGAGGCAGCTGGCTGGCATCTCCAGAAGGTAGATGGCCATGACCATGATCAGGTCACTGCAGCCCTTCAGAACGGCATTGCCGAGACCAACAAGCCTTCACTTATCATTGCAACTACTCATATCGCCTACGGTGCGCCCAACAAACAGGATTCCTCCGGTGCCCACGGTTCACCACTCGGTAAGGATGAGATCGAAGCCACCCGCGCCAATCTGGGCTGGGAGGAGAAACCGTTTACCGTGCCTGCGGATGTTGCTGAGCAGTGTGCAAAGCGAGTGGCTGAGCTGAAGGCAGGGTATGATGCATGGCAGCAAGGTTTTGTTGCCTGGCGTGTTGCCAATCCAGAAAAAGCGACCCTGTGGGATGCTCTCTGGCAAAAGCAGGTGCCTGAGAATCTGGCTGAAGAACTGCTGTCTAGCGTAGCCGGTAAGGATGGCGCAACCCGCTCTTTGTCCGGCTCTGTGCTGCAAAAGGCAGCAGCGTTGCTGCCTGCGCTAGCAGGCGGTTCTGCTGACCTCTCCCCCTCAAATAACAGTGATATCAAGGGTGCTGGTTCAGTACAGGCTGGCGCGTTTGGCGGTCGCAACCTGCACTTTGGTATCCGCGAGCATGCCATGGGTGCAATCTGTAACGGAATGTCGCTTTACGGCTCTTTTATTCCATATTGCGCCACATTCCTGGTATTCTCCGACTACTGTCGTCCGGCAGTGCGTCTGTCCGCCCTGATGCAACAACAAGTGGTCTACATCTTTACGCATGATTCCTTTGCCGTGGGCGAGGACGGTCCGACCCACCAGCCGATTGAGCATACCGCTTCCTTGAGGATGATCCCCGGCCTACAGGTGATTCGTCCTGCTGATGCTGTTGAAACAGCACTTGCCTGGTATGCAGCGATTAAATATCATAACGGCCCTACAGCTCTTATCCTGACCCGCCAGAAGCTTCCCCTTCTACCTCATATTGATGGAGCTGATCAAACTCTGCCTCTCATGGGAGGCTATATTCTGGCAGACAGTTCCAATCCTGCAGTAGTGCTGATGGCATCCGGTTCAGAGGTTTCCCTTGCTTTGGATGCTGCCCAGCTGCTGGCTGACAAAGGGGTTGGAGCACGGGTGCTATCAGTGCCGGATGTTGGCACTTTTATGGCTCAATCAGCAGAATACCGCGCTTCTGTACTGCCAAAAGGGGTCAAGCGGGTGGCCATTGAGGCCGGCCGTGGCGAGTCCTTTGGCAAACTGCTGGGCGAAGAAGGGCTGTTTATCGGTTGGGAACAGTTTGGCGCCTCTGCCCCTGCAGAAGTATTGGCGGAGAAGTTTGGAATGACACCGAAACAGGTGGCAGAAAAGGTTGAACAGTTTCTTAAATAAGATGGAACTTGTCCCGATACTGAAAAACTCTCTGCTTTTCTCTGGTCTAAAAGATGCCGATCTGCAATCTTTGGCTTCAATTGCAGTGCGCCGGACCTTTGGCAAGGGTGAAACCCTCTTTACCGAGGGGGAGCAGGCTCAAGGTTTCTATCTGCTTGTTACCGGATATATAAAGATGTGCCACACAACGCCGGATGGACGCGAAAAGTTGCTTCACCATGTTCATCCCGGTGAAACCTTCGCAGAAGCTGCCTTTTTCGGAGATGGAACATATCCGGCTGATGCGCGTTCCATAGAAGCTGGCGAGGCTCTGTTTCTCCCCAAACAGGGTTTTATGGATCTGATGGCTACCAAGCCACAGTTCGCACTGAATCTTGTGGTTTCTCTATCTCTGGCTCTCCGTCGTTTTGTACGACAGATAGAAGAACTCACATTTGCAGATGCAGCCTCACGCCTGGCATCTTTTCTAATCAAACGGGCAGCTGAAAAATCAACAAATTTTGGCGGCATCACCTATCTGGATCTTGGAGTTAGCAAGGGAGAACTTGCCGCACACCTAGGAACTGCAAGTGAAACGGTATCCAGAACCTTCCGCAAACTAAAGGAAGAAGGAATAATTGAACTGGATGGACGCAAGGTTACCATATTGCAGATGGCACGCCTCCAGCAACTCTCCAAACGGCAACCGTAATCTCATCCATAAAAAGGCTGATTGAAAGGAATCTTTAATGCTTATCGTAATGGCTCATAATGCAACCCAGGCAGATATTGACAAGGTCATCTCCACCGTAAGCGATATGGGATTTAACGCAGCCCCTATCCCTGGAAGCGAAAGAACAGCCATAGGAGTTCTAGGTAACAAGGGGTATGTTGATGACACCACCATAAGGGATCTGCCTGGTGTTCAGCAGGCAATACATGTATCAAAACCATACAAACTTGTCTCACGCGACTTTCATCCTGAAGATACAATTGTTGATGTAGCAGGAGTCAAAATAGGCGCAGGTGAACGACCGGTAGTTGTTGGCGGCCCATGTGCTGTTGAATCAGAGGAACAGATCCTTAAAACAGCTCATTTCGTTAAAGAAAGCGGTGCGGATCTTTTAAGGGGCGGGGCTTTTAAACCTAGAACCGGTCCTCATACCTTTCAGGGGCTAGGGGAGGAAGGACTAAAACTGTTGGCAAAGGCTCGCGAAGCAACAGGACTTCCTATAGTCACTGAGGTCATGAGCCCGGATAACGTCGGTCTGGTGGCTCAATATGCGGATCTCCTGCAGATAGGAGCCCGCAACATGCAGAATTTTGATCTGTTGAGAGAAGTCGGCAGGATCAAAAAACCGGTTTTACTTAAACGTGGGATGTCAGCAACCATTGAAGAGTTTCTGGCTGCGGCGGAATATATACTGGATGAAGGCAACGATCAGGTCATACTGTGCGAGCGAGGCATCCGTACATTCGAGACAGCTACCCGCAACACTCTTGATCTTGCAATGGTACCACTCGTTAAAGAATTGACTCACCTTCCTGTTATGGTTGACCCTTCACACGCAACTGGCAAACGCTCTCTGGTTATTCCGATGGCAAAGGCAGCTCTTGTCGCAGGTGCCCATGGCGTCTTGGTTGAGGTGCATCCGGAACCTGAAAAAGCCCTCTCTGATGGTCCGCAGTCATTGACCTTTGCCGGTTTTCAAAAGATGATGTCTGATCTTGAGCTGTTACAGAATTTTCTAAAAAACAGTTAAGCAGATATTCTATTATGCTGCTGACACACTGCTACAAAAGCACTTGAAAAAAATAACCGCTGGGTCTAGGATGAAATTGTACAAAGTTGCTCTCTGCTCTGCCCGTTGTAACCTGTAGCGCCCGGGCGGAATACTTGTTGAAACGGGGATCGTTCCCTGCACTGGTGTGCTGCCCTCGGTACGCGGGATTTGCCTGAAGTGCATATTGAGACCCATCTGTGAAGGAACTCGCCAGAGGACCTTTGAGGTCAACGTCAGAGCGGAGAGTAAGAAAAGACCTGAGGGGATGCGGATTAAGCATCCCCTTTCCAATTTTAAGGAGGATGCACCACTGGCAAGAGGGCTTTCATCAGAGCAGTATATTGAAAAACTGTTCATCTACCTGCTGATGCTTTCTGTTCTGCTGCATATTGCCGGTTTTGCTGCATTGTATTTCTGGCCTCAAAAAGAGCGACAACAGATTTCAGAGCCTACCTTCATCGATCTACAGGATATGCCAGAGCTTAAAGCACAGGATTTGCCAAAGAAGGCCGATGTAGCCCGTCCATCTGATAAACGTCGTCGCGTCATAAAGGAAACTGCTCCCAAACCTTCTTCACAGTTCGCCCAATCCAGGTCTTCCAAACCGGCGCAATCATCTCGTCAGCAAGCCTCTGCTTCTCCTTCCACAAAACCATCCGAACCGACTTCAACATCGGTCAATGAGCTTTTGCGCCGAAAACCTCAGACCCAGCAGCAAGCTGCAGGAGGTGGCACAAGACCCCAACCGAATCTGATGCCCAGCGCAAGCAGGATGGCAAAACTTGAGGAAAGCTATCGCCGACGTTTTGCAGAAGATATTGATAAGGGAAACACCCGCTTTTTAAATACTGATGACATCCAGTTTGGTTCATTCCTCAGACGTTTCGAGACTGCTGTCTACGGTGTATGGCGTTATCCGCAGGAAGCGGCAATGAAGGGGGTTGAGGGGGTTACTCCGGTAAAGATTACCTTTAACAAAAACGGTGAGATTGTAAAGGTAAGATTGCTGGAAAGTTCAGGCAGTCGAATCCTTGATGATGAGGTTTTCCGCACACTCAGATTAATCGGTCCAATGGGTAATTTCCCCAGAACTTATGAAAAGGATGAATTCAATCTTATCGCTTTTTTCCAGTACGGTAATGCGCGAGGCAGATTGCGCTAGATAATCAGGGTTGAATGGTTAACCTGAGTGGACGTTCCCTTTCCTTGCCGGCAGGAAATAGATATATCAGTTCATCTTTTTTTGAATGTTCATCAGATTCAAGCATGAAAGAGAGACCGAGGCAGTCAATAATCTCACTGGCTACCTGCTCTGCAGATTCTGTTCCTTTTAAATTGAGCATCTGAACTTCATGCTCTGCAAGCAAACGGTTGTAGGTATACGCCTCTGCGGCTGGCATGCCACAGGTTACAAGCAGCCCCTGCTCATCATAAACTACTGATGCAAGCGGTTTAAAATTCAAACCATTAAGTAGCGTTTCGGGAGGAACTGAATGAGCCAGTGCAATAGCCATCCGTTCAGCCAGCTGACAGATATCAGCTGCTTTTAAGGTAAGTTCTGAAACAAGCATGACCGGTTCAGTCAGCTTCTTTATCTCTTCAGGCTTTGTAACTTCCGGCTCCATTTGCTTGATTCGCGGCTTTTTCTTTTTTCTGGACGATGTATTGTTCTTCCTTGTTTTAAGAACAGGTATGGAAGGTTTTTTTAACTCTTTAAGCTCCAGCTCAAAACCTGGCTCAGAAAAAGAAGAACCTGCCAGAAGAAGCAAGGCAGCCGAGATAATGAATATTTTAAATAAGAAAGCAATGCCTGGCATCTGGTTCTCTTTCGCTATTAAAGAAGCTCCTCAAGAAAAGTCATACTTTTAAGCTGATATGGGCAGTGAACAGTAATCTCCTTATCCAGAAATATTCCGGCAGCTTTCAATTCCAAATCACTGAATTGCACCTTATCAAAGTTTGATGTTCTCATACAATCAGTTAAAGGCTTTAGCAGAGGTTCCGTAATAACCGGACGATAGCCCAGGATATTCAGGAGATTTATCTCAAAAAAGCGGCGATAGCTCTGTTTGAATCCAGCAGATGAAAGCTGTTCCATCATTACAGTCAAAAGCCTGAATAGCCTTGGCAACTTTTGACCTTCAGGCGTAAGCATCTCAACCAGTTCACATGCATAAATAGCAAGTGCCAGAGATTCAAGCTGTTCACGCAGTTTTGTATAACAGGCGGTATTTTCAACCCGTTCTACCCTGCTTAGTCCTTCTTCCTTAAGAACAATTAGAAGCTCCAGCTGATTTGTTGGCTCAAGTAATCCTGCAAAACGTTTTCGGCTTGACCTGGCGCTTTTTGCAAATCCGCGTAACCGGCCATGCTCAAGCGTAAACAGAGATACAATCAGATCCTTTTCACCATAGTTACACCTTGAAAGCACTATGGCACGGCAATGCTCTGTCTTCATCGATCCAACACGATTCAAAATGCCATCAATCCTTGTTAAAGGAACACTTCTGGGCTTTACTTACCAGAAAATATACAATCCCGAGAATAAGGAGTGTGACAGTTAAAAATGCCTGGGTCTTCAGATCATCATGCCGCAAGGTTGATATAAGAATCTCTCTGACCATGGCGACCACAACTACACCTACAAAGACAAGGATATTAAAGCTGCCCCCTTTAAGGTTCTTGATCTCGTTTTCAAGCAGCTCAATCATCATCCAGAGGATCAGCATTTCACCCAAGGCAGAAAAGATCGCCTTTTCAGGATTTCCAGTAAAAAGATGCGTGAGATCCTTTATGAACAATCCCATTACACCGATTGATACACCGGCAAGCGATAGCACCAGTATCAGGTTAAGTCCGTAGGTAAAACGTTCGGACAGCTTAATCAGCCATGATTCAAGCGATCGGGAGACAAATACCTTTCGCATCTCCTCGTCACGGTAAGATGATGTCATTACAGCAAGGTTGAGATCCAGGATCTTATCGGCTGATTCCCTGTAGAGCCTGCGCTGTTCCCTGTCACTAAAAGTATCATGTATCATATGCTGTATGGCATGGCGCACATGGCTCATAGCTGCATTTACATAATGGACAGGGAGTCCCACCCTTACATGAGCCTGGCCGATTCTTTTCAGGTTTTTCAGATATTCCTCATCATATTGCCCCTGAAAAAGCGTCCGAAACCACTGACGATGGAATGCCTCAAGCCGATCCTTGCTTGAGTTGCGGTTTATGATCGACTGTGCATCAGGAATTTCAGTCAGGTATTCCATAAAATGCCCGGCCAGACCGTTCAGATATTCCTCTGCAACAGGGAGAAGCTCCAGCAGATTCTGGGTATCACTTTCGGTAAAGTGGTACTCTTCCTTCAATCTGGCCATATTTTCCATCAGAGAGGCTCCTTCAAGAAAAAATCGGCTTTTGCATTCCTGATAAACTCCCTGACCTTATAAGGATCCTTTTTACCAGGCGCAAATTCAACACCGCTTGAGACATCAACCGCAAATGGACGCACCTGACGTACGGCATCGGATACATTATCAGGGGTAAGCCCCCCTGCAAGTACTATCCTGTAGCCACGCTTCACAGCCTGATATGCTATATCCCAATTAAAACTCTTGCCGGTTCCACCGTAAAAAGATGGAGAGTAGGCATCCAGAAGGCATCCTGTAAGACTGTATTCAGAGACAGGGTCAAGTGAGGTAAGTGAACTTACACGAAAGGCTTTCAAGATCCGCGCTTCGATCTGCAGGCAATAATCAGGACTTTCGTCACCATGCAGTTGTACCAGTCCAAGCTGACAGAAGCGGCTAATGCGGTTAACTGTTTCAGGCTCTTCATTTACAAACAGTCCTACAGGCTGTACAAATGGGGGAAGGAGGTCAATTATCCTTGCAGCCTCTTCTGGGAAGATATGTCGTGGCGATTCTTTATAAAAGACAAACCCCAAGGCATCTGCTCCCGCATCTACAGCAGTAAAGGCATCCTCAGGGTTTGTTATGCCGCAAATCTTGACTCGGGTCATGGCAATCTTTATTCGAGATTGTCTTCTATTCTAATCAGGCGACTTTTCTCACTGATAAACTCAAAGCCGTCAATCTCTTCAAGCGCCTTACGAATGGCGCCTTCAGATGCTTCATGTGTCATTATGACTATCGGCACAGCCTGTCCTCCATTATGACGGGCAGTCTGAACCATTGATTTTATGCTGATACAGTTTTTACCCAGTACACCGGCAATCCCTGCAAGTACACCAGGTTGATCCAGTGCAGTAAAACGGAGCATAAAACTTGTCACAATCTCTTCAACAGGTTTTAGAGGAATGGTAACCACTGTGTTATCAATGAAACCTAGCGGAGCTGCCCTTCTGCTCTGAACTCCTGCTGCTATACTTCGGGAAATTGCTATAAGGTCGCCTGTAACAGCGCTGGCTGTCGGATTCTGTCCAGCTCCGCGACCATAAAACATTACCGGCCCAACAAAATCCCCGGTAAGGCGTATGGCGTTAAAAACACCATTTACATCAGCAAGCGGGTTGTTTAGAGGGATCATTGTAGGATGCACCCGCACCTCCAGCTTCCCGTCATCACTCAATTTACCTATCGCCAGAAGTTTGATCCTGTAACCGAATTCAGCCGCGAAGCTGATATCAATACCTGAAATATCTGTAATACCTTCGGTATGAATGGCTTCAAAATCAATCCTGGTGCCGAAACATATCGATGCAAGCACAGCCAGTTTATGGGCTGTGTCTGTCCCTTCAATATCAAAGGCAGGATCCGGTTCTGCATATCCAAGTTGCTGGGCACTCTTCAATACCTCATCAAAATCCGCACCTTCCTGGGTCATTCGTGTCAGAATATAATTGCAGGTTCCGTTAAGAATTCCGAATATAGAGTTAAAGCGGTTACCGGCCATATTACCCTTGATTGCAGACAACACCGGTATGCCGCCGCCAACTGCCGCCTCGAACTGCACCTCTACCCCTCTGACTGCTGCAGCGGCATAGATCTCTTCACCATACAGTGCAAGTAACGCCTTGTTTGCAGTCACTACATGCTTGCCAGCCTCAATGGCTCTCAGAACAAAACTCTTTGCCGGTTCATAACCGCCGACAAGTTCAATTACTATGGTTATTTCAGGATCGTTAAGGATTTCGTTTACATCTGTTGTAAGGATTGATGGGTCAACCGAAACACCCCGATCGCTTGTTATATCCAGATCCGCAATACGCTTGAGGATGATACCGTATCCAACCTTTCTACGTATCGTTTCCGCATTTTCGTTCAAGAGGCGGACAACCCCAGCCCCTATGTTCCCAAACCCTATAAGCCCAACCTTTATATCAGTCATGCAGTATCACTCCGCTCCAACTCCTTCTGGCAGGGTATCAGTTCATCAAGTATACCGTTGACAAAGGAGGGAGATTCTTTGTCTCCATATTTTTTTGCTATTTCAATAGCTTCATTAATACTGACTTTTTTGGGAATATCCGGCCTGAACATAAGTTCATATCCAGCCAGCCTCATAATATTCAGATCAACTTTAGGCATCCTGGATAGCGCCCAGTTTTTTGATCTGGCCACAATCGCCTGGTCTATCGCTTCACGATTCTCCTGCACCCCCTGAGCCAGTGCCTCCGCAAACTCACGGGTTTTCTGGTCAGTTTCAAATTCCCTGAATCCACGAAAGGTGTCCCTTAGATCCGAGTGCAGAATATCCTGGGCGTAAAGTATCTGTAAAGCCAGCTCACGCCCTTCACGACGAAGTCCCATCTACTTGAGTACCTTTAATACGTTTACAGTTTCAATAGCGGTAACTGCCGCATCAAACCCCTTGTTACCGGCTTTTGTACCGGCACGCTCCACCGCCTGTTCAATAGTGTCGGTTGTAAGAATACCGAATGCCACTGGTATTCCTGTCTGCAGAGAAACCGAAGCAATACCTTTTGAAACCTCTGATGAGACATAGTTAAAATGAGGTGTGGCTCCACGAATAACAGCGCCAAGACAGATTACCGCATCAAATTTCTTTGATTCAGCCATAGCCTGAGCCGCCAAAGGGATTTCAAATGCACCAGGTATACGGGCAACCGTAATATCAGATTCATTCGCCCCATGCCTGATCAGGGCATCAACTGCCCCTTCCAGCAATCGTTCGCTAATAAAGCTGTTGAAGCGGCTGACAATAATACCAAAGCTAAGTCCAGTGGCGTCAAGATTACCCTCGATAAATTTCGGCATCTTATACTCCTTAAACGTTACGGTTAATCATGGCTTGAAAGTTATGTTGTATAGCACATTTTAAAAAAATAGGGATAGATTTTAGTAGCGTCAGCTCTCAGATCCGAGCGTTCTTCTTATTAATCTGTCCATGATGAACGGAGTTAATGTTGCGGTCTGTTATTTCATCAGTATTTTCAAAGCTTGTTTAAGCAGAGACTCAAGATTGGCAGCACCGGCAGAATCAAGCTCACCAAGAACCTTTCTAACCTGGGGTTCCTTATATCCAAGATTCAAGAGAGCCGAGGTAACATCATCAAGCAACCCCGCATCCGGCAATGTCCGACCAACAGCCTCGGCTGCCGAGATAGTGGAGTTATCTAGCTTTGCAACCTTGTCTTTAAGCTCCAGCACAAGGCGTTCGGCTGTCTTTTTACCTATACCGGGGATTGCGGAAAGTTTATGCAAATCAGCCTGCATAAGAGCAGCGGCAAGTTGTGGTGGCTGGATGTTGGAAAGAATATCACGAGCCAGCTTTGGGCCTATACCTGACACAGCAATCAGCATCTGAAAAAATGACTTTTCTGTGCGTGTACGGAAACCGTAAAGCTGAATTGCATCCTCTCTAACGCTGGTATGGATATGCAGAGAGGCAGTGCCATTGTCCGGCAGTTCATAATAGGTGGAAAACGGAATCATTATCCGGTAACCAACCCCATTTACATCAAGAATCAGATATTCCGGTGATTTATAGGCAATTTTACCAGTCAGGAGCGCTATCATTGCCGGTAATTCCTCCAGGAACTTTTGCTTCGCGATTGTTTTACCGCAGGCCCTGCATAATTGCGCAATTTATATGAATTTATATGGCAGATTGCTACAGCCAGGGCATCAGAAGCATCGGCCTGTGCAACCTCCGGCAGACCTAAAAGCACTTTTACCATCCTCTGAACCTGTTCCTTTGCCGCCTTGCCTTCTCCTACAACGGCCTGCTTAACCTGTAATGCAGTATACTCATAAACCGGAAGCCCTGCGTTAACTGCAGCGGCTATTGCAGCGCCACGCGCCTGCCCAAGTTTCAAGGCAGAGCGCACATTAGTTGAAAAAAAAATATCCTCAACCGCTACGGAATCGGGTGAATATTCAGACAATACCTTTACTATGCCTTCAAAGATCATCTTCAGGCGTCCAGGAAAATCTGAGGCTTTATCAGTAAATATTGCCCCGTTATCCAGATGGAAAAGACGACTGCCCTGCTGTTCAACAATAGCATAGCCGGTTATACGGGAACCTGGATCAATTCCGAGGACACGCACTAAAGACTGAAGCCTCCTGCTGTAATAGTCAGATTTTCCATAAACACCACCATATAAAACTACATCATCTTTTCCATCTCATCTGCAGAAATATCAAAGTTTGCATAGACGTTCTGAACATCATCGCAATCTTCAAGGCGATCCATCATCTTCAGCATACTCTCAGCCTGTTTACCATCAAGCTCAATCTGTGTCTGAGGAATCATTGTAATCTCGGAACTTTGCGGCTTAAAACCCTTTGACTCAAGAACCTCTTTCACATCCATAAAACTTGATGGATCTGTAAAAACCTCAATCTGCTCATCAGACTCAACCACATCCTCAGCTCCAGCCTCAAGAGCAGCTTCAAAAAGCTGGTCAAAATCAACACCCTTGTCATATACGATTAAGCCCTTCTTATCAAACATCCAGGCCACGCAACCTGCCTCACCCATATTCCCGTTGCATTTTGTAAATATGCTGCGAATATCAGAAACAGAACGGTTGCGATTATCTGTCATCACATCAACAAGAACCGCCACCCCGCCAGGGCCATATCCTTCATATACAATCTCTTCATAGATAACCCCCTCCATGCCACCGGCACCTTTTTTAATTGCCCGTTCAATGTTGTCTTTCGGCATATTTTCTGCCTTGGCCTTATCAATAGCGGTTCTCAAACGGGGATTAGCTACCGGATCACCACCTCCGAGCTTGGCAGCAACCGAAATTTCCTTGATAATCTTGGTGAAAATTTTGCCTCTTTTGGCATCGGCTGCGCCTTTTTTATGCTTGATTGTACTCCATTTATTATGGCCCGACATGCTTCTGCTCCTTCAAAATGAAATTATATCTGCCTAATGACAGGGTCTGTTTAAGTAACATGGCGATAATCACCTGTCCAGACAGAAAATGATAGTAACGAATCGTTTTTTGAAGAGAAACTCTTTCTTTACTGTCAAAGCAACTGCAAATAGATTTAAAATCAAATAATCTTGACAGCCTTCAGAATAATTATGTATAAATTTATTTCTTCAAAACAAAATGGCGACGTAGCCAAGTGGTAAGGCAGAGGTCTGCAAAACCTTTATTCAGCGGTTCAAATCCGCTCGTCGCCTCCAA